>NZ_JAZBJP010000008.1:0-218965 GCF_036352915.1 Streptomyces bugieae
ACCCCCAGGTGCCCCCACCCCGCCACGGCACCCGGTCGCACCCGAACACCTGCGGTACACCCGTACCACTTACGGGTGGTATGACCGCGACCGGTGGATACGCGCCGTACGGGGAAAGTAACTTAGGGCCGCCTAAACAGCTCGTCCTTACCCGGACCGGCCAGGCACACCGCCCCAACTCTCCCTGAAGAAGAGCACATCCATGTCTGTGCCCCCTGCCGGCACCGCCCTCGCAGGCGGCACCCACGGCCCCCGCGCACTCCGCCCGCTCCTCGACACCGTCCTCGACGCCCTCACCACCGGCGCCGAGGACCGCGCCGGCCCCCTCCCGCCGGGCGGCCCCGACACCGTCGCCCGCGCCGTGCGCGACGCCTGCCACCCTCTCCTCCCCGACCACGGCACCGGCGCGCACGCCGCCCTGCGCACCCTCGTCCACACCCTCGCCGCCGGGGCCGCCGACCCCGCCGACCCGCACTGCGCCGCCCACCTGCACTGCCCCCCACTCGCCCTGGCCACCGCCGCCGACCTCGCCGCGGCCGCCCTCAACCCCTCACTCGACTCCTGGGACCAGGCCCCCGCCGCCTCCACCCTCGAAACCCTCACCAGCCGCGCCCTCGCCGCGCTCGTCTACCCCCAGGCCGCCGAACCCGACGCGCTGATCACCACCGGCGGCACCGAGTCCAACCAACTCGCCCTCCTCCTCGCCCGCGAAGCCATCCCCGCCCCCGGCCGCCCCCACACCGGCCCCCTCCAGATCGTCTGCGGCGCCAACGCCCACCACTCCATCCACCGCTCCGCCTGGCTCCTCGGCCTCCCCGAACCCCTCACCCTCCCCACCCCCAACGGCATCCTCGCCCCCGACACCGTCCACACCTGCCTCGCCAACCTCACCGGACACACCGGCCCGGTACTCCTCACCGCCACCGCCGGCACCACCAACTCCGGCGCCATCGACCCCCTCACCGACCTCGCCGACCTCGCCGACCACCACGGCGCCCGTTTCCACATCGACGCGGCCTACGGCGGCGCACTCCTCTTCAGCGACACCCACCACACCGCCCTCACCGGCCTCGCCCGCGCCCACACCGTCGCCCTCGACCTGCACAAACTCGGCTGGCAACCGGTCGCCGCCGGCCTGCTCGCCGTCCCCGACCCGAGCGCGCTGGCCGCCCTCACCCACCAGGCCGACTACCTCAACGCCGACGACGACACCGAAGCCGGCCTCCCCGACCTGCTCCACCGCTCACTCCGCACCACCCGCCGCCCCGACATCCTCAAAATCGCCGTCACCCTCAAAGCCCTCGGCCGCCGCGGCCTCGGCGAACTCATCGACCGCACCCTCGCCGCCGCCCAGACCCTCGCCGACCTCATCGAGGACCACCCCCGCTACGAACTCCACTCCCGCCCCACCCTCAGCACCGTCCTCTTCCGCCCCATCGGCGCCGACGACACCACCCTCGCCACCATCCGCCGCACCCTCCTCACCGACGGCCAGGCCGTCCTCGGCCGCGCCACCACCCCCACCGGCCTCTGGCTCAAGGCCACCCTCCTCAACCCCCACACGCAAACCGGAGACCTCACCACCCTCCTCAAACTCGTGGAAGGCCACATCCCCCGATGAGCAGCAACCCCGAAACCCCCCTCACCCACCCCGCCACCTCCGACGAGCCCCTCGACCTCGCCGGCATCGGCATCGGCCCGTTCAACCTCTCCCTCGCCGCCCTCGCCCACCCCCTCAGTCACCTGCGCACCGCCTTCTACGACCAACGCCCCGCCTTCCACTGGCACCCCGGCCTCCTCATCGACGGCGCCACCCTCCAAGTCCCCTTCCTCGCCGACCTCGTCACCCTCGCCGACCCCGCCAGCCCCTGGACCTTCCTCAACTACCTCAAAACCCGCGAACGCCTCTTCCCCTTCTACTTCGCCGAGCGCTTCCACATCCACCGCGCCGAATACGACGCCTACTGCCGCTGGGTCAGCGAGAGCCTCCCCAGCCTCCACTTCGGCCACCAGATCGACGCCGTCCGCTGGAACCCCGAACGCGAAACCTTCGAAATCGACTACACCCAACTCGGCGCCGACGGCGAAGCCGAAGCCCTCGGCCGCACCCACGCCCGCAACCTCGTCCTCGGCATCGGCACCACCCCCCACATCCCCGTCCCCCTCCGCCCCCTCGCCGACGCCCCCGCCGTCCCCGTCATCCACTCCGCCGACTACCTCGACCACCGCGACCGCCTGCTCGCCGCCGACCACCTCACCGTCATCGGCGCCGGCCAGTCAGGCGCGGAAATCTTCCTCGACCAGCTCCGCGCCCGCCCCGCCGGCCGCGAAGGCGTGCACTGGCTCGCCCGCACCCCCGCCTTCGCCCCCATGGAATACAGCAAACTCGGCCTCGAACACTTCACCCCCGACTACACCCGCTACTTCCACGGCCTCCCCGAACGCGTCCGCGACACCCTCGTCCCCACCCAGTGGCAACTCCACAAGGCCATCGACCACGACACCCTCGCCGCCATCCACGACGAGCTCTACCGCCGCACCCTCCAAGGCGGCTGGCCCGACGCCACCCTCACCCCCGGCGTCTCCGTACGCACCGCCGGCCGCGTCGGCACCACCAAGGTCGAACTCCACCTCGACCACACCCAGCAAGGCACCCGCTCCCGCCTCACCACCGACGCCGTCGTCCTCGCCACCGGCTACCGCGAACGCCGCATGGACACCCTGCTCGCCGCCCTCGACCCCTACATCCGCCGCGACGCCGCCGAACGCCCCCGCATCGACGCCCACCACCGCATGGTCCTCGACCCCGCCGTCACCGGATCCCTCTACGTCCAGAACGCCGAAACCCACACCCACGGCGTCGGCGCCCCCGACCTCGGCCTCGCCGCCTGGCGCAGCGCCACCATCCTCAACAACCTCACCGACACCACCCCCTACCCCCTCCCCACCCGCACCGCCTTCACCACGTTCGGCCTCCCACAGCCCCCCGCCCCCCACACCCGCACCATCCCCAACCAGGGCAGCACCCTCGTCCCCCGCCACTGACAACAGGGCGCGGCGGCGCCACCGGCACCGCCGCACCCCACCGCCGACAGACCGGCAATTCCGCCAAGCGCCGGCCCTCCGCCAAAAGACCCGCTAAAACACCGGCACCCCGTCCCGCACCAACCGCCAGTCCACCGAAGCGAACACCGACGGATCGATCTCCTTCTTCTCCTGCACCCAATTGATGATCAAATTCCGGATCTCGTCCGACGTCGACCACACCTGCCGCGCACCCGCCACATGCGGAAAACCGCCACCCCCACTCGCCCGGTAGTTGTTCACCGCCAGCACGAATTGCGCATCGTCCGCCACCGGCTTCCCCTCCCAGCTCAGCTTCCCGATGCGCTGACCCGCCGGCTTCGCGATATCGATCTCGTACGACAGCCCGCGCACCGCGTCATAGTTGTAATCCGGAATGCCGTCCGCATTCGTGATCCGCGCCGGATCCACCGGACCACCCGCAGCCGTCCGCACGTAATACCGCGCGGAGAACTCCAGATACTCCCGCACCTGCGCACCGGTCAACACCCGCGCCTCCAGCGTGTTGTCGAACGGGTACAACGCCGCCATCGACCGGATCGTCACATCCCCCTCCGGCACCCGCGCCGCACGCGAAAAGCACGAAGCCTGCGACACCACCGGCAACCCCGCGAACTCCGACCCGGCCAACGCCTTACGCACCACCTCGGCCTGCACATAGGCAATGAAGTCCAGCACCGGCACGTCCTTCACCGGAGCATCCGCCGCCGACAACTCCGCCTTCGACCGACCGATCACCCGGTTCACATACGCCACCACCTTCCGGTGCTCCGCCCGCAGCAGCTCGGTGATCCGCGAATCCTCCGCCACCGCATTCGAATTCACCACCCGCGAACCGACCGACCCCACCTCCCAACGGCCACGACGCCACTCCACCACCACATCGAAAAGCGTCAGCCGCTGCCCCCACTTCAACGGCTCCGACAGCACCACCTCCCGGCCGGTCTGCTCGTTCACCACCCGCCGCTCGGGAATCTCCACATGCGCATGGCCCACCAGAATCGCGTCGATCCCCGGCACCCGCTCCGCCACCAACGCCGCCGCATTCTCCACATACGGCAACTGATCCCCGTACGACGACGTCCCGCTCGCCCCCGAATGCGCCGCCACGAACACCACATCCGCGCCCATCGACCGCAACTTCGGAACCCAGTGCGCGGCCTGCTCCACCAACCCCGGAAACGCCAGCTTCCCCTGCACATGCGCCTTGTCCCACAGCGCGATCCCCGGATTCGTCAACCCCAGCACCGCCACCGTCACCACCCGCCCGTGCGGCGACCGCAACCGCTTCAGCACATACGGCCGGAATGCCGGACGCAACGTCCGGGCATCCACCGCATTCGCCCCCAGCAGCGGAAAATTACAACTCTCCTCGAACTTCCGCAGCACCGGAATCCCGTAATTGAACTCGTGATTCCCCAACGCCGCCGCGTCATACCCGATCGCATTCATCGCCCGCGCCATCGGATGCACCGGACCGCCCGGATCCGTGATCGGGTCCACCTTCGCGTAGTAATACGCCAGTTGCGTCCCCTGAATGGTGTCACCCGCATCGATCAGCAGCGTATTGCGCCGGCCCTTCTCCCGCCGCACCTGCGACACCAGCGTCGAGATCTTCGCCAGCCCCACGTCGTTGTGATCGGCGTCATCGAACTCCGCGTCCGTGGTGTAGTCCCAGTTGAAGACGTTCCCGTGCAGATCCGTCGTCCCCATCACCGTGAACGCGTACCGCTCCGGCCGGTGACCATGACTCCGTCCGTGCTGCCCCACCGGCCCCGCCGCCGCGGCCGCCGGCGCCCCGGCCGCTCCCGCGAGCGCCACCCCGGCCCCCGTCACCACGGAACTCCCCACGAACTTCCTACGGTCGAGCGACATCCCAACTCCCCTGAATCCACGCGGACAAGCGCCACCACAACCCGTGGCAACGCGCGTAGATTCTGGCCCAGTCACCCCCTCCGCAACACCCCCCGGCCGCCCGGAATCCCACGATCCGCACCCCGGTGTGCAACCCTGCGCCCACCGCACCCACCCACCCACACCCCGCCCGAGGAGCCACCCATGACCGACCCCGGCCCCCTGCCCTACGGCACCCCCGACGCCCCCCGCCTCGCCGTACGCGGCGAAGCCACTCTCGAAGTCGACCCCGAGATCGCCCGCATCGCCGTCACCGTCGCCGCCCGCGGCACCGACCGCACCACCGCCCTCGCCGACCTCACCCGCCGCAACGAACAGGCCCTCACCCTCATCAAGAGCTACCCCGAAGCCCTCGAAAAGCTCGAAACCGGCGCCCTCAGCATCACCCCCGAACTCACCGACAAAGGCCGCCACGAACGCGTCCGCGCCTACCGCGGCCGCGTCACCCACACCGCCACCCTCACCGACTTCACCACCCTCGGCGAACTCACCACCCGCCTCGCCGACCTCGACCTCACCCGCGTCGACGGCCCCTGGTGGGACCTCCGCCCCGACTCGCCCGCCCACCGCGCCGCCCGCACCCAAGCCGTGCACGAGGCCGTCCAGCGCGCCCGCGAATACGCCGAAGCCCTCGGCGCCCGCCTCGACGCCCTCTTGGAGATCGCCGACCTCGGCGCCGAGAACGCCGCACCCGTCGCCGCCCCGGCCATGCGCTCCTTCGCCGGCTACGGAGGCGCCGCCGTCCAGGAAAGTGCCCCCGCCCTCGACCTCGAACCCCAGCGCCAAACCCTCTACGCCAGCGTCAACGCACGCTTCACCATGACCCGTCCCGCACTCTGAGACGCCACCGCGCGAGGGCGAATTTCCGCTCATCGGAGCGCCTTCGCGCGCATTCCATTACTTGTCAACAGCCTTTCACCAAGCGCTCGTTGAGCAGTCACTTCTTTACAGTTCCCTACCGCCGGGTAAGTCATAGGGTCGAAACATGCGCCGAGCAAAGATCGTCTGCACACTGGGACCCGCCACCGACTCGTACGAGCAGATCAAAGCCCTCGTCGAAGCCGGAATGGACATCGCCCGCTTCAACCTCAGCCACGGCACCTACGCCGACCACGAAGCGCGATTCGACCGGGTCCGCAAAGCATCCGAAGAAACCCGCCGCAGCGTCGGCATCCTCGCCGACCTTCAAGGCCCGAAGATCCGCCTCGGCCGATTCCGCGAAGGACCCGTACTTCTCGAACGCGGCGACGAGTTCACCATCACCGTCGAACCCGGCACCGAAGGCGACCGCCACCTCTGCGGCACCACCTACCCCGGCCTCGCCGCCGACGTCACCACCGGCGAACGCATCCTCGTCGACGACGGCAAGGTCACCCTCCAGGTCACCGACGTCGCCGGCCCCCAGGTCCGCACCGTCGTCATCGAAGGCGGCATGGTCTCCGACCACAAGGGCCTCAACCTCCCCGGCGTCGCCGTCTCCGTCCCCGCCCTCTCCGAAAAGGACCAGGACGACCTCCGCTGGGCCCTGCGCTACGGCGCCGACATCATCGCCCTCTCCTTCGTCCGCAACGGCCGTGACATCGAGGACGTCCACCGCATCATGCGCGAGGAAGACCGCTTCCTCCCCGTCATCGCCAAGGTCGAGAAGCCCCAGGCCGTCGACAACATCGACGACATCGTCGCCGCCTTCGACGGCATCATGGTCGCGCGCGGCGACCTCGGCGTCGAAATGCCGCTGGAAACCGTCCCCATCGTCCAGAAGCGCGCCATCAAGCTCGCCAAGCGCAACGCCAAGCCGGTCATCGTCGCCACCCAGATGCTCGACTCGATGATCGACAACTCCCGCCCCACCCGCGCCGAAGCCTCCGACGTCGCGAACGCCGTCATCGACGGCACCGACGCCGTCATGCTCTCCGGCGAAACCAGCGTCGGTAAATACCCCACCGAAACCGTCAAAACCATGAGCCGCATCGTCGAGGCCGCCGAGGAAGACCTCCTCGCCAAGGGCCTCCCGCCGCTCACCGAGGCCAACAAGCCCCGCACCCAGGGTGGCGCCGTCGCCCGCGCCGCCGCCGACATGGGCGACTTCCTCGGCGCGAAGTTCCTCGTCGCCTTCACCCAGTCCGGCGACACCGTCCGCCGCCTCTCCCGCTACCGCTCGCCCATCCCGCTGCTCGCCTTCACCCCCGACCCGGCCACCCGCTCCCAGCTCAACGTCAGCTGGGGCGTGGAGACCTTCCTCGGCCCCACCGTCAACTCCACGGACGAGATGGTCGCCCAGGTCGACGAGCAGCTCCTCAAGATCGGCCGCTGCCAGAAGGGCGACCTGGTCATCATCACCGCCGGCTCCCCGCCCGGCGTCCCCGGCTCCACCAACCTCGTCCGCGTCCACCACATCGGCGAATCCGACGCCACCAACTAGCCCCACCCGCACAAGATCCCGCTGGGCCGAGGTACCTGACTGCCGTCCCTGTCAGTACTTCGGCCCGATGTGTTGGTCCATGAGGGCCACGGAACTGCGCTTGGCCACGGAGATGTTCTCCGCCCTGCGCGCCTGATGCGCCGGCTTCCATTCGACGCCGACCCTGTCGAGGGTGCTGGTGTAGAGACGGATGATGTCGGCCGACATGTTGGTGAAGAAGTACCGCGGGTACTCGTAGCGCCTGCGCTCGCCGCCGACCGTCCGCGTCGTCCGGTTGGTGATCCGGCACCCGTCGGAATGGATCAGCCCGCGGATGAATTCCCAGGGATGGTCGTCCACGATCTCCTGCTGCCACGGTGCGAGAGCGATCCGCCGCTCGTGCTTCTTGCCGGGGCCGTGCTGGGGGAAGAGGCACGGCCAGTGGTGGCTGTAGCTCGTCACCATGACGCATCCTTGGCGCTGGATGATGCACACGCTGTTCATGGGTCGGACCGCCTTCACCGCCTCGCGGCACGCCACGATGAGCCCGGGCCAGGCGTCCGCGCAGGCGATACGGAGCGCGTACCCGCGGTTCCGGGGCTGCTTGCTGAGGCACCCGTCGCCCAGGTAGAGGCCGAGCAGATAGGCGTAGGCCTCGGTGGCCGCCGGTGGTCGTGGCTCGGGCTCGCATCGCGGACATTCCGTCGCGCGGGAGAGCGGCTCGACCCTGGTCCGCCAGGAGCGGATGGCGTACCGGGATATGCCGGTCTGCTTGCTTACGGAGTTGAGGCTGCGGCCTTGGGCGACGAGGGCCAGGGTCTGCTCGCGAGTGCTGCGGTCGTACATGCATGCGAGCTTGATGCGATCTTTGCCGCGCCGGGCCGGATCGAAGAATTGTTCACCGGGTTGAGTGAAGATCACCCATCGCGCGTGAAGCCTTCGAATTGAAGGTCAAGTGCCCCGGGTGGGATTCGAACCCACGCTATATGGTGTTTGAGACCATCGCCTCTACCGCTGGGCTACCGGGGCGTCCTTCGAAGTGAAGGTCAACGGAGACCCGCCGTGCATCAAACATACAGGAGATAGGTAGGCTCATGGGGCACCACCTGACCGGAATGAGGAGTCCCGTGAGCGCCGCCGAGCCCGAGCAGCCCGCCGCCGATGACGATCAGTCGCACGTTCCGCCGCTGACCACGCGCGTCGTGATCGCGGAGGACGAGGCCCTCATCCGTCTGGATCTCAAAGAGATGCTGGAGGAGGAGGGCTACACCGTCGTCGGCGAGGCCGGGGACGGGCAGACCGCCGTGGAGCTGGCCCGGGAGCACCGCCCCGATCTGGTGATCCTGGACGTGAAGATGCCGGTGCTGGACGGTATCTCGGCGGCCGAGAAGATCGCCGAGGAGAGCATCGCGCCGGTGTTGATGCTGACCGCGTTCTCGCAGCGGGAGCTCGTCGAGCGGGCGCGGGACGCGGGTGCGATGGCGTATCTGGTGAAGCCCTTCTCGAAGAGCGACGTCGTACCGGCGATCGAGATGGCGGTGAGCCGGTTCACCGAGCTGAAGACGCTGGAGAAGGAGGTCGCGGACCTCACGCAGCGGCTGGAGACGCGCAAGCTGGTGGACCGGGCGAAGAGCATTCTGCAGACGCAGTACGGGCTGACCGAGCCCGCTGCCTTCCGGTGGATCCAGAAGACGTCGATGGACCGGCGGCTGTCGATGCAGCAGGTTGCCGAGGCGGTCATCGAGGACGCCGAGGAGAAGAAGCAGAAGAAGGAGCAGTAGCGCGGCTCCGCGCGGACTGTGCGTGCGGCCCCGTACCGGTGATGACCGGTGCGGGGCCGCATGCGTGTGTGGGGTCAGTCCTCGCCGAGGTAGGCCTTGCGGACGGATTCGTCGTGGAGGAGGTGCTGGCCGGTGCCGGAGAGGGCGATGCGGCCGATTTCCATGACGTGGGCGTGGTCGGCGAGGGTGAGGGCGGCCTGGGCGTTCTGTTCGACGAGGAGGATGGTGGTGCCTTGTTCGCGGAGTTCGCGGATGGTTTCCATGATCTTCTTCATCATGATCGGCGAGAGGCCCATGGACGGTTCGTCGAGCATGAGGAGCTTGGGGCGGGACATCAAGGCGCGGCCCATGGCGAGCATTTGTTGTTCACCGCCGGAGAGGGTGCCGGAGGCTTGTTTGCGGCGTTCCCCGAGGATGGGGAAGAGCTCGTAGACGCGTTGGATGTCTTTTTCTATCCCGTCCTTGTCCTTGCGGAGGAAGGCGCCGAGTTGCAGGTTTTCCTCGATGGTGAGGCGGGGGAAGAGGTGGCGGCCTTCGGGGGAGTGGGCGAGGCCCAGGGCGACGATTTTGTGGGCCGCGACTCCGGTGAGGGGCTTTCCGTCGAAGGTGATTTTCCCGGAGCTGGGCTTGAGGAGTCCGGAGAGGGTGCGGAGGGTGGTCGTCTTTCCGGCGCCGTTGGTGCCGATGAGGGTGACGACCTGGCCGCTTTCGACGGTGAAGGAGATGCCTTTGACGGCTTCGATCTTGCCGTAGGCGACCCGGAGGTCTTCGACCTCTAGCAGTGCGGTCACGGGGCTTCTCCCTTGGTGGTGCCGGGGGTGCTCGGCGCGTCGGCCGCCGTGTCCGCCGCCGCTTCGGCGGCGGCGACCTCGGCCGCCTCGGCTTCTCCGGGGGCGCCCTCGAAGGGTTCGCCGAGGTAGGCGGCGACGACGCGTTCGTCGGCCTGGACGGTGTCGGAGGTGCCTTCGACGAGTTTTTCACCTTGGACGAGGACGGCGACGCGGTCGCAGAGGTTGAAGATGAAGCGCATGTCGTGCTCGATGACGAGGACGGCGATGCCTTTGTCGCGGATGGCGAGGACGAGTTCTTCGGTGGCGCGCGTCTCCTGGGGGTTCATGCCGGCGGTGGGTTCGTCGAGGAGGAGCAGGCCGGGTTCGGAGGCGAGGGCGCGGGCGATTTCCAGTTTGCGTTGTTCGCCGTAGGGGAGGTTGCGCGCGAGGTGGTCGCGTTTGTGGGCGAGGCCGATGAATTCGAGGAGTTCTGTGGCGCGTTCTTCGCTGGTGCGTTCGGCCTTTTTGAAGCCGGGGCTGCGGAGGAGGGCGGACCAGAGTCCTTCTTTGGTGCGGGTGTGGCGGCCGACGAGGACGTTTTCGAGGACGGTCATGTTGGCGAAGAGCCGGATGTTCTGGAAGGTGCGGGCGATGCCGGCCTTGGTGACGAGGTGGGGTTTGGGTGGGAGGACGGTGCCTTTGTAGGAGACGGTGCCTTCGGTGGGGATGTAGAGGCCGGTCAGGCAGTTGAAGAAGGTTGTTTTCCCGGCGCCGTTGGGGCCGATGAGGCCGACGATTTCGCGGGGGTGGACGGTGAGGTCGACTCCTCGTACGGCGGTGAGTCCGCCGAAGCGCATGGTGACGCCGTCGGCGCGGAGGACGGGGTCGTTGTCGGTGGGGGCGTTGTCAGTGGCGGGTGCGAGGGTGGGTGGTGTGGTCATGGTCGTCACGCCTTTGCCTTGGTGACGCCGGTGGTGGCGGCTGGGTCGGGGAGGCGTTGGTCGGGCACGTCGAGTTGACCGGTTTCGTGGAATTCGAGTTGCTTGCGGCGGTCGGGGATGAGGCCTTCGGGGCGGAAGCGCATGAGGAGGACGAGGGCGATGCCGAAGAGGAGGAGTTGGTAGTCCTGGAGGAAGTCGAGTTTGGCGGGGATGAGGAAGAGGAGTGCGGCGCCGACGAGGGGGCCGCTGAGGGTGCCCATGCCGCCGAGGATGACGGCGGCGAGGAGGAAGGCGGAGTTGGGGGGTTGGGGTCCGGCGAATTGGAATTGTTCGGGGGTGGCGGTGGTGACGACGTGGGCGTGGACGGTGCCGGCGAGTCCGGCGAGTGCGGCGCCGAGGGCGAACGCGAGGAGGCGCAGGCGGAAGCTGTTGATGCCCATGGCGACGGCGGCGGTTTCGTCCTCGCGGATGGCGATCCAGGCGCGGCCGATGCGGGAGGCTGCGGCGCGGCGGAAGACGAGGACGACGAGGGCGGTCACGAGGATCATCAGCAGGTAGTAGTTGCCGTAGGTGGCGATGGGGATGCCGAGGATGTCGTGGGTTTCGCCGAAGTTGAAGCCGAGGATTTCGAGGTTGGGGATGTTGGGGATGCCCATGGCGCCGTTGGTGACGTCGGGGCCGGTGGTGCCGTTGAGGTTGAGCATGGCGATGCGGAAGATCTCACCGAAGCCGAGGGTGACGATGGCGAGGTAGTCGCCGCGTAGCCGGAGGGTGGGGGCGCCGATGAGGACGCCGAAGACGAGGGAGGCGGCGGCTCCGGTGAGGAGGGCGGCCCAGAAGGGGAAGTGGAGGCCGAGCGCGGATTCGGGGGAGCCGGAGACGAGGGCTGCGGCGTAGGCGCCGACGCCGAGGAAGGCGACGTATCCGAGGTCGAGGAGGCCGGCGAGGCCGACGACGACGTTGAGGCCGAGGGCGACGGTCGCGAAGATCAGGATGTTGGCACCGATGATCGTGTACTGGTCGGTGTCCTGGGTGAGGGGGAAGCTGGCGGCGGCGAGGAAGGCTGCGGTGAGGGCGATGCCGCGGTGTCGGTGGGTGAGTTCGGTGAGGCGCGCGATGAGTCCGGCGCGGTGCAGCGCGGGGACGGCGAGGGCGATGAAGAGGAGGTAGCCGACGAAGGGGGCGCCGTCGTCGGTGTCGATGCCGTAGGTGAAGGCGATCAGTCCGGCGGCGAACGCGGCGGCGATGGTCAGGATCTCGGCCCAGGTGGGGAGCGGGCGGCCGCGGGGCCGTAGGGGGCTGGCGGTCAGGAGCGCGGTGAAGCGTTGCCAGGGGTTGCCGGTCGGGTCGGTGGGGGGCTGGTCGGGGGGCAGGGCGAGGGCGCCGAGGAGGGTGAGGAGTGCGGCGGCGCCGGCTGCGAAGCCGCCGGGTTCGAGGTTGACGAGGCCGCCGAGTTGGACGGCGATGGCGCCGAGGGTGAACCAGGTCGCGGCGAAGGTGGCGAGGGCGGCGAGGAGGGTGGGGGCGTGGCGTCCGGCGGGGGTGAGCCAGGTCAGGCCGCGCAGGCCGAGTGCGGAGGCGGCCAGGAGGAGGGTGAGGAGGCCGCCGGTGAGGGTGACGATCTGGAGGCCGGCGGGGGAGCCGTAGTAGGTGAGGTCGCCGGGGAAGTCGCTGCTCCAGGTCCAGGAGAGGCCGGTGGTGGCGGTGGTGGCGAGGGCGCCGGCGGCGGTGGTGAGGCGGGCGGTGCGTTCGGGGAGGGGGAGGAGGCCCCGGGGGGTGGTTGCGGTGGTGGTGGTCATCGGTATCACGCCCGATCCGCGACGCGTTCGCCCAGTAGGCCTTGTGGCCGCAGGAGGAGTACGAGGATGAGGAGGACGAAGGCCCAGACGTCCTTCCAGGCTCCGCCGCCGAATTGCTGCATGCCGGGGATGTCTTCGACGTAGGCGGTGGCGAGGGCTTCGGCGATGCCGAGGACGACGCCGCCGAGCATGGCGCCGTAGATGTTGCCGATGCCGCCGAGGACGGCTGCGGTGAAGGCCTTGAGGCCCATGATGAAGCCCATGCGGAATTGGACCTCGCCGGTGCGCAGTCCGTAGGCGACGGCGGCGACGCCGGCGAAGGCGGCGCCGATGGCGAAGGCGAGGACGATGATGCGGTCGGTGTTGATGCCCATGAGTTTGGCGGTGTCGGGGTCCTGGGCGGTGGCCTGCATGGCGCGGCCGCTGCGGGTGCGGGCGACGAAGAAGCCGAGGGCGATCATGCAGAGCGGTGCGGCGATGAGGACGAAGAGGTCGCCGCGTTGGACGGTGGCGCCGAGGATGTCGAGGGCGCGGCCCTTGAACTGGGGGAAGACGCGGGCCTGTTTGCCGTCGGGGTACCACTTCCAGATGGCTTGCTGGAGGGCGATGGACAGGCCGATGGCGGTGATGAGGGGGGCGAGGCGGGGCGCGCCGCGCAGCGGGCGGTAGGCGAAGCGTTCCGCCGCGATGCCGACGAGGACGGATACCGCGATGCCGCCGAGGAGCATGACCGGCAGGGCGAGGGCGAGGGAGGTGCCGGTGGGGAGGGCGAGGTAGACGCTGAGCGCTCCGAAGCCACCGACCATGAATATCTCGCCGTGGGCGAAGTTGATGAGCTGGACTATTCCGTAGACCATCGTGTAGCCGATCGCGATGAGTCCGTACATCGCGCCGAGGATGAGTCCGTTGGCCAGCTGTTGCGGCAGTTCGCTCACCGCAGGGCCTCCGTGGTGTGATCAAGCACGGGTGGGAATTCGGGGGGTTTTCGGGTGTCCCGATGTGCCGCGGGCCGCGCCAGGGTCGTTGGTGGCGTCCTGGCGCGGCCCGGGTGTGTGCGTGGTGCTGGTGGGGTCAGCTCTTGTCGAATTCCTTGAACGGGGCGCTGAAGCGGGCGGCCCAGTCGCCCTTTTCGACCTGGTAGGCCGTGATCATGGTGTTGGTGGTGTCGCCGTATTTGTCGAAGGCGACCTTTCCGGTGACGCCGTCGAAGGTGACCTTGTTCATGGCGTCGGTGACCTTCTTACGGGCGTCGTCGGGGAGTTTGCCGTTGTTGGCTTCGACGACGTTCTTGACGGCCTGGATGAGGGCCCAGGTGGAGTCGTAGGTGGAGCCGCCGTAGGCCTCGTAGGGCTCCTTGAATCCGGCTGCCTTGTAGTCGGCGATGTATTTCTTGGCGGAGGGGAGTTGTTCGACGGGCTTGCCGACGGAGGAGGCGTAGTCGCCCTGGGCCTTCTTGTTCAGCTTGATGTAGTCGGCGCTGTACATGCCGTCGCCGCCCATGAGGGGGACGGTGACGCCGCCGTCCTTGAGCTGCTGGCTGAGGGGGCCGGAGGCGGGGTATTCGCCGCCGTAGAAGACCAGGTCGGGTTTGGCGGATTTGACCTTGGAGACGACGGCCTTGAAGTCGCGGTCGTCGGGGCTGACGTGTTCGGTGCCGACGATCTTTCCGCCGAGTTTGGCGAACTGGTCCTTGAAGGAGGAGGCGAGGCCGACGCCGTAGGTCTTCTGGTCGTCGATGACGTAGGCCTTCTTGGCCTTGACCTTTTCCCAGGCGTACTGGCCGTCGAAGGCGCCTTGTACTTCGTCGGTGGTGGCGGTCCGGAAGTAGGTCGGGAATTGCCGGACGCGCTTGTTCTTCTTCCAGTCCGGGCCCTGGGTGAGGTCGGGCGTGGTGTTGGCCGGGGAGATCAGCGTCAGGTTGTTCTGCTTGGAGACCTGCTGCATGGACTGGGCGACGCCGGAATTGAGCGGGCCGACGATGCCGAGGACGTCCTTGTTGCCGGCGAGTTTGGTGGCGTTCTGCTGGCCGACGTTGGGCAGTGCCTTGTCATCGAGGGCCTGGAGTTTGAAGGTGACGCCCTTGACTTCGTTGTTCTTGTTGGCGATGTCGACGGCGAGCTGGGCGGAGTTGCGTATGCCCAGGCCGAGCGCGGAGAGTTCGCCGGTGGTGGGGGCGTCGAGGCCGATGACGACGGTGGTTTTTCCTTCGCCGTTTTTGTTGCCGTCGCCGCGGGAGCCGCACGCGGTGAGCGTGAGGGCGCCGGTGGTGAGTGCGGTGGTGATGAGGAGCAAGGAACGGTGACGCACGATCAGTCCTTTCCCTGGCGCGGCCACGGCTGTCGCATGGCCGATTCGCGCGCCGGGCTGTACGGGTGGTACAGGGGTCCGTGCTCGCAGCGCGCCCGGCGGCGCGGTGACTGGCGGTGACTCTAGAGCGGTGTTCGTCGCGTCGGCAGAGGCGCTGGCCAGGATGTGACGCTCTTGTTATGACCAGCGATGAGCGTTTTGCCGTCATGGTGCTTACAGGTGGAGCGAACGCGGCGCGGAAGGTGAACTCGCACTTCCGTGGGTGGTTGCGCGGTGCGACCGCCGGAGGGCGTCCGGCTATCGGATGGAGTGGGCAGGGGCCTGTGGTGGCACGGGGTCCGGGGTGTGCGGGTTGCGGCGGTATTGCGTGCGTGTGACGCAGCGTTACGGAAAGACGGGCGGCCCCGCACCCTGGGCGGGGGCGGGGCCGTGGTGGTGGGCGGCGTGGGCCGTCCTGATCCGGTCAGCTGCGGTAGGCGTCGGTGTCGACGTCGCGCAGCATGCAGGTCAGACGGGCGGTGCAGACCCGCTTGCCGTGTTCGTCGGTGATGACGATCTCGTAGGTGGCGGTGGAGCGGCCGCGGTGTACGGGGGTGGCGACGCCGGTGACGAGGCCGGAGCGGACGCCGCGGTGGTGGGTGCAGTTGAGGTCGACGCCGACGGCGAGCTTGGTGGGGCCGCCGTGCAGCATGGAGCCGACGGAGCCGAGGGTTTCGGCCAGTACGGCCGAGGCGCCGCCGTGCAGGAGGCCGTAGGGCTGGGTGTTGCCCTCGACGGGCATGGTGCCCACGACGCGGTCGGGTCCGGCCTCGGTCACCTGGACGCTCATCCGCTCGCCGAGGTGTCCGGCGGAGAAGAGTGCGGGCAGGTCGATGCCGAGTCCGGCCCACTGGTCGAGGATCTCCTGCGGGAATGTGGTGGTGGTCTGCTCACCCATGATGCCTACGGCTCCGTTCGCTCGCCCGTGATCGTCGTCGATCCGTGCCCGTTCCTATCAGGCCGCTGAGCGAGCGCTCAGCGCGGGGTCGGGTGTTCCCGGCGGCCGGCGCGGTGCCGGCCGCCGTGGTGGGGGTCAGTCGGTGGGGGTCTTCTCCAGGCGGATGACCACGGACTTGGCCGCGGGGGTGTTGCTGGTGTCGGCGGTGTGGTCGAGCGGGATGAGGACGTTGGTCTCGGGGTAGTAGGCGGCGGCGCAGCCGCGGGCCGTCGGGTAGTGCACGACGCGGAAGCCGGGGGCGCGGCGTTCGCTGCCGTCGGTCCATTCGCTGACCAGGTCGGTGTAGTCGCCGTCGGCGAGGCCGTGGGCGTGGGCGTCGTCGGGGTGCAGGAGCACCACCCGGCGGCCGTTCTTGATGCCGCGGTAGCGGTCGTCGAGGCCGTAGATGGTGGTGTTGTACTGGTCGTGCGAGCGCAGGGTCTGCAGCAGCAGCCGGCCTTCGGGGACGGTGGGGTATTCCACGGGCGCGGCGGTGAAGTTGGCCTTGCCGGTGGCGGTGGGGAAGCGGCGGTTGTCCCGGGGGGCGTGCGGCAGGGCGAAGCCTCCGGGGCGGGCGACCCTGGTGTTGAAGTCGTCGAAGCCGGGGATGACGCGGGCGATGCGGTCGCGGATCGTCGCGTAGTCCTTCTCGAACTCCTCCCACGGGGTGGGGCTGTCGGGTCCGAGGACGCGGCGGGCGAGGCGGGCGACGATGGCGGGCTCGGACAGCAGGTGGGGGCCTGCCGGTTCGAGGCGGCCGCGGGAGGCGTGCACCATGCCCATGGAGTCCTCGACGGTCACGAACTGCTCGCCGCCGTCCTGGCGGTCGCGCTCGGTGCGCCCCAGGGTGGGCAGGATCAGCGCGCGGGCGCCGGTGATGACGTGCGAGCGGTTGAGTTTGGTGGAGACGTGGACGGTGAGCCGGGCGCGGCGCATCGCGGCTTCGGTGACGTCGGTGTCGGGAGTGGCGGAGACGAAGTTGCCGCCCATGGCGAAGAACACCTTGGCCTGTCCGTCCCGGAGGGCGCGGATGGCGCGGACGACGTCGAGGCCGTGTTCGCGCGGCGGCGCGAAGCCGAATTCCTTCTCCAGGGCGTCGAGGAAGGCGGGGGCGGGCCGTTCGAAGATGCCCATGGTGCGGTCGCCCTGGACGTTGCTGTGGCCGCGTACGGGGCAGACGCCGGCGCCGGGGCGGCCGATGTTGCCGCGCAGGAGGAGGAAGTTGACGACTTCCTGGATGGTGGGGACGGAGTGCTTGTGCTGGGTCAGGCCCATCGCCCAGCACACGATGGTGCGCCGGGAGGCGAGGACCATCTCCAGGGCGCGTTCGATCTCGTCGCGGGTCAGGCCGGTGGCGGCGAGCGTTTCGTCCCAGTCGCCGTCGGCCTTCGCGGCCCGCGCGAACTCCTCGAAGCCGTGGGTGTGTTCGCGGATGAATTCCTCGTCGAGGGCGCCGGAGCCCGCGCCGGAGGCGCTCGACGCCACGTCGAGGATGCCGCGGTTGAGGGCGCGGAAGAGTGCCTGGTCGCCGCCGAGGCGCACCTGGAGGAACAGGTCGGTCAGGGCGGTGCCGCCGCCGGCCAGTCCGCGCGGGGTCTGGGGGTTCTTGAAGCGTTCCAGACCGGCTTCGGGCAGCGGGTTGATCGAGATGATCTTGGTGCCGCCGGCCTTGGCCTTCTCCAGGGCGGTGAGCATGCGGGGGTGGTTGGTGCCGGGGTTCTGGCCGGCGACGATGATCAGGTCGGCCTTGTAGAGGTCCTCCAGCAGGACGCTGCCCTTGCCGATGCCGATGGTCTCGGTGAGGGCCGAGCCGGACGACTCGTGGCACATGTTGGAGCAGTCGGGCAGGTTGTTGGTGCCGAACTCGCGGGCGAAGAGCTGGTAGAGGAAGGCGGCCTCGTTGCTGGTGCGGCCGGAGGTGTAGAAGACGGCCTCGTCGGGGGAGTCGAGGGCGGTCAGCTCCTCGCCGATGATGTCGAAGGCGCGCTCCCAGGTGACGGGGGCGTAGTGGTCGGCGCCTTCGTCCAGGTACATGGGGTGGGTGAGGCGGCCCTGCTGACCGAGCCAGTAGCCGCTGCGGGTGGCGAGGTCGGCGACCGGGTGCGCGGCGAAGAAGTCCGGGGTGACGCGGCGCAGGGTGGCCTCTTCGGCGACGGCCTTGGCGCCGTTCTCGCAGAACTCGGCGGTGTGCGGCTTGTCGGGTTCGGGCCAGGCGCAGCCGGGGCAGTCGAAGCCGTCGGGCTGGTTGACGCGCAGCAGGGTCAGGGCGGTGCGGCGGACGCCCATCTGCCGTTGGGCGATCTTGAGGGCGTTGGTGATCGCCGGCATTCCCACGGCGGAGTGCTGGGGTGCGCTGACCTGGGGCGCGTCCTGGACGGGGTCCGACGCGGGCGGCTTGCCTGCCATGGCGCTCTCCCTTGAGCCGTGAGCTGGTGCTGGCTCCGCCGGCGCGGCGGATCGTTGCGGTGCGCATCAGATCCTGTCACGGACCGGGGCGGGCGGTGTAGGGGAGTGCGGCCGGGGTGCGGGGGAGGGGCGGCAGGGGCTGTGGCGAGCGGTGGCAGGGGTGTGCGGGGCGGGGGCGGGGCCGTCGCGGCGGGGATTGTCAGTGGGCCGTGGCAGGATCGGGGGCGTGGCAGCAAAGGCAGCGAAGAAGAGCGAAGCGACCGGCACCGAGGCGGCGGCGGGCGGTCGTCCCCGCCTGCTCCTCATGGACGGGCATTCCATGGCATACCGGGCATATTTCGCCCTGCCCGTGGAGAATTTCACCACCGTCACCGGCCAACCGACCAATGCGATCTACGGCTTCGCGTCGATGCTCGCGAACACCCTGCGTGACGAGGCGCCCACGCATTTCGCGGTCGCCTTCGACGTCTCGCGCAAGACCTGGCGCTCCGAGGAGTATCCGGAGTACAAGGCCAACCGCTCCAAGACCCCCGACGAGTTCAAGGGGCAGGTCGAGCTGATCGGCGAGATGCTCGACGCGATGCGGGTCAAGCGCTTCGCGGTGGACGGCTTCGAGGCCGACGACGTCATCGCCACGCTCACCGAGCAGGCCGTCGCCCAGGGCTTCCACGTCTCGATCGTCACCGGCGACCGGGACTCCTTCCAGCTGGTCTCCGACGACGTCACGGTCCTCTACCCCACCAAGGGCGTCTCGGAGCTGACCCGGTTCACCCCCGAGAAGGTCTTCGAGAAGTACGGCCTGACCCCCGCCCAGTACCCGGACTTCGCCGCGCTGCGCGGCGACCCGTCCGACAACCTCCCCGGCATCCCCGGCGTCGGCGAGAAGACCGCCACGAAGTGGATCAACCAGTTCGGTTCGTTCGCGGAACTGGTGGAGCGCGTGGACGAGGTCAAGGGCAAGGCCGGTCAGAACCTCCGCGACCACCTGGAGTCGGTGAAGCGCAACCGCGTGCTGACGGAGATGGTGCGCGATGTGAAGCTGCCGTGCGGCCCCGAGGAGCTGACCCGCGAGGCGTACGACCGCGAGGCCCTCAAGGTGTTCCTCAACGCCCTGGAGATCCGCAACCAGGGCCTGCGCGACCGGCTGCACGCCGTCGACCCGGGCGCCGTGGAGACCGCCGAGGAGGCCGCGCCGGCCCCCGGCGTCGAGGTGGACGGCACGGTCCTGGCCACCGGCGAACTCGCCCCGTGGCTGGCCGAACACGCCACCGGCCCGCTGGGCGTGGCCACCGTCGACGTCTGGACACTGGGCAGCGGTAGCGTGGCCGAGATCGCGCTGGCCACCCCGCAGGGGCCGGCCGCCTGGTTCGACCCCGCGCAGCTCGACGAGGCCGACGAGCAGGCGTTCGCCGCCTGGAGCGCCGACCCCGAGCGCCCGAAGGTGATGCACAACGCCAAGGGCCTGATGCGGGTCTTCGGCGAGCACGGCTGGCGCATCGAGGGCGTGACGATGGACACCGCCCTCGCCGCCTATCTGGTCAAGCCCGGCCGCCGCTCCTTCGCGCTGGACGCCCTCTCCATCGAGTACCTCGGACGGGACCTCGCCCCGGCCGCGGCCGGCGACGGCCAGCTGGCGTTCGGCGCGGACGAGCAGGCCGAGGCGGACGCCCTGATGGCGCAGGCCCGTACGGTCCTCGACCTGGGCACGGCGTTCGGGACGAAGCTCGCCGAGGTCGGCGCGGCCGATCTGCTGCGCAATGTGGAGCTGCCGACCAGCGATCTGCTGGCCCGGATGGAGCGGGCCGGTATCGCCGCGGACCGGGGCTGGCTGGAGCGGATGGAGCAGCAGTTCGCCGGGGCGGTCGCGCAGGCCGTCAAGGAGGCGCACGCCGCCGCGGGCCATGAGTTCAACCTCGGCTCGCCCAAGCAGCTCCAGGAGGTCCTCTTCGGCGAGCTGGGCCTGCCGAAGACCAAGAAGACCAAGACCGGCTACACCACCGACGCCGACGCCCTGGCCTGGCTGGCCGCGCAGACCGACAACGAACTCCCGGTGATCATGCTCCGCCACCGTGAGCAGGCCAAGCTGCGCACGACGGTCGAGGGCCTGATCAAGACCATCGGCGCGGACGGCCGGATCCACACCACCTTCAACCAGACCGTCGCCGCCACCGGCCGGCTGTCGTCCACCGACCCCAACCTGCAGAACATCCCGGTGCGGACGGACGAGGGTCGGGCGATCCGCCGCGGCTTCGTCGTCGGCGAGGGCTTCGAGTCGCTGCTGACCGCCGACTACAGCCAGATCGAACTGCGCGTGATGGCCCACCTCTCCGAGGACGAGGGCCTGATCGAGGCGTTCACCTCCGGCGAGGACCTGCACACCACCGTCGCCTCCCAGGTCTTCTCGGTCGCCAAGACCGAGGTCGACCCGGAGATGCGCCGCAAGATCAAGGCGATGTCCTACGGCCTGGCGTACGGGCTGTCGGCGTTCGGCCTCTCCCAGCAGCTGGGCATCCAGCCCGACGAGGCCCGCAAGCTGATGGACACCTACTTCGAGCGGTTCGGCGGGGTGCGCGACTACCTCCACCGCGTCGTGGACGAGGCCCGCGCCACCGGTTACACGGAGACGATGCTCGGCCGCCGCCGCTATCTGCCGGACCTCAACAGCGACAACCGCCAGCGCCGCGAGATGGCCGAGCGGATGGCGCTGAACGCCCCGATCCAGGGCACCGCCGCCGACATCGTCAAGATCGCGATGCTGCGGGTCGACATCGCCCTGCGGGCCGCGGAGCTGCAGTCCCGGATGCTGCTCCAGGTCCATGACGAAATCGTCGTCGAGGTGGCCCCCGGCGAACGCGAGCAGGTCGAGGAGCTGCTCCGCCGCGAGATGGCCGACGCGGTCGAGCTGCGCGCCCCGCTGGACGTCTCGGTCGGCTCCGGCAAGGACTGGGAGTCGGCGGCGCACTGACGGGAGCGCGGCGGGGCCCACCGGCCGGACGCGGTGGGCCGGGGCCGAGGGGGCGGCGGCCCCGGTGCCGCGCGGGCGTGCCTCAGTCGGTGGCGTGCACCGCCTGGCGCGGGTCCGCCGCCGCACCGGCCCGCGCGGCCGGCGGCGGGCCCTCGGCCGGCCGCCCGCGGTGCGCCCGCCGGTCCAGCAGGCGCACCGCCAGGCCGTGGAGCAGCAGCCCGACGGTGAGCCCGGCACCCGCGCCGAAGAGTGCGGACGGCAGATAGTCGAACCACACCGCCTCGTCCCCGTATTCGGCGTGCGCCCGCAGGACGCGGTCCACCGCGCCGGCCAGGACGCACACCAGCAGCGGGAGGGTGAGCAGCAGTCGCATCCGTACGGTCAGCGCGGGCACGGCGGCCGCGGCGGCGGCCCTGACCGCGGGGTCGGCGGCCCCGGCGGCCCGTAGCGCCGACCACCCGAACCACACCAGCGCGGTCATCGCCAGCGCCGAGGTGCCGTACTGCAGATACGTCGGCACCGGCCACCCGCCCACGACCCGGTCCAGGCCCGGCACCAGCCGCGTCCCCCAGCGGCCCGGGTGGGTGAAGGCGTCCCACACCACATGGGTCGCCGCGCCGAGCACCGCGGAGAGCACGAACCAGCCGGTCAGCACGGCGAGTTCACGGGGTCCGCGCGGCTGCCACGGGCGGCCCCGGACGCACAGCGACACCCGGCCCCGCCAGGCCGGCGGCAGCAGCGCCAGCAGCGGGTCGCGCACCAGCAGCCAGCCGCCGACCAGCGCCGCGGTGATCAGCACATCGACCGTCAGCACCCCGGACGGCGCATGGGTGACCGCCCCGAACTCCATACCGCCGGGCACCAACGTGTCCGCGTAGTACGTCATGTCCGGCGCGAACGACCCCGCCACCAGCGCCGAGGCGACCAGCCGCCCGCGGGCCGTGCCGGTCCGCCGGACGGCCGGCAGCACGGCCGCGGCATGGCTGAGCGTGAACGGCATGGCAACCACCCCTCGATCGATTCAGATCATTATGTGTCCGATGAGGTGGTAGATGCCGGGCCCGAGTTGTCGTAGTGTCGCCTGAGTTGGAGCGCCGGGGAGCGCGACACCACGTCAGAAACGTGGTGCGTCAACGCGGAGGGGACCACGTATGGCAGCCACATTCCGGCGGCGGCTTCGCAGGGGAGCGGCCTCGACAGCCGTGGCGGCGTTCGTCCTCGCCGCCCTGACCGCCTCCCAGTCGCCGGACGCCACCGCGAAGGCGGCCAAGGAACAGGAACCCTCCCCGCCGGTCGACACCCCCATCGACGGCGGCGCGCCCTACTACACGGACCTGCCGCCGCACAACAGCCCGGCGCCGCCCCGCCGTTCCTCCCACTCCCGCCCCGACGGCGGCACCCGCGTCATCACCGGGCCCGCCCAGGCCGGCATCCCCGCCACCGTCCTGGCCGCGTACAAGAACGCCCAGTCCCGCCTCGACGCCGAGGACCCCGGCTGCCGGCTGCCCTGGCAACTGCTCGCCGGGATCGGCAAGGTCGAATCCGGCCAGGCCGGCGGCGGCGCGGTCGACGCCGTGGGCACCACCCTCCGGCCGATCCTCGGCCCGCAGCTCAACGGCCACGGCTTCGCCCGCATCCTCGACACCGACGGCGGCCGCTACGACGGCGACACCACCCACGACCGCGCCGTCGGCCCGATGCAGTTCATCCCCTCCACCTGGTCCCAGGGCGGCCCGTACCAGGGCGGTTGGGGCGCCGACGGCAACGGCGACGGCAAGAAGGACCCCAACAACGTCTACGACGCCGCGCTCGCCGCCGGCCGCTACCTCTGCGCCGACGGCCGCGACCTGTCGGACCCCCGCGACCTGGACCGCGCCGTCCTCGGCTACAACAACTCCGCCGACTACCTGCGCACCGTGCTGTCCTGGTACACGTTCTACCGCAAGGGCACCTACGAGGTGCCCGACGGCCACGGCGTCCTCCCGGTACACCACCGCGGCACCCACGAAACCGGCAACGGGCACCGAAGCGGGCACCCGGGCGGCCGCTCCGGCGGCGGAAGCGGCCAGGGCCGGGCCCACGGCAAGGGCTCCGGCACGCCCGCCAAGCCCCGTCCCGAGCCCAACGGGCCCGCCCGACCCGGCGGTTCCGGTTCCGGCCACACCCCGGGCACCCCCACCCCGAAGCCCACCCCCGGCACCCCCGGGCCCGGCACCCCGGCACCCGCCAAGCCCGGCCCCGTCACCGCCCTCGCCCGCGTCGGCGACCAGGACCTGACCGCCACCGCCGGCACCGACTTCGCCACCACGCCCCGGGTCCGCGCCAAGGACGCCGCGGGCAAGCCCGTCGCCGGCGCCCGGATCCGCTTCACCCTCCCCGCCGGCACCGACGCCCGCTTCCCCGGCAACGCCACCACCGCCACCGTCACCACCGGCAAGGACGGCCTGGCCACCGCGCCCACCCTGCACGCGGGCGACCGGGCCGGCGACTTCACCGTCCGGGCGACGGCCGTCGGCCGCACCCTGTCCGCCGTCACCTTCGACGCCACCGTCAAGGCCAAGCCGGCGCCGAAGGCCGACACCCTCACCCGCACCTCGGACAAGGGACTGACCGCCACCGCCGGCCAGGCCTTCGCCGAGGACGCCGTCGAGATCAAGGCGACCTTCCAGGGCGGGATCGCGGCCGGCGTGCCGGTCACCGCGACCATGGTCACCGACGACCCCGACAAGCCGGTGGAGAACGACCGGGGCCCCTACTTCAAGGACCCGAAGGCCACCGGCGACAACAAGGACAAGCCGGTCCGCACCCTCGCCGGGCTGACCACGGACGCCGACGGCCTGCTGAAACTCCCGAAGATCTACACCGACTCGCACACCGGGACGTTCCTGCTGCGGCTGACCACCGACGACGGCGCCGTCCTCACCGTCAAGCTCAAGGTCGCCGCCCCGGCCACCTCCTGACACACCGGCGGCCGGCGACCCCCGGCCGCAGACCCCGGCCGGCCGGAACCCCGCCCGGCCCGCACCGCCGCCCTGCCCGCCGTCCCGGGCAGGGCGGCGGTGCCCCATCTGCCCGGGCGGCACGTGTTCTCATCTCCGCCGCCCGTTGCTACGGTGCCCCCGCCCTGACGCCGTATCAGATGTGCCGGGAGGCGACCATGCGCGCCCTGATTGCCGCCGCGGCCGGACTGGCCGCCGCACTCGCCCTCATCCTCACCGTCACGGCCGTCGGCGCCCCCAGCGGCACCACCTCACCCAAGCCGCTGCTCACCACCGTCCCCACACACCCCTGAGGGAGGGACGCCGCCGCCATGCGCCGCACCGCCAGCCTGGTACTGCTCGCCTTCGCCGTCTTCTTCACCGCGCTCTCCCCGCTGCTGCGGTGGTACGCCTTCCCGCGGCTCGCCAAGATCCCGCCCGGCCAGTACCAGGACATGGTCCTGGAGGCCCGGCCCGCCACCCTGATCGACTACGGCACCATGAAGGCCAGGACGGTCCCCAAGGTCACCATCGTCCAGACCCTCAAGGGCGACGTCGCCGCCTCCGACCGGATCGAGCGGACCGCCGGCCGCGACGTCGTCGTCTGGGACGCCCTGTCCTATGTCGCCGGACCCGACGGCAAGATGGTCTCCGAGATCCCCGAGCGCTACATCTTCGACGCCCACTCGCAGGACCCCGTGCACGCCACCGGCGAGATGGTCGACGGCGACCCCGTGCACCGCACCGGCATCGAGTACAAGTGGCCGTTCCTCACCGAGAAGCGCGACTACACCTACTTCGACGCCCAGACCCGCACCTCGGCCCCCATCCACTACAAGGGCACCCGCACCTTCCGCGGCCTGGAGGTCTACTACTTCGAGCAGACCATCCCCTGGACCAGGGTCCCGCTGCCCAAGAAGATGCCGGTCAAGGGCATCACTCCGAAGGCCGTCGAGAAGATGGGCACCACCCGCTGGTACTCCACCAAGCGGATGTTCTGGGTCGAGCCGGTCACCGGCGCCCCCGTCAACGGCGAGGAAATCCACCGGGAAGAGCTGCGCGGCGGCGACCTCCTGCCCGGCGGCGGCAAGGTCACCGCGTTCGCCGGAGACGTCAGGATGCGCGCGGACTACGTCGACTCCACCGTCGCCCTGGTGACCTCCCAGCGCACCCTCGTCCTGCTCCTGACCAGCTACCTCCCCTGGGGATTCCTGACCCTCGGCGCCGCACTGCTCGCGCTGAGCCTCCACCTCGAAGCCCGCGGCCGCCGCCCGGCCACCCCGGAGACGGAAGCGGAACCCGCCCTCAACCCCGCCTGAGCCGCGCGGTGGTGTGCCGGGTCGGCTCGGCCGCCGAAGGGTCCTCCGGCCAGGGGTGCTTGGGATAGCGGCCGCGCAACTCCGCGCGCACGGCGCGGTATCCGTCCCGCCAGAACGACGCCAGATCTGCCGTGACGGCCGCCGGGCGCCCCGCCGGCGACAGCAGATGCACCAGCACCGGCACCCGCCCGCCGGCTGTCCGGGGCGACTCCTGCCAGCCGAACAGCTCCTGCAGCTTCACCGCCAGCACCGGCTGCTCCCCGCCGTAGTCCACCCGCACCCGGGAACCGCTCGGCACCTCGATGCGCTCCGGTGCCAGCTCGTCGAAGCGGGCCGCGTCGCCGGTCGCCCAGGGCAGCAGCCGGGCCAGCGCCGCCGCCGTGTCGGCCCGCTCCAGATCCGCCCGCCGCCGCGCCCGGCCCAGCTCCACCCCCAACCAGTCCTCCACCCGCGCGAGCAACGCCGCGTCCGACACGTCCGGCCACGGCGCGCCCAGCTCCCGGTGCAGGAACGCCATCCGCTGCCGCACCGCCACCGCACCCGCCGGCCACCTCAGCAGCCCGAGCCCCTCCCGGCGCAGCCCGGCCACCACGGCCTCCCGCACCAGCTCCGGATCCGGCGCCGACAGCGGCCGCACCGCCAGCTCGATCGCCCCCAGCCGCTCCACCCGCCGCGCCACCACGTCCCCGTCCGCCCAGCGCACCTCCTCACCCGAGGAATACAGCGCCCGCGCCGCCGCACACGCCGTGTCCTCGTCGATCACCGCCGCCAGCCGCACCCGCGCCGACGCCGCGGCCACCGGCCGGTCCGCCACCGCGACCGCCAGCCACTGCGCGTCCCGCAGCCGCGAACCCTCCCCGCCCGGCTCGGCACCGGTGCCCGACGCCATCAGATAGCTGCCGGCCCCGCGGGCCCGGGCCACCCGCTCGGGAAACGCCAGCGCCGCGACCAGCCCCGCCACCGCGTCGTCCGACGCGCCCCGCCCCGTGCCGCCACCACGAGGCGCCTCCCCGGCCCCGGCCGCACCGGGCTCACCGACCGCCGCCGCCAGCCGCCGCGCCTCCTGCCGCCACCTGGCGGCATAGCCGTCCCCGCCCCGGCGCGCGGTGCGCCAGGCCTCCGCCAGATCGTCCCCGTACGCCCGCGGCGGCTCCTCGCTGAGCAGGGCCACCACCTCCGCCGCCCGCCGCACCCCGACCTCGGCGGAGCCGTCCAGCAGTGCCCGCGCCAGCCGGGGATGCACGCCCATCCGCGCCATCCGCAGGCCACGCCCGGTCGCCCGGCCCGCCGCGTCCACCGCGCCGACCGCCGTCAGCACCTCCCGGGCCGCGCCCAGCGCCCCGGCCGGCGGGGCGTCCAGCAGCGCCAGACCGCTCGCGTCCGGATCGCCCCAGCACGCCGCCTGCAACGCGAACGCGGTCAGATCGGCCACCCTGATCTCCGGGTCGGGGAAGGCCGGCAGCCGCCCGTCCTCACCCTCCGTCCAGCAGCGGTAGACCACGCCCGGCGCCTCCCGCCCGGCCCGGCCCGCCCGCTGCCGGGCCGCCGCCCGGGACGCCCGTACGGTCGTCAGCGCGCTCAGCCCCCGCGCATGATCCATCCGCGGCACCCGCGCCAGCCCGCTGTCGACCACCACCCGCACCCCCGGCACGGTCAGGCTGGACTCGGCCACCGAGGTCGCCAGCACCACCCTGCGGACGCCGTCGCCGCCCGCCAGTACGGCGTCCTGTACCTCGGCCGGCGCCCGGCCGTGCACCTGCAGCACCTCGGCGTCCACCCCGGCCAGCTCCCCGGCGACCCGCCCGATCTCCCCGACACCGGGCAGGAAGCACAGCACATCGCCGGTCCGCTCGCGCAGCGCCCGCCGCACCACGCCCGCCACATGCGTCAGCAGCGCCGGATCGACCCGCAGGCCGTGCGCCGGCCGCACCGGCCGCTCCGGGGGCGCCCACACCGTCTCCACCGGATGCGACACGCCCGCCGCCTCCACCACCGGGGCCGGCCCCGCCGCCCCGCCCAGCAGCCCGGCCCACCCCTCGGCGTCCGTCGTCGCCGAGGCGGCCACCAGCCGCAGCTCCGGGCGGAGCGTCTCCCGCACGTCCAGCAGGAACGCCGCCGAGGTGTCGGCGTCCAGATGCCGCTCATGGCACTCGTCCAGCACCACGACATCCACCCCGGCCAGCTCCGGATCGCGCTGCAGCCGCTGCAGCAGCACGCCGGTCGTCACCACCTCCACGGCCGTACGCGGCCCGGCCCGCCGCTCGCCGCGCACCGTGAACCCCACCCGGTCACCCACCTGCTCGCCCAGCAGCCAGGCCATCCGGCGCGCCGCGGCCCGGGCCGCGATCCGCCGCGGCTCGGCGACCAGCACCCGCCGGCGCGGCCCGTCGCCGGTCAGCCCGGCCAGGTCCAGCGGCACCAGCGTCGTCTTGCCGGTGCCCGGCGGGGCGCACAGCACCGCGCTGCCGGCCCCGTCGAGGGCGGCGCGCAGCGCGGGCAGGGCGGTCCGTACGGGCAGCTGGGCGAGGGCGTCACGGGCGATCACAACCCCCAGTCTGCCGCCCGCCACCGACAACGCCGCCGGCCGCCGGCGACGCCGCACCGCCTCGGCCGCCGGCAGGGGCCGCTACGCCTCCGCCTCGCACACGAAGATCGCCGTGCCCGGGATCAGATGCCCGCGCAGCGGGGACCAGCCGCCCCACTCCTGGGTGTTCCACTCCGGCCATTCCGGCTCGACGAGGTCCAGCAGCCGGAACCCGGCCGCGACCACGTCCCGCACCCGGTCGCCCAGCGTCCGGTGGTGCTCCACGTACACCGCCCGCCCGGTCCCGTCCTGCTCGACGTACGGGGTGCGGTCGAAGTAGGAGGACGCCACCGACAGCCCCTCGGGCCCCGGCTCGTCCGGGAAGGCCCAGCGGAGCGGGTGGGTGACGGAGAAGACGAACCGGCCGCCCGGCCGCAGTACCCGGCGCACCTCGCGCAGCACCCGTACGGGATCGGCGACGAACGGCAGCGCCCCGTATGCCGAGCAGGCGAGATCGAAACTGCCGTCTCGGAAGGGGAGCGCCCCGGCGTCCGCCTCCACCAGATCCGTGGCGGCGCCCGGCGTCGCGTCGGCGATCCGCAGCGCGTGCTGGAGCTGCCGGTGCGAGATGTCCAGCGCCACCGGGAGCGCGCCCTGGGCCGCCAGCCAGCGGGAGCACTGCGCCGCGCCGGCGCCGATCTCCAGGATCCGCCGCCCCTTCAGCTCGGCGGCCGGCCCGAGCAGCGCGGCCTCCGCCTCGTCCAGCCCCTCAGGTCCCCACACGAACCGGTCGTCCCCCAGGAACGCGCCGTGCTCACTCTGGTACTCGTCGGCGTTACGGTCCCACCAGCCCCGATTGGCGCGGCTGCTCTCGGTGGCCGAGGCGTCACGGCGGGTCGCCTCCGGCTCGTGGTCTTGGTTCATCGCGCCCGTCGTCGTAGTCTTCGCTCTGCTTGTTGCTGCAGGGACTGTGAGGCCGCTCGGCCTCGCGGAACATCGCGTGTGCCGGTTTTGGGGCGCTCTGCCCCGGGTGTGCGCGTTCGCGCATTGACCGTGTCCGGCTGCCCCCGTATGCTACAAGTTGCGCTGCGGGCTTGCGCGCCTCAGACGGAGCAGGCCGCGCTCGCATCTGTATGCACCCCTCGGTTTTGAGGCGTTTCGGGCGGCTCCGATGCTTCGGCATCCATGAGCCTCCATGAGAAAGCGTCTCTGACACTGTCCGGCTTATGCAGAGGCGATACGGGCTCTCGGCGTAGCAGTACCTACGACTTCAATGTCCGTACCGGAGCCCTTTCCCACATGACGAGCAGCACCGAGACCACCGCCACCACCCCGCAGGTTGCGGTCAACGACATCGGTAACGAGGAAGCTTTCCTCGCCGCGATCGACGAGACGATCAAGTACTTCAACGACGGCGACATCGTCGACGGCGTCATCGTGAAGGTCGACCGGGACGAGGTCCTGCTCGACATTGGTTACAAGACCGAAGGCGTCATCCCGAGCCGCGAGCTCTCGATCAAGCACGACGTCGACCCCAACGAGGTCGTCGCCGTCGGTGACGAGATCGAGGCCCTCGTCCTCCAGAAGGAGGACAAGGAAGGCCGCCTGATCCTCTCGAAGAAGCGCGCCCAGTACGAGCGTGCCTGGGGCACCATCGAGAAGATCAAGGAAGAGGACGGCATCGTCACCGGTACCGTCATCGAGGTCGTCAAGGGTGGTCTCATCCTCGACATCGGCCTCCGTGGCTTCCTCCCGGCCTCCCTGGTCGAGATGCGCCGCGTCCGCGACCTGCAGCCCTACGTGGGCAAGGAGCTCGAGGCCAAGATCATCGAGCTGGACAAGAACCGCAACAACGTGGTCCTGTCCCGCCGCGCCTGGCTGGAGCAGACCCAGAGCGAGGTCCGCCAGACCTTCCTCACCACCCTCCAGAAGGGCCAGGTGCGCTCCGGCGTCGTCTCCTCCATCGTCAACTTCGGTGCCTTCGTGGACCTGGGTGGCGTCGACGGTCTCGTCCACGTCTCCGAGCTGTCCTGGAAGCACATCGACCACCCCTCCGAGGTCGTCGAGGTCGGCCAGGAGGTCACGGTCGAGGTCCTGGACGTCGACATGGACCGCGAGCGCGTCTCCCTGTCGCTCAAGGCGACCCAGGAAGACCCGTGGCAGCAGTTCGCCCGGACCCACCAGATCGGTCAGGTCGTCCCGGGTAAGGTCACCAAGCTCGTTCCGTTCGGTGCGTTCGTGCGCGTCGACGAGGGCATCGAGGGCCTGGTCCACATCTCCGAGCTGGCCGAGCGCCACGTCGAGATCCCGGAGCAGGTCGTCCAGGTCAACGACGAGATCTTCGTCAAGGTCATCGACATCGACCTCGAGCGCCGTCGCATCAGCCTCTCGCTGAAGCAGGCCAACGAGTCCTTCGGTGCCGACCCGACGGCGGTCGAGTTCGACCCGACCCTGTACGGCATGGCCGCGTCCTACGACGACCAGGGCAACTACATCTACCCCGAGGGCTTCGACCCGGAGACCAACGACTGGCTGGAGGGCTACGAGGCCCAGCGCGAGGCGTGGGAGCAGCAGTACGCCGAGGCGCAGCAGCGCTTCGAGCAGCACCAGGCCCAGGTCATCAAGTCCCGCGAGGCCGACGAGCAGGCTGCGGCCGAGGGCGCTGCGGCGCCGGCGGCGCAGGGTGGCGGCCAGGCCGGCGGCGGCAACGCCGGTGGCGGCTCGTACTCCTCGGAGTCGGCGGACAACGCCGGCGCCCTGGCGTCGGACGAGGCGCTCGCCGCCCTCCGCGAGAAGCTGGCCGGCGGCCAGAGCTGAGCTCGCGCCGGTAGGCAGTAGCTGATCGACGAAGGCCCGCTCCCCTCGGGGGGCGGGCCTTCGCCGTGCCGTCGAGTTGTCGGGCCGTCGAGCCGTCGGGCCATTGGCGGGCGTCGTGTTTGTCGCCGTGCCGCCGTGCCGCCGTGGCCGTGGTCCTCGCGGTCGTGTGGTGCGGGGGCCGGGGTGCGCTCCGGTCGGGTCAGCGGGTCGGGTCAGCCAGGCGGGTCAGCCCACGGGGACGCCCGGATTGGCGGCGCCGCGGCCGCCGGTGACGGTGATGTCCCCCGCGATGGTCACCGGACAAACGGAGGCGCCGTCGAAGCCGTTGCCGCTGATCTTCGCGCCGGTGGTGCCGTCCTTGATGTCGACGTTCTCGCCGCCGACACCGGGGGCCGAAGGTGTTGTCGAGGATCTGCATGTTGTCGCCGTTGTCGCCGTTGTCGTCGGTGCCGCCCGCACTGCCGACGTAGACGCGCCGCCCATCCCGCTGCCGTACTTGCACTAAAGCCCGTAGCCGCCGCCCGCGGTGAGCGCGGCCCGGGGTGAACCGGTCGGCGTGATGCGGGAGACGGAGGTGCCGGTAGCGGTGGCTGTGAAGTTGCCGCTGTAGGTGCCGTCGGCCAGCGGGATGGTGTCCCCGTTGCCGTGGGGCGGCCAGCGGGACCAGCGAGGCGGTGCTCAGCAGCAGCACAGTGCCGGTACCGCCGGCGACACGGACCCGTGCGCCGCTCGGGCTCCGGAGCGGCGGCAGGCTCCTCAGGGGCGGGCTGGAGCGCATCCCACCGGGTATCGGCTACGAAGAGGATGGTGGCTCAACTCGCCCTGATGGTGGCTCAACTCGCCCTCGGGGGAGGCCGGTTGTGGTCACATTCATGAAGGGGAAGCGCGGAAGGTGGGGCTCACCCGGACCAGGGCACGGCAGGGGCACGGGCGGCCGCGGAACGGTGGGGTCCGGCGGTGGCGGGAACTGTCCGGTACGGGACCGGGTCATATCCACGGTCGGGAATGCCGACGGCCGACCGCACGTTGCCGTTCATGAGAACGAGGAGGAGCGGTCACTGTGTTGGATCCCCAGGGTTTGTACGAATGGGAGCCGAGCGGGCTCGCGGAGGTCGAGGCGCTGGCCTCGCGGGACTCGGCCGGACTGGTGCTGCTGTACCACTTCGACGGGTACATCGACGCCGGTGAGACGGGCGACCAGATCGTCCGGCGGCTGCTGGACGGCTTGCCGCACCGGGTCGTGGCCCGCTTCGACCACGACCGCCTCATCGACTACCGCGCCCGCCGCCCGCTGCTCACCTTCGAGCGCAACCGCTGGACCGCCTACGAGACGCCGAGCATCGAGCTGAAGCTGGTGCGCGACACCACCGATGCGCCGTTCCTGCTGCTGTCCGGCCCGGAGCCGGACGTCGAGTGGGAGCGCTTCGCGGCCGCCGTGAAGGAGATCGTCGAGCGGCTCGGGGTGCGTCTCTCGGTCAACTTCCACGGCATCCCCATGGGCGTCCCGCACACCCGCCCGGTCGGCATCACCCCGCACGGCAACCGCACCGACCTGATGCCCGGGCACGCCAGCTTCTTCGACGAGGCCCAGGTCCCGGGAAGCGCGGAGGCGCTGATCGAATACCGCCTGGCGGAGGCGGGGCACGACGTGCTCGGCGTGGCGGCGCACGTGCCGCACTACATCGCCCGCTCCGCGTATCCGGACGCCGCGCTGACGGTCCTGGAGGCCGTGACGGCGGCGACCGGCCTGGTGCTGCCGGGCCCGGCGCATGCACTGCGTACGGAGGCGCTGCGCACCCAGGAGGAGATCGAGCGGCAGATCTCCGAGGGCGACGAGGAACTGGTCGCGCTGGTCAGCGGGCTGGAGCACCAGTACGACGCGGTGGCCGGTGCCGAGACCCGGGGCAACCTGGTGGCCGAACCGGTGGAGCTCCCCTCGGCCGACGAGATCGGGCGGGAATTCGAGCGCTTCCTGGCGGAACGGGAGGGCGACGGCGGGCTCGCCTGACGCGGCGCTGCCCCCCGCTCCCTCCCCGTCTCCGGGGCCTCTCGCGGCCGGCTTCGGGCCCTTTCCCGGATGTCGCTTCCCCCGCAGCGTCGCGCGCCGGGCACCGTATAGCGTGGGCCCATGGTGAAGGTGGGGCTGACCGGCGGTATCGGCGCGGGCAAGAGTGAGGTTTCACGACTGCTGGCGTCGTACGGCGCGGTCATCGTGGACGCGGACAAGATCGCACGCGAGGTCGTCGAGCCGGGCACGCCCGGACTCGCGGCGGTGGTCGAGGAGTTCGGGGAGGACGTCCTCGCGCCGGACGGCACGCTGGACCGCCCCAAGCTGGGCGGCATCGTGTTCGCCGACCCCGGGAAACTCAAGGCGCTCAATGCGATCGTGCACCCCCTGGTGGGTGCGCGGTCGGCGGAACTCGAGGCATCGGCAGGCCCGGACGCGGTGGTCGTGCACGACGTACCCCTCCTCACGGAGAACGGCCTGGCGCCGCTCTACGACCTGGTGGTCGTGATCGACGCCGCCCCCGAAACCCAGCTGGACCGGCTGGTACGGCTGCGCGGCATGGCGGAGGACGAGGCGAAGTCCCGGATGGCCGCCCAGGCCACCCGCGAACAACGGCTGGCGATCGCCGACCTGGTCATCGACAACGACGGCCCCCTGGAAGCCCTGGAACCCCAGGTCCGCAAGGTGTGGGAACGCCTCCGCAACGGTTGAGGCGGCCGAGGGGCGGCCGCCGGGCGGACGAGGTGACGGGTGCCGGGCCCGCTGAGTGGCAGGCTCGAGCCCGCAGGGGGGATGTGTGCCCGGGCCGGCTGAGGCGATGGCGTCGGACCAGCAGAGGGAAGCGGTTCCGGGCCGGCTGGCGGCAGCTTCCGGCCCGGCGGGGGAGTGGCTGCCGGGCTCGAACGGCCGGGCGATACCCTCGCCGCCATGACTGCTGCTTCCGATCTTGACGCCCAGATCCCGGCCGGCGAGCCCGCGGCCGGGCCGGTGACCGATCCCGCCTCCTCTCCTTCCGCTGCCGAATCGGCGCCTCCCTCCTTCGTCGTGAACATCCCCGGCTTCGCGGACGCCGACCTGGAGCCGGAGCCGCTGGACCCCGCGCAGATCGTCTCCGGTGCGCCCGAGGTGACGGGGAAGGTGCTGTGGGAGTCCGCCGACGGCCGGCAGATCCGCGGTATCTGGCAGATCACGCCGGGTGTGGTGACCGACACCGAGGCCAATGAACTGTTCGTCGTCGTCAGCGGACGCGCCACCATCGAGGTCGAAGGCGGCTCGGTCCTCGAGGTGGGCCCCGGCGACGCCTGCATCCTCCGCGAGGGCGACCGCACCCGCTGGACCGTCCACGAGACGCTCCGCAAGGCGTACCACATCAGCCTCTAGCGACCCTCGGGCGACATGGACCATGGGGGAGGACGGTGGTCCGGCCGCGCGTCCCTGAGGGCTGCCTCGGCCTCCGCCGGATCCGGGGAATGCCATGACCGACAGGGTTGTTGTGGCCCCAGGTAACGCCGTACGGTCCCTGGCGGACGCATGCCTGCGCCGACAGCGACGCCGGTGGAGAGGAGTAGGTCGTGCCCGAGAGCAGCCCCGAGACACATGTCATCGACTTCCGTGCTGCGGAGCAGCTGCTGGCCGCCCGCGACCCCCGCGGCGCGATCCGGTTGCTGGACTCGGTCATCAGCGCGCATCCGGAGAACACCGCGGCTCGCCTGCTGCGCGCCCGTGCCTTTTTCCTCGCCGCTCAACTACGGCCGGCGGAGCTCGAGTTCCAGATCGTGCTGGAGCGTGAGCCCGACAACGCCTTCGCGCACTTCGCGCTCGCCCGCACCCTGGAGCGCGCCGCCCGCCCTGACGAGGCGCTCCGCCACTTCCGGCTGGCGGCGGCCCTCGACCCCCGCCCGGAGTTCATCCAGGCGGCCCGCTTCGCCCCGGACGCCACCGGCAACGGTGACCGGGCTCCGAAGGACGCCCCCGACTGGCCGGACGGCGAGGACACAGGACCGCAGTAGGTAGGGATAGCCACCGCGTAGGCAGGACGGCCGGCCGCCGCGTCACGGCCCGCACCGCCGAGTCACGGCCCGCCGCCGAGTCACGGCCTTCTGCCGCGGCGGCGGTCCCGGTCGTTGCATATGCCGAAGACATCGTTCCGGCCGTGGTCGGGCTCGTACGGTGGTACGTCCTTGCCCGGTTGGTAGTGCGGTCCCTGGCGGATGTGGCGAATGACCATGATCAGGTCCGCGGCTGCCACCATGGCGAGTGCGGCACACGCGGCCGCCCATTCCGGCCGCCCGAAGTCGGCGAAGGCCACGGCCCCGGCGACGGCCCACACCAGTCCCCACAGCGCCAGTCCGCAGCGTATTTTCAGCGGGCTGCGCGCCTGTAGGGGCTCATTTCCCGTACGCATCGGCCTCATCTCCCACTTCACCTTCCAGGATCCTCCCGATCCGTGACTCAGTCACTGGTCCTCCGCTCCTTGACAGGTCTTCGTCTTCCTTCGTCGTCTTGTCCGCGGGGCAAGGCGGGAGGCGGGGATCGCCGGCTGGGTGGCCGTTGATCCAGGACAGTCCGCCGATGTCGAGCTGCGAGCGGGCGCGGGTCACGGCCACGTACGCCAGGCGCGCCTCGTCGACCTCGATGGGTCCGGGGAGCGGCTGCCCGGTGTCGTCGCACTCGTCGAGGTCATCGGGGCCCGTGAAGTCATCCGCGATGCGTACGCTCGGCCACTCGCGGCCCTTGGCCCGATGGGCCGTGGACACCGTCACCTCGGCGGAGTCCTCGGGGGAGAGCCGGTCCAGGGCCTGGAGTACGGCGTCCGTGCCGTGCTCGTCGACGAGTTCCACCAGCGGCAGGAGGTCCCGTCCGGCCGGATCGAACTCCGCGTACTCGCGCAGCTCGGCCCAGGTCTCGAAGAGCATCAGCTCCGGATGGCCGGTCCGGCGTCCGGCTTCGAGGTCGTGCACGGCACGCGCCAGGGCGCTCAGGGTCTCGCCGCCGCCCGCGAGGGCGACCCGGCGGTCCGCCTCCAGCTGCCGTATCACCTCCACCATCGCCCCCACGTTGGTCCGGCACAGAATGGCCTCGGGGGAGCGGACCGGGCACAGCTCCGTCTTCGTGTCCGGGGAGCCTCGGAGCCGGGTCGGCGCGTCGACGATCGCGAGCCAGCGGTTGGCCTCGGCCGCCAGCGCCGGTCCGAAGCGGAAGGAGTGGGAGAGGGTGAGCTGAATGCCGTCGAAGCCGGTCATCACGTCGCGGGCGCCGCGCCAGCCGTAGATGGCCTGGGCGGAGTCCCCGACCAGCACCAGCTGGGCGTGGTCGCGCTGTGCGGTGAAGACCTGCTCGACCACGGGGTTGGTGTCCTGGGCCTCGTCCAGCAGCAGGAAGTCGGCCGGGATGACGGGCTCGGTCAGGGCCCACATCTTCAGGTAGTGGTCGTGCTCGAAGCGGACCACGCCGTGGTCGGGGCGCTGCAGGTCGGCCCAGGCCTTGCGGGCGTACGGCAGGACGGCCTCGGCGAGGTGGGCGTGCAGCGGCGGGGATTCGGCGCCGCGCAGGGGCGGGACGTGCCGGGCACGGATCTCGCGGTCGGCCGAGTGGCAGAAGCGGGTGACGGTGCGCAGGGCTGTATAGGAGAGTGCCTTGTGCGTGACCCTGCGCGTACCGATGCGTAAGGACATGCCGTCCTCGATGCCCAGGGCTGCGCCGGTGCGCCAGCCCGCTTGCCGTGGGGCGTTCATCCGGGACCGATAGCGCCTGCCCACGGCGGTGTAGGCGAGGGCATGGGCGGTCCCGCAGGCGACCTCGGCCGGGAAGGTCCGGGCGGCGTGCCGGGCAACGGCTCTGTCGAACGCGATATAGCGGCCGAGCCGGCCCTGGCGTCGCGCGGAGTGCGCGAGCATCGCCGGCGTCGTCGTCTTGCCGGTGCCGGCACCGGCCTGGATCACGAGGTGGGTGCCGGTCGGAAAGACCTCGGCGGCGGCGCGCTGTTCGGGAGTCGGGGTGTGCATCGGGCTGCCTTTCGGTGTGAGGTGGGGGCGGAGACGGGAGGTCCCCGCCCGCCGATCGACACCGCTCGATCACTGAGAGTGACGATGTAACTGACTGTAGCCGATTACGGCGGATCCGCGACGAATTTTTTTCTGCCTGTGGATAACTCAGCCGCCCGGCGCCTGCCACCCGCCGCCGGCCGGCGGCGTTGTCAGTGCCGTCTGCTTTCATCGGGAGACGGCAGGAGCCGGAGGATTCGGACGTCAGGAGAGGGCATGAGCGAGCGGTGGGATGACGGCGGGTATGCCGCCGCGGCCTGCTGTGCCGCGGTCTTCGTGCCCGCGCAGCCGCCCCGCGCCGGACGGATCGCGCTCTGGCGCCCCGACGGCGGGGCGCTCCCCGAGCCCGGCACCGGTGCACGCGACGACGGCGCGCAGCAGACGGGCGCGGAGGTGACGCAGCTGACCGTGGCCCGCCGTCATGGCAGCGGCGCCCGGGCGCGCACGGTTCCGGCCGTGCTGCTGCCGCTGGCCGAGGCCGTCCCCCTGCTCGTCCGCGCCCGGCACGATCCGGCCGCCGACCCCGCCGTCGCCTGTTGGGGGGCCGCCACCCTGCACGCGCTGCATCTCGCCGCGCGCGGGCGGCTGCTGCCCGGGCTGACGCCCGAGGACACCGACGCCTGGCGGGCCGGCCCGCTCGACCCGGACGACATCGCGCACCTCCGGGCGATCGCCGCCGCCATGCCCGCCGAGGCCTACGCCGTCCCCCTCCCCGGCAGCCGCCCGCTGCAACTGCACGACCCCGCAGACCTGGTGCGGCGCTATGTGGACGCCGTGGTGGACGCGCTGCCCCGTACCCCGGCCGCCGAGCTGGTGGCCGGCGCTCCGTTCGCCGCGTACACACCGCAGCGCCTCCCCGGTGCGCGCGACTGGGCCGCCGAGGTCGCGGCCGGCGTCGATGCGGGGGTGCGGCTGTCCCTGCGCCTCGATCTCGCGCCGGACCGGCTCTTCGACGTCACGGGTGACGGCGAAGAGGACGGCGAGGGGAGCGCGGCGGTGGTGCTGCAGGTGCAGAGCCTCACGGACCCGACGCTGATCGCCGACGCCCGGCAGTTGTGGGACGGCGCGGGCCCCGACCACTTCGGTCCGCGCTCCCGCGTCGACACCCTGCTCGCGCTGCGCCGTGCCGCCCGGGTCTGGGCCCCGCTGACCCGCCTCCTGGAGCGGCCGGTCCCCGACGTACTCCCCCTGGGGGAGGACGAGTTGTACGAGCTGCTGGGGGATGCCGCGCCCCGGCTCGGCGCCGCGGGCGTCGCCGTCCACTGGCCCCGGGAACTGGCCCGCGGGCTGACCGCGGCCGCGGTGCTGCGCCCGGCGCCGGGCTCCGCCGCGGACGGCTTCGGGTTCTTCGACACCGGCCAACTGCTGCAATTCCGCTGGCAGCTGGCGATGGACGAACTCCCGCTGACCGAGGCCGAAATGGACGAACTCGCCGAGGCGCACCGCCCCGTCGTCCGGCTGCGCGACCAGTGGGTCCTGGTGGACCCCGGGCTCGTGCGCAAGGCCCGCAAGCGGGAACTGGGCTATCTGGAGCCGGCCGACGCCCTCGCCGCGACGCTCAACGGCACCGCCGAGGTGGACGGGGAGCAGGTCGAGGTGGTGCCGCTGGGGGCACTCGCCGCGCTGCGCGGCCGCCTCACCTCCGAAGCGCGCCTGCTGCCCCAGCCGTCCGGACTGCGCGCGACCCTGCGCGACTACCAACTACGGGGCATGGCCTGGCTCGACACCATGACCTCCCTCGGCCTCGGCGGCTGCCTGGCCGACGACATGGGCCTGGGCAAGACCATCACCGTCATCGCCCTCCATCTGCACCGGAGCCCCACCGACCCGGTCCTGGTGGTCTGCCCGGCCTCCCTCCTCGGCAACTGGCAGCGCGAGATCGAGCGCTTCGCCCCCGGCACGCCCGTACGGCGCTTCCACGGCACCGGCCGCAGCCTGGACGGCCTGACGGGCGGCTTCGTGCTGACGACGTACGGCACGATGCGCAGCAGCGCCGCCGAACTGGCCGCCCGGCGCTGGGCCTGGGTCGTCGCCGATGAGGCGCAGCACGTGAAGAATCCCCGCTCGTCCACGGCCAAGGCGCTGCGCGACATCAAGGCGCCGGCCCGGATCGCCCTCACGGGCACCCCGGTCGAGAACAACCTCTCCGAGCTGTGGGCGCTCCTCGACTGGACCACGCCCGGCCTGCTCGGACGGCTGAAGACGTTCCGGGCCCTGCACGCCCGCGAGGTCGAGGGCGGTCAGGACCCGGAGGCCGCCGAGCGACTGGCCAGGCTGGTGCGCCCGTTCGTCCTGCGCCGCAAGAAGTCCGACCCGGGGATCGCCCCCGAGCTCCCGCCCAAGACGGAGACGGACCACCCGGTCGCCCTCGGACGCGAACAGGCCGCCCTGTACCAGGCCGTGGTCCGCGAGACCCTCGCCCGGATCGAGACCGCCGAGGGCATCGCCCGCCGCGGCCTGGTCATGAAGCTGCTCACGGCCCTCAAGCAGATCTGCAACCACCCCGCGCAGTACCTCAAGGAGACCGCCCCGGGCCTGGCCGCCCGCTCCGGGAAGCTCGAACTCCTCGACGAGCTCCTGGAGACGATCCTCGCCGAGGGCGGCTCCACCCTGGTCTTCACCCAGTACGTGAGCATGGCCCGGCTCCTCGAACGCCATCTGGCCGCCCGCGGCATCCCCGCCCAGCTGCTGCACGGCGGAACGCCCGTCGCCGAACGGGAGAAGATGGTCGACCGGTTCCAGTCAGGGCACGCCCCGGTCTTCCTGCTGTCCTTGAAGGCGGCGGGCACCGGCCTCAACCTGACCCGCGCCGGACATGTGATCCACTACGACCGCTGGTGGAATCCGGCGGTGGAGGAGCAGGCCACCGACCGCGCCTACCGCATCGGCCAGACCCAGCCGGTGCAGGTCCACCGCCTGATCACCGAAGGCACCGTCGAGGACAACATCGCCCAACTCCTCGCCGCCAAAAGGGCGCTCGCCGACGCCGTGCTCTCGGGAGGGGAGACCGCGCTCACCGAACTCTCCGACGCCGAGCTGGCCGATCTCGTCTCCCTGAGGAGGGCCGCATGATCCCCCGCCGCCCCTCGGGGCGCGCCGCCGCCGCGGACCGGCTGGCCCGCGCCGACCGTACGCGCACCTTCCCGCCCCTGCCGCCCCGGCCCGGCGCCCGGGGCCTGTTCGCCGAGTCCTGGTGGGGCAGCGCCTGGCTGGACGCCCTGGAGACCACCGCGCTCGACAGCGCCCGGCTCGCCCGCGGCCGGACCTACGCCCGCGACGGCCACGTCGACACCATCAACGTCACCCCGGGCCGCATCCTCGCCACCGTACGGGGCAGCAGGCCCCGCCCCTACAGCGCCGAGATCCGCCTGCGCACCCTCAGCGACCACGAATGGGACGGCCTCCTGGACGCCGTCGCCGCGGAACCGGACCAACTCGCCGCCCTGCTGGCCAAAAAGCTCCCGCGGACCCTGGCCGAGGGCGAAGTGCGTCTCCTACCCGGGCCGGGCGACCTCGTCCCCCGCTGCTCGTGCCCCGACCACGGCAGGCCCTGCAAACACGCCGCCGCCCTCTGCTTCCAGGTCGCCAGGCTCCTGGACGCCGACCCGTTCGTGCTGCTGCTGATGCGCGGCCGCGGCGAGCGCGAACTCCTCGACGCGCTCGCCCGCCGTAACACCGCCCTCACCGCCGGGGAGGCGCGCACCCGGACACCGGACGGTACGGCACCGCCCACCAGGAGGAGTGAGGCCGCGGACCCGGCGCCGTCCGGGTCCACCGGAGCCGCTCCCGAAGCCCCGGACGCACCCGCGCCGGGGTCGCCCGCGCCGCGCCCCGTCCTCGCCCGCGCCGCCCTCGCCGACCGCCACCGGCCGGCCCTTCCGCCGCCCCTGCCCGCCCCGCCCCAGCCCGGCCGGCCGCACGCCCTCCCCGAGGGCGAAGGCCTGCCTTTCGACCCCGCCACCCTCGAACTGCTCGCCGCCGACGCCGCGGCCCGCGCCCACGCCTGCCTCACCACCGCTGCGGCCCCCGGCGGACGGTCGGCCCCCAGCGGCCCGTTCCCGGACCTCCCGCCCTGGGAGGACGCCGTACGCCTCGCCGCCACGGCCCACCCCACCGCCGGACTGACCTCCGCCACCCGCACCCTCTACCGCGATCTCGCCGCGGCGACCGGACGGACGCCGACGGACGTGGCCCGCTCCGTCGCCGCCTGGCGCCAGGGCGGACCCGAAGGACTCGCCCTCCTCCACGCCACCTGGAACCCCCCGGCCGGCGACTTCGACCGGGCCCGCAGCGCCCTCCGCGCCGCGGACCTCCCGGCCCTCCGCCCGCGCCACAACCACCTCACCGACCCGGCGCGCGGCCTCCAGCTCCGCTTCGGCCACGACCACCGCTGGTACCCGTACGAATCCGAACCGGACGCCGAGGACTGGTGGCCCGCCGGCCCCGCCGACCCCGACCCCGTAGGCGCCCTCACCACCCTGCTCGCACGATGACTAACCTCAACGCCGTGGAAGGTCTCGACACACTCACCCGCTCCCTCGCCCGCCGCACCCCGGAGCAGCTCGCCGCACTCCTCACCCGCCACGCCGAGCCGCTCGCCCGCCGCCCCGCCCCCACCGAACTCCGCGGCCTGGCAACCGCCTTGTGGTCCTACGAAACCCTCCACCACCTGGTGCTGCACCTCGACCACCCCCGGCTCCGGATACTCGCCACCACCGCCCGGCTCAGCCAGGAACGCACCGGACGGACCGCCCCCGCGCCCGGCGCCGACTACCAGTCCCTCATGGCGCACCGGCTCTCCTTCGCCCACCTGGCCGGCGAACCGGTCCCGCCCCAGGACGTGTTCACCGCGCTCGGCGCCGACCGGCCCGGACCGGCGCGTTCCGCCGCCGAGGCGGCCCTGCGTGCCCTCTACGACGACGGCCTCGCCGCCCCCACCGAAGACGGCGCCGTCGTCGTCCCGCCGCGCCTCCCCCAGCTCCTCGGCACCGACGACCTCGGCCCGTTCCGCCCCGACGCCCCACGGCTCGCCCCGGACCCGAGCGCCGACCCCGGCATGCCCGCCGCACCGGTCCCGGCGACCTCGCCGTACGACGAGTCCCGGGCCGCCGCGGCCGCCTTCGCCGCCACTCTGGAGCGCCTGCTGGCTTCCCTGGCCACGCAGCCCGCCGCCCTCCGCAAGTCCGGCGGGCTGGCCGTACGGGAGATCAAACGGCTGGCCAAGGCCGCCGGCGCCACCGAACCGCACGTCCGCCTGCTCCTCGACCTCGCCCTGGCCGCCGAGCTGATCGCCCTCACCCGCACCCCCTCGGGCATCACCGCGCTCCCCACCGGCGCCTACGACGACTGGTTGGCCCGCCCGCCCGGCGCCCGCCTCGCCCCCGTCCTCGCCGCCTGGTCAGCCCTGTGGGCCGTCCCCACCCACACGCCGTTCGGGGAGACCCCGACCGCCCTCGTCCGCGGCGGCGACCGGCACGCCCCCGCCCTCCGGCACGCCCTCCTCGCCGCCCTGGACACCGTTCCGTCCGGCGCCGGAGCGCCCCTGCCGCCCCTGCCGGCCACGGACGCACCGGAGCAACGGGAGCCTGTCGACGGCCCGTTGGCGGACCTCCTCCGGGCCGCTGACTGGTACCGCCCGCTCGCCGTCACCCGCCAGCCGATGGCCGAGGAACGCGCCGCCCACACCCTTCACGAAGCGGCCTACCTGGGCCTCGTCGCGCACGGCACCCTCACCCCCCTCGGGCGGGCCCTGCTCAACGGCCCGGACGCCCTCGCCGAGCCGCTCGGCGACCTGCTGCCGCCACCGCTCGAACAGGCCCACTTCCAGGCCGACCTGACCGCCGTCGTCCCCGGCCGGCCGTCCGCCGCACTCGCCGGACTGCTCGCCTCCGCCGCCGACCGGGAGTCCGAGGAACACGCCGTGACCTGGCGGTTCACCCCCGCGTCGGTCCGCCGCGCGCTGGACACCGGGCACTCCGCCGACACCCTCCTGACCGAGCTCACCGGGGCGTCGGCTACCGGCGCCCTGCCGCAGCCGCTCCACTACCTCGTACGGGACGCCGCCCGCGCCCACGGGCGGATGCGGGTGCTGCCCGCCGCCTGCTGCATCCGCTCCGACGACGAAACCCTCGTCAGGGAACTCGCCGGTCACCGCGGACTGCGCGACCTCGCCCTGCGCGTCATCGCCCCGACCGTCCTGGTCAGCGGCCGCCCGCCGACCGCCACCCTGGACGCGCTGCGCGCCGCGGGCTATGCGCCGGCCCTGGAATCCGACACCGGCACGACCACCGTCGAACGCCTTCCCTCGCACCGCAGCCAGGCCCCCGCCCCGGCCCGCGACCCGCACGCCCCGCTCCATCTCGCCCGGCGCCTCCTGGGACGGGAACAGCCCCAGGAGGAACCCTTGACCGGGCGCAACTGAACGGCGGAGCAAGCGGTCCTGACCGGCGGCGGACGGCGCCCGTCGCGCGGCCCGGGCGGCGGCTACTCGTACTCCGTGCCGCCCCTGCGCGTCAGATAGGCGGCGCCGACCACCTTGGCCACCGCCCGGCCGCCCAGCTCCGCGCTGTAGCGGTCCCGGAGCGGGCGGACGACCACACCCTCCCGGATGTGCGCCGCACGCCCGGACAGCGTCTCGCGGCCCTCGGCCAGCTCCATCACCGCGCGCGCCTCGTAGGGGCCGCGGTACAGCGTCGGCACCAACGGGAGCCGGCCGTCCAGCATCCCGGTCAGCTCCTCGGGGTCCAGCCACCGCAGGTGCCCGCCGGCCTCCACGGCGACGTCGAACACCGCGTAACCCGGCTCCCCACGCCGGCTGTCCGCGCCGTAGCCGAGGTCCTGGACACCGGCGCCGTAGACCTCGCCGTACACCCCGATCCGCGACGCCCCCAGCTCACCGGCGAGCGCCGCCGCCACCCGCGCGACGTCATGGCCGCGCACCGCCCGCCAATACAGGTTCTTCGGGTCCTCCACCAGGGCGAGCCGCTGCGCGCCCAGCCCCTTGGACGTCACCTGGATCCGCCCGCCCTCGGCGTGGTACGTCACGCAGCAGGCCGTGCCGTGCACCTTCTCCGTGACCGCCACCGGCTCGCCGTCCGTGAACGCCGCCGGATAGCGCTTGAGGTTCTCGATGTCGATCCACGGCAGCAGTTCGGGCGCCGGCTCGACGTCCCCGCTCATCGAAACCGGAACCGGCGGAACCCACTTCACGATCCCCAGCTCCGCCGCGAAGTCGGAGCCGTCCGCCCGCGCCTTCGCCAGATCCACCCCGGCCAGTGCCGTCGGGCGGCAGACGATGCCCTGCGACAGCTCACCCCGCAGCCGGATCGCCTTGACCCGGTTGGCCGCCGAGCCGGCCAGCTTCCCCGTCAGCCCGAGCTCGGCCACCAACTCCATCGGCAGCACGGCCTGTTCCGGAATGTAGACCGCCAGATCGCCCGTGCGATAGGAGCCCTTGGCGACCACCGCGCGGTACAGGCCCACCTGGGCGAGCTCCAGGGCATCGGCGTTCGGATGCTCGTGGATGGTCAGTTCCTCGGCGGTGACGCGCACGCGTCGACATACCGCCCCCCGTTCCCGGCACTGCGTCGGGCGGCGCCCGGTGCGCCGCCCCGTCCCACTCTGAGCGACCCCGAGGACGCCGGGCGACCGAATTTCCCCCACGGGCCGGTACGCCCGGCCGGCGGCCGCGGGATCAGCCCTCGGCCGGTTTACGGCGTCCCGCCCCGCCGATGCGGCGCAGTGCCGTCGGCCGGAAACCGAGCGGGCGCCGGGCGGTGGGGACGGCCGAGACGGCGGACGGTGCGGCGGCCGCGGTCGGCGAGGCCTCGGGCGGGGCGCCGGACGCGGTCGGCTGGGCCGCGGGCGGGACGGGCAGCGGGGACGCCTCCCAGTCCGCGGTGCCGGTGACCGGACGGGTCCGGGCCGCGTCCCGCAGCATCGCGAGAGCGGCCGGGCCGCGCAGGAACGGTGCCGGACGCGGGCCGCCGGTGACGGCGTCGACGTAGGCGCGGCAGACGGTTGTCCGGCCGGCGGCGGGGGAGTGGCCGGGCACACCGATGGCCACGGACCAGAGCTCGTCGACGAGGCGCCCGATGGTGCGCTGGACCCTCCGGGCGAGCGCCGGATCGTCCATGCCGTACCGGGCCAGCGCCTCGCGCAGTGCGGTGGCGCCGTGGGCGGCGAGCGACAGGCCCTGGCCGAAATCGGGGCTGAGCGCGGCCACCGCGCCGCCGAGCGCGAGGAATCCCGAAGGCCAGGACGGCAGTTGTTCGAAACGCCGCCGTCGGTTGACCGTGTCGCGGGACAGCCGCACCTCGCTCAGCGGCTCGGCGCCGGCGATGAGGTCGCCGATGCGGGGATCTCCCGCGCGCCGGGCGAACGGCACGAACCGGCCGGCGTGCTGGGTCGGCCGGTCCTCGCCGGTGCCGGTGAGCGTGACCAGCCAGCGGCCGCCCTCGATCGGCACCAGCGTCGCGGTCCGCTCCGGGACGGCCCGCACCGGGAGGGTACGTCCGGCGGCGGCGCGGGCGGCGCCGGAAGGGCCGGGCGGCGGCACGGTGAGGCCCGAACGTGAGGTGAGCACCGGGAGGTTCTCGGCGCCCTCGGGAGCGCGGAAGATCCGGGTCGCCGAGACGATCGCGGAGTCCGCGCGGTCCTCGCCCACCCGCGGCAGTCCCAGGGCGGCGAGCCGCGCCCGGCTGGTGGAGTGGCGGCCGGTGGCGTCGACGACCAGGTCGGCGTCGAGCCGATACGTTTCACCGGTCGTGGTGTCACGGACCCGCACCCCGGTGACGTGCTCCGCGGTGCCGGTCAGCTCCTCCGCTTCGGTGCCGTCGATGACGGCGACCCCGGGGCGGGTGGGAACCTGCCGGCGGATGACCCGGTCGAGCAGATCGCGGGAACAGGCGATCAGATGCGGGGGACAGCGCCGGTCCAGCCGGCCCAGCGAAGCGCGGCCGGCCAGTTCCGCCGGCACCGGGACCCGGCGCGCGCCCTCCGCCAGCCAGCGCTCGACACCGCCGGGCACCAGGGCCTCGACCATCCGGGCGCCGTCCGAGGTGAGCAGATGGGCGTGCCGGGCGTGCGGCAGGTCGGTCGGCAGCGCCGGGGTCCGCGGCAGCCGCTCCCGCTCGACGACGATGACCTCGGCGTACTCGGACAGCGCCGCCGCGGCGAGCATGCCCGTGAAGCCGCCGCCGAGCACCACGGCGAGGTAGGGGTGGGTGAACTGCAGCCCGGTGCCGGGCGTACTGCTCGAGGCGTTCATGGGCAGTCCCGTTCTCGTCGGCGGCGCACGGTCCCCCGGCGGGGGCGGGACGCGTCCAGATAGAGCGGTGCCGCGTACGGCCGGGAGTGGCGGCGCGCGGCGGCGATGACGGCATCCGTGGCAGCCGCGACGGTGGCCGTCAGCGAGGGCGGCAAGGACGCGGATGCGGTCCGCAGCAGGCGGAGAGGTGCCGGTGGAAGTGGCAGTGCGCGTTGTGGGTCCCGGCAGGCCGGCGCGTACGCCGGCCTGCCGCCCCCCGATTTCCCCATCATGATTCCCCCTCAGGCCGTGCCCGCGCTGCCCTGCACGCGGCCATGCCCTCCGCCACCCGCCCGTATCACCGGGTGCGGTGGGTGAGCGGCGCTGCCTCGCGGAACGCGCTCGACCCCAGGGGACGCGGCCGTCACAAGTGGTCAACGGCGGACACAATTCGGGATCGTAGGCGTCGGCGATCACTTCCGGTAGCCGAGTTTGAGCGAGGGATGCGAGGCAGCCATCTCGGCCATACCGCTGGGTAGATCTGCAGCAAAACGGCGCAATGGGCGGAAAACGCTCCGGCCGTTTCTCGCGTCGCGAGAAAGCGGGCGGGAAAATCTCGCCGGGAGAAGGGCAGCGGCAGGCCGAACCTCTCATGGTTGGCGCGAAATGATCGGGTATCCGCCCGACAACGGTCGCCCCGCCTACCCTGTGCGGGCACCGCACTTGTGAACCTGAGGGAGAGTCGTGCGCGCGATTGTGATGCGAGAATTCGGCGGTCCGGACGTGCTGCGGCTGGAGGACGTGCCCGAGCCCGCACCCCGCGGCGGCCACTCGCTGGTCCAGGTGACCCTGGCCGGTGTCAACTACGCGGACGTGCACGTCCGGGGGGACTCCTACCTCGCCCCCGTGAAGCTGCCGTACGTACCCGGCAACGAGGTCGTGGGCACCGTGGACGGCGGCCGCCGGGTCGTCGGCCTGTGCCGCGGCGGGGGCTACGCGGAACAGGCCCTGCTGCACAGCCGCGTCACCTGGGACGTGCCCGACGCCATCAGCGACGAGCAGGCCGTCGCGCTGGCCCTCCAGGGCAACAGCGCCTGGCACCTGCTGTTCACCGTACTGCGGATCGCCAAGGGCGAGACCCTCGTCGTGCCGGCCGCGGCCGGCGGCCTCGGCTCGCTGGCCGTCCAGCTCGCCGCGCACGCCGGGGCCAGGGTCATCGGCCTCGCCGGCTCGGCCGAGAAGCGCGAACTGGCCGCGAAACTGGGCGCCGACGCCGTCATCGACTCGCACGCCGACGACCTGACGGAGCGCATCCTGGACGCCGCCGGCGGCCCCGTCGACGCCGCTCTGGAGATGACCGGCGGCACCACCTTCACCCGCACCCTCGCCGCCGTCGCACCGCGCGGCCGGCTCGCCGTCTACGGCTTCGCCGGCGGCGACCTGGCGAACGTGCCGACCCGGGACCTGATGGAGCGCTCCCTGACCGTCTCCGGCTTCTGGCTGCCGCAGCTCTACGCGGACCGTACGGCACTGCCGACGTCCATGCGGGCGCTGTTCGACGCCGTCGCCGACGGCACCCTCCAGCCGCTCACCGGCGCCGCCTACCCGCTCGGCGAGGCCGCCCGGGCGCACCACGACCTCGCCGCCCGCACACCGACCGGGAAGCTCGCCCTCGACGTCGCCCGATAATGCGGGTAACCCGGGGCCACGGGCGGGCAGAACGGCTCCGGGAGCACTCCCGGGCGCCGACTGCCGGAGGGTGCGGCCGCGGGTGACGGAGGCGTCGGCTTCCACCGGACACGCAGGGCGCCTTCGGGCGCGGAACACTGCCAGGGGAGAGAGCACACGATGGGCAACAGCACCGCAGCACCGGGTTCGCCGACCTCGGCCGACGCGTCGGCCTCCGCTTCGGGCACCGCCGTCACCACGCCGGGTCCCTCGGGGCGCAAGAACGGACGCCAGACCGCCAGGAGTGGGTCCTCGGCGGGCACCCGGGCGTCGGGATCCAGCCATGCCGAGCGGGTCTTCCTCGTCCAGACCGCCTTCGCCGAACTCGGCGGATCGGCCCACGGCCCCGGCGAGATAGCCGAGTTCACCGGCCTGGACGACTCCGTCGTCTACCGCATCCTGCAGTCCGGCATCTACCAGCGCATCTTCGAACGGGTCGACCGCGGCCTGTACCGGCTGCGCACCTCCGCCGCCCAGCTCGCCTTCACCGCGCTCGACCACCGCCTCGACGGCACGGTCACCCAGACCGTGCTGCAGGAACTGCGGACCGCCACCGACGGCGGGCTGGCGTTCCTCTACATGGTGGCGCCCTTCTCCGGCGCCCAACGGCAGTGCGTCGACATGGCCGTCGGCGACTCCGACCTGGCCGAACTCGGCATGACGCCGCGCGATGTGCTGTCCGTGACGCGCTCCCTGCGCACCGGCGCCTCGGGGCGGACGATCCTGGCCTACCTGCCGGAGGTGCTCCAGCAGCGGGTCCTGGCAGAGCCCGTGCCGGACCAGGCCGGACCGGGCGTCTACCGGGACAACGACGCGCTGGCGGCCTCCCTCGCGGAGGTCCGCGACCTCGGCTACGCACTCGGCTACGAGGAGTGCATGGCCGGATGGAACTCCTGCGCCGCGCCGATCATGTGGGACGGCTCCATCATGGGCGCGGTCCTTCTGCTCAAGCTCAAGTCCGTGATGCCGGTGGCCCCCGAGGACGTCATCGAGGCGACGAAGGAGGCGGCGGCCGAACTCAGCCGCTACGGCGCCGCCGGCCCGGACGCGGGCCAGGCCTGAACCACGGCGCGACGGAACCACACCCGACACCCGAGGGGGACCCATGGAAGCGGAGTTGGTGGCACTCGCCACGACAGGAGCGACCACGCTCGTGCAGCAGATGGCGACGGAGGGCTGGGCCACGGTCCGGCGCCGCATGGCGGCCTTCCTCGCCCGCCGCCGGGGCGCCGGGGACGCGGCCGCGCTGGAGGGCGAGCTGGACGACTCGCGCGCCGATCTCGTCGCCGCGCAGGAGGAGGGCGACCGGGACGGGGTGGCGGGCGTGACCGCGGCCTGGCGGCTGCGGCTGCGACGGCTGCTGAGCGAGGACCCGGCCGCCGCGGCCGAACTCCGCGCCCTGCTCGACGAGGTCGCGCCCGAGCAGGACCGCGGGACCGTGTGGGAGGTGCACAACACCATCAGCGGCGGCACCCAGCACGCCCCTGTCATCCAGGCCGGATTCGTCTCCGGCGCCCCCACCTTCCCCGCCCCGCCCGCCGGACCGCTCTCCGGCTGACGCCGTGCGCACCGCGCCCCGCCGCCCGGCACAATGGCGGGGTGCGGCTCGAAGCGATCACCTGGGAACGGCTCACCGACGCGCTCGCCGAGCGGATCCTCACCACGGAGGCCGAGGACGGCAGCCCCTGGCGGAGAGTGGCCCTCGACGGAGCGCCCGCCGCCGCACCCGGCGACCTGGCCGAACGGCTCGTCGAGGCGCTGCGGCTCCGTGGGCGGGCGGTGCACACGGCCGGCGCCTTCGGCTTCCTGCGCCCCGCCTCGCTGCGGCTCGAATACGGCCGGGAGGACCCCGACGCCTACCACGACGAGTGGTTCGACCGGCAGGCGCTGTGGCGCGAGGTCTTCCGGCCCCTCGACCCGGGCGGCACCGGTCGCGTCCTCCCGGACCTCTGGGACCCGGTGGCCGACCGGGCCACCCGCAGCGCCTACGTGACGCTGCCGCCCGGTGGCGTCCTGCTGCTGCACGGTCCCCTCCTGCTCGGTCACTGGTTCCCCTTCGATCTCACCGTCCACCTCACGCTGTCGCCGGCCGCACTCGCCCGCCGTACCCCGCCGCACGAGCACTGGACGCTGCCCGCCTTCGCGCGCTACGAGGCCGAGACCCGGCCCGAGGAGGCCGCGGACATCGTCGTACGGGCCGACGACCCGCGCCGGCCGGCCTGGAGCGGACCCGCCTGATCCGGCGGCCGCAGAACGGTCCGGCGGCCTCAGACCAGCTGCCGGATCTCGCCGCGGACGCGGTAGAACCCGCCCGCGGCCGCCGACAGGTCGTCGACGACATACCGCGCCCCGGGCTGGCGTATGTGCCGCGGGAACTGGACGTTCCAGGACGGCTCATAGCCCTCGGAGACCACATGGACCCGCAGCCGGCCGCCCTCCTGCACACACTCCACCACGATCCCCGAGGCGGCCGCGGACGCCACCGTCCGCACCGTGGCCGAGGGCGTGTACGTCGGCAGCGCGGCGGCCGACTTCACGTCCCGGGCCACCGGCACCGTGCCCGCCCGGGCGGCGGCGACCGCCGCCTCGCTCGCGTCCACGCACACCAGCGACCCGTCGGTGGTGACCATGTACAACTTCTCGTCCAGATACTGCATCGACAGCGCCGAGCCCCCGCCCGTGCCCAGCTTCCACAGGCGGGTGCCGTCGGCGGCGAAGCAGTACACCGAGGAGGCCGAGTCGCCGGCGAAGACGTAACGGCCGCCCGGTGCCGTCGCGCAGGAGTAGACGACCGTGTCGCAGGCGTACGTCGCCTCCAGCGCACCGGAGTCCTTCGCCAGCCGCTGGACCACCCGCCGGTCGGTACCGGCGTACACCGAGTCGTCCTCCTGCCAGCCGAACAGCACCGCCCCCTGGGTCGGCGTGTGCCACAACTCGCCGCTGCCGTCGGCCATATAGGCCGTCACACCGCGGCGGTGGCCGTGGTAGACCGCGCGCTCGTCCCGCCGCACCATCCAGGCGTGCTCGCCGGTGCTGCGCCGCGACCACTGGTACTCGTCCTCGTGGTCGATGACCGTCAGACCGCCGCTGCGGTCCGCGACGTTGAGGATGCCCTCGTGGATGTCCAGCCAGAAGATGTCGACGTCGGGGGCGATGCCGTAGGCGGCGAACGGGAGTTTCGAGGAGAGGTCGTAGACCGTGCCGTCGTCACAGCCGGCGTAGATCCAGAAGTCGTCCGCCACCAGGCACTTGACGCCGTCCGGGAGCCGGTAGTGCGCCAGCACCTCGCCGTCGTGGCCGAGGGCGTGCACATCGCCGTTCTGGTTGCCGACCCAGGCGCGGTCCTCGTCGATGTGGATGCCGAACGCCGCGGCGCCGGTGCGGAACCGCCACAGCACCGGCGCGACCGCGCGGGCCGTCGACGGCGCCGAGGACACCTGACGGCGCGTCACCGGGCGGGCGGTGCGCTGCCCCTGGACGGCCGGGGCATAGCCCTTGCGGACCTTCTCGCCGATCTTCTTCGCCGCCGCGGCCTGGGCCTTCTCCCGCGTCGGGAACGTCGAGGTCTGCCGCTGGCCGGCCGCGCCGATCCGGCCGTAGCGCACCGAGACGACCGTGTCCCGCACCGTCACCTCGTAGAACTTGTGGGCGCCGCCGCCCTCTTGGGACAGTTCCAGGTACGTCGTGGTCTCGGACATGATGCTCCCCTCCCGGGCGGCCCCGACGGCCGTCCCCCGCTGTGAAAAACCGTACGGCCGACCACTGACAACGGGCCGTGGAGCGCGGCTCGGGGCCGCTGAACGCCCTGCTCAGGGCGGCGGTTAGCGTGGGGGCGTGACCTCTTCCTTCACCGCATCAGACCCCTCCGGCGCGGCCGACGCGCTGCCCGGCAGCCAGGGGCCCACCGCAACCGTGGAAGCCCGGCCGGGCTCCGTCGGCACCGTCAGGATGACCTACGCGCCCGACCCGGACGGCGACCCGGACCCGGGCGAGATCGTCTGGACCTGGGTGCCCTACGAGGAGAACGACGGCCGGGGCAAGGACCGGCCGGTGCTGGTCGTCGCCCGGGAGACCGGCGGCACGCTGCTGGCGGTCCAGCTGTCCAGCAAACGGCACAGCAACGACCGGGAGTGGGTGGCCATAGGCGCCGGCCCCTGGGACCGCGCGGGCCGCGACTCCTGGGTGGCGCTCGACCGGGTCCTGCGGGTGCACCCGGAGGGCATGCGGCGCGAGGCGTGCGCCCTGGACCGGGGCCGCTTCAACCTCGTCGCCAACCGGCTGCGGGAGTTCCACGGCTGGCGCTGAACAGCCGCGGGCCCGGGCGGCGTCAGGCGTCCGCCAGCGCCAGGAGCTTGGTGACGGTGTTCCAGTTGCGGGCGGTGGCCGTCACCCCGAGCGGGGTGCGGCTCACCAGCGCGGCGAGCTTGGAGCGGCCGATGCCGTCCGGGCACCACAGGTACAGTTCGCGTCCGACCAGCCGGAACCGGTCGGGCGCGAACGCCGCCTGGTCGATCGCGTCCAGCCGCGAGGTGTCGGCCGGCACCTCCGACAGGAACGTGAGGTGCAGGCTCTTGGGTTCCGCCGCGGCCTGCGGAAACGGGTTCGCGGCGACCGCGGCGGCCAGCTCGTCACGGGTCCGCACGACCACCGGCACCGTGAGGCCGAGCTCGGCGGCGATCCGGTCCTCGATCCGCCGGGCCGTCTCGCCGGGCGGGGTGCCCGGATCGGCGAAGACGAGGTTGCCGGTCTGCAGCACCACGGTGACGTCCTTCAGCCCCAGTGCCTCCGCCAGCTCCCGCTGCCGGGCCTTGGGGAAGGAGTTGTGGCCTCCGACGTTGATACCGCGGAGCAGGGCGATCTGACGGGACATGGCACTGCCCTTCGGGGAGCCGGCCTCGATGAGGACGGACGACGGCCGGAACCGGGAGCCGGAACCGGAGGACGGGATCAGAAGAGCGGCGCGGGCAGCACGCCTTCGAGCGCGAGCAGCTGCCGCTTGGTCTCCAGGCCGCCGCCGAAGCCGCCGATCCCGCCGTCACTGGCGACGACACGATGGCAGGGCACGACGACCGGCAGCGGATTGGACCCCATCGCGGCACCCACCGCGCGGGCGGCACCCGGCTCCCCGACCCGGTCGGCGAGGTCCTGATAGCCGACCACGTCGCCGTAGCGGACGCCGGAGGCCAGGGTCTGCAGCACCCGGGCGTGGAAACCGGACGACAGCGACCAGTCCAGGGGGACGGTGAAGGTCCGCAGCTCCCCGGCGAAATAGGCGGTGAGCTCGGCCGCGGCCGTCGCCAGCGGGGGTGTCTCCGGAAGCGGCGGCCCGCCGAAGAACTGCTCCAGCCGGGTCAGCGCGCGGCGGCCCGTCCGCTCGTCCGCGTGGAAGACGACCTGCACCAGACCGTCCCGCGTCGCGGCGAGCAGCAGCGGACCGATGGGGGTCGCAAGGCGGGTCCACGCCCAGTCGCGCCGGGCGGCGGACCCGGCCTTCGGCGGCGCGTCCGCCCGGGCCGCCGGCCCCGGAACCTGCTCGGAATTCGTCACCTGATCAGGGTAGGACGCCCCACTGACAACGCGGCGGGGAAACGGCCCCGCGGCGGCCGCCGCGGGCCACCCCTGCAGGTCGGCGGCGCTCAGCCGGAGTGGTCGCGGCCCTCCAAGGCGTCCCGCACCACGTCCGGCTTGTTCGTGATGATGCCGTCGACGCCCAGACCGGCGACCTTCACCGCGGTGGCCGCGTCGTCGACGGTCCAGGTGTACAGGTCCAGCGGCCGCCGGTGCGGCCCCCGCAGCCCGTGCACGGCGGCGACGTACTCCGGGGTGACCACCGTGTGGACCGGATTGATCTGGTCGCAGTACTTCGCGTACTTCGGCAGGTCCGCCACCGACGGGTTCCCGAGGAAGCCGGTCCTGACGTCCGGGCGGACGGTGTGCACGGTCTTGATGGCGTCGGCGTTGAAGCTCTGGATGATCAGCCGGTGCCGGACGTGCTCCCTGTCCAGCCAGCCGACCCGGCGCAGTTCCCTGAGCGTCTGCAGCTCGATGCCCGGATAGAGCTCCGGGGACTTCAGCTCCATCAGCAGGCTCTGGTCGTTCTCCTCCACCTCGTCCATGTAGTCCTCGAGGGTCGGCACCCGCTCGCCCTCGAACTTCGGTGCGAACCAGCTGCCCGCGTCCAGCTTCTCGATCTCCTTGAGGGTGAAGTCCGAGACGTTCCAGGGGGAGCGGTCGGGGAAGACCGTCTTGACGTTGGTGGTCCGTGCGAGCGAGTTGTCGTGGAGGATGACCAGCTCACCGTCCTTGGTGCGCTGGACGTCGTTCTCGACCCATTCGAAGCCGAGCCGGGCGGCCTCGTCGATGGAGGCGAGGGTGTTCTCGGGGGCGTACGACGAGGCGCCGCGGTGGGCGACCGTCACCGGGGTGTTCCGGTGCGGTGCGGCCTGGGCGGCGGCCGGGGAGAGGACGAGCGCGGACAGACCCATGAGCGCACCGGCGACGACGGTGGCAACGGGGCGAATACGCATACGGACTCCTCGTGACGTCGTGGAGGTGAGCTGACGAGAACGGACAGGAACCGGAGGGACGGAAGAGGCTCGCAGCCGGGCCGTGACGGGAGGCGGTCGTGTGGTGGCCGGGCGCTGAACGAGACATGGCCGGTGTGCCGTGTGGAGCGTCGCGCAATTGCAGGATGCCCGGATCTGTCATGCAACAGACGTACGCTTCCGCCGCCGTCCAACTTGCCGGAGCCGGGGCGTCCGCGCATCTTGGCCGATGATGCGTCACCCGTCGCGCTTCTGACCGGTTTTGGTCATACGGGCAGAAAAGCTGGACTCGGGGACCGCCTGGCGCGGGGGCCCGGTCGATCATGAAGCCGGCGCCGCGGGGCGCCGGCGGACGGTGATCAGCGGGGCGCCCCGCGACGGCGGCCCCGCGGCATCCGGCCGACGCCGCCGCGCCGCCTCCCGCGCCCGCCGGACAGTGCCGCCCCGCCGCTGAGGCCGCCCCGACATCGCAGGTCGGAGCAATTGCCACGTCGATTGTCAGTGGCGGGTCGTACGGTGGATCCCATGCGGCCCGTATCAAAGATCGAACGCACGGTGGCACCCTTCGAGGTCGTCAGCCCGTACCAGCCCAGTGGTGACCAGCCGGCGGCCATCGCCGAGCTGGAGCAGCGCATCCGCGGGGGTGAAAAGGACGTCGTCCTGCTGGGCGCGACCGGTACCGGCAAGTCGGCGACCACCGCGTGGATGATCGAGAAGCTGCAGCGCCCGACCCTCGTCATGGCGCCCAACAAGACCCTCGCGGCCCAGCTCGCCAACGAGTTCCGCGAGCTGCTGCCGAACAACGCCGTCGAGTACTTCGTCTCCTACTACGACTACTACCAGCCCGAGGCGTACGTCCCGCAGTCCGATACGTACATCGAGAAGGACTCCTCCATCAACGAGGAGGTCGAACGGCTGCGCCACTCCGCGACGAACTCCCTGCTCACCCGGCGTGACGTCGTCGTGGTCGCCTCGGTGTCCTGTATCTACGGCCTGGGCACGCCGCAGGAGTACGTCGACCGGATGGTGCCGCTCAAGGTCGGCGACGAGATCGACCGCGACCAGCTGCTGCGGCGCTTCGTCGACATCCAGTACAGCCGCAACGACCTGGCCTTCACCCGCGGCACGTTCCGGGTCCGCGGCGACACCATCGAGATCTTCCCGGTGTACGAGGAGCTGGCCGTCCGGATCGAGATGTTCGGCGACGAGATCGAGGCGCTCTCCACCCTCCACCCGCTCACCGGCGAGGTGATCAGCGACGACCAGCAGCTGTACATCTTCCCCGCCAGCCACTACATCGCCGGCCCCGAGCGCATGGAGCGCGCCATCGCCGGGATCGAGGCCGAGCTGGCCGACCGGCTCACCACTCTGGAGAAGCAGGGCAAGCTGCTGGAGGCCCAGCGGCTGCGGATGCGCACGACGTACGACATCGAGATGATGCGCCAGATCGGCTCCTGCTCCGGCATCGAGAACTACTCCATGCACATGGACGGCCGCGAGCCCGGCTCGGCGCCCAACACCCTCATCGACTACTTCCCGGAGGACTTCCTCCTGGTCATCGACGAGTCGCACGTCACCGTCCCGCAGATCGGCGCGATGTACGAGGGTGACGCCTCCCGCAAGCGCACCCTCGTCGACCACGGCTTCCGGCTGCCGTCCGCCCTGGACAACCGGCCGCTGAAGTGGGAGGAGTTCCTGGACCGCATCGGGCAGACCGTCTACCTGTCCGCGACCCCCGGGCCGTACGAGCTGGCCCGGGGCGACGGCTTCGTGGAGCAGATCATCCGCCCGACCGGCCTGGTCGACCCGGAGGTCGTGGTCAAGCCCACCGACGGGCAGATCGACGACCTGGTGCACGAGATCCGCACCCGCACCGAGAAGGACGAACGCGTCCTGGTCACCACACTCACCAAGAAGATGGCCGAGGACCTCACCGACTACTTCCTGGAACTCGGCATCCAGGTCCGCTATCTGCACAGCGACGTCGACACCCTGCGGCGCGTCGAGCTGCTGCGCGAGCTGCGCTCCGGCGAGTTCGACGTCCTGGTCGGCATCAACCTGCTGCGTGAGGGCCTCGACCTGCCCGAGGTGTCCCTGGTGGCCATCCTGGACGCCGACAAGGAGGGCTTCCTGCGCTCCGGGACCTCGCTGATCCAGACCATCGGCCGCGCCGCGCGCAACGTCTCCGGCCAGGTGCACATGTACGCCGACAAGGTCACCCCGGCGATGGAGAAGGCCATCGAGGAGACCAACCGCCGCCGGGAGAAGCAGCTGGCGTACAACAAGGAGCACGGCATCGACCCGCAGCCGCTCCGCAAGAAGATCGGCGACATCGTCGCCACCATCGCCCGGGAGGAGATCGACACCCGGGAGCTGCTGGGCAGCGGCTACCGCAAGCCGGGCGACGCCAAGGACACCAAGGGCAAGGCGCCGGTCCCGGCACTGGGCGCCAAGCCGGCGAAGGGCAAGGGCGCCAAGGAGGGCGCACCGCTGACGGACCGTCCCGCGGCCGAACTCGCCGAGCTCATCGAGGAGATGACGGAGCGGATGCGGGCCGCCGCGGCCGAGTTGCAGTTCGAGATCGCCGCCCGGCTGCGCGACGAGGTCGGCGAGCTCAAGAAGGAGCTGCGGCAGATGAGGGAGGCCGGCGTGAAGTAGTGGGAGCCGGGCGGGTGGCGCACTCACCAGGACGGGTGGCGCGCCCGCCCTGGTGTTGCAGAAACGCCACAAACGCGGGCCCGCGACGCCCCGGGCCCGCCGTCGTGCGTAGGGTCGAGGCTGCCGCCGGAAACGTGGGCGGGACGGTACAGAGAGGGGACGGCGCGTGTCGGTCAATTTGTCCAAGGGACAGGGCATCAGCCTGCAGAAGTCCGACGGGGGGACGCTGACCGCGGTCCGGATGGGGCTCGGTTGGCGCTCGGCGCCGCGCCGCGGACTGTTCGGCCGGCGGACCAAGGAGATCGATCTCGACGCCTCGGCGGTGCTGTTCGCCGGCAAGCAGCCGATCGACGTCGTCTTCTTCCAGCACCTGGTCAGCGACGACGGCGCGGTCCGGCACACCGGTGACAACCTGGTCGGCGGCGCCGGCCAGGGCGGCGACGACGAGGCGATCCTGGTCGACCTGGCGCGGCTGCCGGTCCACATCGACCAGATCGTCTTCACCGTCAACTCCTTCACCGGGCAGACCTTCACCGAGGTGGAGGACGCCTTCTGCCGGCTGGTCGACGAGACCACCGGCCAGGAGCTGGCCCGCTACACCCTCACGGGCGGCGGCAATTACACCGCACAGGTCATGGCCAAGGTGCACCGCGTCGGCAACGGCTGGCAGATGACCGCCATCGGCGAGCCCTCCGTCGGCCGCACCTTCCAGGACCTGGTCCCGGCGATCGTCCCGCACCTGTAAGCAGCCGCAGCACCACGGCAGCGCGCACCCGGGCCGCGCCGCCGTGCGCCCCGGGCAGCCGCTCGGGGCGGGCCCGGGACGAGTGACAACCAGGGGGAAGAACGATGACGGCCGAGCTGGTCCGGGGCCAGAACCAACCACTGGACCGGAGCCGGGTGGAGATCCGGATCGCGGCGGGCGTCCCCGTCGTGGCCGGGATGACGCTCGGCGACGAGCGGGGCGCGCTGCCGGGCGCCGAAGCCGTCGTCCACCCGGGTGCGCCCCGCCGGCCCGGCGTCGAGGTGGCCGACCGGGCCGCCGCCGAGCACCGCCTCACGGTGGACCTCGACGCGCTGCCCGCGGCCGTCCACCGGGTCAGCGTGCTGCTGGCGCTCGCCGCCCGGAGCGGCGCGCCGGCCACCTTCGGCGCGGCCCCCGCGCCGTCCGTACGGCTCACCGCGATCGACGGCACGGGCCTGGCCGGCTACACCGTCACCGGACTCACCGCCGAGACGGCCGTCGTCGCCGTCGAGCTGTACCGCCGGCAGGGCGCCTGGAAGGTGCGGGCGGTGGGCCAGGGATACTCCGGCGGTCTGGCCGCGCTGCTGCACGACCAGGGGCTGGCCCGGGCGGCCGACGTGGCCGCCGAGGTCGAGGCGGCGGCCGCACCGGACCCGGCGCGAGAGATCCCGGCCCCCGCCCCCGTCGGCACCTCCGCGGCCGGCGCCCCGGCCGCCGCCGGCCCCGTCGACTACCGCCACCCCAAGCGCCGCAGCACCCCCGCACCCGGCCCCACGCCGCCCGCCCCGGCCCCGTCCGGCGCATCCGCCGCCGGCGCCCCCGCGGCGGACGGCCCGCCGCCGCCCGTGGCCGGGGACGCCGCCGGATGGAGCATGGAGGAGCGGCTCTACAACCAGATCTGGGGCATGTTCGAGGACCTGGCCCGCTCGGTCGCGGCCTACCGCAGCGCATCGGACTTCGCCGCGTCCCGTCTGGAGCAGGAGCTCGACGAGGTCCTCGCCGACCCGCGCAACCGCCTCGGCACCGCCGCCGACGTCGCCCGGGCCACCGCCCGCGACCGGCACGCCACCCTCCTGACCCAGGCCCGCGCCGCCCTCGACCGCGACCTGGCGCAGCTGACCGCCGAGTCGGAGGTCGTCGAGCCCGCCCTGCCGCCCGCCTTCGCCCGCTGGGACAACCCCGTCTGGCAGGGCCACCACGTCCCCCTGGAGCGCCCGATGGCGCTGCGGCTGGGCGATCTGCACCTCCCCGAGGTGCTGGACCTGCGCATCCCCATGCTCGTCCGGCTCCCGCTGGAGCGCGGGCTGTGGATCGACAGCGGACCCGACTCCGTCGCCCGCGCCACGGAGCCCGGACCGGAGCGCGAGTTCGGCCGGCGCGAGCTGGGCAGCGCGCTGACGGACGGCCCGCCGGACGCGGCGGAGATACGGCGGCTCGCCCTGGAGGCCGCCGTCGCGATCGCCGCCCGGCTGCTCGCCGTCCACCCCGCCGGGGAGTTCGCCGTGCAGGTCATCGACCCCGGCGGTACGGCGGCGCAGGCATGCGCGCCGCTCGTGGAGACCGGCGTCCTGCCGGGGCCCCCGGTGCCCGGTGCCAAGGGGGTGGCCACGGTCCTGGAGGGGCTGATCAGGCGGGTGGACCTGGTGCAGATGGCGATGCGCAGCCGGGCCGCGGACGCGCTCCCGCCGGATCTGGACACCGCCGAGCAGCTGCTGATCGTCCATGACTTCCCGCACGGCTTCGACGACCGCGCGGTGACCATGCTCCGCTATCTGGCCGACGAGGGCCCGGCGGCCGGGGTCCATCTGATGATGGTCGCCGACCGCGCCCAGGCCCGGGAGTTCGGCCCGGTGCTGGACCCGCTGTGGCGTTCCCTGCTGCGCATCACGCCGGTGCCGGACGCCCACCTCGCCGATCCCTGGGTCGGCCACGCCTGGACGTACGAGCCGGCGCTCGCCCCGAAGGGCAGCCAGGTGGTGCGCCAGGTGCTGACCCGGCTCGCGGAGGCCCGCCGCGCCGCCGCCCGCACCGAACCCGCCGGTCCACCCCTGCCGCCAACCCCCTGACCAGCACTTTTACCCATCCCTTTACTAAGTCTTGGCCATCCTTTACTCTTCTTGGTGCGGAGGGGAGTACTCCCGAAGCGGCGCACCCGTCATCACGGATCGTGCAAGTGACGAGATCCCGGGACGCCGGCCCCGTGCCCTTCGGGCGGCGCGGGGCGGAAGAGACCTCCGGCAGCGACGACGCTGTGAGTGCCGTACGACTCTGCCGGAGGAGCAGTGGACGTTTCCCTGACCCTGTGGGCGCTGACCATCCTCGGTCTCTGCGCCCTGATCGCCGCCGACTTCTTCATCGGCGGCCGCAAACCACACGAGGTCTCCCTCAAGGAGGCCGGCACCTGGACCGCCGTCTGGATCGCGCTCGCCGCGCTGTTCGGCCTCGGGCTGCTGGTCTTCGGCGGGACCGCACCGGCCGGTGAGTTCTTCGCCGGCTTCATCACCGAGAAGTCCCTGAGCGTCGACAACCTCTTCGTCTTCGTCCTGATCATGGCGAAGTTCGCGGTCCCGGCGGTCTACCAGCAGCGGGTGCTGATGGTGGGCGTGCTGATCGCGCTGGTGCTGCGGGCCGGCTTCATCGGCGCGGGCGCCGCGATCATCGCCAACTTCTCCTGGATCTTCTACCTTTTCGGCGCGTTCCTCATCTGGACGGCCTGGAAGCTCATCCAGGAGGCGCGGGCGGACCAGGAGGACGAGGAGTACGAGGAGAACCGCTTCCTGAAGCTGGTCGAGCGGCGCTTCCCGTCGACCGACCGCTACCACGGCACCAAGCTGTTCGTGGTCGAGAACGGCAAGCGGCTGATGACCCCGATGCTGATCGTCATGCTGGCGATCGGCACCACCGACGTCCTCTTCGCCCTGGACTCCATCCCGGCGATCTTCGGCCTCACCCAGGACCCGTACATCGTCTTCACCGCCAACGCCTTCGCCCTGATGGGCCTGCGGCAGCTGTACTTCCTGATCGGCGGCCTGCTCAAAAAGCTGGTCCACCTCTCCTACGGCCTGTCGGTCATCCTCGGCTTCATCGGCGTGAAGCTCGTACTGCACGCGCTGCACGAGTCCGGAGTGGCCGTACCGGAGATCAGCATTCCGGTCTCCCTGGGCGTCATCTGCGCCGTGCTGGTCGTCACCACGCTCACCAGCCTGCGCGCCTCGAAGAAGCAGGCGGCGGCCGAGGCGGCGGACGCGGACGCGAAGGAGCGCATCGAGGCCTGAGCAGCCGGAGACGGGCCGGCACACGGCCCGTCTCCGCACGTCCCGACGGCCGGTGGCCGCAGCCCCGCTACCAGCCCCGCTCGCGCCACTCCGCCAGATGCGGGCGTTCCGCGCCCAGGGTGGTGTCGTTGCCGTGGCCCGGATAGACCCAGGTCTCGTCGGGGAGTTCGCCGAAGAGCTTGCCTTCCACGCCGTCGATCAGACTGCTGAACTTCTCGGCGTCGCCCCAGGTGTTGCCGACGCCACCGGGGAACAGGCAGTCGCCGGTGAACAGATGCGGGGGGCCGTGCGGGTCGTCGTAGACCAGCGCGATGCTGCCGGGGGTGTGGCCGACCAGATGGCGCGCCGTCAGCCGGACCCGGCCGACGGTGATCGTGTCGCCGTCGTCGACCAGGACGTCCGTGGGGACGGGGATGCCCTCGGCGTCGTACCGGCCCGCGTACGTCCGCGCGCCCGTCGCGCCGACCACCTCACGCAGCGCACCCCAGTGGTCGCCGTGGCGGTGCGTGGTCACGACGGACGCCAGGCCGCTGTCGCCGATCAGCGTGAGGAGGGTGTGCGGGTCCGCGGCCGCGTCGATCAGCAACTGCTCGTCGGTCGCCCGGCACCGCAGCACATAGGCGTTGTTGTCCATCGGACCGACCGCGACCTTCGAGATCATCAGGTCGGTCAGCTCGTGCACGTCGGCCGGTCCGCCGACCTTCACTGCTCCGCTGTAGGCCATGAACCCCACTCTAGAGCGGGGGTACGACAGGCAGCGCGGAGCCGTGACCGTCGAGTTCCGTGCCGTCGCCGCGCCCGGTGAGCCACCCGACCAGGGCCGCTGCGGAGCCGCTCACCACCATGGGCGCGTCCCCCGGGCCGGTGGCCGCGCGGCCGGTGCGCCAGTGGCGGCCGTCGTCGGTGCGGATCTCCAGGGCGGGCAGGCCCGGGTGCCCGGCGAACTTGACGGTGGTGAGGAACGCCAGCTCGTCGTCGATGAACGCGGGCGACAGCTGGTCCAGGGTGTGGCCGACGCCGAGGTCCAGGTGGTGCAGCTCCACCTCGGCCAGCCGGCGCAGCGGCAGCCGGTCGGCGCGCTCCACGACCCCGTTGCGCATCTCCACCTCGAAGGCGCGGCGCGCCTCCGGCAGCGCGTCCACCGCGGCGTCGAACCGCGCGGCGCTCTCCTTGAGGTCCGTCAGATGCGCCTCCAGGGAGCGGTCGGCGTCCCGCTCGATGTCGGCGTCCCGGGCCTCCGCGCTCGCGTACATCGGCGTACGGACGTCCGTCCGCGCCCAGGTGAGGAGGTTGACCAGGGCGTCCGCGTTGCGCGACAGATGGGCGAGGACGTGGCCGCGGGTCCATCCGGGCAGCAGCGAGGGTTCGCCGATCGCCGCGTCGTCGAGCTTGCCCAGCGAGATCAGGAGCCGGTCGGTGGCCTCACGAACGGCGGTCGCATCGTGCGCGAAGTGGGGCGGGGTGACGGTCATGCTCCGAAGCTAGCGCCGACCGGGCGAGTTCGGGAGTCGGCGGGCACCGATCGGGGCGTACGCGGGGCGGGACGGGCGGCGCGCGGCGGCCGGACGGGCCACCGGGCGCCGCCCTCCCGGGGCACGCGGTGTCAGCCCGTCGGATCGGCGGGCGAGCCGAACCACCGCCGGAGCGCGGCCGCCAACCCGTCCGGCCCGTCCGGCCCGTCCGGCCCGTTCGGCGCGCTCGCCGTGCCGCCCGCGTCGACCGTGGATGCCGGAGCCCCGGGGACGTCCGCGGCCCAGGCGGTGCAACCGTCCGGCCGCACCAGGAGGCCGGCCAGCTCGGGCCGCTGCGGGCAGCCGGTGGTCAGCAGCCGCACCCGGCCGCCATATCCGGCGGCGCACTTGCGCAGCTCCGCGTCGTCGGCGAGGTCGAGCAACAGCGCCTGTCCGTCCCGCAGATGGTCCCCGAGCCGGCTGCCGTCGGAGAGTTCCAGGTCGGGCGCGCTGCGGCCGGTCAGCGGATGGTCGCCGGGCAGGTCGTAGCGCTGCCAGACACCGGAGATCTTCTTGGCGAAGAAGGTGGTGGCGGTGACCGTGCCCGTCAGTTCGGCGACGATCCGGCGCAGCGCCCCCGCATGCGACTCGGGCCGCATCAGCGCCACCTGGGCACGGGTCCAGTCCAGCACCCAGGCGCCTATCGGGTGCCGCTCGGCCGTGTAGGTGTCGAGCAGCCCCTCGGGCGCCCGGCCACGCACCGTCGCGGCCAGCTTCCAACCGAGGTTCATCGCGTCGCCGATGCCCAGGTTCAGCCCCTGCCCGCCGAACGGCGAGTGGACGTGCGCCGCGTCACCGGCGAGCAGCACCCGCCCCGCCCGGTAGTCGGGCACCTGACGGGCGTTGTCCGTGAACCGGGTCGCCGAGATCACCTTGTGGACCCGGACCTCGTCCACCCCGGAGACGCGGCGCAGCGACGCCTCCAACTCCTGTGCGGTGACCGGAGCTTCACGGTCCGCGGGCGGCCCGTCGAATTCGACGGTGAGGAACCGGCCGGGCACCGGGCCGTGCGCGTACGTCCCGTGCTCCGTCCAGTTCCAGCCGGTCCCCAGCGCCTCGGTGCCGGTCATCTCCACGAGGGCCTGGCGGCCGGTGATCCCCGGGGCCGTACCGGGGAACGGGAATCCGGCGAGCCGGCGGACCGTGCTGCGGCCACCGTCGCACCCCACCAGCCAGCCGGTGCGCAGCGTGCCCTGCGAGGTGTGCACCCGCACCCCGTCCTCATCGGCGTCGAAGCCGGTCAGCGTCACCCCGCGGCGCACCTCGACGCCCAGTTCGGCGGCGCGCGCGGCGAGCAGCCGTTCCAGGGGCTCCTGGGGGACCAGCCCGACGTCGGCGGCCGGGCCGGCGGCCTCGAAGTCCGGATCGGCCTCGTCCAGCAGATCGCCGCGCAGCATGATGCCCGCGAAGTGCCCGGCGAACTTGGGCGGTTGCCGCACCACGGAGGCACCGGCGGCCTGCCGCTGGCTCAGGAACGAGCTGAACCTTCCGAGGACGGTGCGCTGCACCTCGACCAGCTCCGGGAGCAGCCCGCGCCGGTAGAAGGCCTCCGCACTCGGGGTGTTGATCGCCCCCGCCTTGATCGTCGTGTCCACCTCGGTCAGCCGCTCCAGGACGACGACCGGCACCTCGGACAGTGCCAGTTCGCAGGCGAGCATCAGCCCCACCGGGCCGCCCCCTGCCACGACTACGTCTGCGTCATAGGTCATGAGCCGAAGTGTAGCCACTAAAAACTTTTTGTGACTAAAAATTGTCGGTGGGGGCGCCTAGGATTTCGGGCATGGTGGATGTGCAGCGGCGTGCGGACGCGCGGACCGGTGAGGACGCGAGGGACGCGGCGGGAGAAGGCGGGCGGGCCGACGCGGCCGGCGGCCGGGGCCGAGCGGTCCGCGGGCGGCAGGCGGAGACCGGCTTCGAGGCGGAGGACGGGCGGCTGACGCTGCGCGAGCGCAAGAAGCTCCGCACCCGCCAGCGGATCTCCGGCGAGGCCACCCTGCTCTTCATCGAGCGCGGCTTCGACAACGTCACCGTCGCCGAGGTGGCCCGCGCCGCCGAGGTCTCCACGATGACCGTCTTCAACTACTTCCCGCGCAAGGAGGACCTCTTCCTCGACCGCATCCCCGAGGGGCAGGAGCTGATCGGCCGCGCCGTACGGGAGCGTGGCCCGGACGAGACGCCGCTGGCCGCGTTGCGCCGGCTCGTCCTGGACCTGCTGGCCGAGCGGCATCCGCTGTGCGGGGTGGGGGAGGGGTTCGAGCATTTCTGGCGTACGGTGCTGGACTCCCCGGCGCTGCGGGCCCGGGCCCGCGAGGCGGTCGAGGAGCTGGAGGCCGGCCTCGCCGGACTGCTCGCCGAGGCCGCGGGCGGCGACGCCGGGCGGCCGGACCACCCCGCCCGGCTGGCCGCGGCGCTGATCGTCGCCGGGATCCGTGCCGCGTACGCCGAGGCCGTGGGCCGTCAGCTCGCGGGTGAGCCGGTCGACGAGGTGGCCGCCGGGCAGGCGGGGGTGCTGCGGCGCACGTTCGAGGCGCTGGAACGGGCGCTGCCGGCTTGACGGGTCGGACGGGCCGTGCCGCGGGCGTTTCCGCAGCGTACGGGCGTGCGGCGGGCCGGGAAGGATGTGCGGCCGCCACACGTTTGGGTGAAGAGGGCTTGCGGGCCCCGTAAATCGAATGCGCGTGCTATAGGCTCGTGTGTGGCATCCCAAAGACAGTGCCGCTGCGGGCCCCATACCCTGGGGCGTGGGCCCCGCTCCGTTCCGCCGCCTCTGCTCGCTCACCGAGCGGCGGACGCAGAGCCCGCGGCTCCCGCCCCTCTCCAAGAAAGGTGCCGACCGGCGTGGCCGACCGTCTCATCGTCCGTGGCGCTCGCGAGCACAACCTCCGCAACGTCTCGCTCGACCTCCCCCGCGACTCCCTCATCGTCTTCACGGGCCTCTCCGGTTCGGGCAAGTCCTCGCTCGCCTTCGACACGATCTTCGCCGAGGGGCAGCGGCGATACGTCGAGTCGCTGTCCTCGTACGCCCGGCAGTTCCTCGGGCAGATGGACAAGCCCGACGTGGACTTCATCGAGGGCCTGTCGCCCGCGGTGTCGATCGACCAGAAGTCGACCTCGCGCAACCCGCGCTCGACGGTCGGCACGATCACCGAGGTCTACGACTACCTCCGCCTCCTCTTCGCCCGCATCGGCAAGCCGCACTGCCCCGAGTGCGGCCGGCCGATCGCCCGGCAGTCGCCGCAGGCCATCGTCGACAAGGTGCTGGAACTGCCCGAGGGCAGCCGCTTCCAGGTGCTCTCCCCGCTGGTGCGCGAGCGCAAGGGCGAGTTCGTCGACCTCTTCGCCGACCTGCAGACCAAGGGCTACAGCCGCGCCCGGGTCGACGGCGAGACCATCCAGCTCTCCGAGCCCCCGAAGCTCAAGAAGCAGGAGAAGCACACCATCGAGGTGGTCGTCGACCGCCTCACGGTCAAGGAGAGCGCCAAGCGCCGGCTGACCGACTCCGTCGAGACCGCCCTCGGCCTCTCCGGCGGCATGGTCATCCTCGACTTCGTCGACCTCGACCCGGACGACCCCCAGCGCGAGCGGATGTACTCCGAGCATCTGTACTGCGCCTACGACGACCTCTCCTTCGAGGAGCTCGAGCCCCGCTCCTTCTCCTTCAACTCGCCCTTCGGCGCCTGCCCCGAGTGCACCGGCATCGGGACGCGCATGGAGGTCGACCCCGAGCTGATCGTCCCCGACGAGGACCGCTCCCTCGACGAGGGCGCCCTCCACCCCTGGTCCGGCGGACACACCAAGGAGTACTTCGGCCGCCTGGTCGGCGCGCTCGCCGACGCCCTCGGATTCCGTACGGACATCCCCTGGGCCGGGCTGCCGGCCCGCGCCAAGAAGGCGCTGCTGTACGGCCACAAGACCCAGATCGAGGTCCGCTACCGCAACCGCTACGGCCGCCAGCGGGCCTACACCACCCCCTTCGAGGGCGCGGTGCCGTTCGTCAAGCGCCGGCACTCCGAGGCCGAGAGCGACAGCAGCCGCGAGCGCTTCGAGGGCTATATGCGCGAGGTGCCCTGCCCGACCTGTGAGGGCACCCGGCTGAAGCCGATCGTGCTCGCCGTCACGGTCCAGGAGAAGTCGATCGCCGAGGTCGCGGCCATGTCGATCAGCGACTGCGCCGACTTCCTGCGGGGGATGACGCTCAACGCCCGCGAGAAGAAGATCGCCGAGCGGGTGCTCAAGGAGGTCAACGAACGACTGAAGTTCCTGGTCGACGTCGGCCTGGACTACCTCTCCCTGAACCGCGCGGCCGGCACCCTCTCCGGCGGTGAGGCCCAGCGCATCCGGCTCGCCACCCAGATCGGCTCCGGCCTGGTCGGCGTGCTCTACGTCCTCGACGAACCCTCCATCGGCCTGCACCAGCGCGACAACCACCGGCTGATCGAAACCCTGGTGCGGCTGCGCGACATGGGCAACACCCTGATCGTGGTGGAGCACGACGAGGACACCATCAAGGTCGCGGACTGGGTCGTGGACATCGGCCCCGGCGCCGGCGAGCACGGCGGCCGGGTCGTGCACAGCGGCCCCATGAAGCAGCTGCTGACCAACAAGGAGTCGATCACCGGTCAGTACCTGTCCGGCAAGAAGGCCATCGCGACCCCGGACATCCGCCGGCCCGCCGACCCCGCCCGCCGGCTGACCGTCCACGGCGCGAAGGAGAACAACCTCCGCGACATCGACGTCTCCTTCCCGCTCGGGGTGTTCACCGCCGTCACCGGCGTCTCCGGCTCCGGCAAGTCGACGCTGGTCAACGACATCCTCTACACCCACCTCGCGCGCGAGCTGAACGGCGCCAAGTCGGTACCGGGCCGGCACACCCGGGTCGCCGGTGACGACCTGGTCGACAAGGTCGTCCATGTCGACCAGTCCCCGATCGGCCGCACCCCGCGCTCCAACCCGGCCACCTACACCGGTGTCTTCGACCACGTCCGCAAGCTCTTCGCGGAGACGATGGAGGCCAAGGTCCGGGGCTATCTGCCGGGACGCTTCTCGTTCAACGTCAAGGGCGGCCGCTGCGAGAACTGCTCCGGCGACGGCACGATCAAGATCGAGATGAACTTCCTGCCGGACGTGTACGTGCCGTGCGAGGTCTGCCACGGTGCGCGCTACAACCGCGAGACGCTGGAGGTCCACTACAAGGGCAAGTCCATCGCCGAGGTGCTGGACATGCCCATCGAGGAGGCGCTGAGCTTCTTCGAGGCGGTCCCCACGATCGCCCGGCACCTCAAGACGCTCCACGAGGTCGGCCTCGGATACGTCCGCCTCGGGCAGTCCGCGCCGACGCTCTCGGGCGGTGAGGCGCAGCGCGTCAAGCTGGCCAGCGAGCTGCAGAAGCGCTCGACGGGCAGCACGGTCTACGTCCTCGACGAGCCCACCACCGGTCTGCACTTCGACGACATCAGCAAGCTGATCAACGTGCTGTCCGGGCTGGTCGACAAGGGCAACACCGTGATCGTCATCGAGCACAACCTCGATGTGATCAAGACGGCGGACTGGGTGGTCGACATGGGCCCCGAGGGCGGCAACGGCGGCGGCCTGGTCATCGCCGAGGGCACGCCCGAGGAGATCGCCTCGGTCCCGGCCAGCCACACCGGCAAGTTCCTGCGGGAGATCCTCGGCGACCGGGTCAGCGACGCCGTGACGGTCGCGGCCGGCAACGGCGGCCGCTCGTCCGGCCCCGGCGCGGCGAAGACCCCCGCCGCCAGGAAGCCGGCCGCCAAGAAGGCCGCGGCGAAGAAGACCGCGGCCACGACGACGGCGAAGAAGACCACCGCCAAGAAGACCGCGGCGCGCACCCGCCGGTCCGCGTCCTGACGCCCCGCCGGTCCGGCCGGGACCCCGAGGGTCCCGGCCGGACCGGCGCAGGCCGCGACGGCTGTGCCGCCGGCCGCGACGGCTACGCCGCCAGTTCCGTGGCGTACGGCGGTTCCGCGCCCGCTCGGGAACAGGTGATGGCGGCCGCGCGGGCAGCGAAGCGGAGGATGTCCTCCCAGTCCTTGTCGCCGAGGGCGGCGAGCGCCGCGTACGAGAGCGCGTCATGGGCGTCGAGGCGGTGCAGCAGCGCCGCGTTGACGGTGTCGCCCGCTCCGATGGTGTCGACGACGGTGACGCGCTCACCGGGCACGGTCAGTTCGCGGCCGTCCCTCGTCAGCACCGTCAGCCCCGCGCCGCCATGGGTGAGCACGATGGCCGCGGGCCCCGCGGCCAGCCACTCCCGGGCCGCCGCCAGGACCGCCGCCCGGCCGCCGCCACCGGCACCCGGATCCCCGCCCGTACCGGCACCCGCCGCACCCCCGCCCGTACCGGAGTCCGGCCCGCCGTCCGCCGTGGTGTCCCGTCCCGCCAGCCACAGCGCGTCCTCCTCCGACAGCTTCAGCAGGGCGACATGCGGCAGCCAGGAGCGGAAGCGGGCGCGGTAGGCGTCCGGGTCGGGGATCAGCCCCGGACGGACATTCGGGTCGAGGGCGGTGAAGACGCCGCGCGCGGCCTCACGCCGCAGCAGGGACTCGTAGGCGCTCGCCCCCGGTTCCAGAACCAGCGAGCAGGTGCCCAGCGAGAGCGCGCGGACCGCGGCGGGCAGCTCCGGCGGCAGGTCGAAGAGCCGGTCGGCGGTGCCGTCGGCGTAGAAGCCGTAGCCCGCCGAACCGTCCGGGCTGATGTCCGCCACCGCCAGCGTGGTCGGCTCGGCACCGCGCTGCACCAGCGAGGTGTCCACCCCGCCGCCGCGCAGCCCGTTCAGCAGCGCCTCGCCGAAGCTGTCGGTCGAGACCCGGGAGCAGAACGCGGTGGGCGACCCGAGCCGCCCCAGTGCGACCGCGGTGTTGTACGGGCCGCCGCCGCGCCGCGGCAGCAGCGCGGGCAACTGGCCGTCCAGGGAAGGGCCTTGGGAGCTGGGCACGAGGTCGATGAGCGCCTCGCCGGCGACGACGATCACGGGGTGGGGTTCCTTTCCTGGGCGGCCTGGGCGGCGGCCGGAACGGCCGGGCGAGCGGCCGGTGCGGCCTGGTGAGCGGCCTGTCCGGCCGGGGGAGCGGTCCGGCGGGCCGGGGAAGCGGCCGGGCCGGCTCCGTTCGCCGGTCCGGTTCCGGGGCAGCCGCACGACGTGCGGTGCACGAAAGTGCAGGGCAGACGGACGGTGCGCGGCGGCCGGCCGGGCTCCTCCAGCCGCTCCAGCAGCAGCCGCACCGCGGTCGCCCCGATCTCCTTGCTGGGCTGGGCGATCGCGGTCAGCCGGGGGCTGAAGAGGTCGGCCCAGGAGAAGTCGTCGAAGCAGGCCAGCGCGATGTCGCGGGGGACGTCGAGGCCCAGGTCGCGCAGCGCGCGGAGGGCGCCGATGGTCATCGCGTTGTTGGCGGTGATCAGCGCGGTGGGCGGTTCGGGCGCGGCGAGCAGCTGGCGGGTGGCGTCCTCGGCGCCCTCCGCCTCGGAGTTGCCGCCGGCGAGGAGTTCGGGCGCGAAGGGGAGGCCGCGCGAGTGCAGCCCCTCGCGGTAGCCCTGGACGCGTTCGGTGGTCGTACTCAGCCCCGGCAGCCCGGCGACCAGGCCGATCCGGGTGTGCCCGGCGTCGGCGAGGTGCTCGACGAGCTGCCGCACCGGGCCGGTGTTCTCCGCGCACACCTGGTCGTGTTCCGCGCCGACCAGCCGGTCCAGGAAGACGGTGGGCACCTTCCGTCGGGCCAGATAGGCGGCCATCTCGGCGGGCTCCGCGGACGGCGCGACGATCATGCCGTCCACCCGGCGTTCGTGCAGCAGCTGGACGACCTTGCGCTCGTGCTGCGGGTCGTCGTGCGGGTCGGCGATCAGCAGGCTGTAGCCGGCCTGGAGCGCACCGGCCTCGACACCCTGGAGGATCTCGGTGAAGTACGGGTTGCTGATCGCCGACACCGCCAGGCCGATCGACCGGGTGCGGGCGGTCACCAGCGAGCGGGCCAGGGTGTTGGGGGTGTAGCCGAGCTCCTCGATGGCGCCGAGCACCGCCGCCCGGGTATCCGGGCGCACCGGCCGGGTCCCGTTCAGCACGTGCGAGACCGTGGCGACGGAGACCCCCGCCCGCCGCGCCACATCCATCATCGTCGTCATCCGGCTCTTCCTCCCCGCGGGTGCGGCGCCAGGGCGGCGCCCACGGCCGCGCCCGTACGGCCTCGTCCCGCGAGTCCACCACATTACGAGTATCGCCCCCCAAACGTAAACGCTTGCGTAAGCGTTTACGTCCCGGCTGGATTTTTCTGTAGGGTCCACCCCATCGCACTCGCACGACGTCGTGAGGAGGCGCCGATGCGCGCGCTCTTGGTCACCGCCCCGGGCGGTCCCGGCGGCTTCGCCGTCACCGAACTGCCCGACCCCCGCCCCGCGCCCGACGAGGTCGTCGTGCGCGTCACCGCCTGCGGGCTGTGCGGTACCGACATGCACCTGCTGGGCGGTGAACTCCCGGCCGCGCGCTACCCGTTGGTCCCCGGCCACGAGCTGACCGGCGAGATCGTCGCGGTCGGCGAGGCGGTCACCGCCCGCCGCCCCGGCGAGCGGGTCGCGGTCGACCCCAACATGCCGTGCGGCGCCTGCCACTACTGCCGGATCGGCCGCGGCAACCTCTGTGCGGACTACACCGCGATCGGCGTCACCCGGGCCGGCGGTTTCGCCGAGCTGGTCGCCGTCCCGGAGCGCTGCTGCTACGTCCTGCCCGAGGACCTGTCGGAGGCCGCGGCGGGCCTCGTCGAGCCGCTGTCCTGCGCGGTGCACGGCCTCAACCGGCTGCCGCGCCGCCCCGGCGAGCACTATCTGATCTACGGCGCGGGCACCATGGGCCTGATGATGGCCGCGCTCGTCCGGACCGCGGGCGCCGCCTCGGTCTCCGTGGTGGACCTCAACGAGGAGCGGCTGGCGTTCGCCGAGTCCTTCGGGGTGGACGCGGCGGTGACCGACGCCGGCAAGCTCGGCCGGACGCCCGGCTTCGAGGTCGTGGTGGACGCGACCGGCGCCGTCGCCGCCATCGAGGACGGCCTCGGGCGGGTCCGCCGCGGCGGTACGTTCCTCCAGTTCGGCGTCGCCGACCCGGCCCGGTCGGCGTCCTTCTCGCCGTACCGCGTCTACCACCACGAGATCGACATCATCGGCTCGATGGCCGTGCACCACAGCTTCCAGCCGGCCATCGACCTGCTCGCCGGCGGACTCGCCCTCGACCCGCTGGTCAGCGACGTCTACGGCCTGGACGGGTTCGGCGAGGCGGTCGCCCGCTTCCGGGCCGGCACCGGCCGCAAGATCCACCTCGCCCCGCAGAAGGGCTGAGCGCACGCCCGCACGCCTCGAGAACGCGCCTGCCGGCGTTCCTCTTCGTGCGGCGTCTGCTGCTGCTTCGTGCGGCGGCTGCTGCCCGAGACCAAGGGCCGCAGCCCGGAGGAGATCGAGCAGGGGCTGCTGCGGGGCGGCCCGGCCCGGCCGGAAGAGGAGGAAACCGTGCCGGTATCGTCGGGATCCGTCCGCCTCCGAACCGTGTGATCCCTGGAGCCGTCATGAGCCAGCCCCCCGCCCGCCGGACCGTGCTGCGGGGTGCCGCGCTCGCCGGGGCCGCCGGCTTCGGGCTGACGGCCTGCACGCCCGACGGCACGGACGACTCGGCGATCCCCGACAAGCCCGTGGCGCTGGGGCCCGCCGCCGACGTCCCGGTCGGCGGCGCCAAGCTCTACCGCGAGGACCGGCTCGTCGTCTCGCAGCCCGTCAAGGGCACGTACAAGTGCTTCAGCGCCAAGTGCACCCACGCCGGCTGCATCCTGTCCGACGTCGAGAAGAAGGAGGGCAGCTGCCCCTGCCACGGCAGCCGCTTCGACGTCACCACCGGCAAGGTCGTCCAGGGCCCGGCGTCCGAGCCGCTGCCCGAGGTCCCCGTCAGGGCCGAGCACGGCAAGCTGATCGCGGGCCCGAGCACGGCGAGCTGACCGGGGGCCGGACAGGGCGAGCCGACCGCGGCCAGTCCCCAGCCTCACCGGACGCTGCCCTGGTCCGCGATCCCACCCGATGCTGCCCTTATCCCCGATCCCGCCCGATGCTGCCTTTATCCCCAATCCCACCCGATCCCCAGTATTCCGGGCCGTACGCCCTGCTCGACGAGGTGGACGGCGTGGTACCGGCCGCTGAGCGTCAGCTCCTGCTGGGCGCTGCGCGGGGCGCCCGCCGAGGCCTGGGCGAAGCGGCGGCAGCGCACCGGCAGCGCCGCCTCGTCGAACCGCACCTGCAGCACGTACTGGCAGCCGGCGAAGCTGAAACCGCGCAGGTACTCGCTGCTGGGACCGCCGCTGCCGTCCTCGAAGACGTAGCCGAAGACATGGGTGTCGCCCGCCCGCAGCCGGGTGTCGAAGAGCAGCTCGGCGACCACCACACCGGCCTCGGCGTGCCCGCGCACCCGGCCCAGCCGGCAGTTCTCCCCGGCGTGCACCCGCACCCGGCCCGGCTCGCAGCCCGCCTCACCGCGGTGGATGGCGACATAGCGGTCCACGCCGTCCCGGTGGGCCCGGACCACCTGGTGGGACTCCCGCTCGACGAGCTGGCGCTGCGGCCCGATGCGGACCCGTTCGTGGTGGCCGACGGTGTGCAGCCCGCCGTCCGCGGGCGCCTCCAGCTCGGCGAACAGCCGCTGCAGCGCGTCGGCGGGCGCCACCAGCGAGCGGTACGTGCGGGCGACCGGCCGCTCGACCTCCGGGCGGGCACCGCCCTGCGGCACCAGCAGCCGGTGCAGGGACTGCGCGGGCAGCTCCAGGACCTCCTCCAGCGCGCGGACCGCCCGCAGCGATTCGGGCCGCTGCGGCCGCCGGGCACCCTGCTGCCAGTAGCTCAGGCTGGTCACCCCGATGGTGATGCCGCGCTGGGCGAGCTTGTGCTGGACACGGGTGAGGGCCAGCCCCCGGGCGGTGAGCGCGGAGCGCAGGGCGAGATGGAACGGACCGGTCCGCAGGAGCTGGGCCAGCTCGGCCGACTGGGGAGTGTTCTGTGCCATGTCCTCTTCCTCCGGCGCGCGGGTGAACGTTCACAACCGGATTGCGCGCCGCGTGCTCTCCATGCCTGTTCACTGCGGTACGCCGGGCACCGGTCGTTCACATCCGGGCCCGTCCGTCCACACCCCCATGTCACCCCGCATTGAAGCGTGTTGACCTGCCTGCGACAACACCCGATGCTCCTTCGCAAGCATCCGGATGCGCTCCTCTCCCCCTCACCCCCCATCGGGAGGAACGCCATGCCACGTGCACCCCTGTCCCGCCGGAGATGGCTGTCGGCCGCGGCGCTCACCACCGCCGTACTGACCGCCTCCTCCACCGCGACCGCCGCGGCGGCCACCCCGCCCGCCCGCTCGTCGCACCCCGCTGCCACGGCCGCCACCGCGGCCGCCCCCGCGCGCCCCCTGACCGCCAACCGACTCGACATCTCCATGCAGGCCCAGGAGAAGACCAACTGGTGCTGGGCCGGCTCCGGCAACACCATCGCCTCCTGGTACGGCAGGAACTACAGCCAGAACCAGTTCTGCAACGCCGCGTTCAACCGCCAGCAGGGCACCACCTGCCCCAACAACCAGGCCACCCTCGGCAACGTGCAGAACGCCTTCGACTGGATGGGCATCAACTCCGGCACCTACGTGACCGGATGGCTCCGCTTCAGCACCGTCCAGAACGAGATCAACGCCAACCGGCCCGTCGAGACCCGCATCCAGTGGTCCTCCGGCGGCGGCCACATGCACGTCGTCTACGGCTACGACACCGACAACAACTGGATCTACTGGGGCGACCCCTGGCCCTCCAACTACCGTTACAACTGGGGCGATTTCGACAACTACGTCAACGGCAGCTCCTTCTCCTGGACGCACTCCCTCTACCGGATAGGAGCCTGAGGCATGACGCAGCGCACCGCCGCCCCCACCGTCGTCCGCGCCGTCGCCACCGGAGCGCTCGCCACCGCCCTGATCGGCCTCGCGCCGTACGCCGCGGTCGCCGCCCCCGTCCCCGCGCCGCAGGCACTGGCCCGGGCGAGCCTCACCGCGGCCCACGACGCGGCCACCGACCCCGCGACCCTCACGACCCTGGCCCGCTTCTTCGCCGCCGCCGCGAAACGCTCCGGCGCGGCGGCCGTGGCGCCCGGCGCCGTACGGCCGCACATCGAGGGCGCCACCGTCCCCGTCTACGCCCTCTCCCCGGACTTCGTCCGCGGCACCGCCCACGCCCCCGTCGCCCGCCTGGAGTTCCTCGCCAGCAAGGCCGTCGCCGCCGACGGCCGCACCGCCTCGGTGTGGACCGTGCGCCAGGGCCGCACCTGGAAGGTCGTGAACATCGCCAGCGGCGACGACGAGACCCGCTACACCGCGGCCGGCGCCGCCCGGGACGCGGCCGGCACCGTCTTCCACGAGCCGCAGATCGACGCCTGGTACCTCCAGCGCGGCGACCGCATCGAGCCGCTGGACGCGGATGCCCGGAAGGCCGTCGGCGCCCACGGCACCACCGTCGCCGCCTACCGCAAACGGGTGGCGAAGGCCTACGGCGACAAGCTCCCCGGCTCCGCGTACGACAAGCGGGGCGAGGCCGGCGGCTACGGCCCGAAGGCCGCGGAGCGGGCCGCGCCCGCCGCCGAACCGGCCGCCCGGCAGCCCGCACAGGCCTCCGCGGTACCGGACGGCGGCCTGCCCGTGACCGCCGCCACCACCGCGGCCGCCGCCGCCGCCCTCCTCGCCCTCGGCCTGTCCACCGCGACCGCCCTGCGCCGGCGCCGCCACCGCTGACCAGGGCACCCGGCCGCCTGCCCGCCACCCCCACGGCGGGCAGGCACCCCGGCCGCGGTCCGGACACCGTGATTGTCGGTGGCGGTCAGTAGGGTGGGGTTCATGGCAGACCCCAGCAGCTACCGACCCAAGCCGGGACAGATCCCCGACTCGCCGGGGGTCTACAAATTCCGCGACGAGCACGGCCGGGTCATCTACGTCGGCAAGGCCAAGAGCCTGCGCCAGCGCCTGGCCAACTACTTCCAGGACCTGGCCGGCCTCCACCCGCGCACCCGCACGATGGTCACCACCGCCGCCTCGGTGGAATGGACCGTCGTCTCCACCGAGGTCGAGGCCCTCCAGCTCGAATACAGCTGGATCAAGGAGTTCGACCCCCGCTTCAACGTCAAATACCGCGACGACAAGAGCTATCCGTACCTCGCCGTCACCCTCAACGAGGACTTCCCCCGCGCCCAGGTCATGCGCGGCGCCAAGAAGAAGGGCGTGCGCTACTTCGGCCCGTACGCCCACGCCTGGGCCATCCGCGAGACCGTCGACCTCATGCTGCGGGTCTTCCCCGTCCGCACCTGCTCCGCCGGCGTCTTCAAGCGCTCCGCCCAGATCGGCCGCCCCTGCCTCCTCGGCTACATCGGCAAGTGCTCCGCCCCCTGCGTCGGCCGGATCTCCGAAGCGGACCACCGCGAACTCGCCGAGGAATTCTGCGACTTCATGGCCGGCCGCACCGGCGCCTACATCCGCCGCCTGGAGCGCAGCATGCAGGACGCCGCCGAGGAGATGGAGTACGAACGCGCCGCCCGGCTCCGCGACGACATAGGCGCCCTCAAGCGGGCCATGGAGAAGAGCGCCGTCGTCCTCGCCGACGCCACCGACGCCGACCTGATCGCCGTCGCCGAGGACGAACTCGAAGCCGCCGTCCAGATCTTCCACGTCCGCGGCGGCCGGGTCCGCGGCCAGCGCGGCTGGGTCACCGACAAGGTCGAGGCGGTCACCACCGGCGACCTCGTCGAACACGCCCTCCAGCAGCTCTACGGCGACGAACACGGCGACGCCGTACCCAAGGAAGTACTGGTCCCTGCCCTGCCCGACCCCGTCGAACCGGTCGCCCAGTGGCTCACCCAGCGCCGCGGCTCCCAGGTCTCCCTGCGCATCCCGCAGCGCGGCGACAAGAAGGACCTGATGTCCACGGTCGGCCGCAACGCCCAGCAGGCCCTCGCCCTGCACAAGACCAAGCGCGCCTCCGACCTGACCACCCGCTCCCGCGCCCTGGAGGAGATCGCCGAGGCCCTCGGCCTGGACTCGGTCCCGCTGCGCATCGAGTGCTTCGACATCTCCCACCTCCAGGGCGAGGACGTGGTCGCCTCCATGGTGGTCTTCGAGGACGGCCTGGCCCGGAAGAGCGAATACCGCCGCTTCCAGATCAAGGGATTCGCCGGACAGGACGACGTCCGGTCCATGCACGAAGTCATCGGCCGCCGCTTCCGGCGCTACCTCCAGGAGAAGCAGAAGTCCGGGGAGTGGACCGAGGAGCCCGGAGCGCCGGACGGCGAAACCCCCGAGGACACCGCCCCCGCCCCCGACGGCCCGCTCGACGACGACGGCCGCCCCAAGCGGTTCGCCTACCCTCCCCAGCTCGTCGTCGTCGACGGCGGCGCCCCCCAGGTCGCGGCCGCCCGCCGGGCCATGGACGAGCTCGGCATCGACGACGTCGCCGTCTGCGGCCTGGCCAAGCGCCTGGAGGAGGTCTGGCTGCCCGGCGAGGACGACCCGGTCGTCCTGCCCCGCAGCAGCGAGGGCCTCTACCTCCTCCAGCGCGTCCGCGACGAGGCACACCGCTTCGCGATCACCTACCAGCGCAGCAAGCGCACCAAGCGGCTGAAGGCCTCACCGCTCGACGCCGTGCCCGGCCTCGGCGACACCCGCCGCCAGGCACTGCTCAAGCACTTCGGCTCGCTGAAGAAGCTGCGGGCCGCGACGATCGACGAGATCTGCGCCGTCCCCGGGGTCGGCCGCAAGACCGCGGAAACGGTCGCCGCCGCACTGGCCGGAGCGGCACCGACCGCTCCCGCGGTGAACACCGCCACAGGAGAGATCATTGAGGATGACGGGGCCCCACCGGCCGCGTTGTCGGCAGAACGGGGGCAGGAACCATGAGCACAGAGCACGAGACGCAGGAAACCGAGAGAGACGGTGCACAGGTGAGTACGGGCACGATGCGCGAGTCCGACCAGGGCGAGAGCGCCGCGATCCCCGAGCTGGTGATCATCTCCGGGATGTCCGGCGCCGGCCGCAGCACGGCCGCCAAGTGCCTGGAGGACCTCGGCTGGTTCGTCGTCGACAACATCCCGCCCGAGCTGATCCCCCCGATGGTCGAGCTCGGCGCCCGCTCCCAGGGCAACGTCGCCCGCATCGCCGTCGTCGTCGACGTCCGCGGCCGCCGCTTCTTCGCCAACCTCAAGGAGTCCCTGGCCACCCTCGACGCGCAGAACGTCAAGCGCCGCATCGTCTTCCTCGAATCCTCCGACGAGGCCCTGGTGCGCCGCTTCGAGTCCGTCCGCCGCCCGCACCCCCTCCAGGGCGACGGCCGCATCGTCGACGGCATCGCCGCCGAACGCGACCTGCTGCGCGAGCTGCGCGGCGACGCCGACCTGGTCATCGACACCTCCAGCCTCAACGTCCACGAACTCCGCGCCAAGATGGACGCCCAGTTCGCCGGCGAAGAGGTCCCCGAGCTCCGCGCCACCGTCATGTCCTTCGGCTTCAAGTACGGCCTGCCCGTCGACGCCGACATGGTCATCGACTGCCGCTTCATCCCCAACCCGCACTGGGTCCCCGAGCTCCGCCCCTTCACCGGCCTCAACGACGAGGTCTCCCACTACGTCTTCAGCCAGCCCGGCTCCAAGGAGTTCCTCGACGGCTACGCCGAGCTGCTGCGGATCGTCGCCGAGGGCTACCGCCGCGAGGGCAAGCGCTACGTCACCATCGCCGTGGGCTGCACCGGCGGCAAGCACCGCAGCGTCGCGATGTCCGAGAAGCTCGCCCACCGGCTGGTTTCCGAAGGGGTGGAAACCGTCGTCGTCCACCGCGACATGGGGCGCGAGTGAGCGGCCGCACACCACGGCTGCGCCGGGTCCGCCGATTCGTCCCCAGCGGCCGTACGACGAAGGGCGCCACCCCCAAGGTGGTGGCGCTCGGCGGAGGCATGGGCCTGTCCGCCTCCCTCGCCGCGCTCCGCCGCATCACCGGCGACCTCACGGCCGTCGTCACGGTCGCCGACGACGGCGGCTCCAGCGGCCGGCTCCGCGACGAGCTCGGCGTGCTGCCGCCCGGCGACCTGCGCAAGGCACTGGCCGCGCTGTGCGGCGACGACGACTGGGGCCAGACCTGGGCCCGGGTCATCCAGCACCGCTTCCAGAGCGAGGGCGAACTGCACGACCACGCCGTCGGCAACCTGCTCATCGTCGCCCTGTGGGAGCAGCTCGGCGACCACGTCCAGGCCCTCGACCTGGTCGGCAAGCTGCTCGGCGCACAGGGCCGGGTACTGCCCATGTCGGCCGTCCCCCTGGAGCTCCAGGCCCAGGTCAGGGGCCACGACCCGGACCACCCCGACGACGTCTCCACGGTCCGCGGCCAGGCCACCGTCGCCCTCACCCGCGGCGAGGTGCAGTCCGTCCACGTCGTCCCCGAGGACCCGCCGGCCGTCCCCGAGGCGGTCGCCGCGGTCCGTGACGCCGACTGGGTGGTTCTCGGCCCCGGATCCTGGTTCTCCTCCGTGATCCCCCATCTGCTGGTGCCACAGCTGCGCGAGGCCCTGGAGGAGACCAAGGCACGCAAGGTGCTCTCCCTCAACCTCGCACCGCAGCCGGGCGAAACCGAAGGCTTCTCCCCGCAGCGTCATTTGGAGGTTTTGGCCCGACACGCCCCTAAACTCGCCTTCGACGTGGTGCTGGCCGACAGGGCCGCCGTGCCCGACATCGATGGCCTGACGGTTGCCGCCAAGCAGCTCGTCGGCAGCGAGGTCGAGCTGGCGGCGGTCGCGGCGCAAGGAGACGACGCCCGGCCGACCGCCGGGGGAGCCCCCGACCGGCACGACCCGGAGCTGCTGGCCGCCGCGTACGACCGTATTTTTCGGATGCATGGAAGGATCGGCCCATGGCGATGACGGCTGCGGTGAAGGATGAGATCTCCCGGCTCCCCGTCACCCGGACCTGCTGCCGGAAGTCGGAGGTCTCGTCGATCCTGCGGTTCGCGGGAGGTCTGCACCTGGTCAGCGGACGCATTGTGATCGAAGCCGAGCTGGACACGGGCATCGCCGCCCGCCGGCTCCGCAAGGACATCCTGGAGATCTTCGGGCACAGCTCCGACCTGGTGGTGATGGCCCCCGGCGGACTGCGGCGCGGCAGCCGCTACGTCGTACGGGTGGTCGCCGGCGGCGACCAGCTGGCCCGCCAGACCGGCCTGGTCGACGGCCGCGGCCGCCCCATCCGCGGACTGCCCCCACAGGTCGTCTCCGGTGCCACCTGCGACGCCGAGGCCGCCTGGCGCGGCGCCTTCCTCGCCCACGGCTCGCTCACCGAACCCGGCCGCTCCTCCTCCCTGGAGGTCACCTGCCCCGGCCCCGAGGCGGCCCTCGCCCTGGTCGGCGCGGCCCGCCGCCTCGGCATCGGCGCCAAGGCCCGCGAGGTCCGCGGCGTGGACCGCGTCGTCGTCCGCGACGGTGACGCGATCGGCGCCCTGCTGACCCGGCTCGGCGCCCACGAGTCGGTGCTCGCCTGGGAGGAGCGGCGGATGCGCCGCGAGGTCCGGGCCACCGCCAACCGCCTCGCCAACTTCGACGACGCCAACCTCCGCCGCTCGGCGCGCGCCGCGGTCGCCGCCGGCGCCCGCGTACAGCGCGCACTGGAAATCCTCGGCGAGGAGGTCCCCGAGCACCTCGCCGCGGCCGGCCGGCTGCGCATGGAACACAAGCAGGCCTCCCTGGAGGAGCTCGGCGCCCTCGCCGACCCGCCGCTCACCAAGGACGCGGTCGCCGGCCGGATCCGCCGCCTGCTGGCGATGGCCGACAAGCGCGCCCAGGACCTCGGCATCCCCGGCACCGAATCCAACCTCACCGAGGAACTCGCCGAGGGCATGGTCGGCTGACCCCACCCTCCTCATCCGCCCATTACGCCCCCGGTGCCACAAACCGCACCGGGGGCGTCCTCGTGCGCCCGCGGATCCGGCCGAAAGTGCTCATCTGAGAAGCATCGAGCGCGTTTTGTCAATGTCACGTACGTCTCGTATAGGGGGTAGGGTCGGAGGCGGTCGGGGACAGCCCATACAGCTCGCCGGTGTCTTGCCGGCGTACCAACGAGGAGATCGGTTCGTGACGATCCGCGTAGGCATCAACGGATTCGGCCGCATTGGTCGCAACTACTTCCGCGCGCTCCTGGAGCAGGGCGCGGACATCGAGATCGTCGGTGTCAACGACCTGACCGACAACGCCACCCTGGTCCACCTGCTCAAGTACGACACCATCCTGGGTCGCCTCAAGCAGGACGTCAGCCACACCGACGACACCATCACGGTCGGCAACCAGACCTTCAAGACGATGGCGGAGCGCGACCCGGCGAACCTCCCCTGGGGCGAGCTCGGCGCCGACATCGTCGTCGAGTCGACCGGCATCTTCACCAAGCGCGAGGACGCCGCGAAGCACCTCGCCGCCGGTGCCAAGAAGGTCCTGATCTCCGCGCCCGCCAAGGACGAGGACATCACGATCGTGATGGGCGTCAACAACGACAAGTACGACGCCGCCAAGCACCACGTCATCTCCAACGCCTCCTGCACCACCAACTGTGTGGCGCCGATGGCGAAGGTCCTCGACGAGAACTTCGGCATCGTCAAGGGCCTGATGACCACGGTCCACGCGTACACCAACGACCAGCGCATCCTGGACTTCCCGCACAAGGACCTGCGCCGCGCCCGTGCCGCCGCGGAGAACATCATCCCCACCTCCACGGGTGCCGCCAAGGCCACCGCGCTGGTCCTCCCGCAGCTCAAGGGCAAGCTGGACGGCATCGCCATGCGCGTCCCGGTCCCCACCGGCTCGGTCACCGACCTCGTCCTGGAGCTCGACCGCGAGGTCAGCAAGGACGAGATCAACTCCGCGTTCCAGAAGGCCGCCGAGGGCCAGCTCAAGGGCATCCTGGAGTACACCGAGGACCCGATCGTCTCCTCGGACATCGTCAACTTCCCGGCCTCCTGCACCTTCGACTCCTCCCTGACGATGGCGCAGGGCAAGCAGGTCAAGGTCGTCGGCTGGTACGACAACGAGTGGGGCTACTCCAACCGCCTGGTGGACCTGACCACCTTCGTCGGCGGCCAGCTCTGATATCTCTGCCTGATACCCCAGGCACCGAGGTGTGAAGGACGGGGCTCGTACGACGCGACGAAGCGTCGTACGAGCCCCGTCCTGCGACCGAATCAAGCGACGGAGCACTTCCCATGAAGACGATCGACGACCTTCAGGTAGCAGGACAGCGGGTCTTTGTCCGCGCCGACCTGAACGTACCGCTGGACGGCACCACCATCACCGACGACGGCCGCATCCGCGCCGTCGCCCCGACGATCGCCAAGCTCACCGAGCGCGGCGCCAAGGTGATCGTCGCCTCCCACCTGGGCCGCCCCAAGGGCGCCCCGGACCCGGCCTTCTCCCTGGCCCCCGCCGCCCAGCGGCTCGGTGAAATCCTCGGCCAGGACGTGGCGTTCGCGACCGACACCGTCGGCGCATCCGCCGCCGCCGTCACCGCGGGCCTCGCCGACGGCCAGGTGGCCGTGCTGGAGAACCTCCGCTTCAACCCCGGCGAGACCAGCAAGGACGACGCCGAGCGCGGCGCCTTCGCCGACCAGCTCGCCGCCCTCGCCGACCTCTACGTCGGCGACGGCTTCGGCGCCGTGCACCGCAAGCACGCCTCCGTCTACGACCTTCCCAAGCGCCTGCCGCACGCCGCCGGCGACCTCATCGCCACCGAGGTCGGCGTCCTGAAGAAGCTCACCGAGGACGTCAAGCGCCCCTACGTCGTCGTGCTCGGCGGCGCCAAGGTCTCCGACAAGCTCGCCGTCATCGACGAACTCCTCGGCAAGGCCGACCGCCTCCTGATCGGCGGCGGCATGGCCTACACCTTCCTCAAGGCCAAGGGCTACGAGGTCGGCATCTCCCTCCTCCAGGAGGACCAGATCCCGGCCGTCACGGAATACATGGAACGCGCCGAGAAGAACGGCGTCGAGCTGGTCCTGCCCGTCGACGTCCTCGCCTCCACCGACTTCCCGGACCTGAAGACCAAGGCCCCCGCGGACTTCGACACCCTCGACGCCGACAAGATCCCCTCCGACAAGGAGGGCCTGGACATCGGCCCGAAGACCCGCGAGCTGTACGCTTCCAAGCTGGCCGACGCCGCGACCGTCTTCTGGAACGGTCCGCTCGGTGTCTTCGAGCACCCGGACTACGCCGGTGGCACCCGCGCCATCGCCCAGGCGCTCGTCGACAGCGATGCCTTCACCGTGGTCGGCGGTGGCGACAGCGCCGCCGCGGTCCGCCTGCTGGGCTTCGACGAGAACGCATTCGGCCACATCTCGACCGGTGGCGGCGCCAGCCTCGAATACCTCGAAGGCAAGACGCTCCCCGGCCTCGCCGCTCTGGAGGACTGAACAACCGTGAGTGACCGCACCCCGCTGATGGCGGGCAACTGGAAGATGAACCTCAACCACCTCGAGGCCATCGCCCACGTCCAGAAGCTCGCCTTCGCCCTCGCCGACAAGGACTTCGACGCCGTAGAGGTCGCCGTCCTGACGCCCTTCACCGACCTCCGCTCGGTGCAGACCCTGGTCGACGGCGACAAGCTCAAGATCAAGTACGGCGCGCAGGACCTCTCCGCGCACGACTCCGGCGCGTACACCGGTGAGATCTCCGGCGCGATGCTCGCCAAGCTCAAGTGCGCCTACGTCGCCGTCGGCCACAGCGAGCGCCGCCAGTACCACGGCGAGAACGAAGAGATCTGCAACGCCAAGGTCAAGGCCGCCTTCCGGCACGGCCTGACCCCGATCCTCTGCGTCGGCGAGGGCCTGGACGTCCGCAAGGCCGGCAACCAGGTCGCGCACACCCTCGCCCAGGTCGACGGCGGCCTCGCGGACATCCCGGCCGAACAGGCCGAGACCATCGTGATCGCCTACGAACCGGTGTGGGCCATCGGCACCGGCGAGGTCGCCACCCCCGAGGACGCCCAGGAGGTCTGCGCGGCCATCCGCGGCCGCCTGGCCGAGCTCTACAGCCAGGAGCTGGCCGACAAGGTCCGCATCCAGTACGGCGGCTCGGTCAAGTCCGGCAACGTCGCGGCGATCATGGCCCAGCCGGACGTCGACGGCGCCCTCGTCGGCGGCGCGGCACTGGACGCCGACGAATTCGTCAAGATCGTCCGCTTCCGCGACCAGTAGCAGCCGCGCAACACCAGCAGCTATGACGAGGACGAGCCCTCGTCGTACCCTGTCGGGGCCGGGACCGGTGCAGCAGCGCCGCCCCGGCCCCGCACCATATGTTCCACGTATCGTGATCCATACGTCCGTCCGTCAGTCCTAGAGAGTTGGTCCAGCCGTGGTCATCGGATTCTCGATCGCCCTCATCGTCTTCAGCCTGCTGCTGATGATGCTGGTGCTCATGCACAAGGGGAAGGGCGGCGGTCTGTCCGACATGTTCGGCGGCGGCATGCAGTCCTCGGTCGGCGGCTCCTCGGTCGCCGAACGCAACCTGGACCGCATCACCATCGTGATCGGTCTGCTCTGGTTCGCCTGCATTGTCGTCCTCGGCGTCCTGATGAAGCTCGGCAGCTGACATACCGTCGGGGGCGCGGCCTATCATGAGGGCGGCGTCCCGGGACGGTAACTCCGGTCACTGGACGCGCGTTGGGCCTTACGTAGACTGTGGCGTTCCGCAGCGCAGCTGATGTGAAGGCTTTGCAGCACCATTACGCAGGGAGTAACGACCGTGGCAAGTGGCAACGCGATCCGAGGAAGTCGGGTCGGGGCGGGGCCGATGGGGGAGGCCGAGCGCGGCGAGTCCGCGCCGCGCATCCGCATCTCCTTCTGGTGCTCCAACGGGCACGAGACGCAGCCCAGCTTCGCCGGCGATGCGCAGGTTCCGGACACCTGGGACTGCCCGCGCTGTGGTTTCCCGGCCGGCAAGGACCGGGACAGCCCGCCGGACCCGCCGCGCACCGAGCCCTACAAGACCCACCTCGCCTACGTCCGCGAGCGCCGCAGCGACGCCGACGGCGAGGCCATCCTCGCGGAGGCGCTCGCCAAGCTCCGCGGCGAGATCTGACGGAACAGACACACGGCCGGCCCGGCCGGAAGGAACCCCCCTTCCGGCCGGGCCGATCGCGTTCGCACGAGCCGCCGCACCCGCGCCCTCCACCGCGTCCGAGACAGCGGATGGGGCCGCTACCCCCATACCCGAAGCCCGTTGTCAGTGGTCGCCCGTACTGTTGTCGCATGCGGACGCTCCGTGGTCGTGCGACTGCGAGGCGCATCCGGCGCGATGACGGTGTGATGGTGTCGACAGAAGGGGGCGACATGAGCGACACGGGCCGGACGGCGGTGCACAGGGCTGCGGTACACAGGGCGGCGCCGGGCCGGACGGCGGGGGCTGCCGGCGCGCTCCCCTGGCACGGGGGCCACGGCCGGCTGCGGACCGCGGCCGCCGCCTCCCGCCCACCCACCGGCCGACCGCCACCGGACGCACCCGGCGGCGCGATCTCACCGACAGCCTGCGGGAGTTGTGACGCGGCCGGGTCCTGCGGGCGTACTGCCCGCCTGCCGGACGGCCGGCAGCGCGCCCCGGCCGCCAACGGTGTACGCCCCAGCGGTCCCGCCCTCCTCGCAATTGGCCTGCCGGACCCCGTCACCCCGGCATTCCTCCCCGCCCGTCCACCGGTTCGTCAGAAGCCCGACAGCGCACCGACCGGCAGCGGACAGATACCTCATACCGCGCCCTGATCAATTAGGTTGGGAGATGGCGGGGCCGGTACGAGATGAAGAAGGCTGATGTCCGAGATGAACCCACAAGGCCGCAGCAGGCTCGACCAGATGCCTGAGTGGACCGCGCTGAGCAAGCACCGCGAACAGATGGGGGAGGTGCACCTCCGCGAACTGTTCGAGCGCGACCCCGCGCGCGCCGACCGCTACACCCTCCAGGTCGGCGACCTGCACCTGGACTACTCCAAGCACCTGGTCACCGACGAAACCCTGCGGCTGCTCGGCGACCTGGCCGCGGCGACCGGCGTGGCCGAACTCCGCGACGCGATGTTCCGCGGCGACAAGATCAACGTCACCGAACAGCGGTCCGTGCTCCACACCGCGCTGCGCGCACCCGGCTCCGCGGTCATCAAGAGCGACGGCACCGACGTCGTCCCCGGCGTCCAGCACGTCCTGACGAAGATGGGCACCTTCTCCGACCGGGTCCGCTCCGGCGACTGGAAGGGCCACACCGGCAAGCGCATCAAGACCGTCGTCAACATCGGCATCGGCGGCTCGGACCTCGGCCCCGCCATGGCGTACGAGGCGCTGCGCGCCTACACCCACCGGGACATGCAGTTCCGCTTCGTCTCCAACGTGGACGGCGCGGACCTGCACGAAGCCGTCCGCGACCTCGACCCGGCCGAGACGCTCTTCATCATCGCCTCGAAGACCTTCACCACCATCGAGACGATCACCAACGCCACCTCGGCCCGCAACTGGCTGCTGACCGGCCTCCGGGCCGACGAGGAAGCCGTCGCCAAGCACTTCGTCGCCCTCTCCACCAACACCGAGAAGGTGACCGAGTTCGGCATCAACCCGGACAACATGTTCGAGTTCTGGGACTGGGTCGGCGGCCGCTACTCCTACGACTCCGCGATCGGTCTCTCGCTGATGGTCGCCATCGGCAAGGAACACTTCCGCGAGATGCTCGCCGGCTTCCACCTCGTCGACGAGCACTTCCGCTGCACCCCGCCGCAGGAGAACGCCGCATTCCTGCTGGGCCTCCTCGGCATCTGGTACGGCAACTTCTGGGACGCCCAGTCGCACGCCGTACTGCCCTACAGCCACTACCTCTCCAAGTTCACCGCCTACCTCCAGCAGCTGGACATGGAGTCCAACGGCAAGTCCGTGGACCGCGAGGGCCACCGGGTCAACTGGCAGACCGGCCCGGTCGTGTGGGGCACGCCCGGCACCAACGGCCAGCACGCCTACTACCAGCTGCTCCACCAGGGCACGAAGATGATCCCGGCCGACCTCATCGGCTTCGCCGAACCGGTCGCCGACCTGCAGCCCGGACTGGTCGCCCAGCACGACCTGCTGATGGCCAATCTCTTCGCCCAGGGCCAGGCACTGGCCTTCGGAAAGACGCCCGACGAGGTGCGTGCCGAGGGCGTGGCCGAGGAACTCGTCCCGCACAAGACCTTCCAGGGCAACCGCCCCACCACCACGATCCTCGCCAAGGAACTCAGCCCGTCCGTACTCGGCCAGTTGATCGCCCTGTACGAGCACAAGGTCTTCGTCCAGGGCGCGATCTGGAACATCGACTCCTTCGACCAGTGGGGCGTCGAACTCGGCAAGGTCCTCGCCAAGCGCGTCGAACCGGCCCTCACCGAAGGCGCCGCCGTACCGGGCCTCGACCCCTCCACCACCGCCCTGGTCGCCAAGTACCGCGCCCTCCGCGCCCGCTGACCCCACACCTGTAAAGCCCACCCGCAACCAAGCCACACCCAGCCACACCCAAGCCGCGGGCCCCGCCCTCGAAGAGGACGGGGCCCGCAAGGCCGCAAGCAAGGCAAGAGCGGTCGTCGCGACGGCCGACGCTCAGGCCGAAGGCCGCCGGCTCAGGCCGACGCCGGTGGGTAGAGGCCGCGCGGCAGTTGGGCCGCGGCCGGCTCGTCGAGGAGCCACAGCGTGCGGCTGCGGCCGCGGGCGCCCGCCGCCGGGGCCTGGACCTCGCCCGCGCCGGAGAGCGCGATGGCGGCCGCGTTGGCCTTGTCCTCGCCGGCCGCCAGCAGCCAGACCTGCCGCGCCGCGCGGATCGCGGGCAGCGTCAGGGAGATCCGGGTGGGCGGCGGCTTGGGCGCGCCGTGCACCCCGACCACCGTGCGCTCGGTCTCCCGTACGCCGGGGAGCTCGGGGAAGAGCGACGCGACGTGGGTGTCCGGGCCGACGCCGAGCAGCAGGACGTCGAAGGACGGGACCGGGCCGTGGTCCTCCGGGCCTGCCGCGGCGGCGAGTTCGGCGGCGTACGCCTCGGCGGCGGCGTCCGGGTCGTTGCCGTACGAGCCGTCCGCGGCGGGCATCGGGTGCACCCGGGCCGGGTCGAGCGGGACGCTGTCGAGCAGCGCCGCGCGGGCCTGGGTGTCGTTGCGCTCCGGGTCGCCCTCGGGCAGGAAGCGCTCGTCACCCCACCACAGGTCGAGCCGGGACCAGTCCACGGCGTCCCGGGCGGGCGCCTCGGCGAGGGCCGCGAGCAGCCCGTTGCCGTTGCGCCCGCCGGTCAGCACGATGGCGGCGGAGCCGCGCGCGGCCTGGGCGTCCACGATCTTCGTGATCAGCCGGGCCGCCGCGGCCTTCGCCATCAGCTCCTTGTCGCGGTGGACGACGACTTCGGGAGCACTCACTTGCCGGCCGCCTTCTTGGCGGGTGCCTTCTTGCCCGAGGACGCGGACTTGGCCGGGGTGCCGTCGGCGGACGCCGCCGGTTCGCCGTCGGCCGTTCCGCCCTCGTTTCCGCCCTTGGCCGTTCCGCCCTTGGTCGTGCCCGCCGGGTCCCCGCTTGCGCCGCCGGCCGGACCGTCGCCGTCGCCGAGGCGTTCCACGCCGAACTTCAGGGCGGCGGCGTAGATGTCGTCCGGGTCGAGCCGGCGGAGCTCCTCGGCGAGGAGTTCCGCGGTGTCCCGGCGCTTGAGCGCCACCGAGCGGTCCGGCTGGCCGGGCATGGAGAGCGTGGCCAGCGAGGCCTCGGGGCGGTCGAGCACGATGGGGCCGCCGCTGGACTGCATGCGGACGGCCGTGAGGCCGGGGCCGCCCGAGACCTTGCGGGAGACCGGGACGTTCAGCCGGCTGGCGAGCCACATGGCGAGCAGCTCGCAGCTGGGGTTGAACTCCTCGCCCTCGACCTCGGCCGAGGTGACCGTGCACGGGCCCTGGTCGAGCGCCGCCGCCAGCATGGAGCGCCAGGGCGTGATCCGGGTCCAGGACAGGTCGGTGTCGCCCGGAGTGTACGTTTCTGCGCGCGCGGAGAGCTCCTGCACCGGGCGCTCGCAGGCGTAGGCGTCGGTCACCCGGCGCTGGGCGAGCGCGCCCAGCGGGTCCTTGGCCGGGTCCAGCGGGGCGTTGACCGCCCACCAGACGACCACCGGGGCGTCCGGCAGCAGCAGCGGCAGGACCACGGACTGGGCGTGGTCGATCGCCTCGCCGTAGAGCCGCAGCACGACCGTCTCGCCGGTGCCGGCCTCGGTGCCGACCCGCACCTCGGCGTCCAGGCGGGCCTTGGCGCGGTCGCGCGGCGACCGGCTGACCCGCTTGATGACGACGAGGGTGCGCGACGGGTGCTCGCGGGACGCCTCGTTGGCGGCCTTGAGGGCGTCGTAGGCGTTCTCCTCGTCGGTGACGATGACGAGCGTGAGCACCATGCCGATGGCGGGGGTGCCGACGGCGCGACGGCCCTCCACCAGCGCCTTGTTGATCTTGCTGGCCGTGGTTTCCGTCAGGTCGATCTTCATGGCCGACGCCAGCTCCGTCCGTCTCGTGCGAGCATTTCGTCCGCCTCGGCCGGGCCCCAGGTGCCCGCCGGGTACTGCGCGGGCTTGCCGTGCTTGTCCCAGTACTCCTCGATCGGGTCGAGGATGCGCCAGGACTGCTCGACCTCCTCCAGTCGCGGGAAGAGGTTGGCGTCGCCCAGGAGTACGTCGAGGATCAGGCGCTCGTACGCCTCGGGGCTGGACTCGGTGAAGGACTCGCCGTAGGCGAAGTCCATCGAGACGTCCCGGACCTCCATCGACGTGCCGGGCACCTTGGAGCCGAACCGCACGGTCACGCCCTCGTCCGGCTGGACGCGGATGACCAGGGCGTTCTGGCCGAGCTCCTCGGTGGCGGTGTGGTCGAACGGGGAGTGCGGGGCGCGCTGGAAGACGACCGCGATCTCGGTGACCCGGCGGCCCAGCCGCTTGCCGGTGCGCAGGTAGAAGGGGACGCCCGCCCAGCGGCGGTTGTCGATCGACAGCTTTATCGCGGCGTAGGTGTCGGTCTTCGACTTCGGGTCGATGCCGTCTTCCTGGAGGTAGCCGACGGCCTTCTCGCCGCCCTGCCAGCCGGCCGCGTACTGCGCGCGCACGGTCTCCTTGCCCAGGTCCTTGGGCAGTCGGACCGCGCCGAGCACCTTGGTCTTCTCCGCGACCAGGGCGTCGGCCTCGAAGGAGGCGGGCTCCTCCATGGCGGTCAGCGCGAGCAGCTGGAGGAGGTGGTTCTGGATGACGTCACGGGCCGCGCCGATGCCGTCGTAGTAGCCGGCCCGGCCGCCGATGCCGATGTCCTCGGCCATCGTGATCTGGACGTGGTCGACGTAGCTGCGGTTCCACAGCGGCTCGAACATCGTGTTGGCGAAGCGCAGCGCCAGGATGTTCTGGACGGTCTCCTTGCCGAGGTAGTGGTCGATCCGGAAGACCTCGTTCGGCGGGAAGACCTCGTGGACGATCCGGTTGAGCTCCTGGGCGCTCTCGAGGTTGTGCCCGAACGGCTTCTCGATGACCGCGCGGCGCCAGGAGTCCTCCTTCTGGTCGGCCAGTCCGTGCTTCTTGAGCTGCTGGACGACCTTGGGGAAGAACTTCGGCGGCACGGACAGGTAGAAGGCGAAGTTACCGCCGGTGCCCTGGGCCTTGTCGAGCTCGTTGATGGTGTCCTTGAGGGTCTCGAACGCCTCGTCGTCGTCGAAGTTGCCCTGGACGAAGCGGCAGCCCTGGACCAGCTGCTGCCAGACCTCCTCGCGGAACGGCGTACGGGCGTGCTCCTTGACCGCCTGGTACACCTCCTGCGCGAAGTCCTCGTTCTCCCACTCCCTGCGGGCGAATCCGACGAGGGAGAAACCGGGCGGAAGCAGGCCGCGGTTCGCCAGGTCGTAGACGGCGGGCATCAGCTTTTTACGGGACAAATCGCCCGTGACGCCGAAAATGACCAGGCCCGACGGCCCCGCGATGCGCGGGAGCCGTCGGTCCGCGGCGTCACGAAGCGGGTTCGCTCCATGAACAGCGGTCAAGGGGATCAGCCCTCCGTGGGAGCGAGGCGCTTGAGCTCCGCCTCGGTCGACTTGAGCAGGTCGTTCCAGGAGGCCTCGAACTTCTCCACGCCCTCGTCCTCCAGGAGCTGCACGACATCGTCGTACGAGATGCCGAGCGCGCCGATCGCGTCGAGGTCGGCCCGGGCCGCCTCGTAGGTGCCGGCGATGGTGTTCCCGGTGATCTCGCCGCGCGCCGCGGTGGCCTCCAGGGTGGCCTCCGGCATGGTGTTGACCGTGCCCGGGGCGACCAGTTCGTCCACGTACAGCGTGTCCTTGTAGTCCGGGTCCTTCACGCCGGTCGAGGCCCACAGCGGACGCTGCCTGTTGGCGCCGGCCTTGTCCAGGGCGGCCCAGCGGTCGGAGGAGAAGACCTCCTCGTACGCCTGGTAGGCCAGCCGCGCGTTGGCCAGCGCGGCCTTGCCCTTGAGGGCCTTGGCCTCGTCGGTGCCGTTCTTGTCCAGGCGCTTGTCGATCTCGGTGTCCACGCGGGACACGAAGAACGAGGCGACCGAACGGATCAGGGACAGGTCCAGGCCCGCGGCCTTGGCCTTCTCCAGGCCCGCGAGGTAGGCGTCCATGACCTCGCGGTAGCGCTCCAGCGAGAAGATCAGCGTGACGTTGACGCTGATGCCCAGGCCGATGACCTCGGTGATCGCCGGCAGGCCCGCCTTGGTGGCCGGGATCTTGATCAGCGTGTTCGGGCGGTCCACCAGCCACGCCAGCTGCTTGGCCTCGGCGATGGTCGCCGCGGTGTTGTGGGCCAGGCGCGGGTCGACCTCGATGGAGACCCGGCCGTCCTGCCCGCCGGTGGCGTCGAAGACCGGCCGCAGGACGTCGGCGGCGTCCCGGACGTCCGCCGTCGTGATCATGCGGATGGCTTCCTCGACGGTGACCTTACGGGCGGCGAGGTCGGCGACCTGCTGCCGGTAGCCGTCGCCCGAGGAGATCGCCTTCTGGAAGATCGAGGGGTTGGTCGTGACGCCGACGACGTGCTGCTGGTCGATCAGCTCGGCGAGGTTGCCGGACGTGATGCGCTTGCGCGACAGGTCGTCCAGCCAGATCGCGACGCCTTCGTCGGAGAGGCGCTTGAGTGCGTCTGTCATGGGTTCTGCATCTCCTACTCGTCGTATACGTGCGTCAGCGCGCGGCGGCTTCGAGCGATTCCCGGGCGGCGGCGGCGACCGCGTCGGCGGTGAAGCCGAACTCGCGGAAGAGGACCTTGCCGTCGGCCGAGGCGCCGAAGTGCTCCAGCGACACGATGCGTCCGGCGTCGCCCACGAAGCGGTGCCAGGTCAGGCCGATGCCCGCCTCGACGGCGACCCGCGCCTTGACCGACGGCGGCAGCACGCTGTCGCGGTACTGCTGGTCCTGCTCCTCGAACCACTCGACGCACGGCATCGAGACCACGCGGGTCGGGACGCCTGCGGCCTGCAGCTGCGCGCGCGCCTCGACGGCGAGCTGCACCTCGGAGCCGGTGCCGATCAGCACGACCTGCGGTTCGGCGGCCTCTCCCTGCGGGCCCTCGGCCTCGAAGAGCACGTAACCGCCCTTGGCGGTGTCCTCGTTGGCCGGGTACGTCGGGACGCCCTGGCGGGTCAGCGCGAGGCCGTGCGGGGCGCCCATGCCGAACTTCTTCGTGTAGCGCTTGAGGATCTCGCGCCAGGCGAGGGCGGTCTCGTTGGCGTCGGCCGGGCGCACGACGTTCAGGCCCGGGATGGCGCGCAGCGAGGCCAGGTGCTCGACCGGCTGGTGGGTCGGGCCGTCCTCGCCCAGGCCGATGGAGTCGTGCGTCCACACGTACGTCACCGGCAGGTGCATCAGGGCCGACAGCCGGACGGCGTTGCGCATGTAGTCGGAGAACACCAGGAAGGTGCCGCCGTAGATGCGGGTGTTGCCGTGCAGCGCGATGCCGTTCATCTCCGCGGCCATGGAGTGCTCGCGGATGCCGAAGTGGATCGTGCGGCCGTAGGGGTCGGCCTCCGGCAGCGGGTTGCCCTCGGGCAGGAACGACGACGTCTTGTCGATCGTGGTGTTGTTGGAGCCCGCGAGGTCCGCGGAGCCGCCCCACAGCTCGGGGATGACCGGGCCGAGCGCGTGCAGCACCTTGCCGGACGCGGCGCGGGTGGCGACGGGCTTGCCGGTCTCGAAGACGGGGAGGTGGTCCTCCCAGCCCGCGGGCAGCTCGGTGGCGGCGATCCGGTCGAACTCCGCGGCGCGCTCCGGGTTGGCGGTGCGCCAGGCGGCGAAGGACTTCTCCCACTCCTTCTTGGCGTCCCGGCCGCGGTCGAGGGCGCCGCGGGTGTGCGCGAGCACCTCGTCGGTGACCTCGAAGTGCTTCTCCGGGTCGAAGCCCAGCACGCGCTTGGTGGCCGCGACCTCCTCCTCGCCCAGCGCCGAGCCGTGCGCGGCCTCGGTGTTCTGGGCGTTGGGGGCCGGCCAGGCGATGATCGAGCGCATCGCGATGAACGACGGCTTGTCGGTGACGGCCTTCGCGGCCTCGATGGCGCGGAACAGCCCCTCGGGGTCGAGGTCGCCGTTCTCCTTGGGCTCCACGCGCTGCACGTGCCAGCCGTAGGCCTCGTACCGCTTCACGGTGTCTTCGGAGATGGCGGTCTCGGTGTCGCCCTCGATCGAGATGTGGTTGTCGTCCCACAGCATGATGAGGTTGCCGAGCTTCTGGTGGCCGGCCATCGAGGACGCCTCGGCGGAGATGCCTTCCTGGAGGCAGCCGTCGCCGGCGATCGCGTAGATGAAGTGGTCGAACGGCGAGGAGCCCTGGGCCGCGTCCGGGTCGAAGAGGCCGCGCTCGTAGCGGGCCGCCATGGCCATGCCGACCGCGTTGGCGACGCCCTGGCCCAGCGGGCCGGTGGTGGTCTCCACGCCGGTGGTGTGGCCGTACTCCGGGTGGCCGGGGGTCTTGGAGCCCCAGGTGCGGAAGGCCTTGAGGTCGTCCAGCTCCAGGCCGTAGCCGGCCAGGAAGAGCTGGATGTAGAGCGTCAGGCTGGAGTGGCCGGCGGAGAGGACGAACCGGTCACGGCCGGTCCAGTCGGAGTCCGCGGGGTCGTGCCGCATGAGCTTCTGGAACAGAACATAGGCGGCGGGAGCCAGGCTCATGGCCGTACCCGGATGGCCGTTACCGACCTTCTGCACGGAGTCCATGGCCAGGACCCGGACGGTGTCCACCGCCCGCTGGTCCTGTTCGGTCCACTCGAATTCTGTGGTGGTCGGCTTGGTGCTCACCCTGAGTCAGGGCTCCTCTCCACATGTCGAATGCCACGGACGGTATGTCCGCCAGGCGGTGTCGAGCCTACCCCCGCAAGTGCGGGCGTCTTTTCGACGCTCATTCGGTGTTTTCGGTGCTCAGTCGCTGCGTGGCCGTCACGGAGGTTCGTCGCTTCGGGCAACCGAATCGCCGGATCGGACATTCCCGGCCCGGCGGCCACGGCCATACGACCAGACTGCCGGGCGGCGGTCTGGCCCGCCTCCTGAACAACGGGCGAACGCCCGGGGAAAGCTGCCGACGCCACCGGGCCGCGCGGGCCCCAACACGACCCCACCCCCGCGAAGATCGCCGTATGGCCAACGTCTAAAGTGGCGTGGTACGCGCAAGCTTTTACCCGGTTCACGGGGTCGTAAGGCTTGCGAGCCTTATTTCCATCCGCGGCGGGAGCCGCTGATGTTACTTCCAGGGGTGTGCGTGACGGCCGTCGAATCCCGTCCTGCGGGGGTGCTCTCCGAGAGCCCGGGGGGTCCGGGGCACCGTCCGTTCGGGGCCCGTGTGAAGGCTTTCGTGGCGCTGACCAAGCCGCGTGTCATCGAGCTCCTGCTGATGACGACGATCCCCGTGATGTTCCTGGCGGCGGGCGGTGTCCCCGACCTGTGGCTGGTGTTCGCGACCTGCGTCGGCGGTTACCTCTCCGCCGGCGGCGCGGCCGCCTACAACATGTACATCGACCGGGACATCGACGCCCTGATGGACCGCACGTCCCAGCGCCCCCTGGTCACCGGCATGGTCTCGCCGCGCGAGTGCCTGGTCTTCGCGACCGCCCTCGCGGTGGGTTCCACCGCCTGGTTCTGGGTCTTCGTCAACCCGCTGTCGGCGATGCTGTCGCTCGGGGCGCTGCTTTTCTACGTGGTCGTCTACACGATGATCCTCAAGCGCCGCACCTCGCAGAACATCGTCTGGGGCGGCATCGCGGGCTGCATGCCGGTCTTCATCGGCTGGTCCGCGGTGACGAATTCGGTCTCCTGGGCCGCGCTGGTCCTCTTCCTCGTCATCTTCTTCTGGACGCCGCCGCACTACTGGCCGCTGTCGATGAAGGCCAAGGACGACTACGAGCGGGTCGGCGTGCCGATGCTGCCGGTGATCGCGGGCAACAAGGCCGTGGCCCGGCAGATCGTCGCCTACAGCTGGGTGATGGTCCTGGTCTCGCTGCTGCTGCAGCCGCTGGGCTACACCGGCTGGTTCTACACCGCGGTCGCGGTCGCCTGCGGCGCCTTCTGGCTGAAGGAGGCGCACGCCCTGCAGTCCCGCGCCAAGGCCGGGATCACCGGGCCCAAGCTCAAGGAGATGCGGCTGTTCCACTGGTCCATCACCTATGTGTCCCTGCTGTTCGTCGCCGTCGCCGTGGATCCCTTCCTTCGGTGATTACTCGTGGGTAGCATGCTGTCCATGGCAGACACCCAGCAGGCGGACGAGCAGGCGGAGACGGCGGTCGGCGCGGCGGCCGCCACCAAGGACGAGAAGCGGGCCGGCAAGCGCGCCGCGCGGCTCGCCCGGCAGATCCGCGCCTTCGCCGACTCCCACGGCGGCAGCGCCGAGGGCCAGCTCGCGCACATCGCCCGCGGCAGCGTCCGGATCGCCCTCGTCGGGGCCAACGGCGAGTGGGGCAACCTCGTCGCCGGTACGTACGACGAGGCCAAGGACGCCGCGGCCCGGGCCGGCCTCACCCTCCACGACGACTTCGACGGCGACCTCGCCGCCAAGGTCCGCACCGGCCGCTACGAGTGGTCCCGCATGGCGGGCATCCAGCTGGGCGGCCCGGCCAACGCCTGACGCACGGTGCGGCGGCGCGCCGGGGCGCGCGCGAGGAAGCGGAGCCCGCTACCTCACCACCCCCTCGTCCGTTAGGCCCACCGGGCGCGGCGGTCCTGCCACGCCCGGCGGGCTCTCGGCGAGGAGGAGCGGATGGACGGCATTGCCTTCCCGGCGGATCAGCCACCGCTCATCGATCAGTACAGCCACGGCGCCGTGCACGGCGAACTCGGCCTCGGCTCCTTCGAGACCCATCTGGCCGCCGCGGTCGGCGCGCACGGCCCGGCCCCCGCCGGCACGAGCTACTTCGACAGCTTCACCGGTCTCGCGATACGCCGCTGGTGCCCCCCGCTGCTCGGCCTGGAGCCGCACTGTCCGCCGGCCCGCTATCTGGCCCGCAGACGCGAGGTGGGCGCCTACACGGCGGGCCGGATGCTGCTCCGCGGCTCCGGCATCGGCACCTTCCTGCTGGAGGCCGGCACCCCCAGCGAACTGACCTCGGCCGCCGAGATCGCCACCGCCGCCGAGGCCCGCGCCCACGAGGTGGTACGGCTCGAACCGCTCGCCGAGCAGGTCGCCGACACCTCCGGCAGCGTCGAATCCTTCATCGGCTACACCGCCGAGGCGCTCTACGCGGCGGCCCAGCACGCCACCGCCTTCGCCTCCGGCGCCACCTACTGCGACGGACACGCCCCCGAGGCCGGCGAGGTGCGGCGCGCCGCGGACCGCTGGCTGCGTGCCCGCCGGCCCGGCGACCGGCTCGCCGAACCGGCCCTCGTACGGCACCTGCTGTGGAGCGCGGTCGCCACCGGACTGCCCGTACAGCTGCACTGCCCCGACCCGCGGCCGCTGGCCGGGTTCCTGCGGGCCACCACCGGGATCGGCGCGGACCTGGTCCTGCTGCCCGCGGCCCCGCACCACCGCCGGGCCGCCCAGCTCGCCGCGGCGCACGCCCATGTGTACGCCGACACCGGGCCCCGCCCCGAGGAGACCCTGCCGCACGCGCCGTTCGGGAAGCTGCTGTTCTCCTCCGGTGCCCGCGGGCTGCCCGAGCTCTATGTGACCGGCGCCCGGTCCTTCCTGCGCGCCATGGACCGCCTCGTACGGGAGTGGACCACCGAGGGGCTGTGCGGGGCGGAGGACGGGCGGCGGATCATCGAGATGATCGCGTCCGGGACGGCCCGCCGGGTCTACCGGCTCGACGCGGACGCCACCTGAGGCTCCGCGGGCTCCTCGTCCGCGGCGGCCGGCGCGTCGCCGTCCCCGGGCTCGTCCTCCTGGAGCGGTCCGCGGTCGCGCAGCGACAGCGCCACCCGCAGCACGGCGATCCACACCAGCGTCGAGCCCAGCATGTGCAGCCCGATGACGATCTCGGGCAGGCCCAGGAAGTACTGGACGTAGCCGATGACGCCCTGCAGCGCGATGCAGGCGAGCAGTTCCAGCACCCTCCGGCGCGCGGCGGCCGGTGCCTTGACGGCGCGCAGCGCGAACCACAGGGCGACGGTCAGGCCGACGACGATGTAGACGAAGTCGACGTGGAGCTGGGTGATCTCCTGCCAGTTCAGCGGGATGCGGTGGACCTTGTGGGCGTCGCCGGCGTGCGGGCCGGTGCCGGTGACGACCGTGCCGATGACGGTCAGCGTGCCGGTCGCCGCCACCAGCAGCCAGGCCAGCTGCCGGAGGGGACGGGCGGTCACGTCACGCGGTGCGTCGTCGCCCTCGCCGGCCCGCTGCCAGCTCAGTACGGCGACCGTGAGCAGCGTCGTGGACAGCAGGAAGTGCGCGGCGACGAGGTACGGGTTCAGGCCGGTCAGGACGACGATGCCGCCCCAGACCGCGTTGCCCATCACGATCCAGAACTGGGCCCAGCCGAGGCGGGTGAGCGAGCGGCGTCGCGGGTGCCGGGCGCGGGCGGCGATGATGAACAGCCCGACGAACGCGCACAGCACGTACGTCAGCAGGCGGTTGCCGAACTCGATGAGGCCGTTGATGCCCATGGCGTGGGTCGGCGTGAGGCTCTCCGGCGTGCACTTCGGCCAGGTCGAGCAGCCCAGTCCGGACTGCGTGAGCCGGACCGCGCCGCCGGTCACGACGATGATCACGGCCATCACGACGGTCGCCAGCGCGGCCCGCCGCACGAAGGCCGCGGACGGCTGCCAGCGGCGGGCGATCAGCTCAAGGGGATTCAGCGAGTTCGGCACGGAGCCATGGTAGGCGGCGGCTTGTGCAAGTTTTCACGAGGGGGTGGGCGGCACGAGGGGTGCGGTGCGGTGCGGACCCTGAACGGTCCACCCGGTGACTACTCCCAGCGGAAGAACTTCGCCGCCGCGCCCAGCCCCAGGACGGCCCACCCGGCGAGGACGCCCAGGTCGGACCACGGTACCGACGCGCCGTGCCCGAGCACCTCGCGCAGCCCGTCCGAGAGTGCCGAGATCGGCAGCAGGTGCAGCACGGCCCGGGCGGCCTCCGGGAACTTGGCGAGCGGGACGATCACCCCGCCGCCGACCAGGAGCAGCAGGAAGACCAGGTTGGCCGCGGCCAGCGTCGCCTCGGCCTTCAGCGTCCCGGCCATCAGCAGTCCCAGCCCCGAGAACGCGGCCGTGCCGAGCAGGAGGAGCAGCAGCACCGTGAGCGGGTTGCCGTGCGGGGACCAGCCCAGCGCCAGGGCCACCGCCGTGAGCAGTGCGATCTGCAGGACCTCGGTGACCAGCACCGCGCAGGTCTTCGCGGTCATCAGCCCCCAGCGCGGCAGCGGTGAGACCGCGAGCCGCTTGAGGACGCCGTAGCGGCGCTCGAAGCCGGTGGCGATGGCCTGGCCGGTGAAGGCGGTGGACATCACGGCCAGCGCGAGGATGCCCGGCGCCAGGAAGTCCACGGCCTTGCCGGCCCCGGTGTCGACGATGTCGACGGCGGAGAACAGCACCAGCAGCAGCGTCGGGATGATCACCGTGAGCAGCAGCTGTTCGCCGTTGCGCAGCAGCATCCGGGTCTCCAGGGCCGCCTGGGCCCGGATCATCCGGGGCAGCGGCGCGGCGCCGGGCCGCGGGGCGAACGTGCCCGTGGTGGTGGTACCGGCCTCGGTGGCGGTCATGCGCGCAGCTCCTTACCGGTGAGCTCCAGGAAGACGTCCTCCAGGGTGTGCCGTTCGACGGCTATCGCGTCCGGCATCACGCCGTTCTGCGCGCACCACGAGGCGACCGTGGCCAGCAGCTGCGGGTCGATCTTGCCGTGGACGCGGTAGACGCCGGAGGCGGGCTCCGAGGCGGAGCTGTCCGCGGGCAGTGCCTTGAGGAGGGAGGCGAGGTCGAGGCCGGGCCGGCCGGTGAAGCGCAGGCTGTTCTCGGCGCCGCCGCGGCACAGCTCGTCGGGGCTGCCCTGGGCGATCACCCGGCCGCCGTCGATGATCGCGACGTCGTCGGCGAGCTGTTCGGCCTCGTCCATGAAGTGGGTGGTGAGCACGCAGCTCACGCCGTCGGCGCGGAGTTCCCGTACGAGGTCCCAGGTGGCGTGGCGGGCCTGCGGGTCGAGGCCGGCCGTCGGCTCGTCGAGGAAGACCAGCTCCGGGCGGCCGACCACGGCCATGGCCAGCGCCAGCCGCTGCTGCTGGCCGCCGGAGAGCCGCCGGTAGGTCGTCCGGCCGCAGGAGCCCAGGCCCAGCCGGTCGATGAGCATGCCGACGTCGAGGGGGTGGGCGTGCAGGGTGGCGGTGTGCCGCAGCATCTCCTCGGCGCGGGCGCCCGCGTAGACGCCGCCGGACTGCAGCATCACGCCGATCCGGGGGCGCAGCGCGGCGGCGTCGGCGACCGGGTCCAGGCCGAGGACGCGGACCGTGCCGTCATCCGGACGGCGGTAGCCCTCGCAGGTTTCGACGGTGGTGGTCTTGCCGGCGCCGTTGGGGCCGAGCACGGCGGTGACGGTGCCGTGCGCGACGGTCAGGTCGAGGCCGTCCACCGCGGTCTTCGTCCCGTACCGCTTGACCAGGCCGGTGACCTCGACGGCCGGCGCCCGTCCGGGGGTCCGGGGAGTGCTCCCCGGGGAGGTGCTGCGCATGCCGCGCAGTCTACGAAGAGCGGCCGCACCGTCGTCAGTGGGGGCTCGCCCCGAATTGCGGCCCTTCCGGGCAGGTCGCCGGCCTGATCGTGGGCCAACGGGCAGGGTTGAAATGAGGTGAACCTAAGTGATAGAGGCCACCATCCCGCCATCCGGACCACGCTTGAATCGGTTTGACGAATTACGCAACAATGGCGTTGTGAAATACGCGAGCGAGGATCAGCGAGAGCCCGGGGTCGGCGAGACCGCCGGGCCGGCCGCCTCCGCGCCCGGACGGGACGCCTCGGCGATGCCGGCCCCGCAGGCCGCCCCCGCGTCACACGACGAACAGCAGGGCACCCGCAACAGGGTCGCCCGCTCCATCCTCGACCACGGTCCGTCCACCGCCGCCGAGCTCGCCCTCCGGCTGGAGCTGACCCAGGCCGCCGTCCGCCGGCACCTGGACGCGCTGGTCGCCGAGGGCGTCGTCGAGCCCCGCGAGCAGCGGGTCTACGGCAGCCGCGGCCGCGGCCGCCCGGCCAAGGCCTTCGCCCTCACCGACTGCGGGCGGGACGCCTTCGACCAGGCCTACGACCAGCTCGCCGCCGACGCGCTGCGCTGGATCGCGCAGAGCGCGGGCGGTGGCGAGAAGGGTGAGGCGGCGGTCGCCGCGTTCGCCCGCGCCCGGTTGGCCGCCCAGGCCGAGGGCTACCGCGAGGCGGTCGAGAGCGCCGACCCGGAGGCCCGCACCCAGGCCCTGGCGAAGGCGTTGACCGCGGACGGGTACGCTGCTACGGCGCGCAGCGCCCCCAACCCCCAGCTCGGTGAACAGCTCTGCCAGCACCACTGCCCGGTCGCCCACGTCGCCGAGCGGTACCCGCAGCTGTGCGAGGCGGAGACCGAGGTCTTCTCCCGATTGCTCGGGACCCACGTACAGCGCCTTGCCACCATCGCCCACGGCGACGGGGTGTGCACGACCTTCGTCCCGAAGGCCGGAGCCGGCAAGGCAGCTCACCGCGCCGGTGAGCGCCCCCACAAGACCACGACACCATCTGCAAGCACGGCCGGGAGGAACCCCGCATGACGCTCCCCACGGAGACTGCCCACCCCGAACTCGAGGGTCTGGGCAAGTACGAATACGGCTGGGCCGACTCCGACGTGGCCGGCGCTTCGGCGAAGCGCGGTCTCTCCGAGGACGTCGTCCGTGACATCTCGGCGAAGAAGAACGAGCCGGAGTGGATGCTCAAGCTCCGCCTCAAGGGGCTGAAGCTGTTCGACAAGAAGCCCATGCCGAACTGGGGCTCCGACCTGTCGGGCATCGACTTCGACAACATCAAGTACTTCGTCCGCTCCACCGAGCAGCAGGCCGCCTCCTGGGAGGACCTGCCCGAGGACATCAAGAACACCTACGACAAGCTCGGCATCCCCGAGGCGGAGAAGCAGCGCCTGGTCGCCGGTGTCGCCGCGCAGTACGAGTCCGAGGTCGTCTACCACCAGATCCGCGAGGACCTGGAGGCGCAGGGCGTCATCTTCCTGGACACCGACACCGCGCTGAAGGAGCACCCGGAGCTCTTCCAGGAGTACTTCGGCACGGTCATCCCGGTCGGTGACAACAAGTTCGCGTCGCTGAACACCGCGGTGTGGTCCGGCGGCTCGTTCATCTACGTCCCCAAGGGTGTCCACGTCGACATCCCGCTGCAGGCCTACTTCCGGATCAACACCGAGAACATGGGCCAGTTCGAGCGGACGCTGATCATCGTCGACGAGGACGCCTACGTCCACTACGTCGAGGGCTGCACCGCGCCGATCTACAAGTCGGACTCGCTGCACTCCGCGGTGGTCGAGATCATCGTCAAGAAGGGCGGCCGCTGCCGCTACACGACCATCCAGAACTGGTCGAACAACGTCTACAACCTGGTCACCAAGCGCGCCGTCGCCTACGAGGGCGCGACCATGGAGTGGGTCGACGGCAACCTCGGCTCCAAGGTGACGATGAAGTACCCGGCGGTCTACCTCATGGGCGAGCACGCCAAGGGCGAGACCCTGTCCATCGCCTTCGCCGGCGAGGGCCAGCACCAGGACGCCGGTTCCAAGATGGTCCACATGGCGCCGAACACCTCGTCCAACATCGTCTCCAAGTCGGTGGCGCGCGGTGGCGGCCGGACCTCCTACCGCGGTCTGGTCGAGATCGGCGAGGGCGCCGCGGGCTCCAAGTCCAACGTGCTGTGTGACGCCCTGCTGGTGGACACCATCTCCCGGTCGGACACGTACCCGTACGTCGACGTCCGCGAGGACGACGTCTCCATGGGCCACGAGGCGACCGTCTCCAAGGTCAGCGAGGACCAGCTGTTCTACCTGATGGCCCGCGGTCTGTCGGAGGACGAGGCCATGGCGATGATCGTGCGCGGCTTCGTCGAGCCGATCGCCCGTGAGCTGCCGATGGAGTACGCCCTGGAGCTCAACCGGCTGATCGAGCTGCAGATGGAGGGTGCGGTCGGCTGACCCGGCCCCCCGCAGCGACCGACTCCCAAAGAACGCAGAAAGCGAGCTAGACGACAGCCATGGCTGAGGCTCAGAACATCCCGGCGGGTTCCACGACCACCGGCTCCATCGCGGTGGCCGCGGAGTCCACCGTCGCCACGAGGATGAGCGCCCCGCCGTCCTACGACGTGGCGGACTTCCCGGTGCCGCACGGCCGCGAGGAGGAGTGGCGGTTCACCCCCCTCGCGCGCCTGAAGGGCCTGCACGACGGCTCCGCGGAGGCCGGCGGTCCGGACCTGAAGATCGACATCACCGCTCCCGAGGGCGTCACCCACGAGCTGGTCGACCGCGCCGACCCGCGGGTCGGCAAGGCCGGCAAGCCCGTCGACCGGGTCGCCGCCCAGGCGTACAGCTCGTTCGAGAAGGCCTCGGTGGTCACGGTCCCCAAGGAGACCGTGCTCAGCGAGCCGATCCGGATCGCCGTGCACGGCGAGGGCGGCACGGCCTTCGGCCACCAGGTCATCGAGCTCGGCGCGTTCGCCGAGGCGGTCGTGGTCATCGACCACACCGGTGACGCGGTGCTCGCCGCCAACGTCGACTACCTCCTCGGCGACGGCGCGAAGCTGACCGTCGTCTCCGTCCAGGACTGGGAGGAGTCGGCCGTCCACACCGGCCAGCACAACGCCCTGGTCGGCCGGGACGCCACCTTCAAGTCCGTGGTCGTCACCTTCGGCGGCGACCTCGTCCGCCTGCACCCGCGCGTCACGTACGCCGGCCCCGGCGGCGAGGCCGAGTTCTACGGTCTGTACTTCACCGAGCAGGGCCAGCACCACGAGCACCGCCTGTTCGTCGACCACGAGGCGTCCAACTGCCGCTCGCACGTGACCTACAAGGGCGCGCTGCAGGGCGAGGACGCGCACGCCGTCTGGATCGGCGACGTCCTCATCCGCGCCTCGGCCACCGGCACGGACACCTACGAGCTCAACCGCAACCTCGTCCTCACCGACGGCGCGCGGGTCGACTCGGTGCCCAACCTGGAGATCGAGACCGGTGAGATCGTCGGCGCCGGCCACGCCTCGGCGACCGGCCGCTTCGACGACGAGCAGCTCTTCTACCTGATGGCCCGCGGCATCCCCGCCGAGGAGGCCCGCCGGCTCGTCGTGCGCGGCTTCTTCGCCGAGCTGGTCCAGCAGATCGGCCTGCCGGACGTCGAGGAGCGCCTGATGAGCAAGATCGAGGCCGAGCTGGAAGCGTCCGCGGTATGAGCTACGTACGCGCAGCGGCGCTGAGCGAGCTGGAGGAGGACACCCCCAAGCGGGTGGAGATCGACGGCACGCCCATCTCGCTGGTCCGCACCGAGGGCGAGGTGTTCGCGATCAACGACATCTGCTCGCACGCGAACGTCTCCCTCTCCGAGGGCGAGGTCGAGGACTGCTCGATCGAGTGCTGGCTGCACGGTTCGAGCTTCGACCTGCGCACCGGCAAGCCGTCCGGCCTCCCCGCGACGCGCCCCGTCCCCGTATACCCCGTAAAGATCGAAGGGGACGACGTGCTCGTCTCCGTCACCCAGGAGTCCTGAGTCACCCATGGCAACGCTTGAGATCCACGACCTGCACGTCTCCGTCGAGGCCGAGAACGGTCCGCGCGAGATCCTGAAGGGCGTCGACCTGACCGTGAAGCAGGGCGAGACGCACGCCATCATGGGCCCCAACGGCTCCGGCAAGTCGACCCTCGCCTACTCGCTCGCGGGTCACCCCAAGTACACGATCACCGGCGGCACCGTCAGCCTCGACGGCGAGGACGTCCTTGAGATGTCCGTCGACGAGCGCGCCCGGGCCGGCGTCTTCCTCGCCATGCAGTACCCGGTCGAGGTCCCCGGTGTCTCCGTCTCCAACTTCCTGCGCACCTCCGCCACCGCGATCCGCGGTGAGGCCCCCAAGCTGCGGCTGTGGGTCAAGGAGGTCAAGGAGGCCATGGAGCGCCTCCAGATGGACCCCTCCTTCGCCGAGCGGAACGTCAACGAGGGCTTCTCCGGCGGTGAGAAGAAGCGCCACGAGATCCTCCAGCTGGAGCTGCTCAAGCCGGCCATCGCGATCCTCGACGAGACCGACTCCGGTCTGGACGTCGACGCGCTGCGCATCGTCTCCGAGGGTGTCAACCGCATCCGCGAGACCGGCCAGGTCGGCACCCTGCTGATCACTCACTACACGCGCATCCTGCGCTACATCAAGCCCGACCACGTCCACGTCTTCGCCAACGGGCGGATCGCCGAGTCCGGCGGCCCGGAGCTGGCGGACAAGCTGGAGGCCGAGGGCTACGAGGCATACGTGAAGGGTGGTACGACCGCGTGACACAGCTGCCGGGCCTCCTCGACACAGAGGCGATCCGTAAGGACTTCCCCCTCCTGGACCGCCAGGTCCACGACGGCCGGAAGATCGTGTACCTGGACAACGCGGCGACCTCGCAGAAGCCGCGTCAGGTCCTCGATGCCCTGAACGCCTACTACGAACGTCACAACGCCAACGTCCACCGCGGCGTGCATGTGCTCGCCGAGGAGGCCACGGCGCTGTACGAAGGCGCCCGCGACAAGGTCGCCGCCTTCATCAACGCGCCCAGCCGCGACGAGGTGATCTTCACCAAGAACGCCTCGGAGTCGCTCAACCTCGTGGCGAACATGCTCGGCTGGGCCGACGAGCCCTACCGCGTGGACCGCGAGACCGAGATCGTCATCACGGAGATGGAGCACCACTCCAACATCGTTCCGTGGCAGCTGCTCTCGCAGCGCACGGGTGCGCAGCTGAAGTGGTTCGGCCTGACCGACGACGGCCGCCTGGACCTGACGAACATCGAAGAGGTCATCACCGAGCGGACGAAGATCGTTTCGTTCACGCTGGTCTCCAACCTCCTGGGCACCTTCAACCCGGTCGAGACGATCATCCGCCGGGCCCAGGAGGTCGGCGCGCTGGTCTGCATCGACGCCTCGCAGGCCGCCCCGCACATGGTGCTGGACGTGCAGGCGCTGCAGGCCGACTTCGTGGCCTTCACCGGCCACAAGATGTGCGGCCCGACCGGCATCGGCGTGCTCTGGGGCCGCCAGGAGCTGCTGGAGGACCTGCCCCCGTTCCTGGGCGGCGGCGAGATGATCGAGACGGTGTCCATGCACTCCTCGACCTACGCGCCGGCGCCGCACAAGTTCGAGGCCGGTACGCCCCCGATCGCCCAGGCCGTCGGCCTCGGCGCGGCCGTGGACTACCTCTCCTCGATCGGCATGGACAAGATCGCCGCCCATGAGCACGTGATCACGGAGTACGCCGTCAAGCGGCTGCTGGAGGTCCCCGACCTGCGGATCATCGGCCCGAGCTCGGCCGAGGACCGCGGGGCGACGATCTCCTTCACGCTCGGCGACATCCACCCGCACGACGTCGGGCAGGTCCTGGACGAGCAGGGGATCGCGGTCCGGGTGGGCCACCACTGCGCCCGCCCCGTGTGCCTGCGCTACGGAATTCCCGCGACCACGCGAGCGTCGTTCTATCTGTACTCCACCCCGGCCGAGGTCGACGCCCTGGTCGACGGCCTGGAGCACGTGCGGAACTTTTTCGGATGACCACGCACAGCGGATGAGGACGAGGACTGACTGAGCCGTGAAGCTGGATTCCATGTACCAGGACGTCATCCTGGACCACTACAAGCACCCCCATGGGCGCGGTCTTCGGGACGGCGACGCCGAGGTGCACCACGTCAACCCGACCTGCGGCGACGAGATCACGCTGCGGGTCCGGCTCGACGGCGCGACGATTGAGGATGTGTCCTACGAGGGGCAGGGCTGCTCGATCAGCCAGGCCAGTGCGTCGGTGCTCAATGACCTCCTGGTCGGCAAGGAGCTCGGTGAGGCGCAGAAGATCCAGGAGATGTTCCTGGAGCTGATGCAGTCCAAGGGCCAGGTGGAGCCGGATGACGCCATGGAGGAGGTGCTGGAGGACGCGGTGGCGTTCGCCGGCGTCTCCAAGTACCCGGCGCGCGTGAAGTGCGCCCTGCTGAGCTGGATGGCCTGGAAGGACGCCACGGCCAAGGCCCTCTCCGAGGAGGCGAAGACCGCATGACCGACACCCCGACCACCACGAAGCCGGCCTCCGAGGAAGAGGTCCGCGAGGCGCTGTACGACGTCGTCGACCCCGAGCTGGGCATCGACGTCGTCAACCTCGGGCTGATCTACGGCATCCACATCGACGACGCCAACATCGCCACCGTCGACATGACGCTGACGTCCGCGGCCTGCCCGCTGACCGACGTCATCGAGGACCAGGCGAAGTCCGCCACGGACGGGATCGTCAGCGAGCTGAAGATCAACTGGGTCTGGATGCCCCCGTGGGGCCCGGACAAGATCACCGACGACGGCCGCGAGCAGCTCCGCGCGCTCGGCTTCAACGTCTGATCGGGACCTGACCGGACCCGCACGTCGCGGGTCCGCGCGCACAGCACGGCCGTGATTGCGTGACGACCGGCACCGCGTACGCCATCTGGGCCGGCGTCGGGACCGCGCTGATCGCGGCCATCGGCATGGTGTTCCTGGGGGAGAGCACCAGCGCGCTGAAGGTCCTCGGGGTGCTGCTGGTGATCGCCGGTGTCGTGGTGCTGAACCTGGACGGGGCGCACTGACGAAAGCGGCCCCGCGGCCGGCCACGGACTGGTGCGGCCCTACGAAGCGGGTTGTGCGACCGTACGGGCCGGGCCCGAGAGGTGAGACCGGTTCGCCTCGCCGGGCGACCTCCGGTTAGGTTTTCCAGCATGACCGATGCTGCTACCTCCTCCCGCACCACCGGCGCCGTCGCCGCCGGGCTCGCCACCGTCGCCTCCGACGGCACCGTTCTCGACACCTGGTTCCCGGCCCCCGAGCTGGTGACCGTGACCGCCGAGGGCCCCGGCCCGGCCGGCACCGAGCGCCTGGACGACGAGCGCGCCACCGACCTGCTGGGCCCGGCCGTCCTCAAGGCGATCGGCCCCGACCCGGTCCGCGAGGTCGAGGTCGTGGCCGTCCGCACGGTCATCGCCTCGCTCGACGACAAGCCGCTGGACGCGCACGACGCCTACCTGCGTCTGCACCTGCTCAGCCACCGCCTGGTCAAGCCGCACGGCCAGAACCTCGAAGGCATCTTCGGCGCGCTGGCGAACGTCGCCTGGACCTCGCTGGGCCCGGTGCCGGTGGACCGGCTGGAGACGGTGCGGCTGAACGCCCGCGCCGAGGGGCTCCACCTCGCGGTCACCAGCGTCGACAAGTTCCCGCGGATGACCGACTACGTCGCGCCCGCCGGGGTGCGGATCGCCGACGCCGACCGGGTCCGCCTCGGCGCCCACCTCGCCGCCGGCACCACCGTCATGCACGAGGGCTTCGTCAACTTCAACGCCGGGACGCTCGGCACCTCCATGATCGAGGGCCGGATCAGCGCCGGCGTGGTCATCGGCGACGGCTCCGACATCGGCGGCGGCGCCTCCACGATGGGCACCCTCTCGGGCGGCGGCAAGCAGATCATCTCGATCGGTGAACGCTGCCTGCTCGGCGCCGAGTCCGGTATCGGCATCGCCCTGGGCGACGAGTGCGTCGTCGAGGCCGGTCTGTACGTCACCGCGGGCACCCGGGTCACCCTGCCCGACGGCCAGATCGTCAAGGCCCTGGAGCTGTCCGGCGCGGACAACATCCTCTTCCGCCGCAACTCCACCACCGGCGCCGTCGAGGCCCGCCCGAACAAGGCGACCTGGGGCGGCCTGAACGAGATCCTGCACAGCCACAACTGACGGCCGGACTCCGGCTGACGGCCCGGCCCCCCCACGGGGCGGTGGCGCACCTCGGTGAGCGGAGGGCGGCCCGGCGGACACCTTTCCGCGGGGCCGCCCTCCCGTTCGTACCCGCCCCGTCCCCGCCCCGCCGGGCACCCTCTAGGCTTGCGCCATGCGTGATCTTGTAGCGGGGATGCGGTATCTGGGCGAGGGCCAGCGCTGGGTTGCCCGGCACGGCCGGTGGTGGGGGTTCGGGCTGATCCCGGCGCTGATCGCGCTGGTGCTCTACGCCGGGGTGCTCACCGCGCTGGCCATCTGGTCCGGCGACGTCGCCGCCTGGGCGACGCCGTTCGCCGACGACTGGGGCTCGCCCTGGCAGGGGCTGCTGCGCGGGGTGTTCGTGGCGCTGCTGCTGGCCGGCGGGCTGACGCTGTCGGTGCTGACCTTCACGGCGGTCACCCTGCTGATCGGCGACCCGTTCTACGAGTCGCTCTCGGAGCAGGTCGAGGAGAGCGAGGGGTACTGCCCGCCCGGCCCGGACCGGCCGCTGTGGCGGGAGATCGCGCTCGCCCTGCGCGACAGCGTCCATGTGCTGCTGCGCGCGGCCGGCTTCGGCGTCCTGCTGTTCGTCCTCGGCTTCGTGCCCTTCCTCGGCCAGACCGTGGTGCCCGCGATCGGCTTCTGCGTCTCCGGGTTCTTCCTCACCGTCGAGCTGACCGCGGTGGCGATGCAGCGCCGGGACGTCCCGGTGCGCGCCCGACTGCGGCACCTGCGCGGGCGGAAGGCGCTCGCGGTCGGCTTCGGCACCCCGCTCGTGCTGCTCTTCCTGATCCCGTTCCTCGCCGTCGTCCTCATGCCGGGCGCGGTGGCCGGCGCGACGCTGCTGGTGCGGGACCTGCTGCCGGACGAGAACGGGCACGGGGACCGGGACGGGAACACGGACCGGGGCGCGGACGGGGCCGCGGGCCGGGGCGAGGGTGCGGCCCCGGCCGGCGTCGGCCCGTACCCGGCTAGCCCGGTACCCCCGCCGGCACCGCACTTTCCCGAGCCTCCGCGTCCGCAGTCCGGTCCAGGGCAGTCCGCAGGGCGTCCACCAGCCGGCTGGTGAGCGCGGCGTCCGCGTCCAGCAGGGGGCCGCGGACCGGCCCGGCCGGCAGCCCGAGGTGCGCCAGCAGCGCCTTCACGGCGACCGTGCCGGGCGTCCCGGATCCGGTCACCGCCTCGATGAGCGGGATCAGGGCGAGCTGGCGGCGGGCCGCGCCGGCGGTGTCGCCCGCGTCGTGGGCGTCGAGCACCGCCCGCACCGCGCGCGGCGCCACATTGCCGGCCGTGCTGACGCAGCCGGCGCCACCCAGCGCGCGCAGCGGCAGGATCTGCTCGTCGGAGCCGGCGTAGTACGCGAGGTCCGTCGCGGCCAGTACCTTCGCCGACTTCAGCAGGTCGTTGCCGCAGTCCTTGACCGCCGCGATCCGCGGGTGGCCGGCCAGCCGCAGCAGGGTGTCCGCGGCCAGCGCGGTGCCGGTGCGGCCGGGGATGTCGTAGAGCATCACCGGCAGCCCGGTGGCGTCCGCGACCGTGCGCAGATGGTGCGCGACGGCCTCCTGCGGGGGCCGCGAGTAGTACGGGGTGACCACCAACAGGCCGTGCGCGCCCGCCCGTTCGGCGGCGCGGGCCAGTTCGACGGTGTGCCGGGTGTCGCTGGTGCCGACCCCGGCGGTGATCCACGCCCGGTCGCCGACCGCCTCGGCGACGGCCCGCAGCAGGGTCTCCTTCTCGGCGTCCGAGGTGGTGGGGGACTCGCCGGTGGTGCCGCTGAGGACCAGGGCGTCACAGCCGCCCTCGTCGACGAGCCGGGTGGCGAGCCGCTGGGCGCCGTCCGGGTCCAGTTCCCCGTCGGCGGTGAACGGGGTGACCATGGCGACCGCGGTACGGCCGAAGGGGGTGGGGTTCTCCATGCCGGAAGTGTGAAGGCCCATCATCTTTCACGTCCACTTAGTTGTTCTTTTACGATTCTTAAGTGATGCCATGTAGTTGATGGCTTGATGGATTGCCGCGTGACGGCTGGGGCGCCGCGTCCGCCGGTGGTTCCGCACCCGCGAAACGCGGGGCGGCCGCCGCACCTCTCGGTGCGACGGCCGCCGGGCTGCTGAGGCCCATCACGCGTCAGTCAGGCCATTCCGCGAACGCTTCAGGTCCTGGGTCCGCTCGGACGCGGACTCCTCCGACGACTTCGGCTTCCGCTGGTCGGAGCGCCGCTCCGCGGCACGGTCCTTGTTGCCCGACTTACGGTTCTGCGCCTTCGGCATGATGACTCCCTATGTCTCGCCGAATGTTTCTTACGTAGCCAGTACCGCACCCCTGGCCGCGAACGGCGCCCGGACGTGGGCCAGTGGAGTGACGGACGGGTCACGCGCGGTGACGGGAGGGCGGGAGTCCGGGCCTCACGGCTTGATCCGCAGCACCTGCGGATCGTGGTCGCTGGCCTGGTCGGCGTACTCGGCGTTGATGTGCACGATGTCGTAGTCCGGCCTGGTCAGGTGGCGGCTGGTGAGCATGTGGTCGAGCACCTGCGAATTGCCGCTGTAGACGTAGCCGTAGCGCTCCGCGGCCGGCAGCCCCTTCACCAGGTCCGTCAGGACGCCACCGGCGGTGAGGTTCTTCAGGGCCGGCGAGAACTGGTAGTCGTTGAGGTCACCGGCCACCACCACGTCCGCCTCGGGATCCTTGGCCAGCAGGTCCTTGACGAAGGCGTTCACCAGCTTCGCCTGGGCGGTGCGCTGGGTCTCCGAGGAGCGGACCGGGGGCTGGAAACGGCTGTCCAGGCCCTGGTCGCCGCCCTTGGAGTTGAAGTGGTTGGCGATCACGAAGATCCGGCTGCCCGGACGGCTCTTGAGCGAGAACTGCCCGGCCAGCGGCTTGCGGCTGGTCTTCCACGCCGGGTCGGCCGGCGCGATCCGGCCCGGGGAGGCGGACAGCGCGGCCCGGCCGTGGTCACCGACCACCGTGACCGGGGTGGTGGCGTCGCCGCCCTTGACGTCCGTGAAGGACACCCGCGCCGGGTTGAACAGGAACGCCGTCCGGATGTTGCCGCCCGGCTGGCCGCCGTCCTGGTCGTTGACCGGGTCGATCTGCCGCCACGCGTACGCCGGGCCGCCGGCCGCCTTGATCGCGTCGGTGAGCTTCTTGAGGGTGCTGCCGGCGGTGACCGTGCCGTCGTCCTTGGCGCCGCTGTCGTCCTGGACCTCCTCCAGGGCCACGACGTCCGGGGCCGCCAGGTTGTGCACCAGCGCCCTGGCCAGCCGGTCGAACTTCGCCTGCGGGTTGTCCGGCGCGAGGTTCTCGACGTTGTACGTGGCCACCGCCAGCTCGCCGGACTTCTGCTTGCGGGTGTTCTCCGGCGCCGGGCCGTGGCCGGTGAGCTTGCCCAGTTCGGTGGCCTGGAGGGTGTAGCCGCCGAAGTTGTCGTAGTCCAGCGGCCCGGCCGTGGTGCCCGCCAGGGTGTCGCCGACGTCGGCCACCGGGAACGGCGTCTGCGAGAAGGGGATCAGCGAACCCACCTTCACCCGGCCGCCGTTGGGGTCCGCGTACGAGCGGTAGAGGGTGCCGCCGCGCGGTGTGCGGTTGTGGCCCGGCTCGGCGGTCACCCACAGCTCGTGGTACTTGTTCGTCGGGCCGACGACCCGGGCGCCGCCGACCGCGACCCGCATGCCCTCCAGCGACTCGTAGCGGTCCAGCGCGTAACTGCCGGGGCGCAGCTTCAGCGACTCGATGCTCTTGCCGCCCGCGTCCGGGGCGTAACGATCCGGCACCGAGCCGGCGTTGAGCGTGAAGGCGGCCGGCAGCGGGTTGCCCGAGGAGCCGGTCTTCCAGGTCGCCTTGGTGATCTCGGTGACGGACTGCAGGCCGGCGTCCTTGCCGCCCGGGTAGTACTCGCTGACCGTGCCGGAGAACGTGATCGCGTCACCGACCGAGACCTGCGGGGTCTCCTTGCCGGTGTAGACGAAGACCGCCTCGCTGGTGGCCGGGTCGTCGTCCGGGTGCGGGTCCTGCACCCAGAAGCCGCGCGAGGAGCCGAACGCCCGGACGGCGGTGACCGTACCGGGGACGTCGCTGACCTGCTTCCCGGCCAGCGGGGATATTCGGGTGCTGCCCTGGATGTCGTGGATCCGGGTGCCGGCCGCCGAGGCGGACTGGGTGGCGGTCAGCAGTCCGCCGGCGAGGGCGGCCGCGGCCACCGCGCCGAGGGCGGCTGGTCTGCGGAGCGGACGACGGGACGGCATGCATGCCTCCGAGGGAGATGGGGGGTGGAAGGGTGTGTGCGGAGCCGGACCGGCGTCACGCTACGCGCGTCAATCTCTTGTGCGGGCAAGGGAGTTGTCAAGGTTCTGCCGGTGACCGATGGGCGGCGCGGGGGTGAACCGCCCGAGATACGGAGAATTCCGTCTACGCTGGGCGGCGCACTTCCCCAGCCAGCGCTGGGAGGTACCCCAGCCGTAGTCCGTTCCGAGGAGCTGAGCACCCGATGTCCGCAGACCGCCCCACCCTGCCGCCGGTGCGGCTGCTCTCCGAAGCGGAACTGGCCCGGGACGCGCTCAGCGCCCCCCTGATGTCCCGGGCCGTCCGGCTCGCCCGCTGGGCCGAGCGGGGCGTCCCGGTCGGCGCGGGCGGGGAGATCCTCGACGACGCGCTGGCCGCCGCCACCGAGCACCTCGGCCTGAGCGCCGACGAGGACGGCCCCGCCTACACCGCCGAGGCGTGGCAGCTCGCGGTGGACACCGGCCTGGTCGAGATCGAGGAGATCGACGGGACGGCCGAGGACGGGGCCGGGGAGGCCGACGACGCCGCGGTCGGCACCGCCACCCCCGGCGAGGAGCTCGCCCTGCTCACCTCCGGCAGCCCGCAGGACGTCCTCGACATCTGGCTGTCCGGCATGGAGACCGTGCTCGCCGACGCGGCCGCCCCCGACCTCGCCGATCTCGCCGACCAGCTCGCCGAGGGCGGTGAGCTGGACCTGGACGCCCTGGACTGGAACCCGGAGGAGGAGGCCGAGCTGCTCGACGGCATCCTCGGCAACCTCTACCTGCTCACCGCCCTGGCCGAGGGTCCCGACCGGGACGTCCCGCTGCCCGCGCTGGCCGCCTCCATGATCGTCCCGGACGACATGGACGAGCCCACCGACGACGTCCTCGAAGAGGTCTCCGAGGCGATGATGCGCCTGGACGACCAGTTCCGGGTGCTGGAGCCGATCGGCCTGGTCGCGTACCGGCCGGTCGACGAGGCGCTCATCGAGGAACTGGACGAGGACGGCGAGACGGTCAGGGCGGCCGAACCGCTCACCGACGAGGACGTCTCCCGTTACGGCCTGGTCCGCCTCACCCCGCTCGGCGTCTACGCGGTCCGCGCCCGGCTGCTGGACGCGGGCGCCGACGCCCCGGCGGTCGGCGACCTCACCGGCAAGGGCGCCGACGTCCTCCTCGACGCGCTGCCCGACTACCCCGAGGCGCACGCCCAGGCCGAGTCCGAGCAGTGGCTCGCCGCCCGCGGCCCGCTGGACGCCGCCCGCGAGCTGCTCGGCGCCGCCCGCGGCGACGACGAGGGCGCTCCGCGCCGCCGGCTCGCCGCCCAGCAGACCCTCTCGCTGGTCGCCCCGGACGCCGAGGCCGCGCTGCGCGAGGTGCTCGACGACCGGCAGCTGGGCGGTCTGGCCCGGGTGTGGCTGGCCGAGCGCGGGCTGCCCGGCATCCCCGAGCCGTCCCAGGACATGATCTTCTGGCTGACGGTCGACACCATCGCCGCCCAGCTGGCCGGCGCGGACGAGGGCGCCGAGGCCGAGTTGCGGGACCTGGTCCAGGGCCTGACCGAGCAGCACAGCGGCTTCTTCGACGCCGTCTGGCGGGTGGACCACCCGGCCACCGCCGACGTCCTGGAGGCCATGGGCCGGCTGCACCCGGACAAGAAGGCCGCCAAGGAGGCCCGCAAGGCCGCGTTCAAGGCGCGCTCCCGGCAGTCGCACTGAAGTGAGCTCCGCGGGGCCGGTCCGCGGGCGGGATCCCCGCCCCCGGACCGGCCCCAACTGCTTCCTGGATGTCGCGCCGCGTTCAACTGGAGTTCGGCGGCGCACGACACCGTGTGCGGCGCAGGCACAGGGGAGTAGAACCGGCCGTCCAGGAGATGACAATGCCGCTCACCCGGAGAGACTTCGCCAAGCGTTCCGCCCTCGCCGGCGCGGGGGTCGCGCTGGCCGGCAGCGCCGGCGTACTGGCCACCGCGCCCGGCGCGCTCGCCGCGGACGCGGCACGGGCCGCGGACGGCGGGGCGGACGGCCCCGGCCACCCGGCCGGCTACGGCCCGCTCCTGCCGGACCCGGACGGCATCCTCGCCCTGCCCGCCGGGTTCTCGTACAAGATCGTCACCCACTCCGGCGTCACCACGCTGGACAGCGGTGAGTCCACTCCGTCCAACCACGACGGCACCGGCACCTTCGCCGGGCACCGCGGCACCACCCTCCTCGTCAACAACCACGAGCTGAAGGGCCCGCGCGCCAACTGGCCGCACCCGGTGCCGCTCGCCGAGGGGCTGGTCTACGACCCGGCCGCGGCCGGCGGCTGCACCGTCGTCGAGGTCGCCCAGGACGGCACCCCGGTCGGCGAATGGGTCGGCATAGCCGGTACCTCCACCAACTGCGCGGGCGGCACCACTCCTTGGGGCACCTGGCTCACCTGCGAGGAGACCGAGGACAAGGCCGGCGAGCACGGCATGACCAGGGACCACGGCTACGTCTTCGAGGTCGATCCCCACGACCGGCGGGCCGGCCGCGACCCCGAGCCCGTGAAGGCGCTGGGCCGTTACGCCCACGAGGCCGTCGTCGTCGACCCCCGGCGCGGCCACCTCTACCTGACCGAGGACGCCGCCGGCCCCAACGGCCTCTTCTACCGCTGGACCCCGCCGCAGGGCTTCCACCACGGCCGCGGCCGGCTCCGCACCCTCGCCGGCGACGCCGGTGTGCTCCAGGCGTTCAAGTGCTTCGACTCCGGCGGCCGGTTCGTCGACGACCTCTCCCGCGCCACCCGGCCCGGCACCGTCTACGGCGTCGACTGGATCGACGTCCCCGACCGCGACGCCCGGACCACCTCCGTCCGCAAGCAGTTCAAGGACGGCGAGATCACCCGCGCCCGCAAGCTGGAGGGCCTGTGGTGGGCGGACGGCGGCGCCTACGTGGTGTCCTCCTACGCCCGCGAGGAGAGCCCGGTCCGGCACGACGGGCAGGTCTGGTTCTACGACCCGCGGCGGCGGACCCTGACCCTGAAGGTGCTGCTCGGCGTCAACCCCGACCCCGGCGAGGACGGCGCGTTCGACGGCCCGGACAACATCACCGTCTCGCCCTACGGCGGCCTGATCATCGCCGAGGACGGCGAGGGCGTCCAGCACCTCTTCGGCGCCACCGAGGACGGCCGCACCTACCCCCTGGCCCGCAACGAGCTCAACATCGGCACCGCCGGGAAGCCCGAGTACAGCGAGTTCACCGGCCCGGTCTTCTCCCCGGACGGCCGCACCCTCTTCGCCAACATCCAGGAGCCCGGCATCATGCTGGCCATCACCGGCCCCTGGAAGCGGCAGCCCCGCCGGCGCTAGCGTCCGGCCCGGCGGGGAGCGACCGCCGTGAGCAGGTAGTAGTCCAGCAGCCCGGTCTCGTACGCCGTCAGATAGCGGCGCGGCCACTCGTCGTCGGAGAGCTCGGGCTGCTGGGCCATGTACCGGTCGTACGGCTCCCACACCGCGTCACCGATCGCCCGGACCGTGATGTCCCGCAGCCCGGCCGCGGCCAGCGTCCCGGCGAACTCGTCGATCACATGCGGCACGTCCAGCCCGTCGGCGTACGGCGGCAGCAGCCCGGGCAGCTCCCGGGCGGCCGCCGCGGTGCGGGCGAAGAACGTGGTCAGCGCCAGCCGGCCGCCCGGCCGCAGCACCCGCACCGCCTCCCGGGCGAAGGCGGCCGGGGAGCGGAAGTGCTGGACCGCCTCGACGGAGTACAGGCAGTCGACGGTGTCCGCGGTCAGCGGCATCCGCTGGGCGGACCCCAGTACGAACATCAGCCGCCCGGTGCCGCCCGCGTCCCCGGCGAGCAGCTCGGCGTGCGCCGCCCGGGCCCGGGCGATCTGGTCGGGGTGCGCGTCCAGACCGATGACCGGGTCCAGCCCGAACTCCCGCAGCGCCAGCGCACAGCCCAGCCCGCGCCCGCAGCCGGCCTCCAGGGCGCCGCGCCCCCGCGTCTCGCCGAACGTGCCGAGCACCAGGCGGTAGAGGTCCTGCTCGCTGCGCACCCGGTCCGCCTCGGTCAGCCGCCGGCCGGTCAGGTCCCCCAGCTCCGCCCAGTAGCCGAAGTTGATGAACCCGCCGGCGAAGGCGGGCACGGTGGCCAGGTCCCACTCGCCGTAGACCTTCGCGACCCGGGGCGGGAGGTCCGGCGCGGGTGCTGGGCCGTCCGGGTGGCCGGCGGCCCCGGCCGGGCCGGTCTGCGGCTGCTGCTGCGCCATCGCGAAGGCTCCTTCCGCGGCCGGCGGGCGGGACGGGAATCCTGGGGGCGGCGGGACGTTGAAGCAGGGGTGGTGAACTCGACGACACGGACGACACAATTTTCGGTCCTGGACCGCTCCCGCACCAGGGAAGGGCACCCGGAGGCGGCCGCCCTGCGGGACACGGTGGCGCTGGCCCGCCGCGTCGAGGAGCTCGGCTACCACCGCTTCTGGGTCTCCGAGCACCACAGCGTGCCCGGCGTGGCCGGCTCCGCGCCGACCGTGCTCGCCGCCGCGGTGGCCGCCGCGACGTCCCGGATCCGGGTCGGCACCGGCGGGGTGATGCTGCCCAACCACCGGCCGCTGGTGGTCGCCGAGCAGTTCGGGGTGCTGGAGTCGCTCTTCCCCGGCCGGATCGACATGGGGCTCGGCCGGTCGGTCGGCTTCACCGGCGGGATCCGCCGCGCCCTGGGCACGGACAAGGACGCCACCGAGGACTTCGGTGCGCAACTCGCCGAGCTGATCGGCTACTTCACCGGTGGGCAGACCGCCCATCCGCAGGTCCACGCGCGGCCCGCGGAGGGCCTGCGGATCCCGGCGTTCGTCCTGGCGACCGGGGCCGGCGCGCGGATCGCCGCGGCGGCCGGGCTGGCGCTGGTCATCGGCGATGTCCGCGGCCGGCAGAGGATGCTGGACGCCATCGACGGCTACCGCCAGGACTTCCGCCCCTCGCCGCTGTGGGAGCGCCCGTACGTGGTCGTCTCCGGGACGGTGGCGGTGGCGGACACCGAGGCGGCGGCGCGCCGGCTGCTGCTGCCGGAGGCCCGCTCGCTGGCGTACTCCCGCACCCACGGCGTCTTCCCGCCGCTGCGGCCCGCCGAGGACGGCCCGGCGGCCACGGCCGGCATGTCCGACCGTGAGCGCGGCTTCTACGAGGACGCCCTGCGCGGGCACGTCCACGGCACGGAGGAGCAGGTGGCCGACGCCCTCGGCACGCTGATCGACCGCAGCGGCGCGGACGAGGTGCTGGTCACCACCAGCACCTACGACCGCGCGGCGCTGGCCGAGTCGTACGAGCGGCTGGCGCGGGTCGCCGGGCTCACAGTGCCTGACCCGCGGGTTTGACCATCCCCCGGACCGTGCGGGCGTCGACGAACTCGCCCATGGCGGTCATCTCCCACTCGCCGGAGAACTGGCGGATCAGTTTGGCCATCATCACGCCCGTGCGCGGTTCGCCGTGGGTGAGGTCGAAGCGGACCAGTTCCTCGCCGTTCTGGGCGTCCAGCAGGCGGCAGTAGGCCTTGGCGACGTCGGAGAACTTCTGGCCGGAGAAGGAGTTCACGACGAAGACCAGGCCGGTCACCTCCGGGGGCACCCCGCCGAGGTGGACGGTGATCGCCTCGTCGTCGCCGGCGCCCTCGCCGGTGAGGTTGTCGCCGGAGTGCTGGATCGCGCCGCCGAGGATCATCAGCTTGCCGAAGAAGCAGTTGTCGATCTTCTTGCGGTCCGGGCCGTAGGCGATGACGGAGGCGTCCAGGTCGATGTTCTTGCCGCGGAAGGCGGGCTCCCAGCCGAGGCCCATCCGGACCGAGCCGAGCAGCGGGCGGCCGCCCTTGACCAGCGAGACGGTCTGGTTCTTCTGCAGGCTGACCCGGCCCTTGTCGAGGTTGACCTTCCCGGAGCCGGGTGCCGGGGCGGCGGGCGCGGCGGCCGCGGGCGGGGAGACCGGGGCCGGGGTGCCGGCGGGCGGGCCCCACTGGCCGGCCGGGGCCGGGGGAGCGGCCGGTGCGGGCGGGGCCGCTGGGGCCGGGGGAGCGGCCGGTGCGGCGGGGGCGGCGGCCGGGGCGGCGGGCTCCTCGACGCTCACGCCGAAGTCGGTGGCGATCCCCGCCAGGCCGTCGGCGTAGCCCTGGCCGACCGCGCGGACCTTCCAGGCCCCGGCCCGGCGGTAGATCTCGACGACCACCAGCGCGGTCTCCGCGCCCAGCCGCGGCGGGGTGAAGGTGGCGATCAGGCTGCCGTCGTCGGCGTTGCGGACCGTGCCGGTCGGCTCGGTGCCCGCGAAGGTCGCGCCGGGCGCGTCCGGGCTCGCGGTGACCACGATCTTCTCGATGGCGTCGGGCACCGCGGCGGTGTCCACCGTGATGGTGTCGCCGCCGGCCGCCGCGGAGTACGTCACACCGGGGCCCGTGGGCTGGTTGTAGAAGACGAAGTCGTCGTCGGAGCGCACCTTGCCGTCGGCGCCGAGCAGCAGGCCCGACACGTCCAGCCGTACGGGGGCGGTGACGTCCACCGCGACCCGCACGGCGGTGAGCGGGAGGTTCGAGCCAGGAGTCATAGCGGTCATGCCGGGACCAACGATCGGTCCGCCTTTGCGGTTCCATTACCCGCGGCCGGACGGCCGCCCGGCCGTCTGACCACCGTCCGCCGCACCGTCCACCGCCTCACCGCCGGTCGCGGGAGTTGCCGAACAGCAGCCGGTAGGCGATCAGCAGGACCAGCGCACCGGCGACCGAGGCGATCCACATGGACGGTTCGCCGAAGTCCTTCGGTATCGGGCGGTGCAGGAACTTGGTGGACAGCCAGCCGCCGATGAAGGACCCCACGATGCCGATCAGGGTCGTGCCGACGATCCCGCCCGGGTCCCGCCCCGGCAGCAGGACCTTGGCGATGATGCCCGCGATCAGCCCCAGTACGAGCCAGCTGACGATGCCCATGATGCGTTCCTCGTTCCTGCGCGTGTGTGCGTGCCCAGCGGTGTGCCGGCACACAGACCAGGACGCCACGTGGGCGGCGCGGGTTCCGTGCCGTGGTCCGTACCACGCGCGCACCGCCCGGGCCGGCGGCCGGCGCTCAGTACGGCCATCGGGGCGGATCGGTGCAGAAGGCGCCGCCGAGGTGGGCGTGTTCCGGATTGCCGGGGTCCAGCGCGCCCTGGGCGGCGAGGAGTTCCGCGGCGTACGGCTCGGAGTCGTCCCTGGGCTCGTACCCGAGGGCCCGCGCGGACGACAGGTCCCACCACAGGCGGGTGTTGGCGGAGGAGCCGTGGACGACGGTGTGGCCGACGTCCGGCGCGGTGAGCGCGGCGTGCAGCAGCCGGGCCGCGTCGGCCGGGCTCAGCCAGATCGACAGCATCCGCACCGTGGTCGGTTCCGGGTAGCAGGAGCCGATCCGGATGGACACGGTCTCGATGCCGTGCAGGTCCCAGTAGAGCGAGGCGAGGTCCTCGCCGAACCCCTTGGACAGCCCGTAGTAGGTGTCCGGGCGGCGCGGGGTGTCCACCGGGATCGCGCCGGAGCCGTCGGCCGGGCGCGGGGTGAAGCCGACCGCGTGGTTGGAGGAGGCGAAGACGATCCGGCGGACGCCCGCCTCGCGCGCCGCCTCGTAGAGGTGGTAGGTGCCCTCGATGTTGGCGCGCAGGATCTTCTCGAACGGGGCCTCCAGCGAGATCCCGGCGAGGTGGACGATCGCGTCGACCCCGCGCACCGCCTCGCGCAGCGCCTCCTTGTCGGCCAACTCGGCGGTGATGGCCTCCGGTTCGCCCGCGGTGTTCTCGATGGGGCGCTGGTCGAACAGGCGCAGCCGGTACCCGTAGGGCGGCAGCAGTTCGCGCATCAGGGTGCCGAGCCCGCCGGCGGCGCCGGTGAGCAGGACGGTGCGGGGTGCGGTCATGGGCGGTGGGCTCCTCGGGCGGTGGGGTGGGCCGGACGGCTCCGGTACGGCACGGACGGGAACCGCGTTCATGTCCGTGGACGCCACACGCTAGGGAGGCCACCATGGCCGGTCAAGACATGTGACGGATCGGGTAAATCGGCTTGTAATCCCGCTGATGTCAGGGAAGTTGGGCACCCTTGACCGGTGTGGGGCGGCTGCTCTAGCGTGACGCTCGTTCAGAAATATGGACGTCGATCAGAGACGTGCACGTATCGAAACGTGCAGGCATGGCAGGGAGAGCCCAGTGACCGCACACCCTCCTCCCACCGCGGCCGGCCCCCGGCTCGCCGACCGCCTCGACGGACCGCTGTTCTTCCCGGTGACCGCGTACGGCCCCGACGGCGCCCCGGACCTGACGGCCTTCCGCGCCCACGTGCGAAGCGGCATCGACGCGGGCGCGGCCGCGGTCTTCGCCTGCTGCGGCACCGGCGAGTTCCACGCGCTCGGCCCCGAGGAGTTCGCCGACTGCGTCGCGGCCGCGGTCGAGGAGGCCGCCGGCCGGGTCCCGGTGATCGCCGGCACCGGCTACGGCACCGCGCTCGCCGCCCACTTCGCCCGCCTCGCCCACCGGGCGGGCGCCGACGGACTGCTCGCCATGCCGCCCTACCTCGTCGTCGCCGGGCAGGACGGCCTGCTGCGGCACTACACCGCACTCGCCGCCGCCACCCCGCTGCCGGTCATCGTCTACCAGCGCGACAACGCCGTCTTCGCCCCGTCCACCGTCGCCGCCCTGGCCCGCACCCCGGGCATCATCGGCCTCAAGGACGGCCTGGGCGACCTCGATCTGCTGCAGCGCATCATCAGCGCGGTCCGCACCGAGGCCCCCGGCGAGGACTTCCTCTACTTCAACGGCCTGCCCACCGCCGAACTCACCGGCCCCGCCTACCTGGGCCTGGGGGTGCGCCTCTACTCCTCCGCCGTCTTCGCCTTCGCCCCCGAGATCGCCCTCGCCTTCCACCGGGCGCTCACCACCGGCGACCAGGAGACCGTGCAGCGGCTGCTGGACGGCTTCTACCGGCCGCTGGTCGAACTCCGCAACCAGGGCCGCGGCTACGCCGTCTCGCTGGTCAAGGCGGGTGTCCGGCTGCGCGGCCCGGACGTCGGCGAGGTCCGGCCCCCGCTGAGCGCACCGTCCCCCGCACATCTGGAGCAGCTGGCCGAACTGCTCGACCGCGGCCTGGCGCTGGTCGCGGCGGCACCCGGGACCGGCGCCTGATGCGCGCCGCCGCCTTCCTCTACCCCTGGGACGTCATCGGCGACCCGGACGCCCCCGCACGCCTCGCCGGTCTCGGCATCGACCAGGTCGCCCTGGCCGCCGCCTACCACTCCACCCGCGCCCTCACCCCGCGCCACCCGCGCCAGCGCATCGTCACCGCCCGGCACTCCGCCGTCCTCTACCCGCCGGACCCCGCCCGCTGGGCCGGCCGGGAGCTTTGCCCCTACACCCCGGACTGGGTGGCCGGCCCGGACCCCTTCGGCGCGGCCGCCCGGGCGCTGGCCGACGCGGGCCTGGAGGTGCACAGCTGGGTCGTCCTGGCGCACAACTCCCGCCTGGGCGCCGAGCATCCGTCCGTCGTGGTCCGCAACGCCTACGGCGACGCCTACCCGTGGGCGCCGTGCATCGCCCGGCCCGAGGTGCGCGGCTACCTCGTCGACCTCGCCGCCGAGGCCGCGGTCCGCCCGGGCGCCCGCGGTACGGAACTGGAGTCCTGCGGCTGGTACGGGCTGGCCCATCTGCACGCCCACGACAAGATCGCCGGGGTGCCGCTCTCCGGCGCCGCCCAGTACCTGATGTCGGTCTGCTTCTGCCCGGTCTGCGCCGAGGGGTACCGCCGACTGGGCGCGTCCGCCGAGGAGTTGAGGGCGGCGGTGGTGCGCGCCCTGGAGCCGCTCTGGTCGGCGGGCACGGCCTCCCCGGCGGCCGCGCCGACGGACCGGGAGGGGGAGTGGGCCGCCGTCGAGGCCCTGCTCGGCGCGGAGCCGGCGGGTGTGCTGCGCACCTGGCGGGACCGCGCCGCCCGGAGGCTGCGGCGCGCGGTGGTGGGCGCCGTACGGGCGGCCGCGCCGGACGGCTTCCGGGTGCTGCTGCACGCCGATCCCGCCGCCCACCGCTGCGGCGCGAACCCCGGGGTGGACCCGGCACAGGCGCTGGCCGACGCGGACGGCGTGGTCCTGCCCTGCACCGGCGGCGCCGCGGCCCGCGCCGCGGTGCTCGGCCCGTTCGCCGGCCCGCGCCCCGCCGCCGCGACGGTCGCCGCCAACCTCACCATCGTCTCCGGCATGGGCGGCAGCCCCCGCACCCTCGCCGCCGACGCCGCCCACGCGGCCCGCCTGGGCGCCGACGAGCTGCGCCTGTACCACGCGGGCCTGGCCGGCAACGACGACCTGACCGCCGTACGGGAGGCGCTGGCCGCGCTCAGGGGCCGGCCGGGGGAGGGGCCGTAGGGCGGACGAACCCGCACTCGTACGCCGTGATGACGGCCTGGGTGCGGTCCCGCACGCCGAGTTTGGCCAGCACCCCCGCCACATGGGTCTTCACCGTGGCGGGGCCCACCCCCAGACGATCGGCGATCTCGGCGTTGGTCAGGCCCGCGGTCATCAGCCGCAGCACCGCCCCCTCCCGGTCCGACAGCCGGGACCGGAGCCGCCGGGCGGTGTCCTCCGCGGCCCGCTGCCCGGCGTGCCGGGCGGCCAGCCGGCGCACCGCGGCCGGGAACAGCAGCGAGTCGCTGCGCGCCACCAGCCGTACCGCCTGCACCAGTTCGTCCGCGCCGGACCGTTTGAGCAGGAAGCCACTGGCGCCGGCGCGCAGCGCGTCGTAGACGTAGGAGTCGTTCTCGAAGGTCGTCACGACGATGATCCGCGGGGGCTCGGGCATCCCGGCGAGCACCTGCTCGGTCGCCCGGATCCCGTCGATCTCCGGCATCCGCACGTCCATCAGCACCACGTCCGGGCGCAGCGACCGGATCAGCGGCACCGCCTCGGCTCCGGTGGACGCCTCGCCGACGACCTCCAGGTCGGGCTCGGCGCCCAGGATCGCGCGCAGCGCGGTGCGCACCATCCGCTCGTCGTCGGCGAGGACGATGCGCAGCGGCGGCGGGGTGCGCGGCGGCTCGTCCCGCTCCGCCGACGGCTCCGTGGCCGGTTCCTGTGTCATGGTGCGTCCCCCTCCGGCCCGGCCCGTCTGCGGCCCGGCGCCCCGTTCCCCGTGTCGTCCGTCGTGTCGTGCGTGGTCTCCGCCAGTGGCAGCCGGGCGGTCAGCCGCCACGTTCCGTCCCGCGGTCCGGCGGTCGCCTCCCCGCCGAGCAGCCGGGCGCGCTCCGTGATGCCCCGCAGGCCGCGTCCGCTGTTCACCCGGGGCGCCGCCTCCGGTGCCGCCGCGGCCAGCGCATTCTCCAGTCGAAGCGTCAACTCCCCGTCGTCCACGCCGAGTTGCAGCCGGACCGGCACCGGTCCGGCGTGCCGCAGGACGTTGCCGAGGCCCTCCTGCACGATGCGGTACGCCTCCCGGGAGACCACCGGCGGCAGCCCGGCGCAGCGGCCGCGCACGGTCGCCTCGACCGGCACGCCCGCCGCCCGGGTCCGGTCCAGCAGCGCCTCCAGGGCGTCCAGGGTGGGCGCGGGCAGCGTCGGGTCGGAGCCGTCCTCCTCGCGCAACAGGCCCAGCACGGTGTCCAGTTCGGCGACCGCGGCGCGGGTGGTGTCCTCGATGGCGGCCAGTGCCCGGCGGGCGAACTCGGGATCCGCGTCCAGGACCCGGCGGGCCGCGCTCGCCTGGAGGGTGACGGCGCTGAGCGCGTGGCCCACGGCGTCGTGCAGTTCGCGGGCCAGCCGGTTGCGGGACGCCAGGTCGGCGGCGCGGCGTTCGGCCGCGGCCAGCCGGTCGGCGGGGGTGGGCCCCAGCAGCGGCGGCGCGCAGCGGGCCAGCAGGGCGCCGGCCACCCAGGCGGTGCCGAGGACGAGGCCCAGCAGCCCCAGCCCGGCGAGCGGGCCGAGCACGCCGGGCAGGTCCCGCGTCCAGGCCGGTACGGAGTCCCGGAGGGGCGCGGAGAACGGCAGTACCAGCAGCACCACCGCGGCGGGCGGGGCGGTCAGGGTCATGCCGCTGACGATGCCGCCGGCCGTCAGATGCGCCACGAACCACAGCGCGCTGCGCCGCCGGGCCGCCCAGGTCAGCGCCGGTCCGTCCGCCAGCCGCTCCCCGGGCACCCCGCACAGGGACCGTACGGCGGCCACCTCCAGCGGGCGCAGCAGCGGGAAGAGCAGCCCGGCCACCGCGGCGAGCGGCAGCGCGCAGCCGAACGCGGTGAACTGCACGGCCACTTGGCGCAGCGGGTCGGCGCCGGGCCAGAACAGCGGGGTGACGACCGAGGCCACCAGGTAGAACGGCATCAGGAGCGCGCCGCCCAGTATCAGGTGCACCCAGCGGCCGCCCCTCAGGCGGAGCCCGGCCCGTCCGGGGCGGTGACCGTGGCGGTCGGGGCGGGAAGGACGTCTCACAGTCGCCGGGTCGCCAGGGCCAGCCGGTCGCGGGCGTCGAACAGGGTGTCCTTGATCATCTGCTCATGGGCCGGGGTCAGCCGGGCCACCGGCACCGAGCAGCTGATCGCGTCCCGGGCCGGGGTGCGGTAGGGGATCGCCATGCCGAAGCAGCGCAGGCCCAGGGTGTTCTCCTCGCGGTCGACCGCGTACCCCTGCTCGCGCACCGCGTGCAGCTCCTCGATGAGCTGTTCGCGGTCGGTGATCGTGTGCTCGGTCAGCTGCGCGAGGGCCGGCGGCAGCATCGCCCGCACCTGGTCGTCGGTGTACGTGGCGAGCAGCGCCTTGCCCAGCGAGGTGGAGTGCGCGGGCAGCCGCCGGCCGACCCGGGTGAACGGGCGCAGGTAGTGCTGCGACTGCCGGGTGGCGAGGTAGACCACGTTGGTGCCGTCGAGGCGGGCGAGGTGGATGGTCTCGGTGGTGTCGTCGGAGAGCCGGTCCAGCGTCGGCCGGGCCACCGCCACCACCTCGTCGCCGTCGATGTACGACGTGCCGACCAGCAGCGCGCGGACACCGATGCCGTAGCGGGTGCCGGTCGCGTCGGTCTCCACCCAGCCGAGGTCGACGAGGGTGCGCAGCAGCATGTAGAGGCTGGACTTGGGGTAGCCGACGGCTTCCTGGACGGAGGCGAGGGAGTGCATACCGGGGCTGCCCGCGAAGTACTCCAGGAGCTCCACCGTCCGCACGGCGGACTTGACCTGCGATCCTCCGGAATCGGCAGCTGACATCGCCCTTGACCCCTCTGTTCGGACAGCCATAGAGTCCCGATTGTTCAAGATCTGGGACGACGTTCAGCATATCGAACGGTGTCCGGTCCGCTGCAAGGTCCGGGCGCCTCCGGAAACCGGGCACCACGCCCGGGAGCGGACGTTCCGGACCCCTCACGGCGACGGGCCCGCACGACGCAGGACCACGCGGCACGACGCAGTACGAGCTCGGCACGGCATCACCCGGGAGGAATGCACGGTGGCAGCGGCAGCGGCAGCACCAGTCTGGAGTGTCGACCCCCGAACCGGGAAGCGGCGGGAGCAGGTTGCGGTGGAGGCCACAGCGGCCGAGGTGGACAGCGCGGTCCGCGCCGCGCACGCCGTCCGGGACGCGCTGGCCGACCGCGGGGTGCGCGCCGCACTGCTGCGCCGCGCCGCCGGCCTGCTCGACGAGGCGGGCGAGGCGGTCATCGAGGCCGCCGACGCCGAGACCGCGCTCGGCCCCGGCCGGCTCACCGGCGAACTCGCCCGTACCACCTACCAGTTGCGGTCCTTCGCGGACCTCGTCGAAGAGGGCGCGTTCCTCGACGTACGGATCGACCACGCCGACCCCGGCCTCACCCCGCCCCGGCCCGACCTGCGCCGCCACAAGATCCCGCTGGGCGTGGTCGCGGTCTACTCCGCCAGCAACTTCCCGCTGGCCTTCTCCGTCCCCGGCGGCGACACCGCCAGCGCCCTCGCGGCCGGCTGCCCGGTCGTCGTCAAGGCCCACCCGGACCACCCGGCCACCTCCGAACTGTGCGCCGCGCTGCTGCGCCGCGCCGCCGACGAGACCGGGCTGCCGGCCGGCGTGCTGCACCTCGTCCACGGCTTCCAGGCCGGGCTCGACCTGGTCCGCCACCCGCTGGTGGCCGCGGCCGGCTTCACCGGCTCGGTGCGCGGCGGCCGCGCCCTGTACGACGCGGCCGCGGCCCGCCCGCACCCGATCCCCTTCCACGGCGAGCTGGGCAGCCTCAACCCGGTCGTGGTCACCGAGGCCGCCGCCGCCGAACGCGCCGAGCAGATCGGCGCCGGGCTGGCCGGCTCGATGACCCTGGGCACCGGCCAGTTCTGCGTCAAGCCCGGACTGGTGCTGGCGCCCGCCGGGCCGGCCGGGGACCGGCTGCTGACCTCGCTGACCGACGCGGTCAGCGACACCGAGGCCGGGGTCCTGCTCGACCGGCGGATGCGCGAGGCGTTCCTCGGCGGCGTCCGCGGCCGCGCCGAACTGCCCGACGTCGAGGCCCCGGTGACCCCGGGCGCCGGCGGGGAGCACACCGTCAGCGCCGGCTTCCTCACCGTGCCGGCCGCCCGCCTCACCGCCGACGGCCCGCACGACCTGCTGCTGGAGGAGTGCTTCGGCCCGGTCACCGTCGTCGCCCGCTACACCGACGAGGCCGAGATCGGAGCCGTCCTCGCCCGCCTGCCCGGGAACCTCTCCGCCACCCTCCACCTCGGCGACGCGGAGGTCGCCGGCACCGACGGGGACGGCGCCGACGGCGGCGGCCTCGGCGCCCGGCTGCTCGCCCGGGTCACCCCGCTCGCCGGCCGGGTCGTCGTCAACGGCTGGCCGACCGGCGTCGCGGTCGCCCCCGCCCAGCACCACGGCGGCCCCTACCCGGCCACCACCTCGACCGCCACCTCCGTCGGCGGCACCGCCGTGGAACGCTGGCTGCGGCCGGTCGTCTACCAGGACACCCCGCCCGCCCTGCTGCCGCCCGAACTCCGCGACGGCAACCCCCTCGGGCTGCCGCGCCGGATCGACGGCCGCCCCGAGGGCGGGTGAGGCCCGGCGTGTGCCCGGCCCCCGAGACGACCGCCCTCCGGGTCCGCGGCGCGACCCACGCGGACCTGACGGCGATCGCCGCCCTGCACGCCGGCGCCCGCGCCGCGTACCACCGCGCCCGCCACCCCGGCACGCCCTTCGACACCCCGGCCGAACAGGCCCGCTGGCACGACGCCTGGGCCCGGGTCCTGGACCGCGCCGACACCCCCGCGCTCTGCGCCGAACAGCACGGCACGGTCGTCGGCGCCGCCGCCTACCTCCCCGACGCCTCCACGGCGCGGGGAAACGCCCCGCGCACCGGCACCGCCCGCCCCACCGTCACGCTCCACCAGCTGCACGTCGCCCCCGCCCACTGGGGCACCGGCGTCGGCCGTGCCCTGCACACCGCCTGTTTACGCGCCTGGCGCACGGCCGGATTCTCCCGCGCCGTCCTCGACGTCCTCTGGCACAACCACCGCGCCCGCGCCTTCTACGACCGGCTCGGCTGGCGCCCCGACCCGGACCGCCGCCCCGCGCCCGACGCCACCCACCTCACTCTGGCGCTGGACCTGACCGGCCCGGCTCCGGACGGTCCGCAGCGGCGGCCGCCGGATCCGCCGTCCTCCGGGCGATGAGCTGCAGCCGCTCGGCCCGCCGCCCGTCCAGCGTCCCCACCGACCCGGACCGCTCCGCCACCACCGAGAAGCCCGCCGCCCGCACCAGCCCGCGCAGCCGATCCGGGGCGTGGTGCCGGAAGACCCCGCCGTCGGGCGTCTCGAACACCCCGAACGTGCCGTACCGGGCCGCGAACCGCCGGTACCGCTCCTGGTTGAACGCGTCCTCCTGCAGCGGCACATCGCTCACGTACAGCACCCCGCCCGGCCGCACCAGCCGCCCCAGCTCCCCGGTGATCGCCTCCTGGTCCGCGTCTGTGGGCACACAGGTGAGCACCGCGAACAGCAGCGCCGCGTCGAAGGACCCGGCTTCGAACGGCAGCGGCAGCCCGGCGTGCCGCCGCAGGTCCAGCTCCGGGTGCTCCCGCCGCCCCCGCGCGATCAGCGCCGCCGAGACGTCCACCCCGCACACGCCCCGGTACCCCAGCCCCGCCAGCTCGGCGGTCAGCCGCCCGTAGCCGCAGCCGTAGTCCAGCACCCGCGCCCGACGCGGTACGTAGGCGTCCAGCAGGGCCGGATCGAGCGGGTGGGTGAAGGTCTTCGCGGAGCCGGTCGTCTCCCAGAACCCGAGGAATCCCTGTGGCGAGGTCATGTCCGGACGGTACCCGCGGAATAGCCCGGCGCCCCCCGCGGTTGCACGCAGCACACGTCCCGACGAGGAAAGTCAGCACATGCGCGTCGAAATCTGGTCCGACATCGCCTGCCCCTGGTGCTACATCGGCAAGGCCCGCTTCGAGGCCGGGCTCGCTGCGTTCGCGCACCGCGACGAGGTCGAGGTGGTGCACCGCTCCTTCGAGCTGGACCCGAAGGCGCCGCCCGCCTCGGACGTCCCGGTGCTCGACATGCTCGCCGCCAAGTACGGCGTCAGCCGTGCCCAGGCCGAGCAGATGGAGGCCCGGGTCGCCGCCGCGGCCGCCCAGGAGGGCCTCGGCTACCGCTCCGACCGCATCCACGGCAACACCTTCGACCTGCACCGCCTGCTGCACCTCGGCGCGGCGCACGGCCGCCAGGAGGCGCTGCTCGACGCCTTCTACCGCGCCAACTTCGCCGAGGCCCGGCCGCTCGGCGACCCCGCCGTCCTCGCCGAGCTCGCCACCGGCGCCGGACTGCCCGCCGACGAGGTCGCCCGGGTGCTCGCCGACCCCGACGCCTACGCCCGGGAGGTGCGCGCCGACGAGCGCGCGGCGGCCGAGCTCGGCGCCACCGGCGTCCCGTTCTTCGTCATCGACCGCCGCTACGGCATATCGGGCGGCCAGCCCGCCGAGGTCTTCCGGGAGGCCCTGGAGCGGGCGCACGCCGACGGTGTGGTGGAGATCGTGCCGGCCGGCGACGCGGAGGTCTGCGGGCCGGACGGCTGCGCGGTGCCCGGCCACTGACCGCCGGCCGGCGGCCGACCGGGCGCGACCACGGACCGGAACACCGTGGACGGAGCGTGCCCCGCCGAGCACAGTGGGGGACATGCAGCGACATGAGCCACTCGGCGGGGCCGAATTCGCGCCCGAGACGACGTATCTGAACTCCGCCTCCAGCGGACTGCTTCCACGGCGCAGCGCCGACGCCCTGCGCGCGGCCGTCGAGGAAGCCACCTCCTACGGCACGATGGGCCGCGACTACTTCGCCGCGCCGGCCGCCGCCCGGGCCGCCTTCGCCCGGCTGCTGGGCATCCCCGCCGAGCGCGTCGCCATCGGCAGCTCGGTCGCGGTGCAGTCCGCGGCCGTCGCCGCCTCGCTCCCGCCCGGCAGCGAAGTCCTCGCCCCCGAGGGCGACTTCAGCTCCCTGGTCAACCCGCTCGGCACCCACCCCGACCTCACCCTGCGCACCGTTCCGCTGGAGGCACTGGCCGACGAGGTGCGCCCCGGCACGGCCCTGGTCGCCTTCAGCGCCGTGCAGTCGCTCGACGGCCGGATCGCCGACCTCGCGGCGGTGCGCGAGGCCGCGGCGGCCCACGGGGCGCTCACCTACCTCGACGCCACCCAGGCCGCCGGCTGGCTGCCGCTGGCCGCCACCGACTACGACTTCCTGGTCTGCGGCGCGTTCAAATGGCTGCTCTGCCCGCGCGGCACGACCTTCATGGCCTTCGGCGGCGACCGCGGCCCGGACGGCACCGGCCCCGCCTGGCCGGCGGCGCCGCACGCCGGCTGGGTGGCCGGCGAGGACATCGGCGAGTCCAACTACGGCCTGATCCGGCCGGCCGCCACCGCCCGCCGCTACGACGAACCGCACGCCCACTTCGCGTACGTCGGCGCCGCGGCGTCCCTGGGCCTCATCGAGGAGCTGGGCGTGGCCGCCGTCCACGCCCACAACACCGCGCTCGCCGACCAGTACCGCGCCGGGCTGGCCGAACGCGGCCTGACCCCGCGCGGCGCGCCCGGCTCGGCGATCGTCTCCGCCCCCGGACCGGCCGACGCGCAGGAGCGGCTGGCCGAGGCCGGCGTGCGGATCTCGGTGCGCGGCGGCCTGCTGCGCGCGGCCTTCCACCTCTACAACGGGACGGCCGACGTGGAACGGCTGCTGGAGCTGCTGAAATAGCCGGCCGGTGACGGGAATGCCGGGCGGGCCCGGGGCGTTGGAAGGTGACGAACCGTCATGGGCAATGTCCCTGCCGTCGCACCGTAGTTGAGAGGCCCTCAGTGACCACCGCATTCGAGCCCTTCGAGCTCGCCGGCATTCCGCTCGCCAACCGCATCGTGATGGCGCCCATGACGAGAAACCGCGCCACCGAGGAGGGCGTCCCCACCCCGTCGATGGTCCGCTACTACACCCAGCGGGCCTCGGCCGGCCTCATCATCACCGAGGCCGCGCAGACCGAACCGGTCGGCCGCGGCTACCCGTTGACCCCCGGCCTGCACACCCCCGAGCAGCTCGCCGGCTGGCGCGCGGTCACCGACTCCGTGCACGCCGCGGGCGGCAGGATCTTCGCCCAGCTGTGGCACGGCGGCCGCATCGGCCACCCGGTGCTGCTGCCGGACGGCCTGGTGCCGGTCGGGCCCTCCGCGGTCGCCGCGGCCGGCCAGGGCTTCACCCAGGAGGGCCCGACGGACTTCGTCACCCCGCGCGAGCTGACCGGCGAGGAGATAGCCGCGACGATCGCCGGATTCGCCACGGCGGCCCGCAACGCCGTCGAGGCCGGGTTCGACGGCGTGGAGATCCACGGCGCCAACGGCTATCTGATCCACCAGTTCCTGGCGCCCAACGCCAACCTCCGCACCGACGAGTGGGGCGGCTCCGACGAGGCCCGGGCCCGCTTCGCCATCGAGGTCGTCCGGGCCGTCGCAGACGCCGTCGGCGCGCACCGCACCGGACTGCGGCTCTCGCCCGGCAACCCCTTCAACGACATCGCCGAGCCCGCCCCCGAGACCACCTACACCACGCTGATCGAGGCGATCGCCCCGCTGGGCCTGGCCTATCTGCACACCTGCGACGTCCGCGACCCGGACCTGCTGGCCCGGCTGCGCAAGCGCTTCGGCGGCACGTTCCTGCTCAACCCCGCCACCGACGGCCGGCCCACCGGCCCCGAGGAGCTCGGGCTCGTCGAGGAGGGCGAGGCCGATCTGCTCGCCTACGGCGCGCTGTTCCTCGCCAACCCCGACCTGCCCCGCCGGCTCGCCCTCGGCGGCCCCTTCAACACCCCCGACCGGGCGAGCTTGTACGGCGGCGACGACACCGGCTACCTCGACTACCCGGCGCTGGAGGGCTGACGGAGGACCGAACCACAGCGCGGCCGCCGCACAGACCCTGCTGTGCGGCGGCCGCGCCACCGGTACTTCCGCCGGTCTACCTCATACGGCTATCTCACCGGGGTGAAGTCCCGCGCGCCGATGTAGTCCGGGCGCCGGACCGGGGCCGCGAAGGGCTCCACGGCCGTGTTGTCCACGCTGTTGAAGACGACGAAGACGTTGCTGCGCGGGTACGGCGTGATGTTGTCGCCGGAGCCGTGCATGGCGTTGCAGTCGAACCACGTCGCCGAGCCGGCCTTGCCGGTGAAGAGGCGGATGCCGTGCTTGTCCGCCATCTTCGTCAGCACCTCGTCCGACGGGATGCCCGCGTCCTGCATCTGCAGCGACCGCTTGTAGTTGTCCTTCGGCGTCTCGCCCTCGCACCCCACGAAGTGCTGGTGCGAACCGGGCATGATCATCAGGCCGCCGTTGGTGTCGTAGTTCTCCGTCAGCGCGATCGAGACCGACACGGTGCGCATGTTCGGCAGCCCGTCCTCGGCGTGCCAGGTCTCGAAATCCGAGTGCCAGTAGAAGCCGGAGGCACCGAAGCCGGGCTTCACGTTGATCCGCGACTGGTGGACGTAGACGTCCGAGCCGAGGATCTGGCGGGCACGGCCGACCACACGCGGGTCGGCGACCAGCTTGGCGAACACCTCGCTGATCTTGTGCACCTCGAACACCGACCGGACGCTCTGCGACTTCGGCTCGACGATGGAGCGCGGGTCGGCGCGCATCGTCGGGTCGAGCACCAGCCGGTCCAGTTCGGCGCGGTACACCGCGACTTCCTCCGCGGTGAGCAGTTCCCCGATGGCGAAGAAGCCGTCGCGTTCGAAGTCGCTCAGCTCGGACGGCGCGAACGGGCCGGCCGTTCCGGGCTGCGACCACACCACCGGGTCCTTCCGCGGAGTGATCACCTCGGAGGTGCCGCGGGTCGGGTACAGGTCGGCGGTGCGCTCGGGTGCGGTGGTCATGGTGTTGCCTTCCTCTCCTCTCGTACGGAATCTGGCATACGGGCGCGCGTTGCGTACCTTCCTGGCTCTGCCGGACGGGGCAGGCGTCAGGTCGCCTCAGACCGTCTCGGGCTCGGGGTCCGGTTCGGTGAGAAGCGGGTAGACCCCGTTCTCGTCGTGGTCCTCGCGGCCGGTGACCGGCGGGTTGAAGACACACAGGCAGCGGAAGTCCTGCTTGATCCGCATGGTGTGCTTCTCGTGCCCGTCGAGCAGGTACATCACGCCGGGCGTGATGAGGTGCTTCTCGCCGGTCTCGTCGTTGGTCAGCTCGGCCTCGCCCTCGACGCAGACGACGGCCTCGATGTGGTTGGCGTACCACATCGACGTCTCGGTGCCGGCGTACAGGACGGTCTCGTGCAGCGAGAAGCCGACCCGCTCCTTGGCGAGCACGATGCGCTTGCTCTCCCAGGTGCCGGACTTGGACTTGACGTGGCGGTCGGTGCCTTCGATGTCCTTGAAGGAGCGGACGATCACGGTGCGGGCTGCCTTTCTGTCGTATCTGTGGTGCGGTGCGGTGCGGAACGCCGGTCAGGCGCAGTCGCGGACCGCGCGGCCGAGGATGCGCAGACCCTCGTCCAGTTCCTCGGGTGTGGTGGTCAGGGCCGGCAGCAGCTTGACGACCTCGCTCTGCGGACCGGAGGTCTCGATCAGCAGGCCCAGTTCGAAGGCGCGCGCGGCGATCTTCCCCGCGAGCGGCTTGTCGTTGCACTCCAGGCCCCACACCAGACCGCGGCCGCGGTACTCGGCGAAGGCGCCGGGGTTCTCCTCGACGATCGCCTTCAGGTGCGCTTCGACGATCTCACCGCGGGCCAGGGTCTGCTTCTCCATCTGCCCGTCGGCCCAGTAGGTGTCGAGCGCCGCGGCGGCCGTGACGAACGCCGGGTTGTTGCCGCGGAAGGTGCCGTTGTGCTCGCCCGGCTCCCAGATGTCCAGCTCCGGCTTGAACAGGGTGAGCGCGAGCGGCAGGCCGTAGCCGCTGATGGACTTCGAGACCGTGACGATGTCCGGCACGATGCCCGCCTCCTCGAAGGAGAAGAAGGCACCCGTACGGCCGCAGCCCATCTGGATGTCGTCGACGATCAGCAGCATGTCCTGGCGCTCGCACAGGGCGGCCAGGGCGCGCAGCCACTCGGCGCGGGCGACGTTGATGCCGCCCTCGCCCTGCACGGTCTCCACGATCACCGCGGCCGGCTTGTTCAGGCCGGAGCCCTGGTCCTCCAGCAGCCGCTCGAACCACAGGAAGTCCGGGGTCTGGCCGTCGAGGTAGTTGTCGAACGGCATCGGGGTGCCGTGCACCAGCGGGATGCCGGCGCCGGCCCGCTTCATGGAGTTGCCGGTGACCGCGAGGGCGCCCAGCGACATGCCGTGGAAGGCGTTGGTGAAGGACACGATCGACTCGCGGCCCTTGACCTTACGGGCCAGCTTCAGCGCGGCCTCGACCGAGTTGGCGCCCGTCGGGCCCGGGAACATGACCTTGTAGGGCAGGTCGCGCGGCCGCAGGATGATGTTCTGGAACGACTCCAGGAACGCCCGCTTGGCCGTGGTGGACATGTCCAGGCCGTGGGTGATGCCGTCCCGCTCGATGTAGTCGATCAGGGCGCGTTTGAGGACCGGGTTGTTGTGCCCGTAGTTGAGCGACCCGGCGCCGGCGAAGAAGTCGAGGTAGGTGTGGCCGTCCTCGTCGGTGATGCGGCTGCCCTGCGCGCGGTCGAAGACGGTGGGCCAGCCACGGCAGTAGCTGCGCACCTCCGACTCCACGGTCTCGAAGACGCTCAGATCGGGCTGGGTGATGGTCACAGCATGCTCCTGGGAGATGAGTGCGAGAGGCGGAAGAAGTCTGTTGGGGGGCTGGGCGGCGCCGGCGGTTCGAGGGGGTGCCGGTGCCGCACGGCCGTCGCGGCGGCGCTGCCGCGCGGCCCTGGGGGCTAGGGCGCGGGCCGGGCCGGGGGCGCGAACGGGCCGATGAGGTGCAGCACCTCCGGCTCGTGGCCCTGCTCGGGGAACAGCCCGGCGTCGAAGAGCACCTCGCGCTCGACCGGCACGGAGTGCCGCTCGCCGAAGGACGCGAACAGCCGGTTGGAGGCGGCGTTGTCGGGGGTGATGGTGGTTTCGACGAAACGGATGCCCAGCTCTTCCCGGGCACGGGTGGTCACCCCGTCCAGGAGGGCGGCCGCCAGCCCCCGGCCCCGGTGCGCCGCGTCGACGGCGACCTGCCAGACGACGAGGGTCTCGGGGCGTTCGGGACGGATGTAGCCGGTCAGGAAGGCGGCCGGCTCGCCCTCCGCGTCGCGCGCGACGACGGAGGTGGCGGCGAAGTCCCGACACCACAGGAGGTAGCTGTACGAGGAGTTCAGGTCCAGCGCCTTGGAGTCGCGGGCGATGCGCCAGATCGCGGCTCCGTCCTCCACGCGGGGAGTGTCGAGCTTGAAGCCCTCCGGAAATTCTCCGATATCGCTACGGGCACCTGCATGGTCTGCTTGTGCGGCGGTCATGGAAATTAAATTTACCCAGGGAAAAAGGAAATTGCATCGCGGGCAGGGGTTACGTCGGGCCGTCTGATGTGTTATCGCGCGGGGGCGCCCGGGCGCGCGACGTCGAGGCGGGTTGCCCCCATTTGACCGGGAAGTACGGGGCGAAACGGACGGGCTGTGGAGTCGGTCACAGGTCCGTAACGCCCACGAGATCCGTCCGAATTACGGGCTTCGACGCTAGCGGAATCTTGGCGTTTGAGCTGCGGGAAAGCGGGCAGAAGAAGACGGGAAGCTGTACTCGAAGAAATTGGGAATTCGCCACCGGAGCCCCTGGCGCAAGGCCCCGGAAAAGCTGTGCGGCACATCCATGAGAAGCACCGCAAGAACATGCGGCAAGAACGCGCGCGGGGCTTTTTCGGAAACATTGCGGCAATAAACGCCCACACAGCGTCGGCGCCGTGCCGGCGAGCGTCCCGGAGGGGCCGTCCGCATCGCGGTCACCGGCCCGTCGGCCCCTGTCCCCGGCCGCCCGTCCGGCGCTGTGACCGCCGTCTCCGGCGAGGGCGCCGGCGCCGCCTAGAGTGCCGGTATGACGTCCATGAGTGAAGGTGCGGTGCTGCACCTCAAGGGGAGGGTCCTCGTCGGACCGGACGACGTGCGCGACGAGCTGTGGGTGGTCGGCGGGCGGGTGACCTACGACCGGCCGACCCTGGCACGCGATGCCATCAGCGTGCAGGGCTGGGCGCTGCCCGGCCTGGTCGACGCGCACTGCCACGTGGGGCTGGACGCGCACGGCCCGGTGGACGCCCCCACCAGCGAGAAGCAGGCGCTCACCGACCGTGACGCCGGCACCCTGCTGATCCGGGACGCCGGATCGCCCTCCGACACCCGCTGGGTCGACGACCGCGCGGACCTGCCGAAGATCATCCGGGCCGGCCGGCACATCGCCCGCACCAAGCGGTACATCCGCAACTACGCCCATGAGATCGAGCCCGAGGACCTGGTCGCCTACGTCGCCCAGGAGGCCCGCCGCGGCGACGGCTGGGTCAAGCTCGTCGGCGACTGGATCGACCGCTCCACCGGGGACCTGGGGGCCTGCTGGCCCAAGGGCGCGGTCGAGGCGGCCATCGCGGAGGCGCACCGCCTGGGCGCCCGGGTGACCGCGCACTGCTTCGCCGAGGAGACCCTCGCCCCGCTCGTCGAGGCCGGCATCGACTGCATCGAGCACGCCACCGGGCTCACCGAGGAGACCATCCCGCTGTTCGCCGAGCGCGGGGTCGCCATCGTCCCCACCCTCGTCAACATCGCCACCTTCCCGCGCCTGGCGGACGCCGGCGCCGGGAAGTTCCCGCGCTGGGCGGACCACATGCGCCGGCTGCACGACCGCCGCTACGACACCGTCCGGGCGGCCCACGACGCCGGGGTGCCCGTCTTCGCCGGCACCGACGCGGGCGGCTCGCTGGCGCACGGCCTGGTCGCCGACGAGGTCGTCGAGCTGACCCGGGCCGGGCTGCCGGCCCGCGCCGCGCTCTCGGCCACCACCTGGGGCGCCCGCGAGTGGCTCGGCCGCCCGGGCCTCACCGAGGGCGCGCCGGCGGACCTGGTCGTCTACGAGAGCGATCCGCGCGAGGACGTCCGGGTGCTGGCGGCGCCGCGCCGGGTGGTGCTGCGCGGGCAGATCGTGGGCTGAGGCACCTCCTCGGGCCGGGAGCTACCTCCGGCGGGCCATCCAGGCCGCCACCCCCGCGCCCGAGACGTTGTGCCACACCGAGAAGACCGCCGCGGGCAGCGCCGCGGCCGGGCTGAAGTGGGCGGTGGCCAGCGAGGCGGCCAGTCCGGAGTTCTGCATGCCGACCTCGAAGGCCATCGCCCGGCTCGCCGGCCCGCCCAGCCGGGCCAGGCGGCCCGCGGCGTGCCCGAGCGCCAGCCCGAGGCCGTTGTGAAGCACCACGGCCAGCAGCACCGGCACCGCCGCCGCCTTGATCGCCGGGGCGCTGCCGGAGACCACGACCAGGACGATCACCGCGACGGTCGCCGCGGACAGCCAGGGCAGCGCCCGCAGCAGACGGTCCACGAACCGGCCCGCGAGCAGCCGGACCAGCAGACCGGCCACGACCGGCAGCAGCACCGTCTTCAGGATGTCGGTCACCATGCCCCCGGCGTCCACGGCCAGGAACTGCCCGGCGAGCAGCAGCGTCAGCGCCGGCGTGATCAGCGGCGCGAGCACCGTCGAGACCGTCGCCACCGACACGGACAGCGCGACGTCGCCGCGGGCCAGGAACGTCACGACGTTGGACGCGGTCCCGCTGGGCGCGCAGCCGACGAGGATCACCCCGGCCGCGAGCTGCGGCGGCAGGTCCAGCACGGTCGCGATCAGCCAGCCGAGCCCCGGCATGATCACGTAGTGGGCGACCAGGCCCAGCCCCACCGCCCAGGGCCGCCGGGCGACCGCCGTGAAGTCCGGCGGGGTCAGCGTCAGCCCCATCGTGAACATCACCACGCCGAGCAGCCACGGCACCGCGGGCGCCCAGCCGGTGAAGTGCGCCGGCCACAGCAGTCCGACCGCCCCCGCGGCGACCACCAGCAGCGGGAAGACGGTGACCGCTCGGCGGGCGGCCCGGTCGGAGGCGGGCAGCTCGCCCGGAGGCGCCGCGGCCGGTTGTTCCCGCTGTGCGTCCGGGTGCTGGCTGTTCTGCTCGATCGACACGGCGGCACCCTATCCGGGGTCTTCGTGTACAGGACAACGAGTTCCGGATCCTGGACGCGGCCACGATCCGGGCACGGCCGGGCGCGGGCCGGTCAACCGGGATCACCCGGGGGGTGGGGCGGTTGTGGCGAGGGAGGTGCGGGATGTCGCGGGAATCGAACCCACGGGCGGAAACCACCCTTTGGGATGAACTGACCTCACGTGGCTGCCCGTTCACCCTCGGTGCCGACACGATGTGCGGGTCGATGTCGCCGGCCCGCGTGATGTCCCCCATTGGCGCGGCCGGCGGCTCCATTTCTCTCGTGGGGGTTCCACACACGTGTCCACCAGTCCCGCCCACTCCTCCGGTACGCCCCGGCGCCTGGCCGCGGCCGTCGTCGCCACCGCGCTCACGGCCGGTCCCGCCGTGCTGCTCGGCGCCGCGCCGGCGCACGCCACCGGAGGGCACGGCCCGGCCCGGGGCAAGGCCGACGCGGTCGTGCTGCGCACCGGCCTGAACGTCGGCCTGCTCGACAAGACGGTCGACGTCCCGCTGAACGCCGTGCTGAACGAGGTGCACGCGCCCGCCTCGGCCGGCAAGACCGCGCTCACCGTGCGGCTCGACGGCATCGACCGGGGCCGCCCGTTCACCGTGCTGCGCGCCGACGCCGCCACCGCTCGCGCCACCACCGACCGCCGGAAGGCCGAGGGGTACGCCAACCTGCTGCACGCCAAGGTGCATCTGCCCGGTCTGCCGCTGCTGTCCCTGATCGAGGTCCAGCAGGTCACCGCCAAGGCGGTGTGCGAGGCGGGCCACCGGCCCCGGGCCGAGGCCAACGTCCTCGGCACCGTCCGCGTCCTGGGCAAGCAGGTCACGCTCACCGCGGGCGGCACGACGGACGTCAAGGTGCCGGGCGTGGGCGACGTACGGCTGGACCTCTCACGCAAGAGCGTCGCCGGGAAGACCGCCGCGGCCACCGCGCTCCAGCTGAACGTCTCGGTCAACCCGCTGAAGCTCAACGTCGCCGAGGTGCACGGCCGGGTCACCCTCGTCCGCGCCGGCTGCACCGCCCCGGACGCCACCACCCCGCCCGGACACGGCGGTTCCGGCGGCACGAGCGGCGGCGGTACCAACGGCGGTACCAACGGCGGCGGCACGGGCGGCGGCGGAGGTCACCGGCCGGCCGGCGGCGGCACCCAGGTCAGCCAGGCCGGTGCCGGGGAGACCGGCCCCGACCTCGCCGAGACCGGCGGCAGTTCGGCCACCCCGTACCTCGCCGGCGGTGCCGCGCTGCTGGTCGCGGCCGGCGCCGGGGCCCTGGTCCTCACCCGCCGCCGCCGCGCCGCCGCCCCGCAGGGCGGCTGACGGCCCCGTACCCCGTGCCGGTGCTGTGGGGGCGTCGGCCGCGGGGTACGGCCCGGGGTGTGCCGTACGGACCGGAGGCGGCCCGTACGGCACACCCCACCCCCGCCGGGGCCCGTCGGAACTGAAGCGTGGTGCGACGGGACCCGGCGGGCCCGCACCGGCCGGTCAGCGCAGGACCCCGGCCAGCGCCGTCACGAACCGGTCGGTGGTGGCCCGGTCCCGCACCGCGAGCCGCAGCCAGTCCGGCCCCAGGCCCGGGAAGGTGTCCCCGCGGCGCACCGCGAAACCGCGCGCCCGCAGGCCCTCCCGCACCCCGGCCGCCCCCGGCAGCCGCAGCAGGACGAACGGACCCGCCGCCGGCCCGGCCACCCGGATCTCCCCGAACTCGCCCAGCCGGACCAGCAGATGGGCCCGGTCCCGGGCGATCTCCTCGGCCGCCGCGGCCGCCTCCGCCAGCGCCGCCGGCGCACTGCACGCCTCCGCGGCGGCCAGCGCCGGACTCGACACCGGCCACAGCGGCTGGGCCCGCTCCAGGTCCGCCACGGTCCCGGGGCCGGCCAGGACGTAGCCGATCCGCAGCCCCGCCAGCCCCCACGTCTTGGTCAGCGAGCGCAGCACCACCAGCCCCGGCAGGTCCGTGCGCCCGGCCAGCGACTCCCGCTCACCGGGCACCGCGTCCATGAACGCCTCGTCCACCACCAGCGTCCGCCCGGGCCGCGCCAGGCGGGCCAGCGCGGCCGCCGGGTGCAGCACCGACGTGGGATTGGTGGGGTTGCCGACCACGACCAGATCGGCGTCCTCGGGCACCGCGTCCGGATCCAGCCGGAACCCGTCCCGTTCGGAGAGGACCACCCGCTCCACGTCGTGTCCGGCGTCCCGCAGCGCCGCCTCCGGTTCGGTGAACTGCGGGTGCACCACCACCGGGCGGCGGGCCCGCACGGTCCGCGCCAGCAGCACGAACGCCTCCGCGGCCCCGGACGTCAGCAGCACCCGCTCCACGGGCAGCCCGTGCCGCACGGCCACCGCCCGGCGCGCCGCCCGCCCGTCCGGATAGGCGGCCAACGAGTCCAGCGAGGCGGCGAGGTGCGCCTTGAGCCAGGCCGGGGGAGTGCCGGCCCGTACGTTGACCGCCAGATCCGTCAACCCGCCGCCGTCGCCCCGCACTTCGGCATCACCGTGGTGCCGCAGATCGGGCTCGTCCGCCGGGGCGGGGGAGGGGCCGGACGGGGCGGCGGCGGGCGCGGCGGGGCCGGAGCCGCGCAGCCGGACCGCATCGGTGGGCGCCGGCACGTTCACCGCTCCCCGGCGCCCGCCGCCACCCGCGCCGGGCCGTACGGGGCCCCGTCGTCCGCCGCCCGGTCGCCGGCCACCGCCGCGCGGTAGCGGTCCACGACCACCTCGGCCACCTCGGGCCCGGTGCCGAGCACCTGGGCGCCGAACACCTCGATGTCCGGATGCGCCGCGGCCCAGCCCTCGGTCTGCATCCACAGCCGCTCCACCTGCCCGTCGGCGAAGAAGGCGTAGGGCAGGACCACGACCCGGGCCGGGCCGGCCGCGCCCGGGACCGGCCCGGCCAGCGCCCGGCAGCGGTCCAGCCCGGCCGGCACGTCCGGCGCGGTCTGCCCGACGAACGCGGTCTCCACGCCCGCGAATCCGCGCCCCTCCCACAGCAGCCGCGCGGCCCGCGCCACCTCGGCGTTGGCGTGCGGATCGCTCGCCCCGCGGCCCACCAGCAGCACGGTGGTCCGGGCCCGGTCCTGCGGCGTACGGGAGCCGGCGCCCAGCGCCTCCTCCAGCCGCCGCTCCAGCACGTCCAGCAGCCGCGGGTCCGGGCCGGGTTCGGCGGCGCAGACCGGGCGCAGGTCCGGATGCCCGGCGGCCGCGCGCGCCAGCGCCGCGGGCAGGGTCTCGGTGCCCGTGCCGGTCGGCGCCAGCAGCAGCGGCACCGCGACGAGTTCGGTCACCCCCCGCCCGGCCAGCCCGTCCACGGCGCCGGCCAGCGGCATCGGCGAACCCGGGGCGCCGAAGAACCCGCCGGCGACCGGGACCTCGGGGTGACGCTCGCCGACCGCGCGCACCAGCGCGCGCAGGGCCTCGGCCGCGCCGTCGTCACGGGCGCCGTGACCGGCGATGAGCAGTGCGGGAGGGGTGGTCACGGGGTCTCCTTGCTACCGGTGTCTTCGCCGTCGGGCGCCTTGTCGTCGATGACCGGCCGCCGCCGCTCGGTGCCACGGTGGGGTGGGTCGGGGGAGGTCATGACGATATCGGCACCGGGTGAGGGGGCGGCGGCCGCTCCCTCCCTACCAGCGGTAAGCGCACCGTGGGGTGTTACTGCCGCCAGGGCGAGCGCGCAGGTCGCCCGGCCCGCCGGCGACTTCCGCTTGCCGGCGACCAGTTCGGCACCCGGCCCGGCGGCCAGCAGCGCGGCCGCCTCGGCGACGCCCGGCGTCCCGGCGGCGGCCGCCACCACCGCGGAGGGATCCGGCACCGGCACGGCCGCCAGCGCCGCCGCCGGGAACGACCACAACGGCACCCCCAGCCGCCGCGCCGCCCGAGTCAGTCCGGGCTCGTCCGCCTTCGCCGCCACCGTCGCCAGCGCCAGCACCGGGCGCCCGGCACAGCCCGCCGCCGCGCGCGCCGCCCCGATCAGCTCCAGGACCTCGGACGCCGGCACCCCGCGGCGCGCCCCCACACCCACCACCAGGGCCGCCGGCCCGCCCCGTGCACCGGCCGTCCGTGGCCTCATACCGCGACGGCTCCCCGCCCGAACGCCACCCGGCCGTACCGCCCTTCGACGACCGCGGTCAGCCGCACGTCCGGACCGGCGGTGAGTTCCCCCGGCCACCGGACGCCGAGCGCCGCCCACGCGGCCCGCGCCGCCGCCGGATCGGGATGCACCGCCCGCAGCGCCACCAGCGGCAGCACCGGGAGACCGGCGGACGGATGCGGGGTGGCGCCCCAGTCCAGCAGGAACGGCGCCGACCCGTCGCCCGTCCCGGGCGGTGTCAGCTGCCAGGCGAGCCGGCCGCCGTCCGGCGTCCGCCGGGACATCGCCACCGCCGCGCCCGGGTCGTGGCCGCGCGCCCGCGCCGCGGCCACCCGGTCCGCGATCCCGGTGACCCGGACCGCCCAGGTGACCAGCCGCGGCCCGGTCAGCGCGTCGATGCCGAACCACCGCGGCCGGTCCGGCGCGGGCTGCTCCGGATCGGGCCCGATGATCTCCAGGTACGCCCCGCCGCCCAGCCCCAGCAGGTGGTTGCGGGTCCCGCGGCCCGGATGGCTGCCGCCCGGCACCGGCCGTACGCCGGTCAGCGCGGCCACCTCGGCGACGGTCGCCGACAGATCGGGGGTGGCGAGGACGAGGTGGTCGAGGACGGCCGGCGGCCCGTCCGCACCGGACCCGGCGGTCATGGTGCGGCCACCGGCACCTGCCGCGCCGCGCCCGCCACCAGCCGCGCCGCCAGCGACGGTTCGGCCGCCCAGTGCACATGCAGGTACGAGGCGTGCACCCCGCCGGTCACGAAGCCCTCCACCCGCCGCTCCGGATGCGTCAGCCCCCAGGCCGGCCCGTCGCCCGCACCCGGCTCCAGGACCGTGCGGTGGAACTCGTGGCCGCGCACCCGGGTCCCGGCCGCGGCCAGCGCGTTGTCCGCCAGCGCCACCGCCTCCCGGTAGCCCAGCGTGAGCCGTTCGGTCATCCGGGCCTCGGCGGGCAGCACCCCGCACATCGGCTTCCCGTCGATCGCCCGGGACAGGTACAGCAGCCCGGCGCACTCGGCCGACACCGGCGCACCGGAGGCGGCCAGGCGGGTCACCGCGGCGCGCAGCGGCGCGTTCGCCGACAGGTCCGGCGCGTACACCTCCGGGAATCCGCCACCGATCACCAACCCCCGCGTACCGGCCGGCAGTTGCTCGTCCCGCAGCGGATCGAACGGCACCACCTCGGCGCCCGCCGCGGTCAGCAGCTCGGCGTGCTCGGCGTACGAGAACGTGAACGCGGCGCCGCCCGCGACGGCGATCACCGGCCGGTCCCCGGACGCGTCCGCCCGCACCTCCGCCGCCGGGTCCCAGGGCGCGTCCGGCAGCTCCGGAACCGTCCGCGCCAGCGCCAGCAGCGCCTGGAGGTCGCAGCCCTCGCGGACCCGCGCGGCCAGCTCCCGCACCGATTCCAGGGCCTCGGCCCGGCGTTCGGCGACCGGCACCAGCCCCAGGTGCCGGGACGGCGTACCGGCCCGGCGGTCCCGCCGCAGCGCGCCCAGCACCGGCACGCCGGAGGACTCCATCGCCTCCCGCAGCAGCGCCTCGTGCCGGTCCGAACCGACCTTGTTGAGGATCACCCCGGCCAGCCGCACCTCCGGGTCCCACGACGCGAAGCCGTGCACCAGCGCGGCCACCGACCGGGACTGCGAGGAGGCGTCCACCACCAGCACCACCGGCGCCCGCAGCAGCTTCGCCACCTGAGCCGTCGACGACAGCTCGCCCATGCCGGACGCCCCGTCGAACAGCCCCATCACGCCCTCGACGACCGCCAGGTCCGCGCCCGCCGCGCCGTGCAGGAACAGCGGCGCGATCCGGTCCGGGCCGCACAGGTACGCGTCCAGGTTGCGGCCCGGGCGGCCGGTCGCCAGAGCGTGGTAGCCCGGATCGATGTAGTCCGGGCCCACCTTGTGCGGCGAGACCGCGAGCCCCGCCTCGGCGAACGCCGCCATCAGGCCCGTGGCCACGGTGGTCTTCCCCGCGCCGGACGACGGTGCGGCGATCACCAGCCGGGGAATCCTGCCCCCGCCGCTCATGCTGCGCCCACCTCGCTCACCACTCGATGCCCCGCTGGCCCTTCTGGCCCGCGTCCATCGGGTGCTTGACCTTCGTCATGTCGGTGACCAGGTCGGCCACGTCGCACAGCGCCTGCGGGGCGTTCCGGCCGGTGATCACCACGTGCTGGGTGCCGGGCCGGTCGCGCAGCACCGAGACCACCTCGTCGGTGTCCACCCAGCCCCAGTGCAGCGGGTAGGCGAACTCGTCGAGGACGTACAGCCGGTAGGTCTCCGCGGCGAGGTCCCGCTTGACCTGCTCCCAGCCCTCGCGGGCCGCCTCCTCGTTGCTGAACTGCGAGTCGCGCTGCACCCACGACCAGCCCTCGCCCATCTTGTGCCAGGCGACCGTGCCGCCCTCACCGGAGTCCCCGAGCACCCGCAGCGCCCGCTCCTCGCCGACCTTCCACTTCGCCGACTTCACGAACTGGAACACCCCGACCGGCCAGCCCTGGTTCCAGGCCCGCATCGCCAGCCCGAAGGCGGCGGTCGACTTGCCCTTGCCCAGACCCGTGTGGACCAGCACCAGCGGCCGGTTGCGGCGCTGGCGGGTGGTGAGCCCGTCGTTCGGTACGACGGACGGTTGTCCCTGCGGCATTACGCGGCCTTCCTGTTGCCGTGAACGGTCCTTGTGCCCTGAACGGTCCGTACCAGCGCGGAGACGCTGTCCGCGCGCAGTGCGTCGAGGGTGACGGCGGTGCCCCCGAGGTCCCGGGCCAGCTCGCCGGCCAGGCCCAGCCGTACCGGCCCGGCCTCGCAGTCCACGACGACCGAGGCGGTGCCGTCGGCGGCCAGCAGCCGCGCCGCCCGGGAGGCCCGCACCCGCGGCTCGGGGCCGCCGGTGGCCCGCCCGTCGGTGACGACGACCAGCAGCGGGCGGCGCGCGGGGTCCCGCATCCGCTCCACCCGCAGCACGTCGTGCGCCGCGAGCAGCCCCTCGGACAGCGGGGTGCGGCCGCCGGTGGGCAGCGACGCGAGCCGCGCCGCACCGGCCTCGACCGACGACGTCGGGGGCAGCGCGACCTCCGCCCCGGCGCCCCGGAACGTGATCATGCCGATCTTGTCGCGCCGCTGGTAGGCGTCGAGCAGCAGTGAGAGCACCGCGCCCTTGACCGCGCTCATCCGCTTGCGCGCCGCCATCGAGCCGGAGGCGTCCACGACGAACAGGACCAGATTGCCCTCCCGCCCCTCGCGCACCGCCTCGCGCAGATCGTCCCGGCGCACCAGCAGACCGGTGCCGTGCCGTCCGCGCGCCTTCTGGTGCGGCGCCGCGGCCTGCACGGTGGCCGCCAGGTGCAGCTTGCCCAGAGTGCCCTGGGGGCGGCGGGCACCGGTCGTCCGGCCGTGTGCGGTACGGGCCCGGGAGCGGCGCCCGTCGGCGCCCTCGCCCAGCCCCGGCACGTCCAGCCGCCGGGCCTTGAACGGCTCGTCGGCCGCCACCGCCGGCTGCTCCGCGGCCGCCCCGCCCGGCGCCTGCGGCCGGGCCCCGGCCTCGTCCCCGGACGGCGCGGGCTCGGGCGCCTGCGGGGTCTCCTGCTCACGCTGATGCGGCAGTTCGGACCCCGGCGGTGCCGGCGACTCCTGGGGACCGCCCTGCTGGGGGCCGCCTTCCTGGGGGCCGTCCTCCTGCGGCGGCAGCCCGCCGCCCGGGCCGCCCCCGTCGGGACCCCCGTCCGGACCGTCCGGCTCCGGATCGTCCCCGCCGTCCGCCGGGTCGTCCTGTCCGGCGAACTCCTCCAGCGTCCGGTCGAGCTTGTCCTCGTCGAGGCCCGGGGCGTCGAACGGGTTGCGGCGCCGGCGGTGCGGCAGGGCCAGCAGCGCCGCCTGCCGCACGTCCTCCTCCCGGACCTCCGTCCGCCCCGCCCACGCGGCCAGCGCGGTGGCGGTCCGCGCCATCACGATGTCCGCGCGCATCCCGTCCACCTCGAACGCGGCACAGGTCGCGGCGATCTGCCGCAGCGCCGCGTCGCTCAGCACCACCTCCGGCAGCAACTCCCGTGCCGCGGCGATGCGTTGCCGCAGCGCCGCCTCCTCGGCCGCCCAGCGCGCCGCGAACCCGGCCGGATCGGCGTCGTACGCGAGCCGCCGCCGGACCACCGCCACCCGCTTCTCCGGCTCCCGGGAGGCCGCGACCTCGACCGTCAGCCCGAACCGGTCCAGCAACTGCGGCCGCAGCTCGCCCTCTTCGGGGTTCATGGTCCCGACGAGCAGGAAACGGGAGGCGTGCCGGACGGAGACGCCCTCGCGCTCCACGTAGGAGGCGCCCATCGCGGCGGCGTCCAGCAGGAGGTCGACCAGGTGGTCGTGGAGGAGGTTCACCTCGTCCACGTACAGGATGCCGCGGTGCGCGTCCGCCAGCAGGCCCGGCTCGAAGGCCTTCACGCCCTCCGACAGGGCCCGCTCGATGTCCAGGGCGCCCACCAGGCGGTCCTCGGAGGCGCCGACCGGGAGCTCCACCATCCGCGTCGGACGGCTCTCGGCGGCACCGGAGCCGTGCGGCCCGTCGGGGCAGCCGGGGTCGGGCGCGGCGGGGTCGCAGCCGAAGCGGCAGCCGGCCACCACGTCGACGGACGGCATCAGCGCCGACAGGGCGCGCACCGCGGTGGACTTCGCGGTGCCCTTCTCGCCCCGGACCAGCACCCCGCCGACCGCCGGGCTCACCGCGTTCAGCAGCAGCGCCAGCCGCAGGTCGTCCATCCCGACGACCGCGGTGAAGGGGTACTGCGGGGTGGTGTTGTGCGCGCTCGTCATGCTGTGTCGTCCTCCACGTCGCCGGCCGGCCCGGATCCCGTCCCTTGCGTACCCCTCATGGCGCCCCCGGAGGCACGAACGGCAGCCCCTCCGGCACCCCCTTCTCGATCAGCCGCAGCAGCGCCTGGGTGTCCGCGTGCTCCTCGATCAGATCGCCCAGCCGGTCCAGCTGCTCCTCGCGCAGCGCGCCGAAGCGGGTGTCCGGGGCCGGGACGAAGGCCCGCCCGGCGTCCGCGGCCACCCGCCGCAGGAAGGCCCGGCGGAAGGCGTCGCTCTCCAGCGAACCGTGCCAGTGCGTGCCCCACACGGAACCCACCCGGCACCCGTCCAGACTGTTTCCTTCGCCGTCGGACATGAACGCCTCGTCTCCGCCCGTCACTTCGGCGACGCCGTGGTGGATCTCGTAGCCCTCCACCGGCTCGCCGAGCGCCTCGCCCACCGGCCGGGCCAGTGTCTTCTCCGCCGCGAAGCGGACCCGTACGGGCAGCAGTCCGAGGCCCTCGACCGCGCCCGCCTTCGACTCGACCTCGTCGTCGATGTGCTCGCCGAGCATCTGGAAGCCGCCGCAGATGCCCAGCACCGGCCGGCCCTCGGCGGCCCGCCGGGCGACCGCGTCCGCCAGCCCGCGCTCGCGCAGCCACCCGAGGGCGCGGACCGTGCCGCGGGTGCCCGGCAGCACCACCAGGTCCGCGTCGGCCAGTTCCTCCGGCCGGTCCACGAACCGCACCACCACGCCCGGTTCGGCGGCCAGCGCGTCCACGTCGGTGAAGTTGGACATCAGCGGGACGGCGCAGACCGCCACCCGCAGCACGTCCGCGCCGTGCGGCGGGGCCACCACGCTCTCCCGCACCGCGCCGCGCAGCGAGACCCGCAGCCCGTCCTCCTCGTCGATGCCGAGGCCGTGCGCGTACGGCAGCACGCCCAGCGTCGGGCGCCCGGTCAGCCGCGCCAGCATGTCCAGGCCCGGCTCCAGCAGCGTCACATCGCCCCGGAACTTGTTGACGAGGTACCCCGCGACCAGCGCCTGGTCCTCCTTCGACAGCAGCGCCGTGGTGCCGAAGAACGACGCGAAGACGCCGCCGCGGTCGATGTCGCCGACCACCACGACCGGTATCCGGGCGGCCCGGGCGATGCCCATGTTCACGATGTCGGTGCGCCGCAGATTGATCTCGGCGGGGCTGCCCGCGCCCTCACAGATGACCGCGTCGTGCGTGCGCCGCAGCTCGGTGAGGCAGTCGGTGACCGTCCCCAGCAACTGCTCCTGCCGCCCCGCGTGGTAGCCGCGCGCGCTCAGCTCACCCACCGGCTTGCCCAGCAGCACCACCTGGCTGCTGCGGTCGCCGCCCGGCTTGAGCAGCACGGGGTTCATCAGCGCGGTCGGTTCGACCCGGGCCGCGGCGGCCTGCATCGCCTGCGCCCGGCCGATCTCCGCGCCCTCGCGGGTGACGAACGAATTGAGCGACATGTTCTGCGCCTTGAAGGGCGCCACCTTCACGCCCTGCCGGACCAGCCAGCGGCAGATCCCCGCCGTCACCACGCTCTTGCCCGCGTCGGACGTCGTACCGGCCACCAGCAGCCCGCCGCCGAGCCCCCCGGCCGCCCCGCATTGCCCGTTCACCGGCGCTTCCTCCCGCTCGTGCCCCTGCCGCCCGCGACCCCGTGCCGCACCGCGCCCACCGCCAGCCGTCCCGCCACCGTCGCCACCAGCGCCAGCGCGCTCACCCGCCGCGACAGCCGCACCGCTCGCTCGATGTCCGCCACCGCGGGCGGCCGCGCCGCGCCGTTCAGCACCGGACGGTGCTCCACCCGCCCGCCGTACGCCAGCGTGCCGCCCAGCCGCACGCCCAGCGCGCCCGCGAACGACGCCTCCACCGGACCCGCGTTGGGGCTCGGATGCGCCCCGCCGTCCGCCCGCCAGGCCGCGAGCGCACCGCGCCGGTCGGGGCCCGCGAGCACGGTCAGCGCGGCGGTCAGCCGGGAGCCGGGCCAGCCGGCGACGTCGTCGAGCCGGGCCGCGGCCCAGCCGAACCGCCGGTAGCGCGGGGACTTGTGACCCACCATCGCGTCCAGGGTGTTCACCGCCCGGAACGCCACCAGACCGGGCACCCCGCCGAACGCGCCCCACACCAGGGCGCCCACCACCGCGTCCGAGGTGTTCTCGGCCACCGACTCCACCACCGCGCGGGCCATCTGCGGCCCGTCCAGTGCCTGGGGATCGCGGCCGCACAGATGCGGCAGCCGCTCCCGCGCCACGTCCAGATCGCCGGCCTCCAGCGCGCCGCCGACGGCCCGCGCCTCCCGGCCCAGCGAGGTGCCGCCCAGCACCGCCCAGACGGTGGCCGCGGTCAGCGCCACCCGGGCGCCGCGGCGGTGCCGTACGGCCCGCTCCAGCAGCGCCGCGCCGGCCGCCGCACCGCCCGCGCACAGCACGGCGTGCGCCGCGCCGTGACCCCGGTGGTCGCGCCACAGCCGGCGCTCGACGGCGGCGGCGGCCCGGCCGAACGCGGCCACCGGATGGCCGCGCCGCGGGTCCGCCGCGATCAGGTCGCCGAGGAAGCCGAGGGCCGCGCCGCACGCATATCCCGCGTGTTCGCCGCGCATCGGATCAGGCCGCCGTCAGTCCTCGAAGGGGCCCTGCGGCAGCGGGCAGTGGGGATCGGGACGGGCGGCCGGGCATGGCGGTATGTCCTCACTCAGGGTCCTCGCCCTGGCTCGACGTGACGGCGACCAGAGTCTCCTGGCTCCCGGATCGGCGTGACCCCCGGCCTTCCCGCCCGTACGTCCGTACGGACCGTGGCCCTCGTCGGAGGAACGCTCCCCGGTGACAGTGGCGGGACCGCGCCGGATTCTCACCGGACTTCCTCATCTGTCGCCGATTGGCCCCGGCAGTCCACCACGGTCCGCGAAGGCCCGTCAACTCGCCCTTGACCTGCGACGCTGCCCCGCGGCAGGCCTTGTGGCGCACGCCACAGGGTGGTGGTGGCGTCACAGACGGTTGCCCCGGTCCCTGATCCCACGTCACTATCTGGTGCACGGCGGCGAAGGGGCCGCCGGAAGGGGGCTGGGGGATGCCGGAGCACGCCGACCATCACGAGGACCGTCAGGAGATCCGCCTCAGGGTCACCGGGACGGACAATCCGCAGCAGGATCTCGACGACCTCCGGGCCTGGCTGGAGCGCGAACCCTGGCTGAGCCGCCGGGACCACACCTGGGAACACCGGCCGCAGCCCACCCGCACCACGGACGCCGGGGACGAACCGGCCCCCGCCGACATGGCCGTGGGCGTGGACGACCTGATCCTGGTCATCGTCGGCGCGATCGCCGCCGAGGTCACCAAGGGGATGAGCATCGCCCTGCGGGAATGGCTGCGGCGCCGCAAGGAGGAGCGCGCCGCCGGTGAGCGACCCGCCGTCGAGGTCATCGGCGACGGCGGCCCCGGACACCCCGATCCCGGCAACCCGGCGCACGAGAGCGGCAGCACCGGCGAGGACTGAGCCGGATGTCCGAATACGACGCGCGGGGAAAGATCAACCGGGCGCTGCTGATCGGTGTCCACGACTACGCCACGCTGAGCGGCCTGCCCGCGGTGGAGGACAACCCCGCCGAGCTGTCCCGCGCCCTGACCGCCACCGACCTGTTCACCGCCGACGAGGTCACCCTCTGCCGGCCGGCCGAGCCGTGGGAGCTGAGCCAGGCGCTCAAGACCGCCGCCGACGAGGCCCGCGGACTGCTGCTGGTGTACTTCTCCGGCCACGGCTGGGTCGGCAGCGACGGCGGCGACCTGCGGCTGATGGTCGGCGCCTCGGTGCCCCGGCAGAGCCACACCACCGTCTCCTGGCACGACGTGGTGCTCTCCTGCCTCGACAGCGCCCGCGCCGAACGCATCGTGATCGTCCTGGAGTGCTGCTACGCGGGCAACGCCGGCGGCGCCTTCCACTCCCACCGCAAGCCCATGTCGCTGCTGATGGCCGCCCAGCCCAACCGCCGGATCTTCAGCGGCGAGGAACCGGCCGGCGGCACCGTCTTCACCCGCGCCCTGGTGCAGATCCTCCAAAACGGCATCCCCGGCCGCCGGTTCGTCACCTTCGAGGACCTCGTACGGGAGCTGCGGGTCCGGCTCGCCGGGGAGCGGACGCCGATGGACGACGTGTGGGAACCCCGGTCGGCGAAGCAGAACACCGTCGACGACGTCGTGCTGTCCTTCGCCACCCCCGAGGCGCGGCTGCCGACCCCGCCGCGGGTCCGCTTACGCCGCCGGTTCAACCAGCACGTCCGGCCCCGCCTGAAGCTGCTGCTCGCACTCGTCACCGCCCTGGTGCTGATCGCCGCCGGGCTCGTGGTACGGCAACTGGTGCTGCCGCCGGCGGACTGCCCGCCCGCCCTCGAACTGCGGCTGCTCACCGCGCCGGAGGCCGAACCGACCCTGCGCCAGGCCGCGTTCGACTACGAGATGTCCGAGGCCAACACCCGCCCGCTGCAGGGCGAGGGCGACCTCCCGGCGGGCTGCCGGCGCGCCCAGATCACCGTCTACTCGGCCGCCAAGGACCAGATCGACCAGGGCTTCGCCGCCGCCGTCCGCTGGCAGGGCGAGGCCCGGGGCACCGGTGGGGGAGCGCAGGACGGCAAGGGCACCGATCCGCTCTACCGGCCCGGCCCGCAACCCGACCTGTGGATCCCCGAGTCCACCGCCGACTACGAGGAGGCCCGCCGCGGCATGCCCGCCACGGGTTCCCCGGCGACCCTGCACAACACCGGCCCGGTCGCCTACAGCCCGCTGGTCGTCGGCATCCCCGCGGGCAAGCGGCTGGACGACGTCGAGACGGTGGGCGCCTCCTGGCAGGACCTGCTCACCGGCACCGACAGCGGCCACCAGGACCTCAAACTGCTGCGCCCCAGCCCGGTGCTGTCCGGCACCGGCCTGCTGCACACCATCGGCCTCTACCTCGCCAACGACGGCTCGCACATCGGCTCCTCCGGCGCTCCGGACCCGGCCCTCGCCGAGGGCGCCGAGCAGCGGCTCTCCGCCCCGGGCAGCCAGTACGCGGACAGCACCGAGCTGCTGTGCTCACTGCGCCCGGCCACCGGCGCCGACACCGCCGCCACCGGCCGGGCCGCCGCCGGCGCCGGCCGGGGCGACCGCTCGGCGCCACTGGTCTCCGAGAAGTCCCTGGCCGACTACAACCTCGGCCGGGCGATCGGCAGTTGCCCCGCCCTGAACGGCCCGCTCGCCCCGGGCGACCGCTACGTCGCGTACTACCCCAGGAACGTCCCGGCGCTCGACCACCCGCTGATCCGCGTCGACTGGCGCGGCACCACGGACGCCACCGCACGGCAGGCCGCGGTCGACCACTTCGCCGACTGGCTGCGCGCCCCGGACGGCGGCCGGCCGGTGCTCACCGCGCAGGGCTACCGCCCGGTCCCCGGCAAGGACGGCACGGACCCCGCGCCCGCGCCGGGCTCCCCGCTGCGCAGCAGCCGCGCCAACGCCGACCTCGACGCCCCGGTCATCCCGTTCACGGCCGGCACCGACCAGGTCGCCCGGGTGCTCGACGGCTACGACAAGGCGCAGAAGCCCAGCCGGCTGCTGCTCCTCATGGACACCTCCACCTCGATGGCCGACGGCGGCAAGCTCCCGGTCGCCCTCGGCGCCGCGTCCCGCGCCCTGGAGATGGTCGGCGACCGCCACACCTACGGCCTGTGGACCTTCCCCGACCGGGCCCACCCCGGCGATCCGGACGCGGTGCGCCGGGCCGTCCCCCTGGGCACGGTCGACCCGGCGCCCGGCAAGGCCGCCCTGGACAAGATCGCCAAGGGCGACCTCGTCGACCACGGCGCCGCGATGGAGGAGGCGCTGACCGCCGCCGTACGGGAGATGAAGAAGTCGTCCGGCAGCAACCAGGCCATCGTGCTGATCATGGACGAGGACGACGGCAGGCTGCGGCGCGCGGCGGGCGTCGAGCAGCGGCTGACCGCGCTGCTGAAGGAGAAGCCCGCGGTGCCGGTGCTGACGCTGGTGCTGGACAAGGCCGGCTGCGACACCTTCGCCCTCCAGGGGCTGGCCGGCGCGTCCCGGGGGCAGTGCGTGCCCGGCGGCCCGCAGGCGCCCGATCTGCTGGCCGGCCTGATCGCGTCCATCGGCACCGCGGGCAAGGAGGACCGGTGAGGAACCCCCGCGCCACCTGGCAGGCCGCCGCGCTGGCCCTGACGCTGACCGCGGCGGTCTCCGGCTGCACCTCCGGCCCCGGGCCCGGCCCCGAGAAGGGCCCGATCGTCCTGGCCACCGGCAGCGACCTCAGCAGCACCGGCGTCCGCCAGGCCCTCATCCGGGCCTTCGAGAAGCGCACCGGCCGTTCGGTGCGGATCGTCGAGCTGCCGGACACCGCCGACGGCCAGCGCAGCCAGCTGCTGGCCGCCGGCCAGTCCGGCAGCGGCGCCTACGACGTGCTCAACCTCGACGTGGCCTGGACCGCGGAGTTCGCCGAGGCGGGCGTCATCCGCCCCTGGGGCACGAGCCTGGACGGCGACTTCCTCGACAGCGTGGTGAAGACCGTCGACTACGACGACAAGATCTGGGCCGTCCCCTTCAACACCGACGCCGGCCTCCTCTACTACCGCAAGGACATCCTCGCCAAGTACGGCCACGGCTCCCCACCGCCCGACAACTGGGGGCAGTTGAAGGACCTGGCCCTCACGGTCACCGGCGCGTACAACCGCGCTCTCGCCCGCAAGGCCGAGGACGGCAAGGTCCCCGAGGACCGGCGGATGTACGGCATGGTCGCCCAGCTGCGGCCCTACGAGGGCCTGACCGTCAACACCCTGGAGTCCGCCTGGGCCACCGGCGGCGACCCGGACGCCACCAGCTTCACCAAGGGCGAGCAGGTCGGCGCCCTCCAGCTGGGCGTCGCGGACCTCAAGGACCGGCTGGACACGATCATGCCGCACGCGGCCATGACCATGGACGAGACGGAGAGCCGCCGCTGGTTCGCCGACGGCCGGGCGCTGTTCATGCGCAACTGGCCGGTGGAGTACGCCTCGGTCGCCGAGAAGCTCACCCCGGGCACGCAGTTCGACGTCGCCGAGCTGCCGGCCCGGCCCGCCGACGGCAAGCGGATCTCCGTCCTGGGCGGGCAGAACCTGGCGATCTCCGCCGGCAGCAAGCGGCCGGCGGGGGCCCGCGCGCTGATCGAGGCGCTCACCGGCCCGGCGAGTGAACGCTGTCTGCTGGAACGGGGTTTCGCGGCCACCCGCGACTCGGCGTACCGGGCGGCGGGCAAGGCGCCGGTCTGCCCGCTGCCGCCCGAACGGGGCGAGCACGGCGCCACCGGGCAGCCCTGGCCGGGCCAGGAGCCGCCGTACACCAGGACGCTGTACGCGGCGCTGCTGGCGGCCGAGCCGCGCCCGCGCAGCGCCCACTACCAGACCTTCAGCAAGGTCGTGCAGATCCGGGTCTCGGAGTATCTGGGCAGCCGCGGCGGTACGGCCATCGCCGACGAGCTGGCCCGCGAGGCCGACGAGGCGCTCAGCGGCCGGGGCGCACAACGGGCGAGGCGCCCGGCGGAGGACGGCTGATGCCGTGTTCCGCCGGGCGCCTCGCGCCGTCGGCCCGGTCGTCGGGTGCCGCTGTCCGCCGTCGGCGGGGTCAGGCGGCGACGATCAGGTAGATGCCGTAGGCCACGGCCGCCGCGCACAGGGCGAAGGCGGCCAGCGCACCGGCTCGCGCGCCCGCCCCGGGCGCGGTCGCGGCAGCCGCCTCGCCCTCCCGGACCGGCTTGCGGGAGGTGCCGACGATGCCGACGGTGAAGAGGCCCACCAGCCCGACCGTCACCACGAGGGTGACGCCGAAGACCTGGCCGAGGGCTGCCCAGTCGATGGTCATGGGGTTCCTTAGGTGAGAGCCGCTAGCGGGTGACCGTCGCGGCCTGGGCGCGCGGGGCGGTGGTGGTCGGGGTGTCGGTGGCGGCGGCCTGGGCCGGCACCGGGGCGTCGGCCGGGGCGTCGACGGCCGGGGTCTCGACGGCCGGGGCCGGGTGGCCGGCCGGGGGAGGGGAGACGGCGCGCAGCGCGGCGGTCACCACGCCCACCGGTTCGGCGGCCGGGCCCTCGTTGACATTGGTGTGGTCGATCGGCTTGCGCCGGGAGGCGGCCCAGATCGCACCGCAGACGCCCAGCGCGAGGACCGCCACCGCGGCCACGCCCCAGGTGCCCTGACCGGCCAGGAACGCGGCGCCCGCGGCGACCGCGCCGGCGGCCGGCAGCGTCAGGGCCCAGGCGGCGACCATCCGGCCGGCCGTGGACCAGCGCACCACGCCGCCCTTGCGGCCGAGGCCCGAGCCCATCACGGAGCCGGAGCAGACCTGGGTGGTGGAGAGCGCGAAGCCGAGGTGGGAGGAGGCCAGGATGGTGGCCGCGGCGCCGGTCTGGGCGGCGAAGCCCTGCGGCGGCTGGATGTCGGTGATGCCCTTGCCCATCGTGCGGATGATCCGCCAGCCGCCCAGGTACGTGCCGAGCGCGATGGCCAGGCCGGCCGAGGCGATGACCCACAGCGGCGGGTCGGCGTGCGGGGCGACGACCCCGCCGGTGATCAGCGCGAGGGTGATCACGCCCATCGTCTTCTGGGCGTCGTTGGTGCCGTGGGCGAGGGAGACCAGGGCGGCCGAGGCGATCTGCCCGGCGCGGTAGCCCTTGGCGGTGTCGGCCTCGTCGCGGCCGCGGGCCAGGCGGTAGGTGAGCCGGGTCGCCGCCATCGAGGCCAGGCCCGCGACGAACGGGGCGGCCACCGCCGGGATCAGGACCTTCATCACCACGGCCTCGCCGTGCACGCCGTGGGTGCCGACGGACACCAGGGTGGCGCCGATGAGGCCGCCGAAGAGTGCGTGGGAGGAACTGGAGGGCAGGCCCGCGAGCCAGGTGACCAGGTTCCAGACGATCGCGCCGACCAGGCCGGCGAAGATCACCTCCGGTCTGATGCCGGAGGCTTCGTCGATGATGCCGCCGGAGATGGTCTTGGCCACCTCGACGGAGAGGAACGCGCCGACAAGATTGAGGACTGCCGACATCGCCACCGCGGTCTTGGGTCGCAATGCCCCGGTGGAGATGGTGGTGGCCATTGCGTTGGCCGTGTCGTGGAAGCCGTTCGTAAAGTCGAACACCAAGGCCGTGACGATCACGATCCCGATGAGAAGCGTGATGTGTTCCATTCACCCAGGCAATCAGTTCGAAGGTCAGTGTCGCTCGGAACGTACGGAGGGCGGGTGAACGGAAGGTGAACTGGGCCGGGCGCGATGATGACGCCCCCGCAGTGTTCACGCGGAGGCGCCCCCGCTGTCACTTTCGTCTCACCCGTCGGTGAACTCGCTGGGCTACGCCGGTCCGTAGCCGGTCGCGACGTGCATGACAATGCGAAGGTAACGGATCAGTCGCCCAAGACGGTCGATCCCCGGCCAATTCGCCCCAGTCCCGCAGTTATCCCCATATGGGGGATACCGCTCCGGCGGGCCCCCGGCGTACCCTTCCCCGGCCTGCTCGTACGGTGGCGCGCACTGCATCCGCACTCGCCGCACCGCGCCGGAGGACCCCATGAAGGACCGTCCCGACCAGCTCGCCGCCGCCTGGAGCGACCTGGTCGAAACCGCCCGCAGAACCGTCGCCGACGGCCTGGTCGTCGGCACCTCGGGGAACGTCTCGTGCCGCCTGAAGGACCTGATCCTGGTCACCCCCAGCGGCGTCCCCTACGACCGGCTCGGCCCGCAGGACACCACCGCCGTCGACCTCGAAGGACGCCAGATCATCGGCCACCTCCGGCCGACCAGCGAGCTCCCGATGCACCTGGCGGTCTACCGCAGCACCCCCGCCGGCGCCGTCGTCCACACCCACGCCCCGCACGCCACCGCGGTCTCCACCCTCGTCCCCGAACTCCCCCCGGTCCACTACATGGCCGCGGCACTCGGCGGCCCCGTCCGCGTCGCCCCCTACGCGCTCTACGGCAGCGACGAGCTCGCCGGCCACATGCTGGAGGCGCTCCGCGACCGCACCGGCTGCCTGCTGCAGAACCACGGCACCCTCACCTACGGCGACAGCCTCGACCAGGCCCTGGACCGCACCGCCCAGCTGGAGTGGATGTCCCGGGTCTGGCTGCTCGCCCACTCCGTGCCCGGCCGCACGCCGGCCGTGCTGTCCCCCGCCCAGCTCGACGCGGCCGGCACCCGCCTGGGCGGCTACGGCCAGCCCAACGGCGCCCGCGGCTGACCGCGGCCGGAGCCCGAACGCACCCGGGGCGGCGGCCCGCACAGTAGGGCGGCCGCCGTCCCGCGGTCACCCCGGCGACTGCGCCAAGTGGCCGCACCCGGCGCCGCCGCCCACACTGAGGGGGTGCGTCCGGTTACCGCGGCGGCTGTGGCCGTCCTCACCGTGGCCGGTGCCGGGGCGGCCGCCGTGGCGGTCGGCCGGTACGCCGGCGACATTGCCCTGAAACCATCGCCCGACCACCCCCTACCGGGGGACTCCCGGCTCACCGTGCACTCCGCCGGCGACCAGCGGATCGCCCTCACCCGCAGCCTGGCGTCCCTGCGCCCCGGCACCTACGGCCTGACCGGCGCCGGCTGCCACGCGGAGGTCGGCTCCGTCGTGCACGGCGCCCCGCACCCCGCCGACGCCGTCGTCCGCCGCCTGGAGCGGGTCACCCACGGCACCCTGCGGCCCGGTATGCGGATGCGGCTCACCCCGCAGGTGCACAGCGGCAACCCCCGCGACGCCCTCGGCCTCGACTGCGCCGACGTCGACGTCCCCGGCGAACTCGGGCCGCTGCCGGCCTGGTTCGTCCCCGGCGTACGCGACACCTGGGTCATCACCGCGCACGGCCTGGGCACCACCCGCGAACACCCCATGGTGGTCATGCCGTTCCTGCACCGCCACCGGCTGCCCGTCCTCGACCTGGCCTACCGCAACGACCCGGGCGCCCCGCGCACCTCCGACGGCATCAACCACCTCGGCGACAGCGAATGGCGCGACCTGGACGCGGCGATCCGCTACGCCGTCCGCTACGGCGCCCGCGACGTCGTCCTCCACGGCTGGGGCGTCGGCGCCACCATGGCGCTGCGCGCCGCCACCCACTCCGCGCTGCGCGACCGGATCAGCGGACTGATCCTGGACTCGCCGGTCCTGGACCGGCACACCACCGTCCGCGCGCTGGCCGCCGCCCGGGGGGTCCCGCGCGCCCTGCTGCCGCTCGTCGTCCGGGCCGCCGAGGGCGTCACCGGGATGCCCGTCCACCGCCCCGCCGACGCCGCGGACCCGGCCGCGCTCAACGCGCCCACGCTGATCTTCCACGGCCCCGACGACCGGATCGCCCCCTGGGCGGCCTCCCGCGCCTTCGCCGCCCGCCGCCCCGACCTGGTCACCCTGCACGCCGTCCCGCACGCCCCGCACGCCGCGATGTGGAACGCCGACCCGGTCGGCTACGAGGAGGCGCTGCGCCGCTTCCTCACCCCCCTCATGTGACGCCCCGCGCGGCGGCCGGGGTGCCGTGTCGTGTGCCGCCGGGCGTGCTGCCGGGCGCGCCGCGGCCCCCGGCCCCGGCCCGGCCGGCGCGGTGACGCCCCGGCATACGCAAGGACAACTCCCCCCATCCGGGATGGGTCGGCGCGATGACGGCGCCCCACCAGATCGCAAGCCGGGTTCCGATTGGGCTTTCGGGCCGTCAGCGGCAAGACTGCTCCTGTGACGTCCCGTACTCCGCGCGACTCCCGGCTCCGACTCGTCCCCCGTCAACCGGTTGCGGCCGCCCGCCGGGCGGTGACAACCCGGGCCAAGCGGCCGGCGCCCCGCCCGCCCGAGGGCACCCCGCCGCCCGCGGAACTGGCCCGCCAGGCCCGCGCCGTGCTGGCCGGCGCGGCCCGGCTCGCCCGCTGGGCCGACGGCCCCGGCGCGGCCGGCGGCACCGGCGGCGGTCTGCGGGCCGGCCCGGACGGCGCGCTGCCGGCGGCGGCGGTGGAACGCGCCGCGGACGCGCTCGCCCTGACGCCGCGGCAGGTGCGCACCGACTGGGACCTGGCCCGGCTCGCCGGACTCATCGAGCTGCACGACGGCCTGGTCCGCCCGGGCTGGCGGCTGCGCGCCTGGGACCGCGACGACACCGCCGTGCTGCGCGGCTGGGTCGCCCTCTTCGACGCCTGGTCGCTGGCCCGCCCCGCCCCGGCCGGCGCCGCCCCCGCGATCGTCGCCGAGGTCGTCGAGGCACTGCCGCAACTGCTCTCCCTGCTGCACCTGTCCGCCGGGCCGGTACGCCTGCCGGTCCTGCTGGACATGCTCGAACAGCGGGTCACCGAACTCCGCACGGAACGCTGCGAGGTCCCCTACGGCCAGGACGCCCCGGACGCCGCGCACGCGCCCGGTGCCCCGCACCCGGCGCCCGACCCGGCCGACGACTCCGCGGGGGCGTCGCTGGCCGAACTCCTGGGTTGGGCGCTGGAGGCCCTGCTGACCGTCGGCGCGCTGGTGCCTTCGCGCGGGGCCGGGGACGGTGCCTGCCACAGCGCGGACGACGCGGCCGAGGCGCAGCTCACCCCGCTGGGCAACTGGTCGGTGTGGGTCAAGCTGGAGCAGATCTGCGTGGCCGCGCAGAGCCCGGCCGGCAACATCGAGCAGTCCGCGGAGGCGATGCTGCGCGGCTGCGCCCGGCTGACCCCGGGACCGGCCCGCGCCGAGTACCGCGCCTGGCTCGCCGCCCGCTCCGTCGGCGCGGCCGTCGAGGAACTGCTGACCGTGGCCCGCGGTGAGGACGCGCTGCTGCGCGGCCTGGCCTTCGAGGCGCTGCGGGCCGTCGGCGCCCCCGCCGAGCAGGCCGTACGCTCCGCCGCCGAGGAGCCCGTGCTGCGTCCGTACGCCCTGCTGTGGCTCGTCGAGCACGAGGGCGGCGACCCGGAGACCGCGCCGGACGTGCTCACCCGCGAGGAGTCGACCTGGCTGTGGGTGGACACCGCGGCGGCGGTCGCCGACCACGGCGAGACCCAGCTGCTCGTGCGCCACCTCGACTCGGCGGTCCAGGGCTCGGTGCCCCGCCTCCTCGAAGAGGTACGCGCCGTCGGCCACCCCCGCACCGTCCAGGTGCTGGTCGCGCTGGCCGCGGCCCACCCCGACCCGGCCCTCGCCAAGGCCGTGCGCCGGGCGGCGTTCCAGGTGCACACCGGCGGGGCCTGACCGCCGGCGGCCGGTGCCGGCCCGGGCCAGGAGGTCAGGGCCCGGCACCGGCAGCGGCCACGGCCGGGGTGTAGGTGCCGAAGCTCCAGACGTTGCCCTCGGCGTCCCGGGCGAGGTACTCCCGCGAGCCGTACTCCATGTCGGTGGGCGGCAGCAGGATCTCCACGCCCGCCCGCTCGGCCCGCCGGTGGTGGGCGTCGGTGTCCTCCACGCGGACGTAGACGCCGACCGGCCCGGCCTCCTCCATCGCCTCGGCGAAGACCCCGCCGCGCCCTTTCGAACCCAGCATCACCGTGCCGTTGCCGTAGGAGAGTTCGGCGTGCAGCACCAGGCCGCCCTCGGTCTCGTACTTCGCGCCGACGGTGAAGCCGAACGCCTCCGTCAGCTGGGCGATGGCGGCCCGGGCGTCCTGGTAGAGCACCGTCGGGTACATCGTCGGGGTCCCTGGCATCGTGATCACGGTCCTTTCCTCGGCGGCTTCATGTGTCCCGGATCACAGTCTTGCACCGGGGACCGACAACGCCCTCCCGCGCTCCGCGCGAGGTGTCGCAGCGCACGGCGTCGCCCGCGCCCGGGACCGGCGAACGGGCCGTACGCCCCCACCCGGCGGCCGGAAAAACTACTTGCACCGGCCCGTTAGACTGCCTCCCATGGCAGTTCTCCTCTGGGTTCATTAGACGGCGCAGCCCGCTCTCGGACCGTCCGTCCAATCCGCCGTCTTCCTGCCCTGGAGTTTTCCCGTGATCACCGCTTCCGGCATCGAGCTGCGCGCCGGCGCCCGCGTCCTCATCGATTCCGCCTCCTTCCGCGTCGCCAAGGGCGACCGGATCGGTCTGGTCGGCCGCAACGGCGCCGGCAAGACCACCCTCACCAAGGTGCTGGCGGGGGAGGGCATCCCCGCCGCCGGCACGGTCACCCGCTCGGGACAGGTCGGCTATCTGCCGCAGGACCCGCGCACCGGCGACCTGGACGTCCTCGCCCGCGACCGCATCCTGTCCGCCCGCGATCTGGACACCGTGCTGCGCAAGATGCGCGAGAACGAGGACCGGATGGCCAACGGCAAGGGCGCCACCCGCGACAAGGCGATGAAGAAGTACGAGCGCCTGGAGACCGAGTTCCTGACCAAGGGCGGGTACGCCGCCGAGGCGGAGGCCGCGACCATCGCGGCCAGCCTGGGCCTGCCCGACCGCATCCTCGCCCAGCCGCTGCACACCCTCTCCGGCGGCCAGCGGCGCCGCGTCGAGCTGGCCCGGATCCTCTTCTCGGACTCCGACACCCTGCTCCTCGACGAGCCGACCAACCACCTCGACGCCGACTCGATCGTCTGGCTGCGCGACTACCTCAAGACCTACCGCGGCGGCTTCATCGTCATCTCGCACGACGTCGACCTGGTTGAGACCGTCGTGAACAAGGTGTTCTACCTGGACGCCAACCGGTCCGAGATCGACATCTACAACATGGGCTGGAAGCTCTACCAGCAGCAGCGCGAGGCCGACGAGAAGCGCCGCAAGCGCGAGCGGGCGAACGCCGAGAAGAAGGCCGCCGCGCTCAACTCCCAGGCCGACAAGATGCGGGCCAAGGCCACCAAGACCGTCGCCGCGCAGAACATGGCCCGGCGCGCCGAGAAGCTGCTCTCGGGCCTGGACGAGGTGCGGGTCTCCGACAAGGTCGCCAAGCTGCGCTTCCCGGACCCGGCGCCGTGCGGCAAGACCCCGCTCACCGCCGAGGGCCTGTCGAAGTCCTACGGCTCCCTGGAGATCTTCACCGACGTCGACCTCGCCATCGACAAGGGCTCCCGGGTCGTCATCCTGGGCCTGAACGGCGCGGGCAAGACCACCCTGCTGCGGCTGCTGGCGGGCGTCGAGCAGCCGGACACCGGCGAGGTCCGCCCGGGCCACGGCCTCAAGCTCGGCTACTACGCCCAGGAGCACGAGACCCTGGACCCGGACCGCACGGTCCTGGAGAACATGCGCTCGGCCGCCCCGGACATGGACCTGGTCGCCATCCGCAAGACGCTGGGCTCCTTCCTCTTCTCCGGTGACGACGTCGACAAGCCCGCCGGGGTGCTCTCCGGCGGCGAGAAGACCCGGCTGGCGCTGGCCACGCTGGTGGTCTCGTCCGCCAACGTGCTGCTGCTCGACGAGCCCACCAACAACCTCGACCCGGCCAGCCGCGAGGAGATCCTCGGCGCGCTGCACACCTACGCCGGCGCGGTGGTCCTGGTGACGCACGACGAGGGCGCGGTGGACGCGCTCCAGCCGGAGCGGATCATCCTGCTGCCCGACGGCGTCGAGGATCTGTGGGGCCAGGACTACGCGGATCTGGTCGCGCTGGCCTGAGCCGGGCGCCCGGCCCGGGGGCCGTGGGCCGGGCCGCGGCGGCGCCCCGCGGTGCGCTAACGGGCGGGGGATCATGCCGTATGGATCATTCGGCCGACGTGTGATCCATCATCTGAGTGAGAACGGCTCGTACACCGGCGTGCCTGCGCGCGGCGTCCCGTCCGCTCCGACCCGGAGCGCACCTTTTCGGCCGTACGCCACCTGACCTGCCACTTCTCGTCCCGATCGGCGGCCGCTCGGCCCGCGGGACGAGCGGAATGATGCATTCCGACCGCTCGGAACGGGCCCGTGGCGGCAAAGGATGTCGGAGAGACCTTGCGGAATGGGTGGCCAGGAAGCCGGGGAGGGGTGATCATGAGAGTCCAGAGCGCACTTCCCACGAGGAGGCACGGGTGGCCGAGACTCTGAAGAAGGGCAGCCGGGTGACCGGCGCCGCGCGCGAGAAGCTCGCGGCAGACCTGAAGAAGAAGTACGACTCCGGTGCGAGCATCCGGGCGCTGGCCGAGGAAACCGGTCGCTCCTACGGATTCGTGCACCGGATGCTCACCGAATCCGGCGTGGTGCTGCGCGGTCGCGGCGGAGCCACAAGGGGCAAGAAGGCCGCCACGGTCTGACGGCCGCGTCTCCGGAACAGCGGTCTCCCCCCGGTCGGCCGATCCGTCGGCCGGGAGGTTACCGTTCAGTCACTTACGCACGCACGTGCGGCTGGCTGACTCGGAGGCGCTCATGACTCTGCTCGACAAGGACGGTGTGCGGCTCACCGTGGACGGCGACATCGCCACGGTGACCCTCGCCAACGCGGCCAAGCGCAATGCGCAGTCGCCGGCCATGTGGCGGGCGCTGGCCGAAGCGGGCTCGCTGCTGCCGGGGAACGTCCGGATCGCGGTGCTGCGTGGTGAGGGCCAGTCCTTCTCCGCGGGCCTCGACCGGCAGGCGTTCACGCCCGAAGGCTTCGACGGCGAGCCGTCGTTCATCGACCTGGCGCGCGGTTCGGACGACGCCCTGGACGCCACGATCGCCGAGTACCAGGAAGCGTTCACCTGGTGGCGGCGGAACGACCTGGTGTCCATCGCCGCCGTCCAGGGGCACGCCATCGGCGCCGGCTTCCAGCTGGCGCTCGCCTGCGATCTGCGGGTGGTCGCCCAGGACGCCCAGTTCGCCATGCGGGAGACCAGCCTCGGGCTGGTCCCGGACCTGACCGGCACCCACCCCCTGGTCGGACTCGTCGGCTACGCCCGGGCGCTGGAGATCTGCGCCACCGGACGGTTCGTGCACGCCGACGAGGCCGCGCGGATCGGCCTGGCCAACCTCGTGGTGCCCGGTGACGAGCTCGACGCCGCCGTGTCCGACCTGGCGGCCGCGCTGGTCGCCCCGCCGCGCGACGCCGTCATCGAGACCAAGGCCCTGCTGGCCGGCGCCGCGGGCCGCACCTACGAGGAGCAGCGCCGCGCCGAGCGTGCCGCCCAGGCCCGCCGGCTGCGCGACCTCGCCGGCGTCGGCGACTAGCCGCACCTGACGCGCACCTCCTGACGTGGCCCGGCCGGCCGCCGTACGGCAGCCGGCCGGGCCACGTCCGTCTCCGCCTCCGTGTCCCGTCTCAGTCCCGCTCCACCGCCGTGACCAGCACCGCGACCGTCTGCGGGGCGTCCGGCCGGGCCGCCACCGCCTGGCGTACCGCGACGGCGACGTCCAGCGGGCGGTAGCCGGCCGCCACGGCCAGCTGGACCAGCACATGCCCGTCGGTGCGCCGCACCGCCCGGGTCCGCCCGCCGAGCACCGGCGCCAGCCGGGCCACTCCGGACACCGCCAGCGCCGCCGCGGCGATCCCCTCCGGGCCCTCCGGCACCGCACCGGCCGGCTCGGCCGTCACGGGCGGCTTCTCCGGGCGGACGGTGGTGAGCGCCGGCCCCGCCCGGCTCGCCCCGGCCTCCTCCAGCAGGCCCGTCACCCGCAGGTCCACCGCGGCCACCACCAGCCCCAGCCCCTGCACCGACGCCTCCAGCAGCGCCGCCCGCACCTCGTCGGCGACGGCGGGCAGCGGCCGGTCGCCGACCGCGGCGAACTCCGCACTGATCCGCAGCGGGCCCGGCGGCAGGGCGCTCGGTGGCGCCGGCACCGCCGGTTCTTGGGCGTGCGCCGGGTCGGCGACGGACAGCCGCAGGGTGCCGAGCCGCACTCCGGCCTGCGTGCCGAGCGCCGCCCGCAGCGCCCCGGCGGCGGCCTGCTCGGTGATCCAGGACCCGTTCGCGGGCCCGCCCAGCGGCAGTACCCGGCCGATCCCGAGCTGCTGCCGTACCGTCTGCGCCACCTGTTCAGCGGCCACCGCGTCACCCCTTTCGGACCCCCGCCCCCAGCCTGCCGCAGACCGGCCCGTACGGCAGGGCGGTGTGCCGAACGGCGCCAGGGGGAGCACTCCGATGCCGCATCCCGTAAGCGCACGGGGGCGAGCCCCTCTACTGTGGGAACGAAACACCACGAAAACGGGGCAAGAGCGAACATAACTGACGAAATCCCCTTCTTCCCGGAAAGGGACGTACGGTGATGACCGAGAGCCAGCAAGAGGACGGACCCAGGACGCCGGTCAAGCGCGGCGGCGGTGACCCCGCGACCCGTGGGCGGACCACCATCGCCGACGGCGTCGTGGAGAAGATCGCCGGTCTCGCGGCCCGGGACGTCGTCGGCGTGCACGCCATGGGCAGCGGCCTGGCCCGCACGTTCGGTGCGGTCCGCGACCGGGTGCCCGGCGGCCGGGCGGCGGCGACCGCGAGCCGCGGGGTGAAGGCCGAGGTCGGCGAGGTGCAGACCGCGCTGGACCTGGAGATCGTGGTCGACTACGGCGTCGCCATCGCCGAGGTCGCGCGCAGCGTACGGGAGAACGTCATCGCCGCGGTGGAACGGATGACGGGCCTGGAGGTCGTCGAGGTCAACATCGCGGTCAGCGACGTCAAGCTCCCCGACGAAGCGGACGAAGAAGAGGAAGCGGAACCGCGGCTCCAGTGAGCGGGACCCGTCCGGAGTGGCAGCGAAGGAGCGCACGATGAGCATGGCCGTGGTCGGTCTTCTGGCCGGAATGGCGCTGGGCTTCGCCGGGTACTTCGGCGGCTTCGGCGCGTTCGTACTGGTGGCGGCGCTGGGCGCGGTCGGGTTCGTCGCGGGCCGGATCCTCGACGGGGACGTGGAGGCCCGCGAGTTCTTCCGCGCCCGTACCGGCGACCGCGACGAACGGCGGCGGTGAGCCGGGGTGGCGACGGCGTCCCCGCCCACCGCTGCGGCTGACGTACCGGCGGGCGAGCGGGGCGCGACCCGGCTCGCGGACCGGGTGGTCGCGAAGATCGCCGCCCGGGCCGCCCGCGAGGCACTGCGCGCGAAGTCCCCGCAGGACCGCACGGACGCGCACGCCACGGTGAGCGTCCACCGGCGCGAGGACCTGGCGCACTTCGGCGAGGCGCGGGTACGGATCGCGGTGGAACTGGGCTACCCCTCGGACATCGGCGCGCAGTGCGGAGCGGTGCGCCGGCGAGTGACCGAGCGCGTGGGGGAGTTGGCGAACATGACGGTTCCCGAGGTCACGGTGGAGGTCGAGCGGCTGCACTCCCCGCTGCTGGAGGGCCGGGGCCGGGGCCGGGAGAGGGTGCGATGAGCGACGACGACGCGGAGCCGGAAGAGACCCGGCGGCTGCCCACCCTGGAGAACCCGCCCGGCGGATCCCCCCGTTCCGCCACCGGCGCCACCGCCACCGGCGCCGCGGGCGACGGCCGCCACCGCTTCTGGTCGTCCCGCCGGGTCCCGGCCGGTCTGGTCGCGCTGGTGCTGCTGGCCGCCGCGGGACTGCTGCTCTACGACGTGGCCGCGGTGCGCGCGCACCGCCAGGCGATGGCCTGGCGCCGGTGGCTGGCCGACGAACTGGCCACCCGTCACCTCGACGACACCTGGGTGCTGGCCGGCGCGGCGCTCGCCGCGGCGGTGGGCCTCTGGCTGATCGTGCTCGCCGTCACCCCCGGCCTGCGCCGGATGCTGCCGATGCGGCCGGTCGCCCCGGACGTCCGGGCCGGTCTCGACCGCCCGGCCGCCGCGCTGATCCTGCGCGACCGCGCCATGGAGGTCGCCGGTGTGCAGTCCGTACGGATGACCGTCGGCCGGCACAGGGCCAAGGCGCGGGCGGTCTCCCACTTCCGCGAGCTCGACGAGGTCCGCGCCGACCTCGACGCCGCGCTCGGTGCCGGCCTCGACCAGCTGGGCCTGGCCCACCGGATGCGGCTGACCGTGCACGTCCGGCGTCCGAAGAAGGGGTGAGTGCGATGCGCCGGACCCGCAGAAGGGCCAACCGGGTGCTGCTCGGCCTGATCGGCGTGGTGCTGTTCGGCACCGGTGGACTGGTGCTGCTGGGCGGGCTCGACCTGCCCGCGGCCTGGCACCTCGGGCTGCCGGCCGGCTGGCCCTGGTCCCGCCCCGGCGACGTCCTGCTCTCCGCGTACCAGCGCACCCGCTGGACCGACCAGGGCTGGTGGTGGCCGGTGGTCATCGCCGCCCTGGCCGTCCTCGTGCTGCTCCTGCTGTGGTGGCTGCTGGCGCAGTTCCGGCGCCACCGGCTCGGCGAGATCCTCGTCGACAGCGGCGACGGCGAGGGCGCGGAACTGCGCGGGCGGGCGCTGGAGGCGGTGCTCACCGCCGAGACGGAGGCGCTGGACGGCGTCGACCGGGCCGCCGTACGGCTCACCGGCCGCCGCACCGGACCCCGCGTCCGGGCGGTCCTCGCGCTCGCCCCGCACGCCGACCCCGGCAAGGTGCTCGGCCGGCTCTCCGGCGAGGCGATGACGCACGCCCGGCGCTCGGCGGGGCTCGACCGGCTGCCGGCCGAGATCCGGCTCCGCGAGGTCAAGCACCGCCCCGAACGCGTCACGTGAGGGACGGAGCGGGCCGCCGCCCGCCCCGCGGCCCCCTCAGAAGCCGTGCCGGGCCCCGCCGTCGACCGGCACCATCACCCCGGTCACGTACGAAGCGGCCGGCGACAGCAGGAACGCCGCGACCCGGCCGAACTCCGCGGGCGTGCCGTACCGGCCCAGCGGGATCGCCGCGGAGTTACGGGCCCGGCTGCCCTCCGGGTCGCCGGAGAGCGCGTCGAGCTGGGTCATCCGGTCGGTGCCGATCCGGCCGGGCAGCACACCCAGGACCCGGATGCCGCGCGGCCCCACCTCATTGGCGAGCGACTTCGCGAAACCGGCCAGACCCGGCCGCAGCCCGTTGGACACGGTCAGGCCGGCGATCGGCTCGTACACCGAACCGGACAGCACGAAACCGATCACGCCGCCCTCGTCCAGCTCGGCGGCGGCCGTCCGGGCCAGCCGCACCGCGCCGAGGAAGACCGACTCGAAGGCCGCCTGCCACTGCTCGTCGGTGTTGTCCGCGGCCGTCCCCGGCGGCGGGCCGCCCACGCTGATCAGCACGCCGTCCAGCCGGCCGAAGCGGTCGCGGGCGGCCGCCACCAGGCGGGCCGGGGTGTCGGCGGCGGCGTTGTCGGCCGCCACGCCCAGGGCGCGTTCGCCCAGCGAGGCGGCGGCCCGGGCGGCGCTCTCCTCGGTGCGGCCGCTGATCACGACGTTCGCGCCGTCGTCGACGAGCGCACGGGCGGTGGCGAAACCCAGGCCACGGGTCGCCCCGGTGACGAGGTACGTCCGGTCGGTGAGTCCAAGATCCATGGCCCTAGTCTGCCTCCGCCCCGTCCAGCAGCCCGAAGGCGGTCCCCACCAGCCCGATGTGGCTGAACGCCTGCGGACAGTTCCCCAGCTGGCGGCCGGCCGCCGGGTCGTACTCCTCCGCGAGCAGCCCCACGTCGTTGCGCAGCGACAGCAGCCGCTCGAAGAGCCGCGCCGCCTCGTCCCGCCGGCCGCTCATCCGCAGCGCGTCGGCGAGCCAGAACGAGCAGACCAGGAAGGTGCCCTCACCGCCCGGAAGCCCGTCGACCGAGCCCCCCTCGGTGGTGTACCGGCGCACCAGGCCCTCATGGGTCAGATCCTGGCGCACCGCCTCGATGGTGCCGCGCACCCGCGGGTCGTCACCGGGCAGGAAGCCCACCCGGGGGATCAGCAGGGTCGCCGCGTCCAGGTCCCGGGTCTCGTAGGACTGGGTGAAGGTGCCGCGCTCGTCGTCGTACCCCCGCTCGCACACCTCCCGGTGGACCTCGTCCCGCATCGCCCGCCAGCGGTCGATGCCGCCGCCCAGCTTCGGGTTCGCCTCCATGGCCCGCACCGCCCGGTCGGCCGCCACCCACGCCATGACCTTGGAGTGCACGAAGTGCCGGCGCGGCCCGCGGATCTCCCACAGCCCCTCGTCGGGGTCGCGCCAGTTGGACTCCAGGTAGTCCATCAGCGACCGCTGGATGCTCCAGGCGTGCGGTTCGGCCGGCAGCCCCGCGGCGCGGGCGAGGTGGAAGGAGTCCAGCACCTCCCCGTAGACGTCCAGCTGGCGCTGGTCGACGGCGCCGTTGCCGATCCGCACCGGCGCGGAGTCGCAGTAGCCGGTCAGCCACGGCACCTCGTACTCCGGCAGCCGCCGCTCGCCGGCCAGCCCGTACATGATCTGCAGGTCGTCCGGGGCGCCGGCCACCGCCCGCAGCAGCCAGTCCCGCCAGGCGGCGGCCTCGTCCAGATACCCGGCGGACAGCAGCGAGTTCAGGGTGAGGCTGGCATCGCGCAGCCAGCAGTAGCGGTAGTCCCAGTTGCGCACCCCGCCGAGTTCCTCGGGCAGCGAGGTGGTGGGGGCGGCGACGATGCCGCCGGTGGGCGCGTAGGTGAGGGCCTTGAGGGTGATCAGCGAGCGGACCACCGCGTCGCGGTACGGCCCGTCGTAGCGGCACCGCGCCGACCAGGCCTGCCAGTCCTCCAGCGTGTCGTCCAGCGCCTGGAACGGCTCGATCTGGTCCGGTCGCGGCTCGTGCGAGGGGTGCCAGGTCAGTACGAACGCGGTGCGCTCGCCCTCGGCGACGGTGAAGTCCGAGCGGGTGCTGAGGTCCTTGCCGTAGGTGCGGCCCTGCTCCGGGGTGCGCAGCCATACGGAGTCCGGGCCGGCGATCGCGACCCGGGAGCCCTCGGCGGCCCGCACCCAGGGCACCACCCGCCCGTAGTCGAACCGCAGCCGCAGCACCCCGTGCATCTCGACCCGGCCCTGGAGGCCCTCCACGATCCGTACGACATCGGGCTGGACGTCGCGCTGCGGCATGAAGTCGGTGACCTTCACGCGGCCGGTCGGGGTCTCCCAGATGGTGTCGAGGATCAGCGACTCGCCGCGGTACGAGCGGTGGGCGCGGGCCTTCGGCGATTGCGGGGCCAGCCGCCAGTGGCCGTTGTCCTGGCTGCCGAGGAGGGCCGCGAAGCAGGCGGGCGAGTCGAAGCGGGGCAGGCACAGCCAGTCGATCGAGCCGTTGCTGCTGACGAGCGCGGCGCTCTGCAGGTCCCCGATGAGCGCGTAGTCCTCGATATGTGGGTGCACGCAGCTCGCCTTCCCGCGGTGCGGGCGCCCTAGTCGGTGCTGACGGCCGACCGGGCTACGTCGGCGGAGCCGCCGTTCTCCCGTCCCGTTCCGGCCACTTCGGCCACTTCGGTCGCGTCGTCCGCTCCGTCCGCTCCGTCCGCGCCCGCTGCGGCCTCCTCGGCCGCCTTCGCCCGGTCGCGGCGCTCCCGGCGCACCAGCACCACCCAGCCGACCGGTACCGCCGCGGCGAACAGCCACCACTGGATGGCGTACGCCATGTGCGGGCCGATGGAGTCGTGGTCCGGCTCGGGGACCAGCTCCGGCGTGCCGCCCGGCGGCTCGGGCGCGCTCTGCTCGATGTAGCCGCCGAGCATCGGCCGGCCGGTCCGCTTCGCCTGTTCCTTGCTGTTGATCAGCATGACCTGGCGGGGCGGCAGGCCCTTGGTGTCCTTGATGCCGCTGACCGCGGTGGTCTCGTCGGCCATCATCCGGCCGGTGACGGTGACCGTGCCCTTGGGGGCGGGCGGGACGTCGGGGAACTTGGTGAGGTCGTCGCCCGCCGAGATCCAGCCGCGGTTGACCAGCACGTCGTCGCCGTCGCCGAGCACCAGCGGGGTGAGGACGTAGTAGCCGATGGACTGTTCGTCGGCGGCGGTGCGCTGCCGGACCACGACCTCGTGGGCGGTGTCGTAGCGGCCGGTGGCGGTCACCGGGCGCCACATGTCGCGGTGCGGCAGGTCCCGTCCGGGGGCGGCCAGGTCGGTGACCGGGACCGGCTTCGCGGCCAGGCTGGACGCGATGAGCTGGTTCTGCGCCACCTTGTGCTCATGGCGGTGCAGCTGCCAGAAGCCCAGCTTGATCATGACGGGGATCAGCACGAGACCCACGAGGGTGAGGATCACCCACTGCCGGGACAACAGGAAGCGGTACACGGCTTCGACGGTACCTGGGGCGGTCCGGTCGCCCGGCGCCGGGTCCGGGAGCGCCGGCCGCCGTCCCGGCCTCACACCCGGTCGACGATGCCCACCCGCCCGTCCGACCGGGCGCAGTGCGCCCCGCAGTACCACTTGCCGTCGGCCTCGACGCCCTGGCCGATGATCTGGACCCGGCAGTGCTCACAGATCGGCGCCATGCGGTGGATGGCGCAGGAGAAGCAGTCGAAGACGTGCACCGCGCCCTGCGCGTGCACCTCGAACGTCATCCCGTAGTCGTTTCCGCAGACCTCACAACGTGCCATGCGCCACAGCGTGCGGGCGGGGCCGGTGCGGGGCGAGGCGCCGGGGGGCGTGTTGGGCGGGCTTCACCCGGACGCAGGCGCGGACCCGGCCGGCGCGACGTCCTGCAGCAGCTGCATGAAGGCCGCCTCGTCGATCACGACCGTGCCGTACGCGGCGGCCTTGACGGTCTTGGAGGTGCGGGCGTCCGGGTCGTTGGTGACCAGCAGGCTGGTCACCCGGGACAGGCTCGTGGCGACGTGCAGTCCGGCCTCGATCGCCCGGTCCTCCAGCAGCTCGCGGTCCACCGAGGTGTCACCGGAGAAGGCGACCCGCATCCCCTGGACGAGTCGCCCGCCCTCCTCGTAGCGCCCCGGATTGGGGTACGGGCAGGCCGGCCGCTTGCGGGACGGCCGCCAGGTGGACGGGCGGTAGGACGTCGCGGCGGCGGTCCGGGGGGGTGCGGGGCTGTCCGACCACTCCGTGAGCGGCTGGCAGCTCAGCAGCGGCAGTCGCAGGTTCTCCTGGGCGGCCCGCCGCAAACTGGGACGAAACGCCTCGGCCAACACGCGGGCGTCGTCCAGCGCGTGGTGGGCGCGCTCCTGGACGACGCCGTAGTGGGCGGCCAGCGACTCCAGTTTGTGGTTGGGCAGCGGCAGCCCGAGCTCCTTCGACAGCGCGATCGTGCACAGCCGCTGGCTCACCGGGGCGACCGCCGCGGCGCGGGCGTACTCACGGGCGATCATCGACCAGTCGAACATGGCGTTGTGCGCCACCAGCACCCGGCCGTCCAGCCGCCGGGACAGCTCCGGGACGACGTCCGGGAAGAGCGGGGCGTCGGCCAGCACCGCGCTGGTGAGCCCGTGGATCCACACCGGGCCCGGGTCCCGCTGCGGGTTGACCAGGGTGTACCAGTGGTCCTGGACCTCGCCGCGGGCGTCGAGTTGGTACACGGCCGCGGAGATGATCCGGTCGTCCCGCGCCAGGCCCGTCGTCTCCACGTCGACCACCGCATACCCCTCGGGGTACCCGGACGGCCAGGGGGCCGGCGGCGTCGGCGGCGTGGACGGTCCCGGCTGCTGCCCGATCTTCGGCGCGATCGGGTCGGCTGCTGCCATGCGGTCTTCGAGCATGGTCCCTGAGGATACGGGCCCCCACCGACACCGGCCGAACCCGGACCGCCGCCGCAACCCGCCCGGACGGCCCGCAAACCGGCAAATCCGGCCCACCGCCGCGGGTTTGACGCCCCCGCCGCCCGATCCCCCCTCAGGCCGGCAGCAGGGACGCCACCAGCGCCTCCAGCGCGACCGTGAACAGCCGCTCGGGGTCGGCCGGTGCGGCCAGCGCGCGGGCCAGTGCCGGATCGTGCTCCGCGGTGGGGGAGTCCCACAGCTCACCCTCGCTCGGGTGCTGCGCCGGCGACCGCTCGCGGGCCCGCTCGACCAGCACGAAGCCGACGACCTGGAACTGCACCGCGCGGACCGCCTCGGCGGCCGGCCGGCCGCGCAGCCCGGCGGCGTGCAGTTCGTGGACCAGCGCCTGCTGGGCGGGCAGGAACATCCGCTCCGTCAGGCCGCGTTCGTGCACCATCGCGATCAGCTGCGGCCGTTCGCGCAGCGCCGCGTACAGCGCCCGGGCGACCGAGACGACCCGGGCGTGCGGGGTGCGCCCGGCGGGCCGGATCTGGCCCATCTCCCGGACGGTGCGCTCGACCAGCGCGTCCAGCAGGGACTCGCGGTTGCCGACGTGCCAGTAGATGGAGGTGACGGCGGTGCCCAGTTCCGCGGCGAGCCGGCGCATGGTCAGGGCGGCCGGGCCGTGCTCCCGCACCAGCTGCGCGGCGGCCGCCAGCACCTCTTCGCCGGTCAGCGCGGTACGTGTCATGACTCCCACCTATCCCGTCAACTCCCGTGCGCGCAAGGCTCTTTACCCTTCGTCCCGCTCGGTGTAACAGTGTTACAGGCGCCGATGGAACCCCCGGAAGGTCACGACCTGCGAAGGGCGGTACGACATGGCACGCACACGCTACGGAGCCCGCACCGAGGCGGAGATCGCCGCGGCGCGCGCCACCGGCTCCCGGCTCCCCGACATCTGGTCCACCGGTGTGGTGGCGCTCTGGGAGAGCGATCCGGACGCGGTCGCGGCCGTGCTCCCGCCGCCGCTGAAACCCTCCGGCCGCCCGCTGGTCCGGGCCACCGTCAGCACCGTCTCGCTGCCCGGCTATCCGCTCGGCGCCGGCTCGGTCGCGGTCGCCGCCGAGCACGACGGCGTACCGGGCTGGTATCCGCTCGTCATGCCGATGACCCACGAGCGGGCCCTGACCGGTGGGCGGGAGGTCTTCGGGGAGCCGAAGAAGCTCGGCGAGGTGACCGTCGAGCGCGACGGCCTGACCGTACGCGCCGTGCTGGCCCGGCACGGCATCGCCTTCGTGGAGGTGCGCGGCGCGGTGAGCGGCGGCCTGCCGGTCCCGGAACCCGCCGAGAGGACGGACTTCTACTTCAAGTTCCTTCCCGCGGTGGACGGTTCGGGCTTCGACGTGGACCCGGTGCTGGTGCACTGCGTGCGGCGGGAGAAGCACCGCACCCTGGAGCGGGTCACCGGCGACGTCGTCCTCCGGGAGTCGATGTACGACCCGGTCGCCGACCTCCCCGTCCGCACCCTCGTCGGGATCACCCTCGGCGAGAAGACCAGCGACCAGCGGGGCCGGGTCGTCGCGCGGGTGGACCCGGAGGCCCTGCTGCCCTACGTCCACCAGCGGTACGACGACCCGCAGCAGATCCTGGACGGGCCGCCCGAGGGGAGCGTCTGATGGACCTGCGGGCGGGACAGGTCGCGGTCGTCACCGGCGCCGCGAGCGGCATCGGCCTCGCGCTGGCGCGGCGCTTCGCCGCCGAGGGGCTCAAGGTCGTCCTCGCGGACGTCGAGGAGGCGCCGCTGCGGGCCGCCGCGGACGCGCTGACGGCCGGCGGCGCGGAGGTCCTCGCGCGCACCGTCGACGTCGGCGTGCGCGACGAGGTACGGGGCCTCGCCGACGCGGCGTACGACGCGTTCGGCGCGGTCCACGTGCTCTGCAACAACGCGGGCGTCGGCTCCGGCGCCGAGGGCCGCATGTGGGAACACGAGGTCAACGACTGGAAGTGGGCCTTCGCGGTCAACGTGTGGGGCGTCTTCCACGGCATCCAGGCGTTCGTGCCCCGCATGCTCGCGGGCGGCGCACCGGGCCGCGTCGTCAACACCTCCTCCACCGACGGCGGCATCGCCCCGCTGCCCACCGCGTCCGTCTACGCCGTCACCAAGGCCGCCGTGGTGACCATGACGGAATCGCTCCACGCCCATCTGACGGCGGAGGGCGCGCCCGTCGGGGCGTCGGTGCTCTTCCCCGGCCCGCACATGCTGCGCACCGGCCTGTGGGAGTCGCACCGCAACCGGCCCGCGCGGTACGCCAAGGAGAAGCCCCGCCGGACGCCCTACCGCAGCCTCGGCCAGTGGGAGGCCGCGATGCAGGAGGCCGGGCAGGAGATCGCGTTCACCCCGGTCGAGGAGGTCGCCGACGCCGTGGTGGACGGGATCCGGGCGGAGCGGTTCTGGATGCTGCCGCCCGCCGAGCACACCGACCGGCAGATCAGGGCCCGGGCGCGGTCGATGCTGGACCGGTCCGCCCCGTCGTACCTCGAACGCTTCATCCTGGACTGAGGGGTGTGTGATGACCGACCAGGACCCGTACCTGATCATCTCCTCCGACTGCCACGCCGGGCTGCCCACCGAGGAGTACCGGCCCTATCTGGAGCGCCGGTTCCACCGGGCCTTCGAGGAGTTCCTCGGGGAGCGCGGCGCCCGCCGGGCGGAGGCCACCCGCCTCGGCATCCGCAACGACGCGTTCGCCGACCGGTGGTTCGCCGACAACGAGGAGGGCCTGCGCGGCGGATGGGACCCCGCACAGCGCCTCAAGGAGCTCGACGGCGACGGTGTCGCGGCGGAGGTCGTCTTCCCGGACGCGGACGCGGTGGACAGCCGGACCGCCGCGCCCTTCGGTGTGGGACTCGGGCTCTCCGGCGACCAGGACCCCGACCTGGGCATGGCGGGGGCCCGCGCCCACAACCGCTGGCTCGCCGAGTTCGTCTCCGCACACCCCGAACGGCACTGCGGCGTGGCCCTGTTGCCCGTGACGGCGGACCCCGGCGAGGTCGTCGCGGAGATCCACCGCGCCAGGGAGTCCGGGCTCGGCGCGCTGATGATCCCCGCCATGTGGGCGGACAAGGCGCCCTACCACGACCGGCGTTACGACCCGGTGTGGGCGGCCGCCGCCGAGTGCGCGATGCCGGTGGTGACCCACTCCGGGGCCGCGCCCCGCCACGAATACGGCGACCACCTGGGCATCTACGTCTCCGAGGTGACCTGGTGGCCGGCCCGGCCGCTGTGGTTCCTGCTCTGGTCCGGCGTCTTCGAACGCCACCCCGGCCTGAAGTTCGGCGTCGCGGAGTCCGGCTGCTGGTGGCTGCCGAACCTGCTGTGGTTCATGGACCGCCTCTACCTGGGCGCACACGGCGGCAAGAAACTGTCCCCCTTCGCCGAGTTGAAGCGGGCGCCCCACGAATACCTCGACCGCCAGGTGTTCGTCTGCGCCACCAACACCAAGCGCCGCGAACTCGCCCAGCGCTACGAGATCGGCGTCGACAACATCCTCTGGGGCAGCGACTTCCCGCACCCCGAGGGCACCTGGCCGGACACCCGGCGCTGGCTGCGCGACACCTTCCACGACATCCCGGTCGCCGAGACCCGCCGGATGCTCGGCCTGGCCGCGGCCGAGGTCTTCGGCTTCGACCCGGACGCGCTCGCCCCGCTGGCCCGCCGCATCGGCCCGACGCCCGCCGAACTCGGCCAGTCCGACGACCAGTCGGCGGTCGAGGCGGCCTGGGCCCGCTCCCGCGACGTGGGCCGCCACTGGCTCACCGGCCACGACTTCCCGCTCCTGGGAACGGAGTGACAACCATGACGACGAACACCACGCCCACCACGACGACCACCGGGACGCGGGCCGAGGCGACGACCGAGGCGACGACCGAGGCGACGGCCGAGGAGCGCTACACCGTCATCTCCGCCGACTGCCACGCCGGCGCCGACCTGCTCGACTACAAGCCGTACCTGGAGTCCCGCCACCACGACGCCTTCGACGCCTGGGCGGCGACCTACGTCAATCCGCACGAGGACCTGCTCGCCGACACCGCCGACCGCAACTGGAACTCCGCCCGCCGGCTCGCCGAGCTGGAGGCCGACGGCATCGTCGCCGAAGTCGTCTTCCCCAACACCATCCCGCCGTTCTTCCCCAGCGCCTCCCTCATGGCGCCGCCGCCCACCGGGACCGAGTTCGAGCTGCGCTGGGCCGGCCTGCGGGCCCACAACCGCTGGCTGGCCGACTTCTGCGCCGAGGCCCCGGGCCGCCGGGCCGGCGTCGCCCAGATCCTCCTCAACGACGTCGAGCTGGCCGTACGGGAGGTCCGCCGCACCAAGGAGGCGGGGCTCACCGGCGGCATCATGCTCCCCGGCACCCCGCCCGGCTCCGGCCTCCCCGAACTCCACTCCGCGGCGTACGACCCCCTCTGGGCGGTCTGCGACGAGCTCCAGGTCCCGGTCAACCACCACGGCGGCTCGGCCTCCCCGCCGCTCGGCGACGAACCGGCCGCCCGCGCGGTCTTCATGGTCGAGACGACCTGGTTCTCGCACCGCGCCCTGTGGCACCTGATCTTCGGCGGCGCCTTCCGCCGCCACCCCGGCCTCCGGCTCGTCCTGACGGAACAGGGCTCCGGCTGGATCCCGGGCGTCCTGGACATGCTGGACTACTACCACGGCCGGCTGGTCGCCGCGGCGTCCCGCACCGGCACCACGGCGGAGTCCCGGTTCGGCGCGGGTCTGGCCGCCACCATGGACGACACCCCGGCCGCCGTCTGGCGCGACCACTGCTACGTCGGCGCCAGCTTCATGCGCCCGCACGAGGTCCCGCTGCGCCACCGCATCGGCCTCGACAAGATCATGTGGGGCAGCGACTACCCGCACGACGAGGGCACCCACCCCTACACCCGCGAGGCCCTCCGCCTCGCCTACGCGGACCTGCCCCCCGACGAGACCGCCGCCCTGCTCGCCACCAACGCCGCCCACGTCTACGGCTTCGACCTCGCCCACCTGGCCCCCATAGCCGCCCGCGTGGGCCCCACGATCACCGAACTCACCCACCCCCTGGACAAGATCCCCCCGGCCGCCACCAGCCCGGCCTTCGCCCCGGGCGGGTCGGTACGGGTGTGGTGAGGGGCGGGGCGGTGGACCACCAGGGGGAGAAGCGCCACCGCCCGGCGTCGTCCACTGCCGTCACCCGCCCAGCACCCGCGCCTCCTCCGCCGTCTCGTGTGCCGTGCCGTCCGGGCCGGGGGTCACCCGGTGCAGGGTGGCGCCCGGGGTGCGGGTCACGACGTCCACCAGGCGGCCGGCGGAGAACAGGCCCGCCGCGCCGTCGTCGACGGCCCAACCCGCGGGCAGGGAGCGGTCCTTGACGGCCGCCAGGTAGCCGGGGCGGCGTTCCGGCTCGGTGTCGTAGTGCGGGCACAGGCTGCCCGGCAGCAGGCCCAGGCCGTCGGTGAGCGGGGCCGGCGGGCCGAACGAGTCGGAGAAGGCGCTCTCGAACCAGCAGCAGGCGCCCGCACTGATGCCGCACAGCAGGACGCCGGCCGCGTACGCCTCGCGCAGCACCGCGTCCAGGCCGTGCAGCCGCCAGAGGGCGAGCATGTTGGCGGTGTTGCCGCCGCCGACGTGGACGACGTCCTGCGCGAGGACGAAGGCCCGCAGATCGGTCACGGTGCGGCGGAACAGCTCCAGGTGGCTGGTCTCGCAGTCCCGGGCGGCGAACGCCGTGTGGAACTTCTCGATGTAGCCGGGGGCGTCACCGCTGGCGGTGGGCAGGAAGCAGACCTTCGGCCGCGGCCGCCCGGTGGCGGCCAGGACGAAGTCGTCGAGCAGGGTGTCGGGGTCGTCCGAGAAACCGCCGCCGAGGACGGCGAGGGTGGGTGCGGTCGTCATCGGGCCTCACAGGAATCGTCGTCAGCTGACATCACGTCTCACATACTTCTGAGTAACAACCCCTAGCGGCACCCCCGTCCACGCCTTTATGGTGCGGGGCATGCCGCACCTGCCCGATGTCGTGTTGTGGTCCGTACCGGCCTTCGTCCTGCTCACCGTCGTGGAGATGGTGAGCTACCGCCTGCATCCCGACGAGGACGCGGCGGGCTATGAAGCCAAGGACGCGGCCACCAGCGTCGGTATGGGGCTGGGGAGCCTGGTCTTCGACGCGCTGTGGAAGATACCCATCGTGGCGATCTACGCCGCGATCTACGAACTCACCCCGCTGCGCATCCCCGTGCTGTGGTGGACGCTGCTGCTGATGCTGCTCGCCCAGGACTTCTTCTACTACTGGTCGCACCGCGGCCACCACGTCATCCGCGTCCTGTGGGCCTGCCACGTGGTGCACCACTCCAGCGAGAAGTTCAACCTCACCACCGCCCTGCGCCAGCCCTGGACGACCTGGACCGTCTGGCCGTTCTACGTGCCGATGGTCGCGCTCGGCGTGCATCCGGCCGTGGTCGCCTTCACCTCCGGCGCCAACCTCGTCTACCAGTTCTGGGTGCACACCGAACGCGTCGGCAAACTGCCCCGCCCCTTCGAGTTCGTCCTCAACACCCCCTCCCACCACCGCGTCCACCACGCCTCCCAGGGCGGCTACCTGGACCGCAACTTCGGCGGGATCCTGATCATCTGGGACCGCATGTTCGGCTCGTTCGTCCCCGAGACCGAGCGGCCCGTCTACGGCCTGACCAAGAACATCGGGACCTACAACCCGCTGCGGGTGGCCACCCATGAGTACGCCGCCATCGCACGCGACGTACGGGCCGCGGACAGCTGGGCCGAGCGCGCCGGGCGGATCTTCCGCGGCCCGGGCTGGCAGCCGGCCGCCGGGCGGTCCGGGACGGACGCCGCGCCCGCCCCGTCCCCGGCCCCCACCGCGACCTCCCCCTCCGCCTCCGTCGAGGAGACCGTCGCGTGACGGCCCGGTGGCCGGGGGCGGTCCGGCCCCTGCTGGTCGCGTTCACCGTGCTCGCGGTCGTCCACCTCGGCGCGCTGCTCGCGGGTGCGAGCCTCGTCGACCACCTCACCAAGCCCGCCCTGATGCCGGTGCTCGCCGCGTACGTCCTCGCCCGCGGCGGCCCCGTACTGCTCGCCGGGGCGCTGCTGTTCGGCTGCGGCGGCGACACCTTCCTCCAGCTCGGCGGGCACGGCGGGGGAGTGGTCTTCCTGGTGGGGATGGGCTCGTTCGCCGCCGGGCACGTCTGCTACCTGCTGCTGTGCGGGCGCCACGGCTCCCCGCCGGGCGGCCGGGCCCGTACGGGCGCGTTCGCCGGCGGCTACGCCCTCGCGCTGATCGCCACCGTCGCCCTGCTGTGGTCCGACCTCCCGGCCGACCTGCGGATCCCGGTCGCCGGATACAGCCTGCTGCTCACCGCGATGGCCTTCGGCGCGGTGCGGGCGGGCCTGTGGGCGGCGGCCGGCGGGCTGCTCTTCCTGCTCTCCGACACCCTGATCGCCTCCGGCATCGCCCACTGGCCGCAGCTGCCGGCCCCGCAGTTCTGGATCATGCTCACCTATACGGTGGCGCAGTTCGCCCTGGCCGAGGGCGTGCTCCGGGCGGCCGCGGAACGGCAAGGGGCCGGGCGCCGAAGCACCCGGCCCCCGCAGACGGTCACCGCTGAAGCCGCCTCCCGGCCCTGACGTCCCGGTGACGGTTCGGCGACGCCGTCGCGGTTACTTCTTCACCGCGTCGAGCGCGTCGACGATCCCGTAACCGAAGTGGCTGTTGACGTGCTGCGTGCCGGTGCAGGTGGTGTCCCCCGTGGGGCAGCCGGGGTTGTCCGCCTGCTCCTTGAGGAGCCACTGGATCTCCTGCGGGCTGGACTTGGGGTGGGCGCTCTTCAGGAGCGCCGCGACGCCCGCCACGTGCGGGGTGGCCATGGACGTACCCGCCAGGTAGGCCCAGTCGCCGCCCGGCATGGTGGAGAGGATGTTGCCGTTCTTGGCCGGCAGGTCGGGCACCTGCCGGGAGTCGCCGCCCGGCGCGGCCACGTCGATCTGGCCCAGGCCGTAGTTGGAGTAGCCGGACTTGAGCTTGTGCACACCGGTCGCCGCGACCGTCACCGTGCCCGGCAGCTGGGTGGGCACGTCCCAGCAGGTCTTCGGGTTGATGGTGCGCTCGACGGGGGTGGAGTCGTTCGGGCTGGAGGCGTCGGGCAGCTTCGGCGCCGCCAGGTCGAGGTCGGAGTTGCCCGCCGCGGCGACGTTGAGCACGCCCTTGCGCTGCGCGTAGCTCGCCGCCCGGCCGACCGCGTCAACGATGGCGGCCTGGTCGGCGTCATCCTTGCAGTTGAACATCCACGGGTCGACGTAGTAGCTGTTGTTGGTGACCTGGACGCCGTGGTCGGCCGCGAAGACGAAGGCGCACACCACGCTCTCGGCGTAGAACAGGCTCGTCTCCGGCTCGCTGACCTTGATGGCGGAGACCTTCACGCCCGGAGCGACGCCGGCCACCCCGACGCCGTTGCGGGCCGCGGCGATCGTGCCCGCGACGTGCGTGCCGTGGTAGTCGCTGGCCGGGTCCCAGGGCCGCCAGGCCCCCTTGGACGTATCGGCCACGCCGCCCACGCAGTTGGCGGACTGCTTGGCGGAGAAGTTGGGCTTCAGGTCCGGGTGGGTGTCGTCCACACCGGTGTCGATGACGGCGACGGTGACCTTCCGGCTGCCCGGGTTCACCTTCGCGGCCCGGTCGGCCTTGATGGCGGGGAGGTCCCACTGCAGCGGTTCGAGCGGCTCCTCGCCCTTCGCCTTCGCGGTCCGGCCGGCCGCCGCGAGCTGCGACTTGGGGAGGTTGACCTTCTGCGGCTTGCCGACGTCGGTGGTGCCCGACGCCTTCAGCGGCGCGGTACGGGTCGCGCCCGCCGACGCCACGCCCGGCACGGCGCGCAGGGAGGCGGCGAACTGCGGATTGGCCGAGTGGACGACGATCACGCCTATGTTCTCGTGGGCGACGACCACCTTCCCGCCGGCCCGGGCTATCGCCTTCTCGACCTTGCCGACCGTCGCATGGTCGGGCGTGGTGTTGACGACGTACGACAGCAGCGGGCCGTCGGCCGAAGCCGCGGCGGCCTCGGCGTCCTGCGGCGCGGCGGTGGCCGCGGGGGAGAGGAAGCCGAGGGACGCCGTGAGAGCCAGCCCGAGCGGTACGGCCAGCGCCCGCATGCGTCTGGATCGGGGATGAGCCATGGGTACTCCACATCATCCGTGAGACCGCCCGCGCGCGGGTTTGCGCACGGGCGGATGCAGTGAGACGTGAAGTTATCGGCGATCACTCGGGTGCAGCAATGGAATCCGGCGAAAAAACCGGGCGAAAACCGTACGACGGCAAAAGCGGTACGTCCTTGCGCGGACGGGGGGTTGACGTACCGTCACCCATGCAGGGCGGTCAGTCGGTGCGGCGCAGGGTCGCGATGCTCAGCGGCGGCAGCGGGATCCGCCGGCCGTACCAGCGGCGCACGGCGGGGGCCGCACCCGGCCGGGGCTCCGACGGGGCGGTGACGAGCGGCGCCGGCAGCCGGACGCTGCCGTAAGGGCGCCGACGGGGAGTGGAGGGCTGCGGGGCCTGCTGGGGCGGCGGGTTCACACCGGGCTCAACGAAGCGCCCCGCGCGCGGTGGCGGCCGGTGCGGCCATCCGCCGGATTTTTCCTCAGGGTTTCAATCAACGGCCCTCTGTCGGATCGGGTGCCACGGCTCTACCATGCGTGATCCACGTCACTTACGTGAGCTTTATTGTCGGCCTGGGCCGGCCCCCGCACGGCCGCCGGACCGGCCCGGAACACCCGCCCCCTCGCGTCAGGAGATTCCGTGAGCGCCGCACCGACCATCGACCCGGGGACGCACGAGCCGCCCGACTACCAACAGGTGCAGTCGAGCGCGGAATTCGACGAACTCCGCCGCGCCCACCGCTCGTTCGCCTTCCCGCTCACCGTCGCCTTCGTCCTCTGGTACCTGGTGTACGTCGTGCTGTCGAGCTACGCCGGCGGCTTCATGGCCACCAGGGTCGCCGGCCACCTCAACGTCGCCTTCGTCCTCGGCCTGGCGCAGTTCGTCACCACCTTCCTCATCGCCTGGTGGTACTCCCGGCACGCCGCCCGCAAGCTCGACCCCCGGGCCGAGGCCATCAAGTCCCGCCTGGAGGCCGGCGCATGATCCTCCATCAGCAGCTGTCCGCCGTCCCGCTCGCGGCCGGCGGCGCGGGCGCGCACCGCCCCCTGATCATCACCCTCTTCGCCGTCTTCGTCGCCGCCACCCTCGGCCTCACCGTCTGGGCCGGCCGGCAGACCAAGGGCGCGGAGGACTTCTACGCCGGCGGCCGCCAGTTCAGCGGCTTCCAGAACGGCCTGGCCATCTCCGGCGACTACATGTCCGCCGCGTCCTTCCTCGGCATCGCCGGCGCCATCGCCCTCTTCGGCTACGACGGCTTCCTGTACTCCATCGGCTTCCTCGTCGCCTGGCTCGTCGCGCTGCTCCTGGTGGCCGAACCGCTGCGCAACTCCGGCCGGTTCACCATGGGCGACGTCCTCGCCTACCGGATGCGCCAGCGCCCGGTCCGCACCGCCGCGGGCACCTCGACCATCGTCGTCTCGATCTTCTACCTGCTCGCCCAGATGGCGGGCGCCGGGGCGCTGGTCACCCTGCTGCTGGGCATCACCAGCGAGGCCGGCAAGGTCCTGGTCGTCGTCCTCGTCGGCATCGTGATGATCCTCTACGTCACCATCGGCGGCATGAAGGGCACCACCTGGGTCCAGATGATCAAGGCGGTGCTGCTGATCGCCGGCACCCTGCTGATCACGTTCCTGGTGGCGCTGAAGTTCCACTTCAACATCTCGTCGCTGCTCGGCGCCGCGGCGGAGAACAGCGGCAAGGGCGCCGCCTTCCTGGAGCCCGGCCTCAAATACGGCGCCACCGCCACCTCGAAGATCGACTTCATCTCGCTGGGCCTGGCGCTCGTCCTGGGCACCGCCGGCCTGCCGCACATCCTCATCCGCTTCTACACGGTCCCCACCGCCAAGGCCGCCCGGAAATCCGTGAACTGGGCGATCGGCATCATCGGCGTCTTCTACCTGATGACCATCGCGCTCGGCTTCGGCGCCGCGGCCCTGATCAAGCCCGCGGACATCGAGAAGCCGGGCAACACCGCCGCCCCGCAGCTCGCCGAGGTCATCGGCGGCGGCGCCGGCTCCACCGGCGGCGCCGTCCTGCTCGCCCTCATCTCCGCGGTCGCCTTCGCCACCATCCTCGCCGTCGTCGCCGGCCTCACCCTCGCCTCCTCCTCGTCCTTCGCCCACGACATCTACGTCAACGTCCTGCGCAAGGGCGAGGCCACCGAGAAGGAGGAGGTCGGCGCGGCCCGCTGGGCGACCGTCGGGATCGGCGCGGTCGCCATCGTGCTGGGCGTCTTCGCCCGCGGACTGAACGTCGCCGGCCTGGTCGCGCTGGCCTTCGCGGTCGCCGCCTCCGCCAACCTCCCGACGCTCCTCTACAGCCTGTTCTGGAAGCGCTTCACCACCCAGGGCGCGCTGTGGTCCATCTACGGCGGCCTGGCCTCCTCCGTCCTGCTGGTGCTCTTCTCGCCCGTCGTCTCCGGCAAGGAGACCTCGATGTTCCCCGGCGCCCACTTCGCCGTCTTCCCGCTGGAGAACCCCGGCCTGATCTCCATCCCGCTGGGTTTCCTGCTCGGCTGGCTCGGTTCCCTGCTCTCCAAGGAGGAACCGGACGCCCAGAAGTACGCCGAACTGGAGGTCCGCTCCCTGACCGGCACCGGAGCGCACTGAGCGCCGCTGAGCCATCCGTACAGGCCCCGGACGGGGCGGCGTCGTAGAGATCTACGACGCCGCCCCGCCCACCTCGTGCTTCTCATCTCTGCTCACTGTCGGACCCATCGCGTAGTCTCGAAGACGTACTGATCCACCAGCGGACGACGTACCGGTCCGTCGCTCTCGGGGAGGGGGCCCTGTGCTCATCGACACCTACGGCCGCGTGGCCACCGACCTGCGGGTTTCGCTCACCGACCGGTGCAATCTGCGATGTACGTACTGCATGCCGGAAGAGGGCCTGCAGTGGCTCGCCAAGCCGGACCTGCTCACCGACGACGAGATCGTCCGGCTGATCACGATCGCGGTGCGCGACCTGGGCATCGAAGAGGTCCGCTTCACCGGCGGCGAACCGCTGCTCCGCCCCGGCCTGGTCGGCATCGTCGAGCGGGTCGCCGCCCTTACCCCGCGCCCCCAGATGTCGCTGACCACCAACGGCATCGGCCTGCAGCGCACCGCCCGGGCCCTGCGCGACGCCGGCCTGGACCGCGTCAACGTCTCCCTGGACACCCTCCGCCCGGACGTCTTCCAGGCCCTCACCCGCCGCAAGCGGCACGCCGACGTCCTGGACGGCCTCGCCGCGGCCCGCGACGCCGGCCTCACCCCGGTGAAGGTCAACACCGTCCTGATGCCCGGGCTCAACGACGACGAGGCCCCCGACCTGCTCGCCTGGGCCATCGCCCAGGACTACGAACTCCGCTTCATCGAGCAGATGCCGCTCGACGCCCAGCACGGCTGGAAGCGTGACGGCATGATCACCGCCGGTGACATCCTCGCCTCGCTGCGCACCCGCTTCGAGCTCACCCCCGAGGGCCAGGAGGCCCGCGGCGCCGCACCCGCCGAGCGCTGGCTCGTCGACGGCGGACCGCATCGCGTCGGCGTCATCGCCTCCGTCACCCGCCCGTTCTGCCGCGCCTGCGACCGCACCCGGCTCACCGCCGACGGCCAGATCCGGACCTGCCTGTTCGCCACCGAGGAGACCGACCTGCGCGGCGCGCTGCGCTCCGGGGCGCCGGACGACGAGATCGCCCGGATATGGAAGCTCGCGATGTGGGGCAAGAAGGCGGGCTCCGGCCTGGACGACCCGTCCTTCCTCCAGCCCGACCGCCCGATGTCCGCGATCGGCGGCTGATCCGCGGCGGCTATCCCGGAAGGGGCGCCCCGGCCGTCAGCGCCCGCCCGCCGAGGCCTTCCACTCCTCAAGCGCCACCACGTCCTTGAGGAACCCGCGCACGCCGAGGAACTGCGACAGATGCTCCCGGTGCTCCTCGCACGCCAGCCAGGTCTTGCGGCGGTCCGGAGTGTGCAGCTTCGGGTTGTTCCACGCCAGCACCCACACGGCGTCGGCCCGGCAGCCCTTGGCCGAACAGATGGTGACGTTCTCGGCGGAGTTCGGGGAGTTCACGCCTCAACCCTACGTCCGCCCGCAGCGGCCCCCGACCGGGCTGCGGACATGACGACGCCGGGCAGCCACGGGGGGAGCCGCCCGGCGTCGGTCCGTCGCTCCGACGGGGGATGCGGAGCGCGTACGCAGTATGTCACGGGGAATGGTGCGCGGTGCACCGGAACTCCATGATTGATCTGAGCTTTTCTTGAGCTTTGCAGACCGGTAAGTGATCAGCCGAGGTCGGAGTCGGATGCCGACGCGCCCGCCGCGGGCCGTTCCGGAACGGAATCCGACGTACCGTCGGTCGGCCCCGGCGTCAGCATCGGCCGGCTCGGCCCCGCCACGAACGTCTTCGGCAGCGAAGGGACGTTCTCCCGGCCCGCGTTGGCGATCACCACCGCGATGTACGGCAGCGCCATGCCCAGCACCAGCGTCGCGATGGCGACCGGCCGCTCGACGTTCCACAGCACGACGGTCAGCAGCACCGCCACGGTCCGCACGCCCATCGAGATCACATACCGGCGCTGCCGGCCGCGCACGTCCTCGGTCAGCCCCTGCCGGGCCCCGGTGATCCGGAAGGTCTGTCCGCTGCTCTGCTTCCGCACCACGTTTCCACCACCTGCTCGGTTCCGCCGGAATTCACCCCGGTTTCCGGTCGGATTCCACGGTACGCCCAGGCTGCGCCGCATTCGAGACCGGGTCCCGACTGCGCGGCCCGGCTCCGGCGTGCGCGGGGGCCGGGGCGGGGCGACACTGGCGGGGCGACCCGCACGTGCGACCCCATGTGCACCGCGCCGTCAGAGGAGGCGACATGACGTGGTTGTGGGCCATCATCGTGGGCTTGGTCCTGGGCCTCATCGCCAAGGCCATCATCCCGGGCAAGCAGCAGATCCCGCTGTGGCTGACCATCATCCTCGGCATGCTGGGCAGCGTCCTCGGGAACTGGGCGGCCACCGGTCTCGGGGTCAACGAGACCAAGGGCATCGACTGGATCCGCCACCTGCTGCAACTGGCGGGCGCGGTCATCATCGTCGCCATCGGTGACCGGCTGTGGGTCTCCCTGCGCGGCCATCGCAGACACGCGACCTGAGAAGAACCGGAGAACCGACGGAAACACCGGGGCGGCCGGCGCGCACCCTGCGCACCGGCCGCCCCGTCGTACGGCTTCCTCAGCGGCCCTGGAGGTGGGCCAGCTTCCGTCCCGCCTTGAGGTACGCGTCCCCGGTCGCGTCCGCGAGCTTCTCGGCCAGCACCTCGCCCAGCGGACGGATCGCGTCGGCCTCCGCCAGCACCACCGTCTGCTGACCGTCCTCGCCCTCCACGACCAGCCGCAGCGCGTTCTGCTTGGCCAGCCGCCGGGCCGCCGAGGCGCTCGGCGTGAACTCCAGCACCTTGCTCAGCACCGTCGCCACCGTCTCCGCGCCGTGCTCGGCGACCTCGACGACCGGCAGCGACTCCACGTCGGAGAACGACTTCTTGGAGAACTGCGCGACGAACCCGGCCCGCGCCGCCATCGCCGCGTCCAGGCCGTACAGCGCCGTCACGACCTCACCCGCGAGGATCTTCTTCAGGTCCATCGGGTGCAGCGAGCGGTCCGAGACCCGGCCCAGGGCGAGCGCGATCTCCTCGTCCGTCCACTCCGTCCAGGCCTTCAGGTACGGCTCCATCAGCCGGTCCGGCACCGACATGATCTTGCCGAAGACGTCGTCGGCGGGCGCGCTCAGCCCGACGTAATTGCCCTTGGACTTGGACATCTTGGCGCCGGTGCCGTCCGTGCCCTCGATCAGCGGCATGGTCACCACCAGCTGCGGCCGCTGCCCGCGCAGCTCCATCAGCTTCCGGCCCATCTGCAGATTGAGCAGCTGGTCCGAACCGCCCAGCTCCACGTCGCACTCCAGCGCCACCGAGTCCAGGCCCTGCGCGATCGGGTACAGCAGCTCGGTCATGGTCAGACCCGAGCCGGCCGCGAGCCGGTTGCGGAAGTCCTCGCGCTGCAGCAGCTGCGAGGCCGGCACCTGCGCGAGCAACGACAGCAGCTCGGGGAAGGTGTACGGCGCCAGCCACTCGCTGTTCTGCCGGAAGCTGACCTTCTCGAAGTCGAAGAACGGGCGGACCTGTTCGCGGTACGTCGCGAGGTTGTGCGCGATGTCCTCGTCGGTCAGCGGCGGCCGCTCGGCCGTACGGCCCGACGGGTCACCGATCTTGGCGGTGAAGTCGCCGATGATCAGCGTGACGTCATGGCCCAGCCGCTGGAACCGGCTCAGCACGATCAGCGGCACCGCATGCCCCAGGTGCACATCGGTCGCCGTCGGGTCGATGCCCAGCTTGATGTGCAGACCCTTGCCGGCCGCCCGGCGCTCCTCGATCCGCTCGGCCAGCTGCTCCACACCCGGCAGCACCTCGACCGTACGGGCCGCGATCAGCTCGGCCTGCTCCTTGGCGGGCAGGTCCGTCAGGTCGAGATAGCGCCGCGCGCCCGTCTCCTGGAGCAGCTCCCGGACCGTGGCGTCCGAGGAGAGGTCGGTGGAGAGCAGCGTGCTGGCGCGGGCGACGGATTCGCCGAGGCGTGTCATGGCGTCCCTGATCGATCGTGGTTCCCGAAACGGGAGGACAGGGGCACAGTCTATTAGCCCCCTGTGACAGTCCCGCTGCTGTGCCCGTGCGCCCGCCCGGTCGCCCGCTCACACCCCGGCTCGCGGCAGACCTCCCGGCCCGCCTCACACCCCCCGGCTCACCGAGCTCATGTTGAAGTCCGGGACGCGCAGCGCCGGCATCGCCGCCCGGGTGAAGTAGTCGCTCCACTCCCGCGGCAGGGTCCGCTCCGTACGGCCCGCCTCCACCGCCCGGGACAGCAGGTCCACCGGCGACTCGTTGAACCGGAAGTTGTTGACCTCGCCGGTCACCTCGCCGTTCTCGACCAGATAGACGCCGTCCCGGGTCAGCCCGGTCAGCAGCAGCGTCGCCGGGTCCACCTCGCGGATGTACCACAGGCAGGTCAGCAGCAGCGCCGGCCCGTCGTGCCCGGCCGACGCCACCATCTCCTCCAGCGAGCGCGAACCACCGCCCTCCAGAAGGAGGTTGTCGACACCGGGCGCCACCGGAAGACCGGTCAGCCCGGCGCTGTGCCGGGTGGCCACCAGCCGGTTCAGCACGCCCTCACGCACCCACTCGGTGGCCGCGAGCGGCAGCCCGTTGTCGAAGACCGACGCGTCGTCCCCCGAGGAGTGCGCCAGCACGAACGGCGCGCACTCCAGGCCGGGCGCCCGCGGGTCGCTGCGCAGGGTCAGCGGCAGCTCGCTCAGCCGCTCACCGATCCGGGTGCGGTCCGCCGGCCGGTCCGCCGGCCCGCCCTCGCCCTCGGCCGGCCGGGAGAAGACCGTACGGCCCTCCGCGGCGTCCCGGGCCCCGGCGGACCACATCTGGTAGATCAGCAGGTCGGCCACGGCGGTCGGCGGCAGCAGCGTCTCGTACCGCCCGGCGGGCAGCTCCACCCGCCGCTCCGCCCAGGCCAGCCGCCGGCCCAGCTCGGCGTCCAGCTCCCGCGGGTCGACGTCGGTGAAGTCGCGGGTCGCCCGCCCGGCCCAGGCCGAACGGGGGGAGGCCGCCGCACCGGGGGCCGCTGTCTTGGCGTTCAGCTCCAGCGTCCCGGTCGGCTGGTCGTGCCGCAGCCGCAGCCCGGCCGAGGTGCCCAGGTACGACGAGACCATGCCGTGCTGCGCGAAGCCGTACAGTTCGCGCCCGGCCGCCCGGGCCTGCTGGAAGGCCTCACCCAGCGCCGGGGCGAACGCCGCGAACACCTCCGAGGAGGTCTCGGCCGGCGCGTCGGTGAAGTCCGCGGACGCCTTCCCGCCGCCGACCAGCGGCTGGGCGTCCTCGGCCGGACCGGCGTCCCGCGCCGCCGCCTCCGCCGCCCGCACCAGCGGCTCCAGCTCGTCCGCGGTCACCGCCGAGCGCGAGACGACCCCGGAGGCGGTGCCCTCCGCGCCGTTCACGGTGGCCACCACCGTCAGGGTCCGCCCCCGGGTGACGCCGTTGGTGGTGAGCGCGTTGCGCGCCCAGCGCAGATTGGCGTCCGAGTGCTCGTCGGCGATGACCACGCACCCGTCGGCGCGGGACAACTCCAGGGCCTGCTCGACGATCTCGTGCGGCGCAGTGGTACGACGGCTCATCGACCGGCCTCCTGAATGGTGGTCACGACGCTGACGCCCTCGAAGAGGGCCGACGCACACCCGAGCTTATCGACCGGTCCGCGCGCTGCCAGGGCGCAGTGACCGGGCAGGGGGAGGCACCCGGCTCAGTATGCCGCGCTCACTGTGACGCCCCACCTTCGAGACGGCTCAGCATGAGCGAAAGGGCGCTGCTCGCGTCGTTGCGGTTCTGCTCCTGGGTCCCCGTTCCTGACCTCTCCACCTCGGTGTTCATGACGAAATTTCCCTTACGGCCGGTGAGGTACGTGTAGTAGTCGTCGATGCTTTTGCCATTCGCATCCGAGACGCGGTGGCCTTCCTCGGCCACCACCTCATCAAAGCCGTCCAGTTCCGGGATCTTGATCTCGTGGACACCCTCGAACCGTGATTTGTCCAAGCTTTGCGTGGGGCATCGCTGCAAGGCCGAGCGCTGCTCGGACACGTTGTACTGGGCCGGCTCCGCCGTCTTGTAGGCGGTGGCCCACGAGACGGCGCTGACTGTGTCGTCCGATGCCTTGGACCAGCGCGTCAGGGAGGCGAGAGCGTTGTTGATCGGCCGGTCCACCGCATTGCAGTTCTGGTCGACGGCAGTTTGGGTCAGTTCGCTGTTCTCGTACGGTGTATCTGCCACATACCCGCTGCCCCAGTCCGCGGGCTTCAGCGTCACGCGTTTGACGACAGCGCCGGCGGCAGCGGGTGAGTCGACGCTCGGAATGCTGGAGGGTTCTCCGGAATTCGCGCCGGGCGGGGGAGTGCCGCCCGAGGGATTTCCGCCGCCGTTTCCGGCGGTGGAAGCGAAGGCGATCGCGACGCCGATCGCGACGACGGCGACGGCGGTGCCGATGAGCACGGGCGGAGTGCGCCACCAGGGGCGTCGAGGGGGCGGGGGGCCGGGCACCGGGGCGTGCCCGGGCAGGGGGCCGCGGGGAGGGCCGGCAGGCGGGCCGGTCGGTGGTGGGGAGCTCACGTGGCTCATCTACCACCGGTGGCGCAGGCACCCTGGCGCCGCGCACGAATTCACCTGACTGACCGGCACCCGTCAGGCGCGGCCCGCCTCGCTCGACGTGTTCAGGATGTTCACGTTCCGGAACAGCGCGGACGGGCAGCCGTGCGACACCGCCGCGACCTGGCCGGGCTGCGCCTTTCCACAGTTGAAGGCCCCTCCCAGGACGTATGTCTGAGGCCCTCCGACGGCCTCCATGGACCCCCAGAACTCCGGGGTGACGCCCTGGTAGGCAACGTCTCGCAGCTGCCCGCAAAGACGCCCGTCCCGGATCGCGTAGGCCCTCTGCTGGGTGAATTGGAAGTTGTACCGCTGCATGTCGATCGACCACGAGCGGTCGCCCACCACGTAGATGCCGCGCTCCACGCCGGAGATCAGCTCCTCGGTGGACGGTCCGCCGGGTGCCGGCTGCAGGGACACGTTCGCCATCCGCTGTACCGGGACGTGCCCCGGCGAGTCGGCGTAGGCGCACCCGTTGGAGCGCGCGAAACCGGTCAACTTGGCGATCCTGCGGTCGAGTTGGTACCCGACCAGGATGCCGTCCCGGACCAGGTCCCAGGACTGCGCGGCCACCCCCTCGTCGTCGTAGCCGATCGTGGCGAGGCCGTGCTCGGCGGTGCGGTCACCGGTCACGTTCATCAGCGGCGAGCCGTAAGCCAGCTTCCCGAGCTGGTCGAAGGTGGCGAAGGAGGTGCCGGCGTACGCCGCCTCGTAGCCCAGCGCCCGGTCCAGCTCGGTCGCGTGCCCGATCGACTCGTGGATCGTCAGCCACAGGTTGGACGGATCCACCACCAGGTCGTAGCGGCCGGGCTCGACGCCGGGCGCGCACATCTTCTGGGCGAGGTCGTCCGGCATCCGGGCCAGCTCCTCGTCCCAGTCCCAGTGGCCGCCGGTCAGGTACTCCCAGCCGCGGCCCACCGGCGGGGCGAGGGTGCGCATCGAGTCGAAGTCACCGCTGTCGGGGTCCACCGCGACCGCGGTCAGCTGCGGGTGCAGCCGGACCCGCTGCTGGGTGGTGCTGGTGCCCGCGGTGTCCGCGTAGAACTTGTTCTCCTGGACGGTCATCAGCGAGGCGTCCGCGTGGGCCACGCCGTCCGCAGCCAGCAGCCGGGAGCTCCACTCCGCCAGCAGCTCCGTCTTGTCGGCGTCCGGCACGTCGAACGGGTTGATCTCGTACGAGGACACCCACGTACGGTCCGGATGCGCGGGCTCCTCCGCCAGCTCCACCGGCCCGCCCGTCTCCCACCACCGCCCTTCGCCGGAAGCGCTTCGCGCCGCCCCTCCCGATCCCGCGGCCCTGACCTTCGCCGAGAGCTTCGCCATCGCCACCGCCTGAGCGGCCACCCGCGCCGCGGCGTCCATGGTCAGGTCCACCCCGGAGGCGAACCCCCAGGCCCCGTCGTGCACCACCCGGACCGCGTACCCCAGGTCGGTGGTGTCGGAGGTCCCGGACGTCCGGGCGTCCCGGAGCCGCCAGGACGCCTCGCGGATCCGTTCCAGGCGGAAGTCCGCGTGCGTGGCGCCCAGGGCGCGGGCCCGGGCCAGCGCGGCGTCGGCCAGCGCGCGCAGCGGCAGCGCCAGGAACGATGCGTCGAGGGCATGGGGTGCAGCGGCCAAGGCGTCCTCCCGTAGTCGGCGCCTGCATCATGCCTTGTGGCGGGCGCGCGGCCCAGAGGACCCGGGGGTGTGGCACGGCGCGTCGGCCACCGTGGGTGGTGGTTCTGTGGGGACCCGACAGAGCGCGGCGCGCGCGCCTGTCCGTGCTCGATTCCCCGGAAGGGCCCCGTGACCGATAGTTTCGTATCGAACGCAGGACGGACAGGAAACGGAAAGGGTGATCTCTTGAGCCGCTCGGTTCTGGTCACCGGAGGTAACCGCGGCATCGGTCTCGCCATCGCCCGGTCCTTCGCCGAGGCAGGCGACAAGGTCGCCATCACCTACCGCTCGGGCGAGCCGCCCGCGGGATTTTTGGCCGTGAAGTGCGACATCACGGACAGCGAGCAGGTCGAGCAGGCGTACAAGGAGATCGAGGAGAAGCACGGTCCGGTCGAGGTGCTGGTGGCGAACGCCGGCGTCACCCGTGACCAGCTGCTGATGCGGATGTCCGAGGAGGACTTCACCTCGGTCCTGGAGACCAACCTCACCGGCACGTTCCGGGTGGTCAAGCGCGCCAACCGCGCGATGCTGCGGGCCCGCAAGGGACGGATCGTGCTGATCTCGTCCGTGGTGGGTCTGATGGGCGGCGCGGGCCAGGCGAACTACGCCGCCTCCAAGGCCGGTCTGGTCGGTTTCGCCCGCTCGCTCGCGCGCGAGCTGGGCAGCCGCAACATCACCGTCAACGTCGTCGCGCCGGGCTTCGTCGACACCGACATGACCCGGGTGCTCACCGACGAGCAGCGGGAGAACATCGTCAAGCAGGTACCGCTCGCGCGCTACGCGCAGCCCGAGGAGGTCGCTTCCTCGGTCCGCTTCCTGGCCTCCGACGAGGCCGCGTACATCACCGGAGCCGTCATTCCCGTCGACGGCGGATTGGGCATGGGTCACTGATCAGCATGAGTGGAATCCTCGCAGGCAAGCGCATCCTCGTGACGGGCGTTCTGACCGAGTCGTCGATCGCGTTCCAGGCGGCCAAGGTCGCCCAGAACGAGGGCGCCGAGGTCATCCTCACCGGCTTCGGCCGGCTCTCCCTGGTGGAGCGGATCGCCAAGCGCCTCCCCAAGGAGGCCCCGGTCATCGAGCTGGACGTCACCAACCAGGAGCACCTGGACGGCCTGGCCGACAAGATCCGCGAGCACCAGGGCGACGGCGCCCGCCTCGACGGCATCGTGCACTCCATCGCCTTCGGCCCCCAGGGCGCCTTCAACTTCCTGGAGGCCGGCTGGGAGGACGTCAGCACCGCGGTCCAGGTCTCGGCGTACTCCTACAAGTCGCTGACCATGGCGTGCCTGCCGCTCATGGAGCACGGCGGCGCGGTCGTCGGCCTCACCTTCGACGCGCAGATCGCCTGGCCGAAGTACGACTGGATGGGCGTGGCCAAGGCGGCGCTGGAGAGCACCAACCGCTACCTGGCGCGCGACCTCGGCCCGAAGGGCATCCGCTGCAACCTGGTCTCGGCCGGCCCGATCAAGTCGATGGCCGCCAAGTCCATCCCCGGCTTCGAGGAGCTGGCGGACGTGTGGAACCACCGCGCCCCGATCGGCTGGGACCTGGCCGACCCGGAGCCGGCCGGCCGCGGCGTGGTCGGCCTGCTGTCCGACTTCTTCCCTCGCACGACCGGCGAGATCGTGCACGTCGACGGCGGCGTCCACATGATGGGTGCCTGACGGCCCCACCGCCTCCGTACGCCGTACTCACGCCGTACTCCGCACTGCCCGTCCCGGTCGCCGGGGCGGGCAGTGCGCGTTGCGCTGCGGCGCGTGGGGGTAGCCCCGGGCGTGAGCTCTCGCGGGGATCCCCTCGCGGGAGTACCCCCCGCGGGAGGACCCCCCGCGGGAGGACTCCCCCGCGGGAATACCCCCTGCTCCCGTCCGGTTGTGGCCCCTCAGGGGGCGTTCGCGTCCCCTACGGGAACCGTTCGACCCACCCCTACTAGGGCCTCGGCTCCCTGGGGCCCCGGCCCCCTCGGGCCCCGGCCCCGCCCCCCGGCCCCGCCCCCTACCCCTCCACCGAGCCCTCCAGCACCCCCGCCCGGCACCCGAACGGATGGGTGCTCGCCTCGGCCGCCGCGCGGTCGCCGTCGCCCGAGCGGATCGCCTCCACCAGGCGGGAGTGGTCCATGTGGGCCTCCGGACGCAGCTCCTCGCCGACGTCCGCCCGGAGGAAGTCGCGCAGTACGCCGCCGAGGTCGGCGTAGATCTCGGCCAGCACCTCGTTGTGCGAGGCGGACACGATCGCCATGTGCAGGGTCGCGTCCGCCTCCACGAACGCCTCGGCGGCACCGGACTCCCAGGCCCGCTCGCGCCGCTCCAGCAGGGTGTCGATCTGCCGCAGGTCCTGGTCGGTGCGGCGGCGCGCGGCGAGCCGGGCGGCGGCCGCCTCCAGGGCGCTGCGCAGCTCGGCCACGTGCCCCGGCTCGGCGGCCGCGAACCGGCGGTTCATCACCCCGGCCAGTTCGCTGGTCGCCACCACGTACGTGCCCGAGCCCTGCCGGATGTCCAGCAGCCCGTTGTGCGCCAGCGCGCGCACGGCCTCGCGGACGGTGTTGCGGGCCACCCCGAGCTGTTCGACGAGTTCCGGCTCGGTCGGGATGCGCGAGCCCACCGGCCACTCGCCGGAGGTGATCTGGGCGCGCAGCTGCGCGATCACCTGGTCGGCCAGCGCGGAGCGGCGGGGCGAGGTCAGAGGCGGCATGGCAGCGCTCCGGTGTGCAGGGGCGGACGGACGACGGTGGCGCGGCGCCCGGCGGGTCCTCCCGGTCCCCGGTGCCGGCCGCGACAGCAGAGGCTATCGACATCGGCTGGACAAGTATTCATCCCATGATTCTATGATGAGTCCCATGGCAGACGAAGACCTCGCGACCCTCGGCACCGAAACCGAGGCCCCTACGACCACCACCGCCCCGGCGCCCGACGGCCCCGGGGCGCAACCGGACGCCCCGGCGGGCACCCAGGGCAGCGCCCCGGCCGCCGGGCGCTGGCTGCCGCGGATCGTGATCGCCGGTCTCGTCCTGGCGGCGCTCAACCTCCGCCCGGCCATCACCAGCCTCGGCGCGCTCCTGGAGGAGGTCCGCGACGGCCTCGGCATGAGCGGCACCCTCGCCGGGCTGCTCACCTCCGTGCCGCCGCTGTGCTTCGCGGTCTTCGGGTTCGCCGCGCCCCGGCTGGCCCGGCGCTGGGGGCCGGGCGCGATCGTCTGCGCGGGCATGGCCGCGATCGCCGTGGGCGTCGTGGTGCGCCCCTACGCCGGTGGCACCGGCGGGTTCCTCGCGGCCAGCGCGCTCGCCCTGGCCGGCATCGCGGTCAGCAACGTGCTGATGCCGGTCGTGATCAAGAGCTGGTTCCCGGACAGGGTCGGCCCGCTGACCGGGCTGTACTCGATGGCGCTGGCCCTGGGCACCTCGCTCGCCGCGGCGGTCACCGTGCCCATGACCCAGGCGCTGGGCGGCAGTTGGCGCACCGGGCTGGCCGTGTGGGCGGCGCTCGCCGCGGTCGCCGTGCTGCCGTGGCTCGCGGTCGTTCGGCAGCGCGCCACGGCCTTGGGACCGGCCGCGGGAGGCGGCGCGCGTACGGGGGAGGCCCCGCTGCGGATCACCTCGTCGCCGACCGCCTGGGCGCTCGCCGTCTTCTTCGGCCTCCAGGCCACCGCCGCGTACATCACCATGGGCTGGATGCCGCAGATCTTCCGCGACGCCGGGGTCTCGGCGCAGACCGCGGGGGTGCTGCTCGCGGTCACCATGGCGATGGGCGTCCCGCTCTCCTTCGTGCTGCCCAGGCTGGCGTCCCGGATGCGGCACCAGGGTCCGCTCGCGGTGTTCCTGGGGGTCTGCGGTCTGGCCGGCTATGCGGGGCTGTGGCTGGCGCCGGCCGCCGGGGCGTGGGTCTGGGCGCTGCTGATGGGCATCTCCAACTGCTCGTTCCCGCTCGCCCTGACCATGATCGGCATGCGCTCGACCAGCTCCGCGGGTGTCGTCAAGCTGTCCGCCTTCGCCCAGAGCGTGGGCTATCTGATCTCCATCCCCGGCCCGCTGCTGGTCGGCACGCTCTACCAGCACAGCGGCGGCTGGAGCCTGCCGATCGCCCTGATGGCGGGGCTGATGGTGCCGCAGATCGCGGTCGGCGTGCTGGCCGGCCGGGACCGCCGGATCGAGGACGAGGCGTGAGCGCCGGCCGTGTGCCCCGCCCCGGGCTCACGGTCGGATCCGCGGGTGCGACACTGGGCCCATGCCAGTGCTCGAACCGAATCCGCAGGGCAGCCAGAAGAAGCTGCTCCTCGTGCTGGGCCTCATGCTCGGTGTGACCGTCGTCGTCGCGATCATCGCGAGCATCGCCGCGCCACGGTGACGCACGCCGCGGCGGGCGGTGTGCGGCGGGCCGCTGGGATACGGCCGGTACTGGCGGTACCGGCGGTGCTGCCGGCCCCGCCGGGGCGACGGCGGTGGGGATACCCCCCCGTCCCCTAGGGGGCCGGTATCAGGGGTAAGTGGGGGGCTTCCCGGATGGGAACGGCCGCCGGTGATCCGTAGCTTCGGAGTACACCGCACAGCGCGGTGGCCGAGCCGCGGCCCGCGGCCCGGCGCCCCTTCGATGCGTCACGGAGGCGATCCCCATGTCCGCCGCGTTCAGCCGGTCACCCGCAGCCCCGGCCGCCCGCCTGCGGAGGACCGGTGGCCCGCGGACGCACGGCCCCCGGACGCACGGGCTGCGGATACCCGGCCTGCGGATGCCTCGGCTGCGGACGCGCGGTCTGCGGGCGCGGCTGCCGTGGTGGGCGCTGGCGCTGCCGGTGGTCTCCTTCATGGCCCTGCTGGCGCTCGTGGCGAGCCCCGCCCGGGCGAGTGCGGCGAGCGCCCCGCAGGGGTTCGCGGTGCTGCTCGAGTACCTCGTGGGAATCCTCCGGATAGGTGCCTGAGCGCCCCGGTTGCCCGCTGTCACCCGGCAGGGGGAGCGCTTCAACACCCCGCGCCCCGCGCCGCCTTTCATGCGAAGCTGGGACGCATGAGCGTCGATACACCCCGCCGGATTGTCCTCCTCCGCCATGCCAAGGCCGAATGGTCGGAGACCAGCGATCATGAGCGTCCGCTCGCCGAGCGTGGCCGCAAGGACGCCCCCGTCGCCGGCCGCTGGCTGGCCGGCTCGGGCGTCACCCCCGACCTGACGTTGTGCTCGACGTCGACGCGCACCCGCGAGACGTGGAAGCTCGCCGTCCATGAACTCCCCCAGCGACCCAAGACCGTCTACGACGAGCGGATTTACGAGGCCTCCCTCGGCGAGCTCATCGCCCTGCTCAACGAGACCTCGGACGATGTCACCGACCTGCTGCTGGTCGGGCACAACCCGGGCGTGCACGCCCTCGCGGACGCGCTGTCGGGGGAGTCCGACGGTGATCTCCTGCCGCGGATGAACCGCAGCGGCTTCCCGACCGCCGCGATCGCCGTGGTCGCCTTCAACGGCTCGTGGAAGTCGGTGGAGCACGGCGTCGGCCGGCTGATCGCGTACTGGACGCCGCAGGGCTGAGCGCCCACCGCGCCCGGGCGCCGCAGGGCCGAGGTCCCCGGTCCGGCAGCCGTCGCCGTCCCACCGCACGAGACGCCCGGGCGAGACAGCGAGCGGGGCCCCGGCACACCGCCGGGGCCCCGCTCGTGTGTCGGCCCGTCCTCGGGCTCACGTACCGGCGCGTCCCGCAGGCCCGCCTCCCGGTGCCGGGACTCCCCGGCCCGAGCCGGCTGCGCCCCGCCCACCCCGTGAGCGTGTCGCCCCCCGCTCGCTCTGCGACGGGTCGTCCCCGCTCACTCCGCGTACGTGTCGCCCCCGCTCACTCCGCGTGCGTGTCCGCTGCCTCGACCTCTTCGCGGGTGATGCCCAGCAGGTACAGCACGGTGTCCAGGAACGGCACGTTCACGGCCGTGTGCGCCGCCTCCCGCACCACCGGCTTGGCGTTGAAGGCGACCCCGAGACCGGCCGCGTTGAGCATGTCGAGATCGTTGGCGCCGTCACCGATCGCCACGGTCTGGTCCAGCGGCACCCCGGCCTGCTGCGCGAAGTCCCGCAGCAGCCGCGCCTTGCCCGCCCGGTCCACGATGGGCCCGGTGACCCGGCCGGTGAGCTTGCCGTCGACGATCTCCAGGGTGTTGGCGTTGGCGAAGTCCAGCCCCAGCTCCTCCTGCAGCGCGTCGGTGACCTGGGTGAAACCGCCCGAGACGACGCCGACTTGATAGCCGAGCCGCTTGAGCGTCCGTACCAGGGTGCGGGCGCCCGGGGTGAGCCGCACCTCCTTGCGCACGGCCTCCACCACCGACTCGTCGAGCCCCGCGAGCAGCTCGACCCGGGCGTGCAGCGACTGCTCGAAGTCCAGCTCACCGCGCATCGCGGCGGCGGTCACCTCGGCGACCTCGGCCTCGCAGCCCGCGTGCGCCGCGAACAGCTCGATGACCTCGTCCTGGATCAGCGTCGAGTCGACGTCCATCACGACCAGCCGCTGGGCCCGGCGCTGCAGCCCGGCCGCCACCACGGCGACGTCCACGCCCAGCTGCGCGGCCTCCAGCGCCAGCGCCGTGCGCAGCGCCTCGGTGGCCGCACCGGAGACGGCGAATTCGACGGCGGTCACCGGATACTTGGCGAGCCGGAAAATACGGTCGATGTTGCCGCCGGTGCCCGTTATGGCGGCGGCGATGGCGGCGGTGGACTCCGCGGTGAGCGGGTGGCCGAGCACGGTGACGTGCGAACGCCCCGTGCCGCGCGGACGGTTGTCACCCCGGCCGGAGATGATCTCCGCCTGGAGGTTCAGGGATTCGGCCCAGCTGTGCACGGTGGCCCGCAGGTCCCCCTCGGAGGAGCCGGTGGTGCCCTCCCCGGGGGAGGGGCTGGTGACCAGTGCGCACAGCGTGATGCGCCCCCGGGTCACGACCTGCTCGATGTCCACGACATCGACGGAGTAGGCGGCGAGGGTGTCGAAGAGACCTGCGGTGATGCCGGGCCGGTCCTTCCCGAAGATCTTCACGAGAAGGGTCGGTACGTCATCGCCCGGTACGGCGGTGGCAGGCGGGATCTGCGATGCGCTCATGGTGCCCTTACGGTAACCGCCGGGCCGTCGCGCCCGTACGGCTGTCCGGGGTTCGGACCGCGGCGGCACGGTCCGCCACCGGCCCGCACCCCTCGCGGTGGGCCCGCCGGCCGCGGCCCCGGCGGCCCCGTCGATCGTTATGGAGTCGTGTCCGGCCCGCACGGATCCGCAGGTCGGGACAACCCCGGCGGAAAACCCAACCTCCTTGGCCCGCCGCGGGGTTCGGCCCGTCGCGGCCGGCGCGTGCCGAGGGCGGAGCACATCCGGAGCACGCACGCGGCAGCCCGCGCACGGAGGGCCGGCGCACCGCGCACGGACCGCGGCCATGATCCGGATGATGTCCGCTTCCTCCCATGATGCGGCTTACGCGGCCGGTCCGCACGGCCTCCCGGACCGGCTCGTGCGGCCTTCCCGCCGAGGGGCGCCGCTCCCGTCCGGACCTCCGCCCGTCCGGTACACCCGTAATCCGGTGATCCCTGCGGATCCATGGGTTCTTCCCGCGCTCCGGGAGTGTTTGGCGGGCCCCGCGGAAACCGTCTGCACCCCGGCCCCGTCCCGGTTTCCGGTCCACGGGCCGAGCCTGAAATAGTTCCTCACGATGTTCGCCATCCCTAGACTTCCCGCACAGGGCGTCACTCGGGGGACTATGTAATGGGGCATGGAGTGCCTGAACTCGTACTCGAATTGAACGGAAGGACCTGGACGCTCGACGCGTCCCGGTCCTACAACGTGGGCCGTGATCCGCAGGGCGACATGGTGCTCGACGACGCCAGGGTCTCCTGGCGGCACGCCACCGTGCGATGGGGCGGCCGCAGCTGGATCATCGAAGACCACGGCAGCACCAACGGCACCTACGTCCAGGGCCAGCGGATCCACCAGACGGAGATCGGCCCCGGTTCCGCCGTGCATCTGGGCAACGCCACCGACGGCCCCCGGCTGACCCTGTCCGCCGCCGCGCAGCCCGCGATGACGCCGCAGCAGCAGCCGGCCGCCCAGGGGTGGCAGGCGCCCCCCGCGCACCAGGCGCCGGGCCAGCAGCCGCCCGTTCACCAGCAGCCGCCCGCCCAGCAGGGCTGGCAGGCGCCGCCGCAGGGCCAGCAGCCGCCGTACGTCCCGCCCCAGCAGGCCGTACCCCAGCAGACGCCGCAGGGCGTCCCCCCGCAGCAGGCCCGCCGGCCCCAGGAGCGCCCGGCGCCCCAGGCCGGCGGCGCACCGGCCGGCGACCGCAGCCCGACCACCTTCCACCGCCTCGACATGGGCCGGGTGATGCGGATCGGCCGTGCGCTGGAGAACGAGCTGGTCGTCTCCGACCTCCAGGTCTCCCGCCACCACGCCGAATTCCACGCCACCCCCGACGGCCGCTTCGAGATCCGCGACCTCGGCAGCCACAACGGCACCTACGTCAACGGCCAGCCGGTCCCCAAGTCCGGCAAGGCCCCCGTCGGTCCGAACGACATCATCGGTGTCGGCCACTCCACGTTCCGGCTGGTCGGCGACCGCCTGGAGGAGTTCGTCGACACCGGCGAGGTCTCCTTCTCCGCCCGCCACCTCACGGTCACCGTCGACGGCGGCAAGCAGATCCTCAAGGACGTCTCCTTCGGCGTCCCGGAGAAGTCGCTGATCGCGGTCATCGGCCCGTCCGGCTCCGGCAAGTCGACGCTGCTCAAGGCGCTCACCGGCTACCGCCCCGCCAACGAGGGCGACGTCCTCTACGACAACCGCAACCTCTACAAGGAGTTCGCGGCGCTCCGGCAGCGCATCGGCCTGGTCCCGCAGGACGACATCCTGCACAAGGAACTGACGGTCCAGAAGGCGCTGCGCTACGCCGCCAAGCTCCGCTTCCCCGGCGACACCGCGGAGTCCGAGCGCGAGGCCCGGATCGACGAGGTGCTGCACGAGCTCAAGCTCCACGTGCACAAGGACAAGAAGGTCACCTCGCTCTCCGGCGGCCAGCGCAAGCGCGTCTCGGTGGCCCTGGAGCTGCTGACCAAGCCGTCGCTGATCTTCCTGGACGAGCCCACCTCGGGCCTCGACCCGGGCATGGACCGCGATGTGATGCAGCTGCTGCGCGGCCTCGCCGACGACGGCCGCACGGTCCTGGTCGTCACCCACTCCGTGGCCGAACTCGGCCTCTGCGACAAGCTGCTGGTGATGGCGCCGGGCGGTGGCGTGGCCTACTTCGGCCCGCCCGAGGAGGCGCTGAACTTCTTCCAGTACGACAGCTGGGCGGACGTCTTCTCGGCCTTCGAGAACTACCGTGACTACGACTGGATGGGCCGCTGGCGCGGCTCCCCGCACTTCCAGATGTACGCCGCGGACATCGACGCCACCGCCCCGCAGTCGGTGGCCGTCCAGCCGCCGCCGGCCCGCATGCAGAAGTCCCAGAGCTGGGGCTCGCAGCTGTGGACGCTGATGCGGCGGTACGTCTCGGTGCTCGCCTCCGACCGCGGCTTCCTGGGCCTGATGCTGATCCTGCCGGCGGTGCTCGGCGTGGTCTCGATGCTGATCCCCAGCGACTACGGCCTCGGCTACGGACCGCTGAACCGGCACCGCACCAACCGCGACGCCAGCACGATCATGCTGATCCTCGCGGTCGGCATGTGCTTCTCCGGCGCCGCCAACTCGGTCCGTGAGCTGATCAAGGAGCGGGTCATCTACGAGCGCGAACGGGCCACCGGCCTGTCGCGGTCGGCGTACCTGATGTCCAAGGTGATCGTGCTGGGCGTGGTGACCGCCGTGCAGGGCGTGATCATCGCGGCGATCGGCTTCTCGACCCGGAACATGCCCACCGAGGGCCTGATCCTCCCCAAGGCCCCGGCGGTCGAGATGGCGCTGGCGATCATCGCGCTGGGCTTCACCTCGATGATGTTCGGCCTGATCATCTCCTCGCTGGTCAAGACCGCCGAGAAGACCATGCCGCTGCTGGTCATGTTCGCCATCGTCCAGGTGGTCTTCACCGGCGTGCTCTTCCAGCTCTTCGACACCGTCGGCGTCGCCCAGGTCGCCTGGCTGATGCCGTCCCGCTGGGCGGTCGCCGCGATGGGCGCGACGGCCGACATGAACACCCTGCTGCCGTGGGAGCTGGGCAACCCCGACCCGCTGTGGAAGCACCAGACCGGTGTCTACGTGATGGACATGATCATCCTGATCAGCCTCGGCGTCGGGCTGGCCTTCGTCGTCGCGCGGCTGCTGCGCCGCCACGAGCCGGAGGTCATGCGCAAGTAGCGCCCGGCCCGTACCGCATACGCCGAGGGGCGGCACCCGACTGCGGGTGCCGCCCCTCGGCGGTCTGTGCGCGTCCCCCTGCGGACCGACCGGTCAACCGGCCGCTCAGTAGGCCGAGTTGACGTTGTCCATCGAGCCGTACTTGTCGGCCGCGTAGTTGCAGGCGGCGGTGATGTTGGCGACCGGGTCGTAGATGTTCCAGGAGGTGCCCGCGACGTGGTACGCCTTGAAGGTCGGGTCGATCACCTGCAGCAGGCCCTTGGACGGGATGCCGTTCTGGGCGTTGATGTCCCAGAGGTTGATCGCCATCGGATTGCCGGAGGACTCCCGGATGATGTTCCGGTAGATGCCGTTGTACGAGCCGGGGATGCCCTTCTTGGCCATGACGTCCAGCGACTCGCGGATCCAGCCGTCGAGGTTGTTCGGGTAGGTCTTCACGGCCGGCTTCGGCGCGGCGGCCGGGATCGCGGTGCGGACGGCGGAGCGGCTCGCGGCCTGCTTCGCCTTGCGCTCCTTCTCGGCCTTGGCCTTCGCCGCGGCGGCGGCCTTGGCCTTGGCGGCCTTCTCGGCGGCGGCCTTCTTCGCGGCGGCCGCGGCCGCGGCCTCGGCCTTGCCCTTGGCGGCGGAGGCGTCGGCCTGCTTGGCGATGGTGACCTGCTGGGCCCTGGCGGCCGTGCCGACGGCGCTGAAGGCGACCGGCTTGACGTTCTCGACGGCCGTGGCCTGGGTCTTGCCCTGGTCGGCGTCCGCACCCGGAACGGCGGCGAAGATCAGAGCTGCGGCACCGGCAGCGGTGACACCGGCGACACCGAGCTTGTGCGTCCGGTTGAGGCGGGAAAGAGCGTGCTTGGGCATGGCGGGACAGACCTTCCGAAGGGGGAACGTCGCACGGGCCTTGAGCGGCGGCCAACGCCGAGTTCTGACCACGGCGCCGAGCGACGGGAGCCATTCTTAGCGGCCGAAAATTGCCCCGGCAAAGGTGTGACGTACGAAGCGGGTTAGTGGAACCAGTACGCGGAATATTGCGTCCCGAATGGACAAATCCCTGGTCAGGTGGGATTTCTTTGGCCACTAACCCGGGTCGTAAGTGATTTACGCCCTATTGGCGGCGTCACAGCCCGAAGGGGAAGGTCTCGCCAGGAGTAATTGCAAACGCACAGCCTGTATGCGCTACATCTCCACCAGCACCTGATCCAGGCTCTTCCGTACCAAATCGGGCACTTCGCACTCCGGTGCCGGATAGCCCACCGGGATCACCGCGAACGCCTTCTCGTTCGCCGGCCGCCCCAGCACCTCCTGCAGGAACCGCATCGGGCTGGGCGTGTGCACCAGCGCCGCCAGCCCCGACAGATGCAGCGCGGACAGCAGCATGCCGACGGCGATCCCCACCGACTCGTCGACGTAGTAGTGCTTGCGCCTGCTGCCGTCCGCACCCAGCCAGTGGCGCTGCCGGAAGACGACGATCAGGTGCGGGGCGTCGGTCAGATGCGGCTTGACCTCGTCCGTGCCCAGCGGCCGCAGCGCCGCCAGCCACTCCTCGCCCAGCCGCCCCTGGTAGGACCGGCGCTCCTCGGCCTCCGCCGCCGCCCTGATCCGGCGCCGCACCCCGGGGTCCTTGACCAGGACGAACGTCCAGGGCTGCTGATGGGCCCCGGACGGCGCGGTCGCCGCACAGGCGATCGCGTCCTTCACCACCTGCTCCGGCACCGGGTCGGCGGCGAACTGCCGGACCGTGCGCCGCCGGCCCATCCGCTCCCGCAGCGCGGCGGCCCGGGCCAGCGACTCGGCCGCGGGCATCCGCGCGGGCCGGTACGGCACCGGCCGGTAGGGCTCACCGTGGGCCGGCGTCCAGTTCCTCGTTACCTGTGTCATGCACCGAGTCTCGGACTCAGCCCGGCAGCAGCAGATGCAGATCGCCGAATTCGTGCCACAGGTAGCGCCGCTCCACCGCCGCCTCGTACGCCCGCTCCAGCGCGGCCCGGTCCGCGGTCGCCGACGCCACCGCCCGAAGCATCAGCAGATGGGAGGCGGTCGGCTCGTGCAGCCCGGTGAGCAGGCCGTCCACCGCCCGCACCCCGCGCTCCGGCGTCACCACCAGGTCCGTCCACCCGGCCGCGGCCCGCACCCGCCCGTCCGCACCGGCCGCCGACTCCAGCGCCCGTACGGCCGTCGTGCCCACCGCGACGATCCGGCCCCCGGCGGCCCTCGGCGCGGCCCTGCGGCGGGCCCGTGCCGCGTTCACCAGCCACGCCGTCGCCGCCGGCACCACGAAGCGCTCCGGGTACGGCGGCTCGAAGGCCTCCGCCGACGCCACCCCCGTGTGCAGCGAGATCGGCGCGAACTGCACCCCCCGGCTCACCAGCCGCGCCACCAGCTCCGCGGTGAACGGCCGGGCCGCGCTCGGCATCTCCGCGCTCCCGGCGCCGGGGGAGTCCACCGCGAACACCGTCCGGTACGCGGCCGGCGGCTGGTCCCGGTCGGTGTAGCCGTACCGGATCGGCCGCCCGTGCCGCCGCAGCAGCTCCGGCACCCGCAGCCCGGACGGCCGTGCCCACCACAGCCGTACGCCTCCCGGGTCCACCGGCGCCTCCAGGGTCAGCCGTGCGCCGCCGGGCAGCCGCACCACCGTGCCGGCCGGACCGCCGGCCCGCGGCACGGTGCTGCCCCGGCCGTCCGGGCTGCGCAGCTCCACCGCCCAGCAGCCGGCCACCGCCGGGCCCGCCGGATGCCACCGGTCGGCCCGGGTCGAGAAGTGCACCACCACCGGCTCGCCGCGCCCCCGGCCGTCCCCGGTCCGGCCGTCCACCGCCGCCGGCAGGGTCCGTGAGGTGTTCACCACCAGCACGTCCCCGGCCCCGAGCAGCTCCGGCAGCTCCCGGAAGACGTGATGCGCGGGCTCCCGCGTCCCCCGGCTCACCAGCAGCCGTACGTCGTCCCGGCCGAGCCCCGGGCCGCGCTGCTCGGCCGGCACCCGTGCCGACAGCTCCTCCGGGACCCGCAGCGCCTGGGCGATCACCGGGAGCCCGCCCCGCCGGACGTACCGCTGCCGGCCGCGGTCAGCAGCTCCGCCGCCGTGTACCGGCCGCTGGGGGCCGCGTCGTCCAGCAGCCGCAGCAGTGCCGGTACGACCGTCTCCGGCAGCGGTCGGTCCGCGTCGTCGTCCGGTACCGCGGCCGCGTACAGATCGGTCCCCATGTCGCCCGGATCGACCCACCACACCCGCAGCCCCGGCTCCTCCACCGCGAGCACCGCCGACTGCTGGTCCAGCGCCGCCTTGGCCGCTCCGTAGCCGCCCCACGTCGGGTACGCCTCGACGGCCGCGTCCGAGCTGATGCCGAGGACCGCCCCGCCCGGACGCCTTTCCGGCCGCACATCCGAGGCGTCATAATAGGGTGAATCGGACATTTCTCTACCTTCCGGTTCCCCTATATAAGGAGCAGCACCCCTATAAGGGGAATCGGACCCATACGATTCCCAATAGGAGGACTGCCGCAAAAGCGGCAAAGCCGCCTGAACAATCCCCAGCGGTGCCACCACATTCACCTCCAGCGCCCGCCGCAGCCCCTCCAGCGGCAGGTCCGCCAGCCGCACCAGCGGCTCCGCCCCCAGCGCGCTCGCGTTGTTCACCAGCAGATCCAGCCCGCCCAGCTCCCCGGCCGCGGCCACCAGCGCCGCCCGGTGCCCGGCGTCCGCCACGTCCCCCGGCAGCGCCACCACCCGGGTCCCCGCCCCGGCCAGCGCCCGCGCCGCCTCCTCGAGCGGCCCGGCGGACCGCGCGTCCACCACCAGATCCCAGCCCCGTACGGCCAGCGCCCCGGCGAGCGCCCGACCCAGCCCCTTCGACGCCCCCGTGATGATCGCCACCGGCATGATCACGTCCCCTTCCGCCCGGGCCGGACACCCCGGCCCGCGCCCTCACCGTAGGAACGCCGCCACCCGCCGGGCGTCGGCCGCCGGACCGGCCCCGGCCAGGGCATTCGGCCTAGGTCCGTGGTCCCGGCCACCGGATGCCGCAGGACCGATACGGCCCGCCCGACCCGCCGGTACGGTGAAGCCATGACCAACGGACCGGGAGCCGGGATCCCCGCGGTGAGCACCGCGATCCTGGCCATGAGCAGGCATCTTGAGGTGCGCGACGTCCTCAAGACGATCGTGGCCTCGGCCCGCGAACTGCTGGACGCCGAGTACGCGGCCCTGGGGGTGCCCGACGACCACGGCGGCTTCGCCCAGTTCGTCGTCGACGGCGTCAGCGCCGAGCAGTGGAAGGCCATCGGCCCGCTGCCCCGCCAGCACGGCATCCTCGCCGCGATGCTGCACAACGCCACCCCCGAACGGCTCGCCGACGTCCGCCAGGACCCCCGCTTCGGCGGCTGGCCCTCGGCCCACCCGGACATGCGGGACTTCCTCGGCCTGCCGGTCGCCGACGGGGACGAGATCCTCGGCGCCCTCTTCCTGGCCAACAAGCGCTGCCCCAAGCCGGACGGCGGATGCGGCTTCACCGAGGACGACGAGCACCTCCTCGGCATACTCGCCCAGCACGCCGCCATCGCCCTGACCAACGCCCGCCTCTACGAACGCAGCCGCGAGCTGACCATCGCGGGGGAGCGGGCCCGGCTCGCCCACGAACTGCACGACGCGGTGTCCCAGAAGCTGTTCTCGCTCCGGCTCACCGCCCAGGCCGCCACCGCCCTCGTCGACCGCGACCCGGTCCGCGCCAAGGACGAACTCCACCAGGTCGCCGCGCTCGCCGCCGAGGCCGCCGACGAACTCCGCGCCGCCGTCGTGGAGCTGCGGCCCGCCGCCCTGGACGAGGACGGCCTGGTCGCCACCCTGCGCTCACAGACCCAGGTCCTCGACCGCGCCCACTCCGCCCACGTCACCTTCGCCGCCCACGGCGTCCGCGCGCTGCCCAACGCCCAGGAGGAGGCCATGCTCCGGGTCGCCCAGGAGGCACTGCACAACGCCCTGCGGCACTCCGGCGCCGAGCAGGTCGAGGTCACCCTCTCCCGCGCCGGCCAGGGCGCACTGCTGCGGATCGCCGACGACGGCTGCGGCTTCGACCCCGGCACGGTCCGCCGGGCCGGCCGCCACCTCGGCCTGGTCTCGATGCACGACCGCGCCGGCGGCGTCGGCGGAACGCTCACCGTGCAGTCGGAGCCCGGCAAGGGCACCGCTGTCGAGATGGAGGTGCCCGGTGGCTGACACCCGACCGATCCACGTCCTGCTCGTCGACGACCACCAGGTCGTCCGGCGCGGGCTGCGCACGTTCCTGGAGGTCCAGGACGACATCGAGGTGGTGGGGGAGGCCTCCGACGGGGCCGAGGGCATCGCCGCCGCCGAACAACTCCGCCCGGACGTCGTCCTGATGGACGTCAAGATGCCCGGCACGGACGGCATCGAGGCCCTCCGCAAGCTCCGCGAACTGGACAACCCCGCCCGGGTCCTGGTCGTCACCAGCTTCACCGAACAGCGCACCGTCGTCCCGGCCCTGCGCGCCGGAGCGGCCGGCTACGTCTACAAGGACATCGACCCCGAGGCGCTCGCCGCCGCCATCCGCTCGGTGCACGCCGGCCACATCCTGCTGCAGCCCGAGGTGGCCGGCGCGCTGCTCTCCCAGGAGGACGGCAACGGCGGCCAGGGACGCGGGACGTCGCTCACCGACCGCGAGAGCGAGGTCCTCGGCCTGATCGCGGACGGCCGCTCCAACCGAGAGATCGCCCGCGCCCTGGTGCTCTCCGAGAAGACCGTCAAGACCCATGTCTCCAACATCCTCATGAAGCTCGACCTCGCCGACCGGACCCAGGCGGCGCTGTGGGCCGTACGGCACGGAATCGGGGCCTGACCAGGCGCGAAGGCCGCCACGACCGGGCCGGCGGCGGCGCCGGCCCGGGGCCGGACGACCCTTCGGTACGACAATGCGTCAACCCGAACGTCGCCCGCCGGTCCGAGATTCATACTGTCGTGTAGCCGTAGCCCGTTCGGCGTATCCCTCCTCGTGCCGGGCCGTTGTCCAGAGCAGTCGTGACGGCTGGTCACGGCAACGGCAATGAGGAGCAGAGAAGTGAAGAACATCAAGCGGGTAGCGGCCGTCACGATGATGGCGAGCGGTCTCGCCCTCGCGGGCGCCGGCATCGCCTCCGCCCACACCCCGCAGGCGCAGGGCGCCGCGGTGCAGTCCGCGGGCATCGGCTCGGGCAACCTCGTTCAGGCCCCGGTGAAGGTCCCGGTGAACGTCTGCGGCAACACCATCTCGGTCGTCGGCCTGCTCAACCCCAACTTCGGCAACCCCTGCGTCAACTTCTGAGCGCAGCAGGGCCCTTGCGCGCGGCCCGTGTGACGATCCCGTCCGCGCGGGCCCGCACCGGACCGGCCCCCTCACCGCCGTGAGCGCGCGGCCGGTCCCCCCTCCCCACCCCGTCAGCCCCATCAGTGCTGTGCACCGGCTCTGTGCCCCCCTCACCGGAGGATTTCCCCGTATGAACACCGTCAAGAAGGCCGCCCTCGTCCTCGCCACCACCGCCCTCGGCCTCGGCGCCGCCGCCGGTTCCGCGTTCGCGCACGGCGGCGCGGACGCCAACGGCGAGGCCAAGAACTCCCCGGGCATCGTCTCCGGCAACCTCGTCCAGGCCCCGGTGCACATCCCCGTGAACGCCTGCGGCAACACCGTCTCCGTCGTCGGCATCCTCAACCCGACCTTCGGGAACGTCTGCGAGAACGTCTGACCGCCGCCGCGCCGGCCCCGTCGGCCGCGCGGAAGCCGTCACCACCCCTCTGTTTCTTTTCTCCTTCCGACCACTTCGCGCCACGCAAGGACCACATTTCATGAACACCGCCAAGAAGGCCGCCCTCGTCGTCGCCGGTACCGCCCTCGGTCTGGGTGCGGCCGCCGGTTCCGCCTTCGCCACCGACTGCCCGCAGGCCGCCGGCGCCACCACCACCTCTCCCGGCGTCCTCTCCGGCAACCTCGTCCAGGCGCCCGTGACCGTGCCGGTGAACGTCACCGGCAACAGCGTCAACGTCGTCGGTGTGCTCAACCCCGCCTTCGGCAACCGCAGCACCAACTTCTGAGCCGCCCCAAGCCGCAACCGTCATTGCGGTCCCGTGCCACCACGCAAGGAACTCACCTCACCATGAACACCGCCAAGAAGGCCGCCCTCGTCCTCGCGGCCACCGGCTTCGCCCTGACCGCCGCGGCCGGCTCCGCCTTCGCCACCAGCGGCGCCCAGGCCGACGGCAAGGCGACGATCTCCCCGGGCATCGGCTCGGGCAACCTCGTCCAGGTGCCCGTGCACGTCCCGGTGAACGCCACCGGCAACAGCGTCAACGTCATCGGCGTGCTCAACCCCACGTTCGACAACGAGAGCTCGAACAGCTGAGGTTGTCCGATCTGGGGTGAACAGCCCACCCTGCCCAGGGCTGTTCGGCCCATCTCGGCAACGGCCCCGTCGTCGACCACACAATGGTCCGGCGGGGCCCGCCCCTTTCCACCCCCTCGTCAGCCGCCGCGCCGCTCCCGCTCCTCCACGGCGGAGTTGTACGCCGCGACCTGCGCCCGGCGGGCCGTCCGCTCCACCGGACGCAGCGCCTCCGCGCGCGCCGCCATCTCCGACGCGCTCACCGCCGCGCCGTGCTCCGCGCCGTCCCCGCCGGCCTCGCGCGCGATGTCGATCAGCGCCCCGACCCGCTGCGCCAGCTCCAACACGCGCACCGCCCGTGGCGGATACCCCGGGGCGAGCACCTGACGGCCGGCCTCCGCCCGCGCCCGGTAGGCTGCCAGCGCCGCCTGCGCCACCGGACCCGCCCCGGCCACGTCCAGCTTCGAGAGCACCTCGGTCGCCTCCCGCAGCGCCTCCGCCAGCTCCCGCTCCGCCTCGCCCAGCGACGGCACGTCCGCCGGCGGCGCCTCCCGCACCGGCAGGCACCGCCAGACCACCTCGACGTGCACATCGGGCGCCGCCCCGCCCTCCGGCCCGGCCTCGTACGTCTCCGGGACCAGGCCCAGCCCGGCGCCGGTGACGATCACCGCCTCCTCGGCCTCCAGCGCGCGGGCGTTGAATTCCGGCGGCCCGCACAGCCCCAGCGGATGGCCGGGCACCGGCAGCGCCACCCGCAGCCCGACCGCGCCGAGCGCCCGCAGCCGCCCCAGCGCGAGCGTCAGCCCGACCGGCGTCTCCTCCCCGGGCAGACCGGCCACGCGGTGCACCGCGTCGTCCTCCGCGATACGGTGCACCGCTTCATCAGGTGAGACAAGCCCGGCCAAAAGGGCATTTCCCCATGCCGCCAGCCGGCCTGAACGAGGTTCCTTGAGCATGGCCCCCAGCCTAGGGAACGGCACTGACAACGAGTGGCGTAGGTTTGCAGGGGGGCTGCGCCTACAGGTGCACGCGACGACCGAGATGCAATGGGAGACAACGCGCTCATGAGCGATGTGCTGGAGCTGGTGGACGTATCCGTGGTCCGCGAAGGACGGGCTCTGGTGGACCAGGTCTCCTGGTCGGTCAAGGAGGGGGAGCGCTGGGTGATCCTCGGCCCCAACGGCGCCGGCAAGACCACCCTGCTGAACGTCGCCTCCAGCTACCTCTTCCCGACCCAGGGCACCGCCTCCATCCTCGGCGAGCAGCTCGGCAAGGTCGACGTCTTCGACCTCCGGCCGCGCATCGGCATCGCCGGCATTGCGCTCGCCGACAAGCTGCCGCGCAGCCAGACCGTGCTGCAGACCGTGCTGACCGCGGCGTACGGCATGACGGCCCACTGGCAGGAGGACTACGAGGACGTCGACGAGCAGCGCGCCCGCGCGTTCCTCGACCGCCTCGGGATGAACGACTACGTCGACCGGAAGTTCGGCACCCTCTCCGAGGGCGAGCGCAAGCGCACCCTGATCGCCCGGGCGATGATGACCGACCCCGAGCTGCTGCTGCTCGACGAGCCGGCCGCCGGCCTCGACCTCGGCGGCCGCGAGGACCTGGTCCGCCGCCTCGGCCGCCTCGCCCGCGACCCGTACGCGCCGTCGATGCTGATGGTCACCCACCACGTCGAGGAGATCGCCCCCGGCTTCACCCACGTCCTGATGATCCGTCAGGGCAAGGTGCTGGCCGCCGGCCCGCTCGAGCTGGAGCTCACCTCCCGGAACCTCTCCCACTGCTTCGGCGTGCCCCTGGTCGTCGAGCGGGTCGGCGACCGCTTCACCGCCCAGGGCCTGCCGCTGGCCTGAATGCCCGTCCGCCCGGCCACCGCTGACCGATCGCGCCCTGTCCCCGGGCCGCCGTACGGATCTACCATGAGCCCGTGGATCCATGGGTGTGGTGGCTGATCGCCGCCGTAGGACTGGGTATTCCGCTCGTCGTGACCGCGATGCCCGAATTCGGGATGCTCGCGGTCGGTGCCGCCGCCGGTGCCGTCACCGCAGGGCTCGGTGGCGGCACGGTCGCGCAGTTCCTCGTGTTCGCCGCCGTCTCCGTCGCGCTGGTCGCCGTCGTACGCCCCCTCGCCAACCGCAGCCGCGGCCAGGGCCCCCAGCACCTGTCCGGGATCGACGCCCTCAGGGGGAAGAGCGCCACGGTCCTGGAGCGGGTCGACGGCGGTGACGGCGGCCGCATCAAGCTCGCCGGCGAGATCTGGTCCGCCCGCGCCCTCGACGGCGACCGGGTGTACGAGCCGGGCCAGCAGGTCGACGTCGTCGAGATCGACGGCGCCACCGCCGTCGTCATCTGACCCGAACACGCTGCGCGACGAACCACGTCTCTGAAAGACTGATCAACGGCAAGCCGGTCACCGGCCGGCACGGACCAGCAACGAAGGGCACGGGAGCCGCTGTGGGATCCGCCATCATCATCGTCCTGATCATCCTGGTGGTGCTCGTGTTCATCGCACTCATCAAGACGATCCAGGTCATCCCCCAGGCCAGCGCCGCCATCGTCGAACGCTTCGGCCGCTACACCCGCACCCTCAACGCCGGCCTGAACATCGTCGTCCCGTTCATCGACTCGATCCGCAACCGCATCGACCTCCGCGAGCAGGTCGTGCCGTTCCCGCCGCAGCCGGTGATCACCCAGGACAACCTCGTCGTGAACATCGACACCGTCATCTACTACCAGGTGACGGACGCCCGCGCGGCCACCTACGAGGTCGCCAGCTACATCCAGGCCATCGAGCAGCTCACCGTCACCACCCTGCGCAACATCATCGGCGGCATGGACCTGGAACGGACCCTGACCTCCCGCGAGGAGATCAACGCGGCCCTGCGCGGCGTCCTCGACGAGGCCACCGGCAAGTGGGGCATCCGCGTCAACCGCGTCGAGCTGAAGGCCATCGAGCCGCCGACCTCCATCCAGGACTCGATGGAGAAGCAGATGCGCGCCGACCGTGACAAGCGCGCCGCGATCCTCCAGGCCGAGGGTGTCCGGCAGTCCCAGATCCTCACCGCCGAGGGTGAGAAGCAGTCCTCGATCCTGCGCGCCGAAGGTGAGGCCAAGGCCGCCGCGCTCCGCGCCGAGGGCGAGGCCCAGGCCATCCGGGTGGTCTTCGAGTCCATCCACGCCGGCGACCCGGACCAGAAGCTGCTCTCGTACCAGTACCTCCAGATGCTCCCGAAGATCGCCGAGGGCGACGCCAACAAGCTCTGGATCGTGCCCAGCGAGATCGGCGACGCCCTCAAGGGCCTCGGCGGCGCCATCGGCAACTTCGCCCCGCCGACCGGCGGCGGCTCCATCCCCAAGCCCAGCACCCCGAAGCACGAGACGCCCCCGCTCGACGACTGAGCCCGCCTCCGCCGCCGCCCGCACCCCTGGTGCATGATCGGGCAGGACCACACCGAGCATGCACGGGGGGAGCCAGCATGACCTTCTGGGAAGCCGCCGCCGTCCTCGTCGCCGGAGTCGGCGCCGGCACGATCAACACCATCGTCGGGTCCGGGACCCTGATCACCTTCCCGGTGCTGCTCGCCCTCGGGCTGCCGCCCGTCACGGCCAACGTCTCCAACACCCTGGGCCTGGTGCCCGGCTCGCTCAGCGGCGCCTTCGGCTACCGCCGCGAACTCGCCGGCCAGCGCCGACGCCTGCTCCGCTTCGGGCTCGCCGCCCTCCTCGGCGGCCTCGGTGGCGCGATCCTGCTGCTGGCGCTGCCCCCGGAGGCGTTCGCCATGGTCGTTCCCGCGCTGATCGCGGTCGCGCTCGTCCTCGTCGTCGCCCAGCCCTGGCTCTCGGCCCGCCTCCGCGCCCGCCGTGCGCGCAACGGCACCACCGCCCACCCCGACGGCGGCCCGGTCCTGCTCCTCGGACTGCTGCTCGCCAGCGTCTACGGCGGCTACTTCGGCGCGGCCCAGGGCGTGCTCTACATGTCCCTCATGGGCCTGCTGCTCGACGAGGACCTCCAGCGCCTCAACGCCCTCAAGAACGTCCTCGTCGGCGGCGTCAACGGCGTCGCGGCGGTCTTCTTCCTCTTCGTCGCCCGCTTCGACTGGACCGCGGTCGCCCTGATCGCCGTCGGCTCCACCCTCGGCGGCCTGCTCGGCGCCAAGATCGGCCGCCGGCTGCCGCCGACCGCCCTGCGCGCCGTCATCGTCCTGGTCGGCCTGGCGGCCATCGCCCATCTCCTGCTCAGATAGCGGGAGTTGGGCGACGGCCGACAGCCGAACGGCGCTACGCCGGCAGCGCCAGCCACTCCGGCAGACCGTCCCGCACCGACACCCCCAGCGTCGACAGCAGCGCATCCGCCGGCGTCGGCTCGAACGGCCGCCGCAGCAGCTGCATTCCGGCCTGCTCGGGCGTACGGTCCGCTTTGCGGTGATTGTCCTCCGCGCACGAGGCGACGGTATTCAGCCAGGTGTCCCCACCACCGTGCGACCGCGGCACGACGTGGTCCACGGTCGTCGCCCGCCGCCCGCAGTACGCGCACCGGTGCTGGTCACGCACCAGCACCCCGCGCCGCGACCACGGCGCCCGTCTTCGGAACGGCACCCGTACGTATCTGCTCAGCCTGATCACCTGCGGCACCGGTACGTCCACCGAGGCGGCCCGCACGCGCATCCCGGGGTGGGCGTGCTCGATGACCGCCTTGTCCTGCATGACCAGCACCACCGCACGCCGCAGCGACACCGTCGCCAGCGGCTCGAAGCTCGCATTCAGCACCAGCGTCTCGCGCATCCCGTCCACCTCCCGGACCCGCTCCGCCCCCGCGGCGAAGTTGCTCCACTGTGCAGCGGCAGGTATTCCCCGAACAACGCAATTTCCGCATGCCACAAGGGAAATGGCGGACGAGCACGAGATGAAGACCGGGTGATCCGGCGACGGTGCACACCTGAGGACCGCACGGGTCGCGACCGGTCGAAAAGAGTGCGCTCCGGGTCCCGCCCCCGTGAAACACGCGGGACCCGGAGCGAACGGCAGCCGGCGCGGACGCCCGGCACGAGGCCGGGCTCCGGCAAGCGGCCGGCGACACACCTGCGCCCCGCCGCTCCCGCCACTGCGGTACCGACTGCCCGACGCCCTGATGAGGGGCGGCGGCACAGGTACCACTCTGCGTGCCGGAAGCGCCGGGGCGCAACGGAATTACGGCGCTCAGCCCTGCGCCGGCACCTCGTACTCGCCGATCAGCTGGGCCCGCCCGATCGCGTGGAACCGCAGGTTGAAGCCCACCACCGCGGGCGAGGCGTCCGCATCGGGCCCGAGCTTCTCCTGGTCCACCGCGTAGACCGTGAACACGTAACGGTGCGGGCCGTCCCCGGGCGGCGGCGCCGCCCCGCCGAAGTCCCGCGTCCCGTAGTCGTTACGCGCGTGCACGACGCCCTCGGGCAGCCCCTTCATGTCCCCCGAGCCGGCACCGGACGGCAGCTCCGTCACCGACGCCGGGATGTCGAACAGCACCCAGTGCCAGAAACCGCTGCCCGTCGGCGCGTCCGGGTCGTAGCAGGTGACGGCGTAGCTCTTGGTCCCCGAGGGTGCCCCTTCCCACCGCAGGTGCGGCGAGCGGTTCCCGCCCGAGTGGACCTGCTCCGGCCGCAGCGTCCCGCCCGGCTCCACCTCGTCGCTCACCACGGTGAACTCCGGTACCGGCGGATGGAAATCGTGCGGAAGCGGCCGCCGCTTCAGCTCGGACACATGAACCTCCTGGTCGCTCGCTGACACTCTGTCGGGCCAGGTTAGAGCCAGTTCCGCTTACCGCCGACCTCCGCCAGCCACTGGTGGAGATAAGCCGCCCAGTCGGTCCCCTCGAAGTCGTGCAGCCCCACGGTGAACGACCGGTAGGTGTCCGACCCCTCGGAGAACAACCCCGGCTTCTTGTCCATCTCCAGCACGACGTCCATCTCCCGGTCGTCCGCCACGAAGGACAGCTCGACCTGGTTCAGCCCGCGGTACTGCTGCGGCGCGTAGAACTCGATCTCCTGGTAGAAGGGCAGCTGCTGCCGCGTGCCCCGGATGTGCCCCTGCTCGAGATCCGCCGCCTTGAAACGGAACCCCAGCCGCCCGAACGCGTCCAGGATCGCCTGCTGCGCCGGCACCGGATGCACGTTGACCGGGTCCAGATCACCGGAGTCCACCGCCCGCGCGATCGCCAGCTCCGTCGTCACCCCGACGCTCATCCCGCGCAGATGCGTGCCCAGGAACGTGGTGATCGGCGTCTCCCACGGGATCTCCAGCCCGAACGGCACGGTGTGCGCCGCCCCCGCCTGCACCTCGAAGGCCCCGCCCAGCTGCACCTTCGTGAACTGGATGTCCCTCTTGTACTCCTCGTCGCCGCTCTCGACCTCGACCCGCGCCTGCAGACCGACCGACAGCCCCTGGATCTCCTGGGCCACCGACCCGCCCTGGATCCGCACCTCGCCCTGCACCACACCGCCCGGGACGACGTTCTCCTCGAAGAGCACCGTCTCCACCGACGCACCCCCGGCCCCCAGGCTCGCCAGCAGCTTCTTGAATCCCATGCTCGTCCTCCCCAGGCACAGCGCCTGTGCTCCATTACGACCTGCGGGTCGCTACCTACGAACGCGAACCGGCACGGGCCGGTTCCACGGCCCACACCTTCCCAACCCCGCCGCCCAGCTGGCCAGCCGGCACCCCTGACGGTTCCACTACGCTCGATCCGCATGACCGACGTACCGGAACGAATGCCGCTCAACCGCGACTTCTTCGACCGCCCCGTCGTGGAGGTGGCCCCCGACCTGCTGGGCCGCACCCTCCTGCGCCACACCCCCGACGGCCCGATCGAGCTCCGGCTGACCGAGGTGGAGGCGTACGACGGCGAGGGCGACCCGGGCTCCCACGCCTACCGCGGCCGCACCGAACGCAACGCCGCGATGTTCGGCCCGCCCGGCCATGCGTACGTCTACTTCATCTACGGCATGTGGTTCAGCCTCAACGCGGTCTGCGGCCCCGAGGGCCGGGCGAGCGGTGTCCTGCTGCGCGCCGGCGAGATCCTCAGCGGCGCGCACCTGGCCGCCGCCCGCCGCCCCAAGGCGCGCAGCGCGCACGAGCTGGCCAAGGGCCCGGCCCGCCTGGCCACCGCCCTCGACATCGACCGCACCCTCGACGGCACCGACCTCTGCCGCGGCGGCGACGCCCCCTTGTCCCTGCTCCACGGCGCCCCGCCCACCCCCGACCGGGTGCGCAACGGCCCCCGCACCGGTGTGGGCGGAGACGGCGCCCACCACCCCTGGCGCTACTGGATCGACGGCGACCCGACGGTCAGTCCCTACCGCCGTCACGTGCCCCGCCGCCGCGCCACCTCGGCTACTTGACTCTGCTTGCCTGACCGCCTAACGTAGCCCGAGCCGCTGGAGACGGACAGCGCTTTCTGCGCCCTCCGCCAGGTGGCACAAACCAACTACTTCCGCACGATTCCCTGACGGGATCGACTTTCGCGTTGCCGAAAATCGATCCGGGCGACTCGATTATGAGTCGCCAAGGAAATTCGCTAAAGTGGTGACACGCCGAGGGGCCGCCGCAAAGGCACTCCGAAGCACTCCGATGAAATCGGAAGCCGGAATCGAAAGAAACCGGATCTGATAAAGTCGGAACCGCGAAGAAGCCGAAAGGCCGAAACGCACCGGCGAAAATCAGGACCGCGAGGATCTGATAGAGTCGGAAACGCAAGACCGAAGGGAAGCGCCCGGAGAGCCTGGTGAAACAGGCACAAAGGAAGCGTCCGTTCCTTGAGAACTCAACAGCGTGCCAAAAGTCAACGCCAGATATGTTGATACCCCGTCTACCGGACCGGATGGTCTGGTGACGAGGTTCCTTTGAAGAAAACACAGCGAGGACGCTGTGAACCGAGGGATTATTCCTCCCTCTGGTTCCGCTCAACGCGAGTGTTCGCCGGGAGTACCCGGAAGCATTCACGGAGAGTTTGATCCTGGCTCAGGACGAACGCTGGCGGCGTGCTTAACACATGCAAGTCGAACGATGAACCTCCTTCGGGAGGGGATTAGTGGCGAACGGGTGAGTAACACGTGGGCAATCTGCCCTTCACTCTGGGACAAGCCCTGGAAACGGGGTCTAATACCGGATACGACACGGGGTCGCATGACCTCCGTGTGGAAAGCTCCGGCGGTGAAGGATGAGCCCGCGGCCTATCAGCTTGTTGGTGGGGTGATGGCCTACCAAGGCGACGACGGGTAGCCGGCCTGAGAGGGCGACCGGCCACACTGGGACTGAGACACGGCCCAGACTCCTACGGGAGGCAGCAGTGGGGAATATTGCACAATGGGCGAAAGCCTGATGCAGCGACGCCGCGTGAGGGATGACGGCCTTCGGGTTGTAAACCTCTTTCAGCAGGGAAGAAGCGAAAGTGACGGTACCTGCAGAAGAAGCGCCGGCTAACTACGTGCCAGCAGCCGCGGTAATACGTAGGGCGCAAGCGTTGTCCGGAATTATTGGGCGTAAAGAGCTCGTAGGCGGCTTGTCGCGTCGGATGTGAAAGCCCGGGGCTTAACCCCGGGTCTGCATTCGATACGGGCAGGCTAGAGTTCGGTAGGGGAGATCGGAATTCCTGGTGTAGCGGTGAAATGCGCAGATATCAGGAGGAACACCGGTGGCGAAGGCGGATCTCTGGGCCGATACTGACGCTGAGGAGCGAAAGCGTGGGGAGCGAACAGGATTAGATACCCTGGTAGTCCACGCCGTAAACGTTGGGAACTAGGTGTGGGCGACATTCCACGTCGTCCGTGCCGCAGCTAACGCATTAAGTTCCCCGCCTGGGGAGTACGGCCGCAAGGCTAAAACTCAAAGGAATTGACGGGGGCCCGCACAAGCAGCGGAGCATGTGGCTTAATTCGACGCAACGCGAAGAACCTTACCAAGGCTTGACATAC
>NZ_JAZBJP010000009.1:0-205751 GCF_036352915.1 Streptomyces bugieae
GGGGTGGGTGGCGGGGGCGCCATGCCCTAAGGGGGCGATGGCACCCCTAGGGCCGTACGACAAGGGCTGCCGCCCCTCAGCGCGTCGGATGCCTCAGCGCGTCAGCCCCCGCCCAGCCCCTCACCCCGCCAAATGCCCCGCCCCGAACGCGTCCGGCAGCAGCTCCGACAGCGGGCGGATGCCGGCCGGGGTGTCCACCAGCAGTTCCGGGCCGCCGTGTTCCCACAGCAGTTGGCGGCAGCGGCCGCACGGGACGAGGAGCTCGCCCGCGCCGTCCACACACGTAAAGGCGGTCAGGCGGCCGCCGCCGCCGGCGAACAGGGCGGAGATCAGGCCGCATTCGGCGCACAGGCCGAGACCGTAGGAGGCGTTCTCGACATTGCAGCCGGTGACCGTGCGGCCGTCGTCCACGAGAGCGGCGGCCCCGACGGGGTAGCCGGAGTACGGGGCGTAGGCCCGGGACATCGCGTCCCGGGCCTGCGCCCGCAGCGACTCCCAGTCGGGAGTGGTGCTCACTTGCCTTGGCCTCTCCGGTAGATCTTGCCGATGGCCTTCGGTGGCCGCAGTCGTTGCGAAGCCAGCGAGAGCACCAGCAGCGTGGCGATGTACGGGGCGACACCGACGATCTCCAGCGGGACCGTGTCGGTGGTGGCGTACCAGACGGCGAGCAGCACGGCGACGACCAGGCTGATCACGGCCTGGGGGCGCTGCCCGGCGCGCAGCTTCCACACCGCCAGGCCGACCAGCAGCACGGCGAGCAGGAGCAGCAGCGCGTGGACGGTGGGTCCGCCGCCGCGCAGCTGGAGCGCGTCCATGAAGCCGAACAGGCCGGCGCCCATGGCGACGCCGCCCGGCCGCCAGTTGCCGAAGATCATGGTGGCGAGGCCGATGTAGCCGCGGCCGCCGGTCTGGCCGTCCTGGTAGATGTGCACGTAGATCGCGAGGAACGCGCCGCCGAGGCCGGCCAGCGCGCCGGAGACGACCACCGCCGCGTACTTGTAGCGGTAGACGTTGACGCCCAGCGACTCGGCCGCGATCGGGCCCTCGCCGCAGGAGCGCAGCCGCAGGCCGAAGGCGGAACGCCACAGGACGAAGAAGCTGAGCACGAAGACGACGACGGTCAGCAGGGTCAGCCAGGAGACGTTGGTGACCAGGGAGCCGAGGATGCCGGCCACATCGGAGACCAGGAACCAGTGGTGCTGCTCGATGGAGGAGAGCCAGTCGGACAGACCGGGGACGGTGAACGTCGGCATGTCGGGCATCGGTGGCGACTGCTTGTCGTTGCCGCCGGCGGCCGCCGCCGCGCTGCCGTCCGCGCCGAACCACAGCTTGGCGAGGAACTGGGTCAGGCCGAGCGCCATGATGTTGATGGCGACGCCGGAGATGATGTGGTCGACGCCGAAGGTGACGGTGACGACGGCGTGCAGCAGTCCGCCGAGCGCGCCGCCGACGACACCGGCCGCCGCCGCGGCCCAGGGGCCGTGCTGCCAGCCGACCGCGCCCGCGGAGAAGGCGCCCAGCATCATCATGCCTTCGAGGCCGATGTTGATGACGCCGGAGCGCTCGGACCACAGACCGCCGAGGCCGGCCAGGCCGATCGGCACGGCGGCGTTGAGCGCGGCGGTGTACTGACCGGATTCGGTCAGGTTGTTGGCGCCGGTGATCACCCGCAGCAGGGACAACAGGATCAGGCTGCCCGAGATGATCAGCAGGACCTTCGGGTAGCTGAGCTTGGCCCGGGAGGCCTTGGGCTTGTGGTGGTGGGGGCTCTGGTCGACCGGAGCCGTGAGGTTCGTGCTCACGAGGACACCTCCGCCTTCTCGGTCTTACGGGCCTGGGCGGCGAGCTCCGCGCCGACCTGCCGCTGCTGGAGTCTGAGGCCGTAGCGCCGGACGAGTTCGTAGGCGACGACGACGCACAGCACGATGACGCCCTGCATCACGCCGACGATCTCCTGCTGGTAGTCCTCGAATTCGAGCTGGGTGCCGGTGCGCTCGAGGAAGCCCCACAGCAGCGCGGCGGCGGCCATCCCGAGCGGGTGGTTGCGGCCCAGCAGCGCGATGGCGATGCCGGTGAAGCCGATGCCGATGGGGAAGTCGGTGCCGTAGTTGTACGACGACCCGAGCAGCGTCGGCATGCCGATCAGGCCCGCCGCGGCGCCGGACAGCAGCATGGAGGTGACGATCATCCGCTGGACGCTGACGCCGCCCGCCTCGGCCGCGGACTCGGACTGGCCGACCGTGCGGAGGTCGAAGCCGAAGCGGGTGCGGTTGAGCACGAACCAGTACACGAAGCCGACGACCACGGCGATCACGAGGAAGCCGTCGAGCGGAGCGGGCTGGGTGGGGATGGTGAAGAAGTGGCTGGAGGCCGGGAGGTTCGGCGTGTGGAAGAGGTTGCCGTCCTTGACCGCGAGCCGGCCGTCCTGGAGGAAGTAGCCGATGACCGCGGCCGCGATGGCGTTCAGCATGATCGTGGTGATCACCTCGCTGACGCCGCGGGTGGTCTTCAGCAGACCCGCGATGCCTGCCCAGACCGAGCCGACCAGCATCGCGACGATGATGATGATCGGGATCTGGAGGAAGCCGGGGAGGGTCAGCGCACCACCGACCACCGCGGCGAAGAACGCCGCGATGCGGTACTGGCCGTCGACGCCGATGTTGAAGAGGTTCATCCGGAAGCCGATGGCGACGGCCAGCGCGGACAGGTAGTAGGGGACCGCCTTGTTGATGATCCAGACCTGGCTGTCGCTCTTGGAACCGAAGTCGGCCATCACCAGGTAGGCGTGGATCGGGTCCTTGCCGGTGGCCAGGATGATCACCGAGGTGATGGCCAGTGCCGCGACGATCGCCAGGACGGGCGCCGCGATGCCCAGGATCAGCTTGTTCTTGTCGATCTTCTTCACTCGGACTCCCCCTCCTGGGACGAGCGCGGCTCCTGCTCCGCGGCGGAGTCGTGGTCGGAATGCGTGAGATGGCCGCTGGCGGCGCCGGTCATGGCCGAACCCAGCTCCTCGGGGGTGATGGTGGCGGGGTCCGCGTCCGCGACGAGCCGGCCGCGGTACATCACCCGCAGGCCGTCGGACAGGCCGATCAGCTCGTCCAGGTCGGCGGAGATCAGCAGGACGGCGAGACCTTCGTGGCGGGCGGTACGGATCTGGTCCCAGATCTGTGCCTGGGCGCCGACGTCCACGCCCCGGGTGGGGTGCGCGGCGATCAGCAGTTTGGGGTGGTGGCTCATCTCACGGCCGAAGATCAGCTTCTGCTGGTTGCCGCCGGAGAGCGAGGCCGCGGTGACCTCGATGCCGGGGGTGCGGACGTCGTACTCGGCGACGATCCGCTCGGTGTCCGCGCGGGCGGCCTTCAGGTCGAGCAGCCGGCCCTTGGCATTGGGCTTCTGGGTGACGTGGCCCAGGATGCGGTTCTCCCACAGGGGGGCCTCCAGCAGCAGGCCGTGCCGGTGGCGGTCCTCGGGGATGTAGCCGATCCCGTCCTCCCGCCGCGTGCGGGTGGGCAGGTGGCTGATGTCGATGCCGTCCAGCGTGATGGTGCCGCCGTCGGGGTCGCGCATCCCCATGATCGCCTCGACCAGTTCGGCCTGGCCGTTGCCCTCCACCCCCGCGATGCCCAGGACCTCGCCCTTGTGGATGGTCAGCGATACGTCCTCCAGGACGGTGCGCTCCACCCCTTCCGCGTCGGCGGTGGTCAGCCGCAGCCCTTCGACCTGCAGCATCTTCACGTCCGTGACGGTGGACTCGCGGGTCTGCGGCGAGGGCAGTTCGCTGCCGACCATCAGCTCGGCGAGCTGCTTGGGCGTGGTCTCGCCGGGGACGACGGAGGCCACGGTGGTGCCGCGCCGGATGACGGTGATGTCGTCGGCGACCGAGAGCACCTCGCCCAGCTTGTGCGAGATGAAGATGACGGTCAGGCCCTCGGCCTTGAGTTCGCGCAGGTTGTCGAAGAGCGCGTCGACCTCCTGCGGGACCAGCACCGCGGTCGGCTCGTCGAGGATGAGCGTGCGGGCGCCGCGGTAGAGGACCTTGAGGATCTCCACGCGTTGGCGGTCGGCGACACCGAGGTCCTCGACGAGGACGTCGGGGCGGACGCCGAGGCCGTAGCGGTCGGAGATCTTGAGGATCTCGGCGCGGGCCTTGGCGCCGATGCCGTGCAGTTTCTCACCGCCGAGAACGACGTTCTCCAGGACGGTGAGATTGTCGGCGAGCATGAAGTGCTGGTGCACCATGCCGATGCCGCGGGCGATGGCGTCGGCCGGGCTGTGGAAGCTGACCTGGTCGCCGTCGATGCGGATGGTGCCCTCGTCCGGCTTCTGCATGCCGTAGAGGATCTTCATCAGCGTGGACTTGCCCGCGCCGTTCTCGCCGACCAGCGCGTGCACGGTGCCGCGGTGGATGGTGATGTCGATGTCATGGTTGGCGACGACTCCCGGGAACCGCTTGGTGATCCCGCGGAGTTCCACCGCTGGTGCCGCGGCGGGGGCGCTGTCTGCCTGGGGGCTGCTGGACGCTTTGATGGCGCACTCTCCTCGGGGGACAGGGAGTGGTACGAAGGAGCGGGGAGGTGAAGATATCGCGCCAACTCCGCGCTACGCGCGTAGTGTTGACGCCGAAAAAAGCCGAAAACCTGCCGGGTCGATCCGGCGAAGGGCCCGGCGCGGCGGCGGGTGGCCGTCGCGCCGGGCTGGGGAGACCCTACTGCTTGGCGGGGGTTTCGCTGACCTTCACCTGGCCCGACGCGATCTTCTTCTTGGCCGCGTCGATCTTGGCCTGGATGTCCTTGATGAAGCCACCCGACGTGGACAGCCGCACGCCGTCGTCCTTGAGCGTGTAGCTCTTGTTGCCGGTCAGCGGCTTCTTGTCGTGCACGCTCTTGACCAGGTCGTACACCGCCACGTCGACGTTCTTCATGACCGACGTGAGGATCGAGTTCTTGTACTGGGCCAGACCCGGCTGGAGGTACTGGTCGGAGTCGACGCCGATCGCCCAGGTGCCCTTCTTGCCGGCCACCGTCTCGATCGAGCCGTTGCCGGACTGACCGGCCGCGGTGTAGATCACGTCGATACCGGCGTCGAGCATGCCCTTGGCCTTGCCCTTCGCGGCGGCCGGGTCGTTGAAGCCCTTGTCGTCGTTGGCGTAGAGGTACTCGGAGGTGACCTTCGTCTTGGGGTCGGTGTCCTTGACGCCCTGCTCGAAGCCGGCCTGGAACTTCTGGATCAGCGCGTTGTTCACACCGCCGATGAAGCCGACCTTGTGGGTCTTGCTCTTCAGCGTGGCGGCGACACCGGCGAGGTAGGAAGCCTCGTTCTCGGCGAAGACCATGCCGTAGACGTTCTTGGCCTGGGAGGCGGAGTCGACGACGCCGAAGGTGGTCTTCGGGAACTGCTTGGCGACCTTGTTGACGGACTTGCCGTAGTTGAAGCCGACGCCGATGACGGGGTTGTACCCCGCCTCGGCCAGCGAGGACAGCCGCTGCTCGCGGTCCGCCTCGGTCTCGCCGTTCTTGGCGGTCATCATCTTGGACTTCACTCCGAAGTCCTTCTCGGCCTTGTCCACGCCACGAGCCGCCGCCTCGTTGAACGAGTGGTCGTCCCGGCCGCCGACGTCGAAGGCGAGCCCGACGCCCTTGTCCTTGCCGCCGGACTCGGTGGACGACTCGCCACAGGCGCTCAGGGAGAGTGTGAGGGCCGCGGTGGCAATGCCCGCGGCAACGATCTTGGATACCCGGTGCACGAGGGCCCCTTCGACTCGTAGCGCCTCCTTCGGCGCTGGCTTGTCGGAGATTAACGCGCGTAGACCTGGCGGAAAACCCTCCACTGTGTGGACGTTATCGATTTGTCTCTCAGGGCCTTGATCGCGATGCGGCGGGCGCCCCGGCCTCCGTTGCGACGTTCAAGATCGCACCGAGGCGGCCGGGCGGCCGGGGAGACGGCCCCCGGCGGCTCCGGCGGTGATCCGGCAGCCGGGTGCGTGGCCGGAAATCGCGGCGCCCTGGAAGCTCGCGGACGCTCGCGCAGGGGGCGAGCTGCCCGCGAGCTCCGGCTCCGCGTTCCCCTAGGGGAGAAGTTCTGCGGAGAGCAGCGCCGCCGCGGTGAAGAGTTCAACCCCGGCCTTGATCGCCTGCTCGTCGACGTCGAAGTCGCCGCGGTGCAGGTCGTACCGGCCGAGGTCGCCGGGGCGGCGGACGCCGAGGCGGGCCATGGCGCCGGGGACCTCCTCCAGGTACCAGGAGAAGTCCTCGCCGCCCAGGGACTGCTCGGTGTCCTCCACGCTGTGGGTGCCGCGCCGGGCGGTCATCGCGTCCTTGAGCAGCGTCACACTGCCGGCCTCGTTGACCACCGGCGGCACCCCGCGCACGTAGTTGATCTGCGACTTGGCGCCGTGCAGCGTCGCGACCTCGTCGATGGCGGCGTGCACCATGTCCGGGGCCTTGCGCCAGGCGTCGAGATCAAGACACCGGACCGTGCCGGACAGCTCGGCGCGCTGCGGGATCACGTTGCAGATGTGCCCGGACGACAGCCGGCCCCAGGTGACGGCGAGCCCGGCCCGGGCATCGACCCGGCGGGCGATCAGCGCCGGCACGTCGAGGGCGACCCGGGCGGCGGCGGTGACCATGTCGGTGGTCAGGTGCGGGCGGGCGGTGTGCCCGCCGGGGCCGTCCAGCTCGACCTCCAGCCGGTCGCAGGCCGAGGTGATCGCGCCGGTCCGCAGCCCGATCTTGCCGGCGTCCACGCGCGGGTCGCAGTGCACGGCGAGGATCCGGCCGACGCCGTCCAGCACCCCGGACTCGATGGCGTCCGCGGCGCCGCCCGGCAGCACCTCCTCGGCGGGCTGGAAGATCAGCCGCACCGGGCGGGGCAGCGCGCCGTTGCGGGCCAGCGCGGCCAGCACCAGCCCGGCGCCGAGCACGACGGTGGTGTGCACGTCGTGGCCGCAGGCGTGCGCCCGGCCGGGGACCGCGGAGGCGTAGTCCACGGTCTTGGTGTCCGGGATGGGGAGGGCGTCGATGTCCGCGCGGAGGGCGAGCAGCGGGGCGGTTCCGTCGCCGTACGCGGTGTCCGTGCCGATGTCGCACATCAGGCCGGTGCCGGTGGCGAGCACCCGGGGGCGCAGTCCGGCCTGCTCCAGCCGCTCCTTGATCGCCGCGGTGGTACGGAACTCCTGGTTTCCGAGCTCGGGGTGGCGGTGCAAGTCGCGGCGGAAGTCGATGAGTTCGGCACCGAGCGCCTCGGGCAGCGTGCCGGGGAGCGGGGCCCCGGCGGCGGTGTCGGCGGGGGCGTCGGCGTCGTCGGAATCGCGGGACATCAGTTGGTTCACCTGTTGAAGATTAGGGCCACCGATGGGGCAACTGTCCCTCGATCAACAAAAGTTCAGCCCCTTAGGGGAAGAAAATCTAGGCCGCTCGGCGCATGGACGGTTTATGGGAGGGGTATGAAGTACGGCTTCCCGCCACGGCCCTCGCCATGCCCGCGCTCCGCTCAACCGGTGGCCATCCGCTGCCCGAACGGAAGTCGCTGCACGTCGCGGGCGGTCCCGGTGACCCCGTCGAGGAAACCCTGTGCGCGCGGTGAAGCGTTGGCCGTCAGCCACTCCGGGTCGATGTCGCAGACCGCGACCCGGACCTCCGTACCGGCCAGGGCGAGCGGCAGGGTGTGCACGACCGTCGACGGGAAGCTGACGATCAGCCGGCCGACCGGGCCGCGGCGGGCGATCAGTTCGAGCGGCAGGTCGGGGCGGACGATCTCCAGTCCGGTCGCGCCGGCGAGGCGGTGCAGCTTGTCGGTGCCCTCGCGGCGGTGGGCGAAGTAGCGGGTGGCGCCGTGCGTACGGGCCAGGGTGCCGACCGCCGCCAGATAGCGGTCGGCGTCGACGACCCCGGTCTCCACGAGCGAGGTGCCGACGATGTCGGCGGCGCCCATCACGCGGGGCGGGCCGAACCGCGCCCGGGTCCAGGCGAAGTCGTTCCTGGCGAGGCGCACACCGGGCGGTGCCTCGACGGGCATCGAGCTGAACACCCCGACGGTGCGCCGGCCGCCCTCGGGCCGCGGGGTGAGCCGGCGGCGCGCGGTGGCCGAGAACGGGGCGAAGACCAGGTCCCGGGCGCCGCGTCCGCCGCCGCTGCGGTGCCAGCGCACCAGCCGTTCGCCGCGGGCGAGTTGGGAGATGAACTCCATGGTGGCGGTGCCGTCGTCGACCACGACCAGGTCGGGGGCGCCGGTGAGGGCGAGCAGCAGCTGGACGTAGCGGGAGAACGGGTCGCCGATGACGATCCGGCGGGCCCGGCGCAGCAGCGGGGTGAGGCCGCCGATGGTGCGCAGCGGCGCGGTGGGGCCGCCGCGGGCCTCCTCCCAGCGCACGGTGTGCCCTTCGTCGCGGGCGAGTTCGGCCATCCGGCGCAGCTGGCCGCGGGTCATCGGGTCGTGCGGGGAGAGCACGACGATGGTGACCTCGGTGGCCGGCCGCTCGGGACCCCCGCCGTCCGGTGCGGTGCCTTCCGGCGCGGCGGCGTCCGGTCCGGCGGTCTCCGGTCCGGCGGTCTCCGGTCCGGTGGCCTCCAGGGATGCCGCGTGTGCCCATTCCAGGACGTTGAGCAGCTGCACCGGGCTCTCGACGAAGGCGAGGGTGCCGGTGCCGGGGGCGGCGGCGCGGGCGGTGGCACCGGGTGCGGTGCGGGTGCGGTGGCGCTGCCGCGGCACCCCCAGGAGACGACGGGCGGGAGTACCCGCCGTCTCCTGGGGCGGGACCGCGGCGCCGGGCGTGGAGGGCGCGGCGCGGGTCCCTTCAGGTGAGCTCACCTTGTCTCCCGTCGGCTGGTGGGCCGGTGTCAGACTGCCGCGGGCTGGGCCTCGGCGGCCTCCGTCTCGGCGACCACGCCGGCGACCCGGCGCAGCTTCTTCATCGGGCCGAGCTCGGACTCGTAGACCTTCTTGACGCCGTCACCGAGGGACTCCTCGATCGTGCGGATGTCGCGCACGAGGCGGGACAGGCCGCCGGGCTCGACCGAGGCGGCCTGGTCGGAGCCCCACATGGCGCGGTCGAGGGTGATGTGCCGCTCGATGAAGGTGGCGCCGAGGGCGACCGCGGCGAGGGTGGTCTGCAGACCGGTCTCGTGGCCGCTGTAGCCGATCGGGACGTTGGGGTACTCCTCCTGCAGGGTGTTGATCATCCGCAGGTTGAGCTCCTCGGCCTTGGCCGGGTAGGTGCTGGTGGCGTGGCAGAGCAGGATGTTGTCGCTGCCCAGGACCTCGACGGCGTGCCGGATCTGCTTGGGGGTGGACATGCCGGTGGAGAGGATGACGGTGCGGCCGGTGGCGCGCATGGCGCGCAGCAGCTCGTCGTCGGTGAGGGAGGCGGAGGCGACCTTGTAGCAGGGCACGTCGAACTTCTCCAGGAAGGCGACGGACTCCACGTCCCACGGGGAGGCGAACCAGGCGATGCCGCGCTTCTTGCAGTACTCGTCGATGGCGCGGTAGCCGTCCTCGTCGAACTCCACACGGTGGCGGTAGTCGATGTAGGTCATCCGGCCCCAGGGGGTGTCGCGCTCGATGTCCCACTGGTCACGCGGGGTGCAGACCTCCGGGGTCCGCTTCTGGAACTTCACCGCGTCACAGCCGGCGTCGGCGGCGGCGTCGATCAGCGCGAAGGCGTTCTCCAGGTCGCCGTTGTGGTTGATGCCGATCTCACCGGTGACGTAGACGGGGCGGCCGGGGCCGGCCTCGCGGGCACCGAGCTTGCGGAGGCGGGAGTTGGTGCTCATGGGGAGATTCCTTCGTGTGGATAAGGGGTGTGCGGGGTGGGGTTCAGGGGGTGGGGTGGGCTACGCGGGGACGGGCGGGTGGGAGTTACAGGGAAGGGCCCAGCAGCCAGCCGGCGATCTCGCGGATCGCGCCGCTGCCTCCGGGCGTGGCGGTGACGGCGCGGGCCGCGCCGCGCACCACGTCGTGCGCCCCGGCGACCGCCACCGGCCAGCCGACGAGGTCGAAGCACGGGAGGTCGTTGACGTCGTTGCCGACGTAGAGCACGCGCTCGGGCGCGACTCCGGCCTCCTCGCACCACTGCTTGAGGGCGAGGTCCTTGCGGTCGATGCCGTGCAGGACGGGCACCCGCAGCTTGCGGGCCCGGGCGGCGACGACCGGGTTGGTCTCGGTGGAGAGGATCAGCAGCTTCAGCTCGGCCCGGCGCAGGGCGGCGATGCCGAGGCCGTCGCCGCGGTGGACCGCGACGATCTCCCGTCCGTCGGCGTCGATCAGCACCCGGTCGTCGGTCTGGGTGCCGTCGAAGTCGAGGACGACGGCGTCGATGTCGTCGCGGGTCGGCAGGGCGCCGGGCCGCGGAGCGTCCAGCAGCGGGGCCAGCGCGCGGGCGCGGGCGAGGTCGTGCGGGTCGTCGACCTCCAGCACCCGGGCCGGGTCGGTGCGGACGAGTTCGGTGCGGCCGAAGAAGCGGTGGCCGCTGGCGCGGAAGCCGGCCGCGTCCATGGCGTAGGCGGCGCCGGTCTCCAGCAGGTCCTGGGGGCGGTCCTGGCGGCGCGGCCGGAAGGACTTGTCGTGGTTGACGCCGTGGCCGCCGTCGGTGGCGGTCGCGCCGCCCACCGCGGGCTCGGCGTCGCGCCAGACGAAGCCGTGGAAGGGTGCCACGGTCAGCGCGCTGTCGGCGCCGTCCTCGACGACCGCGGCGGCCACCCCGTCGACGTCCTCGCGGACCAGGAACGGGCTGGTGCACTGGACCAGCAGCACCGCGTCGACGGTGGTGCCCTGCTCGGCCTCGTACGCGTCCATGGCGTGCAGGACGGCGGCCTCGCTGGTGGCGGTGTCGCCCGCGATGTCGCCGGGGCGCCGGACGACGACGGCTCCGGCGCTGCGCGCGGCGGCCGCGATCCCGGCGTCGTCGGTGGAGACCACGACGTCGGTGACCAGGCGGGCGGCGCGGCATTCGCGGACCGCGCGGGCCACCAGGGGCACGCCCCCGACGGCGGCGAGGTTCTTGGCGGGCACGCCCTTGGATCCGCCGCGGGCGGGGATGACGGCAACCACGGTGGGTGGCATTGCGGGCTCCTTGGTCGGGCCGGGGGCAGCGAAGTCAGTCACAGCTGCCCCCAGCGGCGGATGGCGGGGGCGACGCGCTGGACGCCGTGGCGGTAGGCGCCGCGGGCGGCCTCGCGGACCGTCTCGCGGGCGATCCGGCGCAGTCCGCCGGTCTCCTCGGGGGCGTCGGTGTGGCCGGGGAGCGGGGCGCCCTGCGGGTCCAGGCCGTGCCGGGCGAGGATGCCGGGCAGGTAGCCGGGGGCGGTGCGCGGTGTGTAGTACGGGCGCAGCGGCGGCAGGCTCGCGGCCTCGCGGAGCTCGGTGACCCGGGCGCGGGCGGCGTCGAAGGCACTCTCGTATGCGCCCTCGGCGGCGACTCCCTGGCGGGCCAGCCAGTCCGGGTCGGGCTCCGGGCGGTGGCCGGCGTCCAGTTCGTCCCAGGAGGCCAGGCAGCCGGAGCCGAGGAAGTGGTGGTTGCCGAGGACCTCGCGGATGCCGAGGTCGGTGAGGACGGCGGTGGGGATGCCGCGGTGCAGGGATTCCAGGGCGGCGGTGGAGCTGACCGTCACCAGCAGGTCGGTGCGGTCCAGGACCTCGCCCATGTTGCCGTACACCAGGCGGCAGTTGGCGGGCAGTCCGCCGGGGATCTTGGCGGCGAGCTTCTGGTAGGGCAGTTCCTCGATGTGCGTGGTGTGTTCGCCGGGCTTGCTGCGGAGCTTGATCAGCACCTCGCGGCCGGGGTGCTTGCGGGCGTGCTCCACGGCCCGGCGCAGCAGGTACGTCCGGTCGGCGCGGTTCTCCGGGACGGAGGGCTGGGCGGCGAACACCACGGTGTAGGGGTCGCGTTCGGCCGGGTAGCGGTCGCCGCCGAGGAACGGCAGGGCGCACTCGACGACGCTGCCGTCGTCGGCGCCGACCCCGCGGTAGACGGCGCGGAACCGGTCGGCGTCGTGCCGGGAGTTGGCGAGGACGACGTCCGCGCCGTGCCGCAGCAGCAGCCCGTCGGCGAGCTTCTCGTAGACCACTCCGACGTAGCCGGTGACGACCACGGGGCGACGGGCGCTGCCGTTCCAGGTGCGGGCGAGGCCGTGCAGCATCGCCTGGACCGCGCCGCCGACGCAGGCCAGCACGACCACGTCGTAGCGGGTGCGGTCGATGGTGCGCACGAAGTCGACGCCCCGGATCTCGCGCAGCGCGTCCGCCCGGGCCCCGACCTCGTCGAGCTGGCGGACCGTGGGAGTGGCGCGGCCGCGGAGCAGATACCCGTCGAGCCGGATGTCCGATTGGATTCGGTACGCTGTCAAAGCGCCCCATTTCCATCGGGTATCCGAGTCGGCGAGCACGGCGACTCGCGGCGAGGAAGCGGTACGTGATGGCACGTCGAAGACGCTAGGAAGGCATTCCGTTTGTCGGGCCAACTGGGTCGCAACAAAGGGTTAACAGCGGGTCGACGAATGGCGAACCGGCCCGATAACCGGCCCGGTTAACCATCCCGCCATTCTTCGTTCACCCCGGTGTCCACATCGCGTAAAGACGAATGCCGGACCGGCACCTAACGTCACCCGGGTGGTTAAGCTCTCCGTCATCGTGCCGTTCTACAACGTGCAGACATACGCGCCCGACACCCTGAAAAGTCTCGCGGCCAATGCCCGCGACGACTTTGAATTCCTGCTCGTCGACGACTGCTCGCGCGACGAGACCCCGGAGATCCTCGCGCGCGCCGAGCGCGAGCTGCCGGGCGCCAGACTGCTGCGGCACGAGCGGAACGGCGGCCTGGCCACCGCCCGCAATACGGGCCTGGACCAGGCACGCGGGGAGTACCTCACCTTCCTCGACGGCGACGACTGGCTGGCGCCCGGCTACTTCGCCGAACTCCTCGGCGCCATCGAGGGGTTGGGGTGCGACTTCGTGCGCACCGACCACGTCCAGTGCACCGCCAGGGCGCGCACCGTGCACCGCGTCCCGCACGGCCGACGCGGCGTGGTGATGGATCCGCGCGAGGTGATCCTGCCCGCGGACCGCTCCACCTCGGTCGACTACGCGTACGCCTGGGCCGGGATGTACCACCGCCGGCTGCTGGACGACGGGGTGCTGCATTTCAAGGACGGTCTGCGCACCGCCGAGGACCGGCCGTGGATCTGGCGGCTGCACCGCGAGGCGAAGTCCATGGCGGTGGTCGGTCTGCTCGGTGTTTTCTACCGGCGCGGGGTGGCCTCGTCGCTGACCCAGATCGGCGACGTGCGGCAATTGGATTTCATCCGGGCATTCGACCAGGTGATCGAGGAAACCGCACAGGATCGCGATGCGGACCGATTGCTTCCGAAAGCGGTCCGGACCTATTGCGCGATCATTTCCCACCATCTCGGTTCGATCGAACGGTTCGAACCGCAGGTGGCCCGTAAATTGCGTTCGATGAGTGCCGCGGCCATGAAGCGCATGCCGCAGGACGTACTGAAGGAAGCCCTGGATTCGATGGATGTGCAGCGTGCGTCCCGACTGCGCCGGCTGCGCCGTCGCCCGGTCCCCGCGGAGGTGGCCGCCTGATGCCCACCCGAGCCCGCACCCAGATCTTCGTGGCGTCCACGCTGTACGGCGCGGCGACGCTCGCCGCGGCACTGGACGCCGACCGGTTCGCGCCGGCCGGCCGCCGGCTGCTGCTGCTCAGCAACAACGCCACGACCCCGGAGACCACCGCGTCCCTGGACACCATGCCCGGCTTCGAGCGGCTGCGCGGCCGCTTCGACCGGGTGCTGTCGTGGAACGAGACGATCAGCCCCTTCCACCCGGGCGGCTGGTCCCCCCGCGCGGACGACGTCCCGCTGTGGGAGCGGTACCTGCGGCTGCTGTGGGGCCTGGGTGACGACCAGGTCGAGCTGATCGTGGAGTCCATCCAGGTCAACCCGGCGCTGGCGATCGCCCAGCTCTTCCCGGACGCACCGGTCGAGGTCTACGCGGACGGGCTGATGAGCTACGGCCCGACCCGCAACAAGCTCGACCCGCTGGTCGGCACCCGGATCGGCCGGCTGCTGCACCTGGACCTGGTGCCGGGCCTGTCGCCGCTGCTGCTGACCGAGTTCGACGTGCCCGCGGAGACGGTCCCGACCGACGCCTTCACCAAGGTGCTGTCCGAACTCGCCGACGCCAGCGGCCCGTTGGACGTCCCGGAGGGCGGGGCGCTGCTCCTCGGGCAGTACCTCTCCGCGCTGGGCATCCTCACCCCGGAAGAGGAGGAGGAGCTGCACGTGCGGATGGTGCGCGGCGCCGCCGGGCGCGGGCACCGCGAGATCGTCTTCAAACCGCACCCGTCCGCACCGGCCCGCTGGTCGCGGCTGCTGGAGCGGGAGGCGGAGAAGCTGGACGTGGCCCTGACGGTGCTGGACAGCCCGGTGCTGGCCGAGGTCCTCTACCAGCGGATGCGGCCCGCCCTGGTCGTCGGCTGCTTCTCCACCGCGCTGCTGACCGCGGCCACCTTCTACGGCCTGCCGGTCGCCCGTACCGGGACCGATCTGCTGCTGGAGCGGCTGACGCCCTATCAGAACAGCAACCGCATCCCGGTGACGCTGGTGGACGCCCTGGTCCCGGACCTGGAGGACACCGGCGAACGGCCGGGCACGATCGCCACCGCGGCGTCCGTCGAAGGGCTGGTCGCCGCGGTCGGCTATGCCATGCAGCACCAGATCTACCCCGGTCTGCGGCCGGACGCCGAGCGCTATCTCGCCGCCCACCTCGACGCGCGGACCTGGCGCTACTTCAAGCGCCGCCGGCTGACCGCGCTGGCGCTGCCCGGCGCGATCCCCTCGCAGCTGTCGTTCATCCCGCGCAACGCCACGGTCCGCCGGGTCGCGCGCCGGGCCCGGGCGGTGCAGCGGCGGCTGAAGAAGCGGGCCGTCTTCGGATGACGACGACCCCGCCGCTGGCGACCGGCGCGCCACCCGTCGCGCCGGGCCTCGTCACCCCCGCCCCGCAGCGCCTGATACCTCGGCGCAGCCGCGACGGAGCACCGTCCCGGCTGCGCGCCCTCGACGGGCTGCGGCTGCTGGCCGCCCTGATGGTCGCCGCGTACCACTACGGTGGGCGCGGCGGCGAGATAGCCGGGGCCTGGGGCGGCACCCCGGCCCATCAATTCCCCACCCTGGCGCCGCTGTTCGCCTACGGCTGCCTGGGCGTCCAGATCTTCTTCGTGATCAGCGGGTTCGTGATCTGCCTGTCCGGCTGGGGCCGGACCCTGCGGGCCTTCGTCGCCTCCCGCATCTCCCGCCTCTATCCCGCCTACTGGGCCGCGATCCTGCTGGTCACCGCGGTGTTCGCGCTCCCCTTCGTCGCCTACAAGGCGCTCGCGCCCAGCGAGGTCCTGACGAACCTCACCATGCTCCAGCAGCCGCTCGGCGTGCACCGCGTCCTCGGCGTGTGCTGGACCCTCTGGGCGGAGATGCGTTTCTACGCGCTCTTCGCGCTCTGCGTGGTCCTGCCGGGCGCCACCCGCGGCCGGGTGGTCCTGTTCTGCGCCGGCTGGACGCTGGCCGCCGCGCTGGCCCAGGCCGCGCACCAGCCGCTGCTGGACGTCGTCCTGATGCCCGAGTACGCGCCGTTCTTCATCGGCGGCATCGGGCTGTACCTGCTGCACCGCTACGGCCCCCGCGACCCGGTCGCCTGGGCGATCGTCCTGGTCAGCTGGCTCATCGGGCAGCACTTCGCGGTCGCCGGGCTCTGGCACGCCCCGTCGGTGCACGCCTTCTCCTACCGTTCGACGGCCGGCATCATCGCCGTCGTCACCCTCGGCTTCGTCCTGGTCGGAGCCGTCGCCCTGGGCGCCCTGCGGTGGGCGGACTGGCGCTGGCTGACCGTCGCCGGCGCGCTCACCTACCCCTTCTACCTGGTCCACGAGCACCTGGGCTGGGTCGTGGTGCGTGCCCTGCACCGCGGCCTCGGTCTGCCGTCCGCCGTCACGCTGGTCCTGACGACCGTGCTGATGCTGCTGCTGGCATGGGTGCTGTACCGCTGCGTGGAGCGTCCGCTGACGCCCCGTCTGAAGCGGGCGCTGGATCCACGGCGCTGATCAGCGGCCGGCCCGGGCCTCCGGGCCGGCCGTCGCCTCGATGCCCGCGAGGATGATCCGCAGGCCGGCCTCGAAGCTGCGGTCGAGGTCGCCGAACATCTCCCGGCCGGCCTGTGCCGCGAGCGGATAGCGCTCCCCCAGGTGCGCCTCGCGCTGGTCCAGGTCGTAGGCCGGGTCACGGTTCTCCGGCCGGCCGGGCTCCGGGTACACCGACTGCTCCTCTATCACCAGCCCGATGGTGAAGTTGTACGCGGTCCACCATGCGTGCGCCGCCTCGCCCGTCGTGAAGCCGGCCGTGGTGAGCCGGCGCAGGAAGCCGTCGAGCGGCCCGGCGTAGCTGGTGTCCGTCATCCGCGTCCCGCTGAAGACCTTCCCCCCGTCGCGGTAGCCGAGCAGTGCCTGGCGCAGGCCACGGCAGGCGGTGAGCAGCAGCTCCTGCCAGGTCCCTTCGAAGACCGACCCGTCCGGCCCCTGGCCGGTGAGCGGAGCGGCCATCCGCCGGAAGATCTCGGTGGCCATCTCGTCGAGCAGTTCCTGCTTGTTCTTGAAGTGCCAGTAGAGCGCCGGGGCCTTGACGTCCAGCTCCGTGGCGATCCGGCGCAGGCTCAGGCCGTCCAGGCCGACCTCGTTCAGCAACCGCAGGGCGGTGATGACCACTTGTTTCCGGTCGATGCGCGAAACCATGTTGACAACTTAACACCGTTAAGGCCATCCTCGGAACCATGGAACTTAACAGCGTTAAGGGCATGAGCGGTCAGCCGGACACCCTTCCCACGGCCGTGGACGTACTGATCGCCGGCGCGGGCCCGACCGGCCTCGCGCTCGGCATCGACCTCGCCCGTCGCGGTGTGCGCGCCCTGATCGTCGAGCGCCAGGACCGCCTCTCCCCCGGCGCCCGCGGCACCGGCCTGCAGCCGCGCACCCAGGAGGTCTACGAGGACCTCGGGGTGCTGGACGCGATCCGCGCGGTCGGCGGCGACTACCCGGTCACGGCCCGCTGGGAGGACGGCCGGATCACCGGCACCGAGGTGATGATCGAGCGGGTCGATCCGACGCCCGCCGCACCGCACTCGAACGCGATGATGGTGCCGCAGTTCCGCAACGTGGAGGTGCTCCACGAACGGCTGACCGAGCTCGGCGGCAGCGTCCTCCTCGCCACCGAACTCACCGATTTCACCCAGGACGCGGACGGTGTGACGGCCCGTCTGTGCACCGCCGACGGCACGCCGCACACCGTGCGCGCCGCCTATCTGGTCGCCGCCGACGGCGGGCGCAGCACGGTCCGGCGGGCGCTCGGCACCGGGATGAGCGGGCCGGGACGGCTGGAGCTGGAGCCCGGTGCCGCGCTGCTCGCGGACGTCCGGATCAGCGGTCTCGACCGCGACCACTGGCACCGCTGGGAACTGCCGCAGGGCGGTTTCATCGCCCTGCTGCCGCTGGCCGGCACCGACCTCTTCCAGAGCATGATCGCGGCCTTCAGCGAGGCCCCGGACCCCTCACCCGAGGCGGTCCGCGCGGCGATCGCGGCACACACCCACCTCACCGCCGAGCAGGTCACCGACGTCGTCTGGACCTCCGTCTTCCGGCCCAAGGTGGGCCTGGCCGACACCTTCCGCACCGGCCGGGTCTTCCTCGCCGGCGACGCCGCGCACATCCACTCCCCGGCCGGCGGCCAGGGCCTCAACACCAGCGTCCAGGACGGCTACAACCTCGGCTGGAAGCTCGGCCTGGTGCTGCGGCACGGCGCACCCGATACCCTGCTCGACAGCTACGAGGCCGAGCGCCGCCCGATAGCCGAGCGCATCCTCGACACCAGCACCCGGCTGCACCGCTCGCGCACGCTGCGCCGCGGCCGCGACCTGCACCAACTCGACATCGGCTACCCGGAGAGCCCGCTGACCCGGGAGCTGCGGACCGGCCTGCCCGAGGGCGCGCTGCGGGCCGGCGACCGGGCGCCCGACGCCCCCTGCCACACCCCCGACGGCAAGGCCGTCCGACTCTTCGACGTCTACCGGGGCCCGCACTTCACCCTGCTCGCCCTCGGCGACACCGACCTCGACGCCGCCGCGCTGCCCGCCGACCCGGCCCTGCTGCGGATCATCCGGGCCGGCGGCCCGGACCCCGACCTGATCGACACCGACGGCCACCTCCGCGCCGCCTACGGGGACGGCCCCGGCGTCCTCCTCGTCCGCCCGGACGGCTACCTCGCCCTCGCCGCCCCGGCCGCCGGCGCCACCACCGCGGTGGCCGACACCCTGGCCGCGTACACGGGCGCGCCCGCCCCGCAGCCGGCCGCCTGACCCGGGCTCAAGAAGCGCGCGAGGCCGTACGGGCGGGAATTCCGCTCGTACGGCCTCGCGCCGGGAACGGGCGCCTTGAGGGGGGTTGAGGCGCCCGGGGCGGCGGGGGTCCGCCCGAAAGGTCCACGAACAGGGGCTACACGACCAGGGAGAGCAGCAGCACGCACCCGATGCCGACCACCGAGATCAGCGTCTCCATCACCGACCAGGTCTTCAGCGTCTGGCCGACGCTCATCCCGAAGTACTCCTTGACCAGCCAGAAGCCGGCGTCGTTGACATGGCTGAAGAACAGCGAGCCGGAGCCGATCGCCAGCACCAGCAGCGCCACATGAGTGGTGCTCATGTCCGCGGCGAGCGGGGCCACCAGACCGGCGGCCGAGATGGTGGCCACCGTCGCCGAGCCGGTCGCGAGCCGGATGGCAACCGCGATCAGCCAGGCCAGCAGCAGCGCCGACAGGTGCCAGCCCTTGGAGACGTCCATGATCATCTGGCCCACGCCGCAGTCCACCAGCGTCTGCTTGAAGCCGCCGCCCGCGCCGACGATCAGCACCACGCCGGCGATCGGGCCGAGCGACCGCTCCACCGTGGCCGCGGTCTGCCCGCGGCCGAAACCGGCCGCCCGGCCGAGCGTGAACATCGCGACGATCACCGCGGTCAGCAGCGCGATCAGCGGCGACCCGACCACGTCGAAGACCCGCTGCACACCGGCCTGGGGATCGTCGACGACGACGTCCACCAGCGCCTTGGCCAGCATCATCACGACCGGCAGCAGCACGGTGGCCACGGTGATCGCGAACCCGGGCCGCTTCTCCAGGTCATCCGAGGCCCGCTGGGGCATCATCTTCTCCGGCGGGCGGATGTCCACCCAGCGGGCCGCGTAACGGGAGAACAGCGGGCCCGCGATGATCGCGGTCGGCACGGCGACGACCACGCCGAGCGCCAGGGTGATGCCGAGGTTCGCGCCGACCGCGTCGATCGCCACCAGCGGGCCGGGGTGCGGCGGGATCAGCCCGTGCATGACGGACAGTCCGGCCAGCGCCGGGATCCCGATCCGCATCAGCGAGAAGTTGCCCCGCTTGGCGACCAGCAGGACCACCGGGATCAGCAGCACGATGCCGACCTCGAAGAAGATGGGCAGCCCGACGATCCCGGCGATCAGCACCATCGCCCAGGGCATCGCCCGCCGGCTCGACCGCGCCAGGATCGTGTCGACGATCTGGTCCGCGCCACCGGAGTCCGCGAGCAGCCGGCCGAGGATCGCACCCAGCGCGATCAGCACCCCGGTCCCCGCGACGGTCGTCCCCAGCCCCGTCGAGAAGCTGGCGATGACCTTGTCGAGCGGCGCCCCGGCCACCGCGCCGAGCACCAGCGAACCGATGATCAGCGACAGGAAGGCGTGCAGCTTGAACTTGGTGATGAGCAGGACGATGACGGCGATGCCGGCCAGGACGGCGATGCCCAGCTGCGCGTGACCGGCCGAGGTGATCGGCACGGTCGCGTCCGCTGCGAGCATCTCGACGCTGAGATGGGTCACGGCGCTTCCCTTGGTTGGACGGGAGGGGGGAGGGGGTTACCCGGCGGATGCGGCCAGCGCGCGCAGTGCGGCCACCGCCCGCCCGGCGATCTGCTGCGGGGTTCCGGAGACGTCGACCGCCACGCCCGCCTCGTCCGGCCCGAGGGGTTCGAGCGTGGCGAACTGCGAGTCGAGCAGCGCGGTCGGCATGAAGTGGCCCTTGCGCTCGGCCATCCGCGCCTCGATCAGCGCGCGGTCACCGGTCAGATGCAGGAAGACGAGGCCGGGGGCGGCGGCCCGCAGCCGGTCGCGGTAGGCCCGCTTCAGCGCGGAGCTGCTGACCACCCCGCCGTGCCCGGCCCGGTCGTGCGCCCAGGCACCGATCGCATCCAGCCAGGGGCCGCGGTCGGCGTCGTCAAGCGGGACGCCGGCCGTCATCTTGGCGATGTTGGCCGGGGGATGGAAGTCGTCGCCCTCGGCGTACGGGACGCCCAGTTCGGCGGCCACCAGCGGGCCGATGGTGGTCTTGCCGGTGCCGGCCACGCCCATCACGACGATGACGTCAGGGGCGGCGTCGGGAGTGCTCATCCCGGGTTACCTCGCTGTCTTCCTTGACCCCGTGCGTCCCCCACTGAAACCCATTAGGTACGACGTATTCAAGAGTCTGTGATGCAAACGTCATACTTAATTGGCCGGGGTGCGGGAACGTACCCTTACTCCATGGAGAACGAGGGGAAGGGCCTGCACGGCCGCGTGCTGGAGGCCCTCGGGCCCGAGATCACCGCGGGCGACCACCCTCCGGGCACGGTCCTGCGCACCGACGAACTGGCGCAGCGCTTCGACGTCTCGCGCACGGTCATCCGCGAGGCGGTCCGGGTCCTGGAATCCATGCAGCTGGTCGCCTCTCGGCGCCGGGTGGGGGTGACCGTCCGCCCCACCGAGGAGTGGAACGTCTACGACCCGCGGGTCATCGGCTGGCGCCTGACCGGCCGGGACCGCCCCCGCCAGCTGCGCTCACTGACCGTTCTGCGCTCGGCCGTCGAGCCGATCGCCGCGGGGCTCGCCGCCGAGCACGCCACCCCCGCGCAGTGCGCCGAACTCACCGAGCACGCAATGGGCATGGTCGCCACCTCGCGCGGCCAGCAACTCGACGCGTACCTGGTCCACGACGTGGCCTTCCACCGCGTGATCCTCACCGCCTCCGGCAACGAGATGTTCGCCCGCCTCGCGGACGTCGTCGCGGCCGTCCTGACCGGCCGCACCCACCACCACGTCATGTTCACCGACCCCGACCCGGCCGCGGTCACCCTCCACGTCCAGGTCGCGGAGGCGGTCCGCACCGGCGACGCGGGCGCCGCGGAGCGGCTGACCCGCGAGATCACGACCGGGGCGATGGCCGAACTGGACGTCCTGGCGCCGTAGTTGGGCCCCCACGTACCTAGCCGTCCCGCCGCGGATGTTGTTCGCCGTGGCGCCTGCGGCGGGCTGGATGGTTGTCGGGTGCGGTGCCGGCCCTCCAGACTTCGTCCTCCGGTCCGGCCCCTCCCGTTGGGGGTGAGGAAAAGACCGGTGGGGGCGCACGTCAGAACAGCGGCTGCTGGCCGGGGAAGGGTGGCTCCTCGGGGTCGAAGAGCCGCTCGGCAGGCGCCATCAACGGGGCGATCCGCCGCGACCCCGGACAGGAGATCAGCTCCAGCCCCGTCCGCCGCCCCGGCGGGTCATGCCGCGCGAAGCGGCCGCCGACAACGGCGATCTCTCGAGTACACACGGGGCACGCACGACGCGGACTGGACATGCGCCCATTGTTCCCCGCGCCCTTGCCGGCGACGGACCACCCCCACCGGCCCGTCACCGCACCCACAAACCACCCAGCCCGCCGCAGGCGCAACGGCGAGAAACCACCACGGCGGGACAGACAGGTATGTGGGTCACACCCCGTCCGGAGGGACATACGTGCCCCAGACACCCCGAAGCGCATCGCACACCTCGCCCACCGTCGCCCGCGCGCGGAGCGCGTCCCGCATCGAGGGGAGGACGTTGTCCGGGGACTCCGCGGTCTTGCGGAGGGCGTCGAGCGCGGCGGTCACGGCGCGGGCGTCGCGGCGGGACCGCAGCAGGGCGAGGCGTTCGACCTGCTGGGTCTCGATCGCGGGGTCGACGCGCAGCGGCTCGTACGGTTCCTCCTCGTCGAGGAGGAAGCGGTTGACGCCGACGACGATCCGCTCGCCGGAGTCCGTCTCCTGGGCGATGCGGTACGCGTTGCGCTCGATCTCTTCCTTCTGGAAGCCGTGTTCGATGGCGGCGACCGCACCGCCCATCTCCTCGACCCGCCGCATCAGAGCGAGGGCGGCCTCCTCCACGTCGTCGGTCATCGACTCGACCGCGTAGGAGCCGGCGAACGGGTCGACGGTGGCGGTCACATCGGTCTCGTGGGCCAGCACCTGCTGGGTGCGGAGGGCGAGCCGGGCCGCCTTGTCGGTCGGCAGGGCGATCGCCTCGTCGAAGGAGTTGGTGTGCAGCGACTGGGTGCCGCCGAGCACCGCAGCCAGGGCCTGGACGGTGACCCGGGCGAGGTTCACCTCCGGCTGCTGGGCGGTGAGTTGCACGCCGGCCGTCTGGGTGTGGAAGCGCAGCATGAGGGATTTGGGATTCCGGGCGCCGAATTCCTCGCGCATGACGCGGGCCCAGATGCGCCGTGCGGCACGGAATTTGGCGACCTCTTCGAGGAGGGTGGTGCGGGAGACGAAGAAGAAGGACAGCCGGGGGGCGAAGTCGTCGACGTCCATGCCGGCGGCGAGGGCGGTCCGGACGTACTCGATGCCGTTGGCGAGGGTGAAGGCGATCTCCTGCGCGGGGGAGGCACCGGCCTCGGCCATGTGGTAGCCGGAGATCGAGATGGTGTTCCAGCGGGGGATCTCGGTCCGGCAGTACTGGAAGACGTCCGAGACCAGCCGCAGCGAGGGCGCCGGCGGGAAGATGTAGGTGCCGCGGGCGATGTACTCCTTCAGGATGTCGTTCTGGACCGTGCCGGTGAGGTGGCCGGGCGGCACCCCTTCTTCCTCGCCGACCAGTTGATAGAGGAGCAGCAGCAGCGCCGCGGGGGCGTTGATCGTCATGGACGTGGACACCTTGTCCAGCGGGATGCCGCCGAACAGCACCCGCATGTCCTCGACGGAGTCGATGGCCACCCCGACCTTGCCGACCTCGCCGGAGGCGATCGGGGTGTCGGAGTCGTGGCCCATCTGGGTCGGCAGGTCGAAGGCGACCGACAGGCCGGTGGTGCCGTGGGCGATCAGCCGGCGGTAGCGGGCGTTGGACTCCCGGGCGGTGCCGAAGCCGGCGTACTGGCGCATCGTCCAGGGCCGTCCGGCGTACATCGTCGGGTGGATGCCGCGGGTGTAGGGGTAGCTGCCGGGCGCGCCGAGGCGGCGTTCCGGGTCCCAGCCGGCCAGCGCCTCCGGCCCGTACACCGGCTCGACGGGCAGCCCGCTCTCGTTGTGCCGCACACTGCCCGGTTCCTGCGCCATGGAAGTACGCCTCCGCCTGGGTGACCCGATCCGGTGGTCCTTTTCCGACGGTCGGTGCACCGTCGTCACGGTTTTACGCCTTGCTCACAGCATGCCCGCAGGTTCGCCACGCCGCACCGCTGGGAAGCATCTCCACTGGCCGGTCGGGCCGCCCAGATCCGGGGGTAGCGCATGAGGCGGAGCAGCGGAAGACGTACGGCGCCGGTGGCGGCCGCGGTGCTGGTGGTGGCCGCGCTCGCGGTGGGCTGCCGGCCGGTGACGGTGACGAGGACCGGCGCGCCGGACAGCAAGGGCGTCCGCTACGCCCCGACCACGCCCGCTCCCCCACCGCTGACCGCGCATCCCGCGCCCGCCCGGCACACCGCCCCGGCCCGCCCGCACCGCACGGGGCATCCGGCGCCGCGGGCCCCGCGCGCGGTGATGGCGGTGGGCGCACGCGGTGCGCAGGTCCGTGAACTCCAGGCGCGATTGACCCAGCTGGGTCTGTTCGACCGCGCCCCGACGGGCTACTACGCCTCGGTCACCGCCGCCGCGGTCGCCACGTTCCAGAAGCAGCAGCGGCTGCCGCGTACGGGCACGGTGCAGCCCGCGGCCTGGCGTGCGCTGCGGGCCCGGACCCGCGAGCCGTCGCGCACGGAGCTCTATCCGCCGACGACCAGGCCGGTCGGCGTCCCGGATGCGCGCTGCATGCGGGGCCGGGTGATCTGCATCAGCAAGCGGAGCAACACCCTGGCCTGGGTGGTCGACGGGCGGGTGGTGTCCGCGATGGACGTGCGGTTCGGCTCGCAGTACACCCCGACCCGGGAAGGCACCTTCGCCATCGCCTTCAAGAGCCGGCGCCACGTCTCGACGCTGTATCACACGGCCATGCCGTACGCGATGTTCTTCAGCGGGGGCCAGGCGGTCCACTATTCCGCCGACTTCGCGGCCCGCGGCTACCGCGGCGCCTCGCACGGCTGCGTCAACGTCCGGGACAAGGACAAGGTCGCGGCGCTGTTCGCCGCGGTGCACAAGGGGACCAAGGTGGTCGTCTACCACTAGGGGTGGATCACCGAGGAGAAGGAGAAGGGCGCGGGCAGGGCCGGGGGAACGTGCCCCGCCCGCGCCAAATGCGCTGAGCCGTGGGTACGGGGGGAACCCCGGCTCCTCGCGCAGCCGATGACCAGTCGGCTTCACTCAGTACTGCGTCACCGGCTCGAAAAACGTCACACCCCGCCGGAGGCGGTGGCGCTCGGGGTCGCCCCGGCGGGATCCGTGCCGGTCACGGACGGCGTGGGGGCGGGGGTGGAGGCGCCGGGGGACTGGGTGGGCTGGTCGCCCTCCTCGTCGCCGGAGCCGGCGGAGCCACCGCTCTCGCCGGTGCCGCCGGTGGGTGCGGTGCCGCCGGTGAGGCTGCTGCCGAAGCCATCGTTGTCACCCGAGCCGCCGCCGGACTGATAGCGCGCCAGATACGCGCGGCAGAAGGCGTGCACCTTCTCCGCGCCGCCGGCCCGGCGTTCGAGGCGCTGCCGCGTCTCGCGGTCCATGCGGTCCCGGTTGCCGGACTCGTACTCCTGACAGAGCGTGAGCAAAAGTTTCTTCTTGGCACCCCGGCCGGGGTCGCCCTTCTTGCCGCCCTGGTCGCCGTGCCGGCCGGGCGTACCGCTGCCCGGCACGCCGGTCGCGCCGGGGCTGGCCCCGGGCGTCGCGGTGTCGGAGGGCGCGGTGGACGTCCCGCCGTGCGTGGCGTCGGGCGTGCTGCCCGTGGTGCCGTCGGTCTGGGCCTCGCCGGGCTCAGTGGTGGCCACCGGTCCGGGCGTCTCGGCGGACGAGGCGCTGGATCCCGGTTCGGGACCACCGCCACCGCGGAAAGGGCCGGGCAGGACTCCCGCCCCGGCCGCGACGGCGACCCCGCCGATGGCGCAGGCCGCGAGCGCGACGGCGAAGCCGCGCCGGAAGGGGCGGGCGAACCGGGTGCGTTCGGTGACGGCGGTGGTGTGGACCGTCGGCACGGCGGCGTCGGAGCCGCGGCCCGCCGAACGGGCGCCGGAGCCGTGCGGAACGGCCCGGCGGAACGCGGCGACGGCGGCCTCTTCGCCGGGCAGCGGCGCGGCCTCGGGGGCCCGCGCGCCGACCGCGGCGGCGGCCGCCAGCAGCTGTTCGAGTTCCTGTGCGCCGGCGCCGTACGGGGAACTGACCCGTTCACCACGCAGCATTCGCTCCGCGGTGTCCTTGTCGAGCCAGTCGTACCGATCGTCGGCCATCACATGTCCTTCTGCGTTCGTGCGGCCGATTCCGTCACACCCCGTAGGCGGGAATCCGCCACGCCCCCGGGGCGCTGCTGTTCGGGGAGGTGGTCCCCGGCGCCCTGCGGGTCGCCGATCAGTTCGGCGAGCTTCCGGAGTCCGCGGTGTGCGGCGGTGCGTACCGCACCGGGCCGTTTGCCGAGCACCTCGGCCGCGCTCTTGGCGTCGAGCCCGACCACCACCCGGAGCACCACGGCCTCGGCCTGGTCCTGCGGCAGCCGGGATATCAGCTGCATGGTGCGGCCGGTACCGAGGGCCTCCAGGGCCTCACCGGCGGTGTCGGACGTCGCCGGGGTGTCGGCCAGTTCGCTCTCGTCGCCGCCGATCGCCGGGCGCCGGCCGCGCATCCGGATGTGGTCCAGGGCGCGGTTGCGGGCAATCCGGGCGGCCCAGCCGCGGAAGCGGTCGGCGTCGCCGCTGAAGCGGGCGAGGTCGCGGGTTATCTGCAGCCATGCCTCGGAGGTGACGTCCTCAACGTCCGCTTCGCTCACCAACGTCCGTACATACCCCAGAAGTCGGGGGTGTACGGCGCGGTAGACGGTACGGAACGCTGCCTCGTCGCCGTCCTGCGCCGCCTGTACGGCCACCGTCAGCCGGCGGTCGTCCGGCTGAATGTCGTCCCCTCGCACGGGTCCATCCTGTCGCACGTGGAATGTCCGCCGCCCGGTCCTTGCTGCTTCAGTGCTTCGCTTCGCCGTCGATCGGGGCACTTGGGGGAAAACCCCCGGTAACCCCGCCGTTCCTGCTGACCGTAACCCGTGCGCACATCCGCTCCGCACCCGGGCCGGAATGCGGGCCGCACGGGACCGGAAAACGGGAGACCGTGCGCCCACCGGCGCGGATGCGCACGTTACGGGCCTGGCCGGGCCCGCGTCCAGACCACTGGCCGTACCACCGCCCGCACCCCGTGTGACGCTTTCGGGCCGTCCGGCGCTGTACCGGATAGAGGGCCGACACGGCCCTCCACGAACGACGGCCGGGGCCTCTCCTGTGGGGGGTGGCGGCCCCGGCCGTCCTCGTGGGCTCAGGCCGTCACGGAACCTGATGCCGCATTCACCACCCCCGTCGCGAGAGAGCCTCACCCCGTATCGGGGGGTGGCGGCCCCGGCCCGCCCTCGTATCTCTCACCCGTTTCTTACCGGGTGGCGGCCCGCTCGGCGGGCGCGTTCCTCATCAACCGGACAACCCCGCCTTCTTGGCCAGGGCCGTGAAGGCCGTCCAGGACAGCGCCGGCGTCCGCGGGTCCCAGGTCTTCTGCGCCAGTGCCGCCAGCGGCATCCGGATCCCGGCGGCCACCTGCGGTGCGGTCTGCGCCTGGGACCGGTCGCACCAGATCGCGAAGCGCGCGCCGGGGATCCGGTCCGGCCCGGTCATGGAGGCGGGGACGTTCACCGCCCGGGTGCCGCGGATGACCGTCGGCGTCCAGTCCCGATAGATGCGCTCGCCGGTGGGATAGGTGAACTGGTTGGGCTGGCCGAGGACGTAGTAGAGGTACTCGTCGTTGAAGTTCAGCACGTTGCGACCCTCCTTCAGGAACGCCTCGGGGGGCCGCTTGCCGATCTCCTTGCCGGTCCAGTAGGCGACCGTCCGGTTCTTGTCGGCGGAGACCACCCCGCCGGTGAAGAAGCCGTCGTTCCAGGCCTCGATCCGGTTCTTGCCCTGGCCCTCGACGGTCTTCTGCCGGTCGTTGAGCCAGCCGGTGGTCAGGTCCTCGATGGTGCCGTTGTTCCCGTACTTCTGCCGCGCGGCCCGGGCCAGCTGCGGGTACGAGGTGGACGGCGAGGACGACATCAGCGCCTGGTACTCGTCACCGCCCAGGTGCCAGTAGGCGGGCGCGCCCTTGGGGTTGGTGAACAGCTGGCTCATCTCGCGCAGCAGCGAGTCGATCAGCGGACCGGCCTTGGGGTTGGAGATGTCGATCGCGCCCCGGATCACCCGGCCCGAGGCGTTGCGCAGCTGGAGGTCGGGAAAGTGGTCCAGCACGGCGCCGAGGTGGCCGGGCGAGTCCAGTTCCGGGACGACGGAGATGTGCAGGCTGCGGGCGAGCGCGATGATCCGGCGGACCTGGGCCTTGGTGAGGTGGTCGGCGGAGACCACCTCGGGGTGGGTGTCGCTCTGGATGCGGAAGCCCTGGTCGTCGGAGAAGTGCAGCTGGAACTGGTTGAGCTTGAGGTCGGCGATCTCCCGCAGCCGGGCGTTGATCCAGCCCTCGGTGAACGGCTTGCGGGCGTTGTCCAGCGACATTCCGCGCTGCGGCCGGCCCGGGCGGTCGTTGATGGTGCCCTCGGGGAGCCCGCCGGCGGCGCGGACGGCCTGCTTGATCGTGCGGGTGCCGTAGAAAATTCCGGCGTCGGTGGGGGCCGTGAGAGTGAGCCGGGTCCCTTCGGCGGTGAGGGTGTAGGCCTCGTCGGCGGCGCCCTGGACGGGCAGGTTGTTGCCCTGTTTTCCGCCATTCTTCCCGGAGAGCTTCACCTCGATGTCTCCGGGGCGTACCGGCTCGTCGCCGTAGACGACGGTCAGGCCGCCCAGGTCACGGGCCATCAGGGCGGCCTCGTCGGCGACGTTGCTCCCCTTGCCGGCCGGGACCACCACCCGGGCTCCCTTGGAGGGGCGCCAGCCGCGCCCCTCGGCCCGGCGGAAATCGCGTACGGCCGGGATGACCTGCGGCGTTCCCGTCACCGGCGCCCAGCTGGGGGTCGCTGCGGCCGAGGGGTTCACCTTGGCGCTGGTGCTGCCGGGGGACTCGGTGTCGGCGGAGTGGGAGCAGCCGGTGAGCAGCAGCGCGCCGGTGAGCGCCGCGGCCGGCAGCGCGGCGCGCGACGGCCGCATCGGGTTCGACATCGTGCAATCCTCACTTTTCGGTGCGAAGGCATTGCCAGGTGTGCGGGGCCGGTCGTCCACCGGATGCGCCGAGGCTCTCCCCTCCGGGTGAAATTCGCGCATCCGTCGGACAGCTGTCGACAGGCGTCGTTAGCGTGGCGTCCTCGTTCGTCACCCCTTTCCCAGGGCTCTCCTGGAACCACCGGATACCGCCGGGGTGTCGTGTTCCACGCACCACCGCCACACCCGTCGCCGCTTCGTTCCGCGTCCCGGCGTCGGTCCGCTTCCCTCAGCTTCCGTCAGTCGCCCGCCCCGCACCTGTCGAAAAGACCCGATCGCATCCGTCCGAGGAGCCCACGCTGTCCGGTGACACCCCGGCCGCCCGGCCGACGCTGCGCCCCCAGCCCGCACGGTGCGGCATACCTTCGCAGGTCCCCTCCGCCGCCGTGCCCCGGCCCCGCCCCGACGGCACGGGGCTGCGCCGCCTCAACGCCCTGGACCGGGACGGCGCCCTGGCCGCGCTGCTGCGCTGCTGCGGCAGCCGCGAGTGGGCCGGTCAGCTCGCCGACCGGCGCCCGTACCGGGATCCGGAGGCGCTGCTCGCCGCCGCCGACCGGGCGTTCGCCGGCCTCCCGGCGGCCGGCCTGGACGAGGCACTCGCCGCCGAGTCCCCGCCGCGGCCGCCGACCGGCGCCCACGGACTCGGCACACCGGCCGCCCGTACCGCCCTGAATGCCGCATACGCCGCATACGAGCAGCGCTTCCGTCACGCTTTCGTGATCTGCCTGGACGGCTGCCGGGAGGAGGAGGCGCTCGACCAGATCCTGTTCGGCATCCGCATACGGCTGGGCAACGGCCCGGACGAGGAGCGGGCGGCCACCGCGGAGCAGCTCCGGCGGGTGGCCCGCGGCCGGCTGCGCCGCCTCGCGGCCTGAGACCGGCGCCCGCCACCGACACGGGCCCGAGCGCGCAGCAATCACGCCGTACGACCCGTAAAGGGCCGGTTCGTCCTTGTGTGATAGCCCGTTGGTGCCTGTTTGATCACACCTAAGGACCCCCGCGCGAGGAACCGACAGCTCGTCGATACGATGACGAGCGGCCGGTGGACCGTACCCGGCCGGGCCCGACCGACAGAGAAGCCGGCTGGCGCCCCAATCCCCGCTCCCGGAGGGTTTTTCCGTGCCGGCTGGAACGCTGTACCGCGGCCGGGAAGGCATGTGGTCCTGGGTGGCTCACCGAGTCACCGGCGTCCTCATCTTCTTCTTCCTGTTCGTACACGTCCTCGACACCGCTCTCGTCCGCGTCTCCCCCGACGCGTACGACAACGTCGTTGCGACCTACAAGACGCCGATCGTCAATGTGATGGAGTACGGCCTGGTGGCCGCCATCCTCTTCCACGCGCTCAACGGCCTGCGGGTCGTCCTGGTCGACTTCTGGTCGAAGGGCCCGAGGTACCAGAAGCAGATGCTGTGGACCGTCGTGGGTGTCTGGGTCGTGCTGATGGCCGGTGCCTTCTACCCCGTGCTGCAGCACACGCTGCGCACGCTGTTCGGGAGCTGACGCGAGATGTCCGCTGAAACCACTTCCGCAGACGCCACCGCGAGCGACGTCCGCCTCTACGACGTGGACAACCCGGCCCCGGTCATCGAGCCGCCGCGCAAGCGCACCAAGAAGACCGGCCGCGCCTCCCGGGGCAACTTCGAGATGCAGGCCTGGCTGTTCATGCGGCTGTCCGGCATCGTGCTGGTCGTCCTGGTCCTGGGCCACCTGCTGATCCAGCTCGTGCTCGACGGCGGTGTCTCCAAGATCGGCTTCGCCTTCGTCGCCGGCCGCTGGGCCTCGCCGTTCTGGCAGGTCTGGGACCTGCTGATGCTGTGGCTGGCCATGCTGCACGGCGCCAACGGCCTGCGCACCGTCATCAACGACTACGCGCAGCGGGACAACACCCGCTTCTGGCTGAAGATGCTGCTGTACACCGCGACGGTGTTCACCGTCCTGCTGGGCACGCTGGTGATCTTCACCTTCGACCCGAACATCTCCTGAAGCCGGGGCTGACTGGAACCATGAAGATCCACAAGTACGACACCGTCATCGTCGGCGCCGGCGGCGCGGGCATGCGTGCCGCCATCGAGGCGACCAAGCGCAGCCGCACCGCGGTCCTGACGAAGCTCTACCCGACCCGCTCCCACACCGGCGCCGCCCAGGGCGGTATGGCCGCCGCCCTCGCGAACGTCGAGGAGGACAACTGGGAGTGGCACACCTTCGACACGGTCAAGGGCGGTGACTACCTGGTCGACCAGGACGCCGCCGAGATCCTGGCGAAGGAGGCCATCGACTCGGTCCTCGACCTGGAGAAGATGGGCCTGCCGTTCAACCGCACGCCGGACGGCACGATCGACCAGCGCCGCTTCGGCGGTCACTCCCGCAACCACGGTGAGGCCCCGGTCCGCCGGTCCTGCTACGCCGCGGACCGCACCGGCCACATGATCCTCCAGACGCTGTACCAGAACTGCGTCAAGGAGGGCGTGGAGTTCTTCAACGAGTTCTACGTCCTCGACCAGCTGATCACCGAGGTCGACGGCGTCAAGAAGTCGGCCGGTGTGGTGGCGTACGAGCTCGCCACCGGCGAGATCCACGTCTTCCAGGCGAAGGCCGTCATCTACGCCTCCGGCGGCTGCGGCAAGTTCTTCAAGGTGACCTCCAACGCGCACACCCTGACCGGTGACGGCCAGGCCGCCGTCTACCGCCGCGGGCTGCCGCTGGAGGACATGGAGTTCTTCCAGTTCCACCCGACCGGCATCTGGCGGATGGGCATCCTGCTGACGGAGGGCGCCCGCGGTGAGGGCGGCATCCTCCGCAACAAGGACGGCGAGCGCTTCATGGAGAAGTACGCGCCGGTCATGAAGGACCTCGCGTCCCGTGACGTCGTCTCGCGCTCCATCTACACCGAGATCCGCGAGGGCCGCGGCTGCGGTCCCGAGGGCGACCACGTCTACCTCGACCTGACGCACCTTCCGCCGGAGCAGCTGGACGCCAAGCTCCCGGACATCACCGAGTTCGCGCGCACGTACCTCGGCATCGAGCCCTACACGGACCCGATCCCGATCCAGCCGACCGCGCACTACGCCATGGGCGGCATCCCGACCAACGTCGAGGGTGAGGTCCTGGCGGACAACACCACGGTCGTCCCGGGCCTGTACGCGGCCGGCGAGGTCGCCTGCGTCTCCGTGCACGGCGCCAACCGCCTCGGCACCAACTCGCTGCTGGACATCAACGTCTTCGGCCGCCGGGCCGGCATCGCGGCGGCGGAGTACTCGGCCACCGCCGACTTCGTCGAGCTCCCCGAGGACCCGGCGAAGCTGGTCCAGGAGCAGGTCGAGCGGCTGCGCACCGCCACCGGCAGCGAGCGGGTCACCGAGATCCGCAAGGAGCTGCAGGAGACCATGGACGCCAACGTGATGGTGTTCCGCACCGAGCAGACGATCAAGACCGCGGTCGAGAAGATCGGCGAGCTGCGCGAGCGGTACCTGAACGTGTCCATCCAGGACAAGGGCAAGCGGTTCAACACCGACCTGCTGGAGGCCATCGAGCTGGGCAACCTGCTCGACCTGGCCGAGGTCATGGCCGTGTCCGCACTGGCCCGCAAGGAGTCCCGCGGCGGTCACTACCGCGAGGACTACCCCAACCGCGACGACGTCAACTTCATGCGGCACACCATGGCGTACCGCGAGGTGGGCGACGACGGCGCCGAGTCGATCCGTCTCGACTACAAGCCGGTCGTGCAGACCCGCTACCAGCCGATGGAGCGTAAGTACTGATGGCTACCCCGACCCTGGACAAGGCGGCCGAGGCCGGCCAGCCCGAGCCCGGCTTCGCCGACTCCCCGTACATCACGGTCACCTTCCGGATCCGCCGGTTCAACCCGGAGGTCTCCGAGGAGGCCAGCTGGCAGGACTTCCAGCTGGAGATCGACCCCAAGGAGCGCGTCCTGGACGCCCTCCACAAGATCAAGTGGGAGCTGGACGGGTCGCTGACCTTCCGCCGTTCCTGCGCCCACGGCATCTGCGGTTCGGACGCCATGCGGATCAACGGCCGCAACCGTCTCGCCTGCAAGACGCTGATCAAGGACATCAACCCGGAGAAGCCGATCACGGTCGAGGCCATCAAGGGCCTGACGGTGCTGAAGGACCTTGTCGTCGACATGGAGCCCTTCTTCCAGGCGTACCGGGACGTGATGCCCTTCCTCATCACGACCGGCAACGAGCCGACCCGTGAGCGCCGGCAGTCCGCCGAGGACCGCGAGCGCTTCGACGACACCACCAAGTGCATCCTGTGCGCCGCCTGCACGTCCTCGTGCCCGGTGTTCTGGAACGACGGCCAGTACTTCGGCCCGGCGGCGATCGTCAACGCGCACCGCTTCATCTTCGACTCGCGCGACGAGGGCGGCGAGCAGCGCCTGGAGATCCTCAACGACAAGGACGGCGTCTGGCGCTGCCGGACGACCTTCAACTGCTCCGAGGCGTGCCCGCGTGGCATCGAGGTCACCAAGGCCATCCAGGAGGTCAAGCGGGCGCTGATCACGCGGCGCTTCTAGTACCGCCGTTCAGCGCCGGACGGCGGCCCGGGCCGTGGCCCGGACGCCGGCCGGGACCGGAACGTCCCCGAGGGCCCCGCCCCCGTACGCACGGGAGCGGGGCCCTTCGGCGTGCCCGGCCGCGGCGCGGGGCCCTCCGGCGGGTCCGGCCGGCTCCCGTTCCGCCGCCGGGTAGACCAGCACCGGCGGCAGCGCGTCGTCCACCAGCGCGATGGGCACGCCCCGGCAGAAGTACGAGGGCACGAACACCAGCCCCCGCCCCTGGAGGAACAGCTCCCGCTCCACCGGGTACGCCACCTCCAGCACCGGCGGCCGCCAGCGCATCACCGGCCCGAACGTCCGCAGCATCGCCTCCGCGCCGGACTGCGCCAGGGCGTGCACCCGCAACGCCCGGTCCGCGCCCACCCGCCCGGCGATCCGCGGCCAGGCCGGCGCGACCGCCAGGTGGTGGTACGTGCGCAGGTTGCGCGCCAGTTGGCGCAGCGCGGCCGGTTCGCCCTCCCCGATGCCGCGCGCCTCGCCCGGCAGCGCCCGGTGCCCCGCCAGCAGCGCCACCTCGGCGCGCAGCCGCGTGCGCGGGGTGCGCATCACCGCCTCCAGCCCCGGTTCGACGCCCTCCAGCGCCGCGTAGGGCGTGAGGAAGTCCGGGAAGTAGCCGCGCAGCGGCACCAGCGGGAACAGGGTCCGCACCGGCCCGGGGCCGTGCCGCACCGCATGCTGGCGCCAGGCGGCCAGCGCCGGCTCGCCGCGGTCCTCCCGCAGGATCTGCAGGCTCAGCGCGGTCTCCCAGAGCGGGTCGGCACCCTCCGCCACTCTGGTACGCGCCAGATCCTGCCCGGTGAAGTGCACTCGTAACACGGCAGCCCCCTGCTTCCCCACCGCTCCCCCGAACGGCGTGCACAAGAGGATCGGCCGGGCGGGCGGGTCATGGCAAGCGGAAAGCGCAAGAAGCTTTACGGCCTTCTTGGGGCGGGCGCGTCCTTGGCGGGTGGGCGGGCGTCCTTGCCGTGTGGGGCGGGCCCGCCCGGGGCGCCGGCCGCCGTCCCGGGCGGGGCGCTCAGGCCGAGCGCAGGGCCAGGGCCGCCAGCGCCTCGTCCTCGGCCTGCCGCTGCCGCATGGTCCGCGCGTACGCCTCCAGAGCGGCCCTGCGCCGCGCCAACTCCTCAATTTCCGCGTCGAGTTGGGCCATCCGCCGCGCCACCACCCCACTGGAGTGGGTGCACGGCACCAGCCCGGGGCCGCCCTGGGCGCAGGGCAGCAGGCCGCGGATCTCGTCGGTGTTCAGACCCGCGGCGAGCATCTCCCGGATCCGCCGGACGCTCTCCACCGCCTCCTCACCGCGATAGCGCCGATAGCCGTTCGCATCCCGCTCGGCGCTCAGCAACCCCTGCTGCTCGTAGTAGCGCAGCACCCGCACGCTGGCCCCCGTACGCCGCGACAACTCACCGATCCGCATCCGACCGACCCCTCTTCGTACCGAATCCTCGTACCGCATCCGCGTACCGGCCCAGCGGCCCGGAGATCGGCCACCACCTTCCGTTCTGGCCGCCGACTTGACCCTGACACCGGTGTCACACTGCAACCTCTTCCGCATGACGCAGATTCCCGCATCCTCGACCACCCTTCCGAAGCTGGCCACCACCGTCGCCGGTGACCCCGCCGGGCCCGGCCTCCTGCTGGCCCACGGCGCGACCGGCAGTGTCAAAAGCAACTACGGCGACCTCATACCGGCCCTGACCGCCACCGGCCACCACGTCGTGGCCCCCGACTACCCCGGCTCGGGCAACACCCCGCGCGCCACCGGCCCGTTGGAGCTGGACGCCCTGGCCGACGCCCTGGTCGCCGAGGCCACCGCGGCCGGTATGGACACCTTCACCCTGATCGGCTACTCCATGGGCTCCGCCGTGGCCGTACGGGCCGCGGCCCGGCACCCCGAACGGGTCCGCGGGCTGGTCCTGACCGCCGGTCTCGCCAAGGCGGACGCCCGGACCACGGTCTGGCTCGACCTCTGGCTGCACCTCCTGGAGCGCGGGGATCACGTCGGCTTCGCCCAGGTGCGGGCCCTCAGCGGCCTGGCCCCCGAGAGGTTCAACGCCCTCTCCCCCGCCGAGCGCGCGGCCGTCCTGGACCCCGACCCGTCCCTGCCGCCCGCCGGCTCGGCCGAACAGGCCGCGCTGGTACGCGTCCTGGACACCACCGCCGACCTGCCCGCGATCACCGTGCCCACCCTGGTCATCGCCACCACCCTGGACACCCTGCTGCACCCGTCCCACTCCCGATACCTGGCCGACCACATCCCCGGCGCCGAGTACGCGGAGATCGCCACCGGGCACCTCCCGTTCGTCGAACGGCCGGCGGAGTGGCAGGAGTTGATCCACACCTTCCTGGCCAAGCACGCACTGTGAGGCGGCGGTCCGGTACTCACGAACGTTCCTGTCGTCCCCTGACTTTCGTCAGTACCGTCCGCGCACCGCCCTCCTTACGCTCGACCCCCATGAACCCCATGACCCCCATGACCCAGGTGAAGCATGTGAAGCACGTGGAGCATGTGAACCACTTCCGCCATCAACTCCGCCGCGGCGCGGTCGCGTTGGCCCTCGCCGCTACGTTGCCGCTGCCGCTCGCCGGCGCCGCCCTCGCCGCCCCCCACGCGGCCCAGGCGGCGCCGGCCGTCGCCCCGGCTCCCCCGGCGGCCACCACGCTCCACCTCCCGCGCCCCACCGGCCCCTACGCCATCGGGCGCGACACCCTGCACCTCACCGACCCGCAGCGCCGGGACCCCTGGGTGCCCTCCGCGGGCGCACGGGAGCTGATGGCCTCGCTGTACTACCCGGCGCGCCCGGGCACCGGCCACCACCGCGCCCCGTACATGAACACCGAGGAGGCCCAGCTCTTCCTGCGGGGCATCCACCGCGCCGACGTGCTGCCGGCCGAGACGCTCGCCGCCACCCGTACCCACGCCCGCACCGACGCCCGGCCGGCCCCCGGCAGGCACCCGCTGGTGGTGCTCTCCCCCGGCTTCTCCCTCAACCGCGCCACGCTCTCCCTGCTCTCCGAGGAACTCGCCTCGCACGGCTACGTGGTCGCCCTCCTCGACCACGCCTACGAATCCTTCGGCACGGCCTTCCCCGGCGGCCGCACCCTCACCTGCGTCGCCTGCGACACGGTCGAGAAGGCACCGAAGGACGTACGGAAGCGGCTGATGGCCAAGGTCGCCACCGGCCGCGCCGCCGACATCCGCTTCGTCCTCGACGCCCTGACGAGGACGGACCGGCACGGGAAGCACGGGCTCCGCGGGACGCACCCCGCCTGGCGCCACTCCGCCATGATCGACACCCGGCGGATCGGCGTCGCCGGGCACTCCATCGGCGGCAACAGCGCCGCGGCCGCCATGGCGGCCGATCCCCGTATCCGCGCCGGCGTCAACATGGACGGCACATTCTTCGCACCCGTCCCCCGCGGCGGGCTCGACGGCCGCCCGTTCCTGATGCTCGGCGCGCTCAACGGCCACTCGCCGCACGACGAGGACACCAGCTGGCTGCGCGACTGGCGGCGGCTGGACGGCTGGAAGCGCTGGCTCACGGTCCGCGACGCCGGCCACTTCAGCTTCATCGACATCCCGGTCCTGGGCGCCCAGCTCGGTGTCACCGACCCCACCGCCCCGCTCCCCGGCAAGCGCTCCGGCGAGATCACCCGCGACTACGTCACCGCCTTCTTCGACCGGCACCTGCGCGGCCTCCCGCGCCCGCTGCTGGACGGCCCGTCCGCGGCCAACCCGGAGGTGCTGTTCCAGAACCCATGAGGCAAATGACGCGAGGGCGCGCGAGGGGCCATCCCCTCACACGCCCTCGCTCATCCCGCGCTCAGCCTTCCAGCACCTTGTCGAGAAACTCGTCCAGGTTCCGCACCGTGCGCTCGATCCGTGCCTCCAGCGGCAGCGTCTCCTCGTGTCGCCCGGCGAGCTGGGACTGCTTGCGCCCGCGTACGTACAGCGAACACGCGAGGTCGGCGCAGAGGTACGTCCCGACGGTGTTTCCCTGCCGCCCGGACGGCCCGGCCCGCCGCGCGGCCAGGAGACTGACCCCCGACCCCGGATGCCCGGTCATGCAGACCGAGCAGACCGTCGTCTTGGTGAAACTCCGCCGCACCCCCTGCGGCACCCTGAGAGTGACACCGACGAGCCCGTCACCCCGCGGCGCCACCAGGTAACTCCGGTCCGGCGCCCCGGGATCCCGCCACCCCAGAAAGTCCAGGTCCTCCCACGGCAGCCCGGCCAGCCCCACCGGCAGATTGATCCGGCTCGCCTCCCCCTTCGAGCAATTCACAAAGGAGGCACGTATCGCTTTTTCACCTACGGGGTCCATAACGCCCGAAGTTAACAGCGGCGGCCCGGCCGCGTCGTCCGAATTTCCCCGCCGCGCGAGCAGGTGACCATCAGGCCCCCGGCCTCATCATCCACGCCCGGGTCGTCTTCTGCGTGAGCCCGGCCCGTTCCGCCCGCTCCACGCGTTCGGCGCCGGCCTGCGCACGTTGCGGCGCCAGCTTGTCCCAGTCCGCCGGCTTCAGGAACAGCATCGCATCACCGTCGGGCGCCACCATGACGCCACCGAACGGCAGATCACCGGCGACCCAGACACCGCCGTCCAGCCCCTGCGGCCAGCAGCGCCTCCCCGCCGCGTTGACGGCCTTCATCAAGGGCGCCCCGTGCCGGCCCCGGGTGGAGACCCGCACGGTGAAGACATTGCCGTACCGGGTCCATTTCTCGCCCTTCTTGGACACCCGGGTATGGAATTCGAGGGGGTAGTGGCGCAGTACACGCGCGCACCGGGCGACCCGCATTCCATACCCGAGCCGATAGAAAGTGAAGGCGGCCACGAACATCCCGGCGACCGTCAACAGCCACACGGCGAAGACGTTGGGGACACCGAGACGGACCAGCACTACGGGCAGCGCGCACAGCCCGAGGGCGAGAACGAGACGCAGCACGAGCAGCCGTACGAGAGCCGCGTAGTTGCGCCTCACCACCCGCGCCACGTCCATTGCACCGTCCGCCGGCCCGTCAGTCAGCCCGTCCGTCAACCCGTCCGCCGGCACGGCCCGGCTCAGCCCCAGGCCTGGTTGCCGTTGTTGTTGCGACGGCGGGTCGCGACGACGATGCCGATGACGATGCCCGCGACCACCAGCACGCCGAGGGCGATGCCACCGATGAGCAGGGCCTTGTCCTTGGCGCCCATGGGGGGGTTGGGGTCGGAGCCCTTGTCGGCGGCCGTGTCGGAGTACTTGCCCTTCGGCATCGGCAGCGGGCCGGCCGCCGGACCTGCCGCGATGTCACGGCGCAGGGCCGGGCCCGGCTGGATGAAACCGTAGCCGTAGTGGGCGTCCGGGAGCTTGAGGTGCTTGTCCTTCTCGGCCTGCGCGAGACCGGCGGTCTTCACCAGGCGATTGGCGATCTGACCGGGGGTGAGGTCGGGGAACTTCTGCTTGAGCAGGGCCGCTGCGGCGGACACGTAGGCGGTGGCGGCGGAACTGCCGTTCGCTGCGGTGTCGTAGTCGTGGTCGCTCTTGCCCATGGCGACGGCGACCTTCTCACCGGGCGCGAGCAGGTCGGTGTCCGCGTTGTAGTCGTTGGCGTCGGCCGCCTTGCCGTACTGGTCGACCGAGCCGACCCCGATGACGCCGGGGCAGCCCACCGGATACGTCTTGCGGGTCAGGCCGTCGTTTCCCATGGCAGCCACGACCACCACACCCTTGTCGAGGGCGTAGTGGATGGATTCGCAGGTGTCGCCCTCCAGGTCGCCGCCGTAGGACATGTTGATCACGTCCGCGCCGTGCTCCACCGCCCAACGCGTGGCCTGCCCGCTGTTCTTGTACTCGGGAACGGGGAGGATCTTGGCGTCGGGCGCCAGGCCCTTGACGCCCTCGGTGCCGCCCGGACCGTGGCCGTGCCCCGCGATGATCCCGGCCATGGCGGTGCCGTGGTCGCGGATGTCCTCGTTCGGCTTGAGGTACTTGGCGCCCTCGGCCTCCGTCGCCTTTCCGAAGTCCGGCCCGGGAAGGAACTGCCCTGTCAGGTCCTGGTGGGTCGTACGGAAACCGCTGTCGAGCACGGCGACCGTCACGCCCTTGCCGGTGGCCTCCTTCCAGAGCTGCTGGGCCCCGAACGCCTCCAGCGGCCACTCGGCCTTCCGCACCTGGTCCGCGGAGGCTGTGCCGCCCGCGGACAGCAGCAGTGCTCCGGTCAGCGCAGCACCCACCGTCGCGCGCAGTGTTCGGGTGACCCTCATCCTTCGCTCCTTCTTGCCGTGCTGTCCGGCGGCCTTTTCCGCCTGAGGAAAGGCCCCGCACACATGGGAGTGCGGGGCCTTTCCTCATTGGCCGCATGCGACGTTATCGTCGGCCTACTCGATGACGCGAGGGGCAACGTTACGTTGCGGGTTCCAGGTCTCCTCGTCCTCGACGAGGTAATCGGGGCGCTGCCCTGTGGTGCGCTCCTTCTCCTTGCCCTTGCCCTTCGCTCCGGCGGCGCCCATCATGCCCGCCTGCTTGCCGCCGCGGCTGCGGTGCAGGCCCGAGCCGCCCTGCTTCGCACCGCCCGCGGGGCCGCCCGGCTTGCCGACCAGTCCGCCGCGGGTACGCGCCTGCGGACCGCTGCGCCCGGCCGCGCCCTTGACGCCGCCTGCCTTGCCGGCTGCTCCGGCGCCCGGCATGCCGCCGCGCATCCCGCCGGCACCGCCGGCGCCCCGGGATCCGCCCATGCCGCCGGGCATGCCGATGACACCGGGCGGGACCGCGCCGCCGGGGAAGCCCCCCGTGCCGCCGGTCACGCCGTGGCTGCCGCCGGTCGTCCCGCCGCTGAAGGTGCCGCCGCCCGTCGGCGGGGCGATGGTGCCGCCCTGCACGCTGTCGAGACCGGTGGTCACGGGCAGGTCGGGACGGTGCAGCTTGGGGGCGTCGAACCCTTCCGGTACGGCGCCACCGCCCGCGCCGTTCGGCATCTTCGGTGCGGTGGACTGGTGGGGATGGGTGCCGCCCGTCACGGGCATGCGCACCGGAGGCGGAGGCGGGGTGGTCGACGGGTCCACGGGCCAGTCGCCGCCCCCGGTACCCGGCCCCGTCCCCTCGCGGAGCCGCTTGCCCTGCCCGTCGTAGTGGGCGGCCAACTCGTCCATCACGATGACCGCTTCGACCTGACGCTCCTTGGTCAGGGACAGGCTGTCCCTGTTGAGCTCCAGGGCCATGCGGGTGTCCATCTTGGGATTCGCCATGTCCCGCTTGAACTGGCTGTCGTCGCCGCTCTCGTCGGTCGCCCGGTCCACGACACCCGGGTCGTGGATCTTCGACATGGCCTTCTTGGCCTCGCGAAGATTGTGCGCGACGCCGGACTCCGGTCCCGAGGAACGGGTACCGATCAGCGTGGACTCGACGTTGCGCGAGTGCTGGTACGTCTTGTCGATCTTCTCCAGCACCTTGCCGGCTTCCCTGCGGAACGCCTGCGCCGCCGAGCCCTCCCAGTGCGCGGAGGCGTGGTCGACCGCGTCCATGAAGGCCTTGCGGATGCCGCCACGGCCGTCCTCACCGCCCAGGCGGTCGGCGGAGGCGCGCCAGTGGTGGCCGGAGGTCTCGACCGCCTCGGGGCTGGCGTGCTCGATCATCGCCCGGAGGGCATTGAGGCCGTGGTGATGGAAGTCGGACGCAGACCGAGGGGTGAGGTGCTGGCCCTTGAACGACTTCAGCCGCTCTTCCCGCTCGTGGTTCTTGCGCTGCTGCTCCATCGCCTTGGCGCTGTCGTACTCCTGCTTGGCGTCAACCATGCAGGCCCCCCTTCATCTCCATCTCCGCCCTTCGTGCGCGCGTCGCCGTGTGGTGCTCAGCCATTCATCGAGGTCTTCGTCTGGTGCTCCTGGTCCTCGTACGCACCGCGGCTGGCTTCCGTCTTCTCGCCGAACTTGTGGATGAGGTCCTGGAGCGCGTCGATGACCTGCGACATGTACGACTGCATGTCGTCATGGGCCTTCGCGAGGTCGCCCGCCTCGAGGAAATTGACGCCGAAGGCCGACTTCGGAATGGTCGTGCTGTATTTCACCTTCTGGCTGGGTTCGTCCATGTCGCCCCGAAGGTGGCGGAGTTGGCGCACCACGCTGTCCAGTTCGTCGAGATCGACCCTGAAGCGCTCGCTCATTCCTTCTCCCCGTTCCCCGTCTGCCCTGCCCGTTCCCCCACGCACCGCCCCGTGAAGCCGTCGGTAAGGGCAACATAAAGTCAATAAATACTAGGGAGTTGGGCGCCTTCGATGCAAGATCGAAAGTCATGATCTGTCCGATTTAGCGCGGGATGGTGCCGCACTTTGTAGAGGGGTTGTTACCTGCGGACGCAACCTGCTCGCCCCCTACCCTAAGGCGATCACACCCGCCTCATGCCCGCAGGGAGGCCAGTTCGACCACCGTGACGTCCGGGGGCGCGCCCAGCCGTACGGGCGGCCCCCAGGCGCCCGCGCCGCGGGTCACGTACAGCTGGGTGTCGCCGTAGCGCTCCAGGCCCGCGACGGTCGGGTTCGTGGCCTCGGCGACGTACGTGAAGGGCCACATCTGGCCGCCGTGGGTGTGGCCGGAGAGCTGGAGGTCCACCCCGTACCGGACGGTGTCGTGGATGGTGACCGGCTGGTGCGCCATCAGGACGACGGCGCGGGCCGGGTCGCGGTCGCCCAGCGCCAGGTCGTAGTCGGGACCGGCGTGTTCGGTCGCACCGGCGAGGTCGTTGACGCCCGCGAGGTCGAAGCCGGGCAGCGCGGTCCGCGCGTTCTCCAGCGGATGGATACCCAACTCCCGTACGTGGTCCACCCATTGGGCGGCACCCGAGTAGTACTCGTAGTTACCGATCGGGAACCAGGCCAAAGAGTACAGCCGGGCACTAGGAGAGTGGGAAGCCCAGGAGCTGGCCCCAACACATGGGGCAGCGGAGCGGCGCGCCGTCCAGGTGCGGCATGTGTCACCTGCTGGTTGCAGAGATAAACAACGACGCACCCGGCGCCTCTGCGTGAGCCGGCGCTTGTCCGTACAGCGGTTCCGGTCTCCAAGGTGCTCTGAGAGATCTCCGGCGGCATGGACCTTGCCGCTTATGGCGGGTCACCTTGATCCGCGCGCGAGCCCTGCTGTTGTAGCAAATGAGGAATGGACCGCGAACGCGGCCACCTAGCCGACGGATTAAGTCCCTGCTCTACAAAGCGCACGGCGGAGGCTTTCCTCCGCCGTGCATGGGCACCCTTCACGCCTTGCGTTCCCCGCTATCAAACTCATGCCTTCGACGCCGCGCTTGATGCTGCAAGCTGTGAATACGAAAGCGCTGGCTCGCTCGCTCTGTGGAATACTGGCAAATTCCTTCATTACGCTCTCCATTTGTGAGGAACAAACGAAGGCGTTGACTTCGGACAGCGCCGCTTGGATCTCTCCGGCGATACCCTCCCGAGAGGGCATCACACTAGCCTCCCCACGGTGAGGCAAGAAGTAGTACCACCGGGGGTCGCTCCGCCGGACGAAGCGCATATCGTCCATGTGCTGCTGCGTTCCTCAGGTGGTTGCGGCATACTCACGGCCACGCCCCCACGTATTGCCGCTTCCGGATTTTCGAAATACCTAGTAGTGAGTCGAAAACCCTCGCTAATCGCAATACCTCTTTTGGAAAGCTCCTCAACGGTAGCGAGACGGGTGGCCACAGCAACCCTCTCGTTTTCCGGGGCCTTCGCTATTTCTTCCAGCATCTCAAAGAATGCGGGATGCGATGTGATCTCGCGAGCGTAGCACTCATGTTCTGTAGCTCTTCGGCACTGGGGAGAGGGGCGGGGCTTCGCTGGAAATTTTCCACCTCGCTTAACTCGCGTTCTCTACTTCCGAGGCTACCGCACGCGAGGCGGGGTGCAACTTTACGTGGAAGTTTTAGGTGCAGTTTTCAAAGTTTGGAAAATAGATCTTCAAGAAGGTTAGAAGTTTCCCTATCTATTTAGCGACTGCGAGCAAGATCGCACTTAACAGCTGAAGCAGGTACGCAGCACTCCCGCCTGCCTGAGGCTCGCCGCAAAGTGGCCACCTATGGGCCCCACCCTCAGCGGCCGCTTCACTCAATCCGTCAGCCCACGGGCTCGACTGGATCAGGACGCTTCGCGGAGTACTCGGCAGACCCCTGGGGCCGGCGACTGCCCGCTCGGGCCGCCAGGCGAGGGCTAGGTTTGATCGTCGTGCGTGCGACCGGGGCAAGCGCACGGCAGCGTGTACGGCTTTCCGGTCGCCCGGTCGACCACGACCACGCCACCAGAGCACCGTCGTGCCGGGTGCTTGTGCCACTTGCTACGCGGGGGCCGAGGGTGCCCGCCCGCCTTCACGACTTCCTGGTACGCCGAGACCGCTTGCGCGTGTGTGGGGTTGGTCCACTCGGTCATGCCATCGCCTCCCGGTTCCCCAACGACCGTATGGCCGTTGGGGGTCCGCGGACAGAGGGTGCGTTAGTTCGGGCCGGTGTTGGAGCAGTCGGCGCCGCAGCCGGCCGGCGCCGGTTCGGAGTGCTCGCAGGAGGCGGCGACGGGGATCGCGTTGTCGGTCGGTCCGTTCCACATGGCCGGGTCGGGATCGTAGCCGGCTGCCTTGATCGCAGCCTGAGTCCGTGCCAGCGCATCGGGGTCATGCCGGGCGATGTCCGGCCGCTCCGGTACGTGATGCACGTAGTGATGCAGGGACCGGCACAGCTCGGCGTATACGGCCGTGTGCAGGATCAGGGCATGCCAGCCTTCATCGACGACCCGCGACGGCTTGAGGCGGGCACGTGGTGCTGATGAGCAGGCTGCGACGAACTTCAATGCCTCCTCGGTGATCCGTTCCGCGACGTTGGCGGCCATGCCCTCGTTGTTGCGCTGCACCGTGCTGGCGACGTCGAGGAACTGCTCAGGGGTGATGAGCTTGCGGACACTCTTCACCTCCGGCAACGTCGTGTGCTCTTGTGTGATGCTCACCGTGTACTTCCCTTCGTTGGTTGGTGCGGTGATGGCGCTCCGTCCCCGGCGGGTTGTCTGGCCAGGACCGGGGACGGAGCGCGCTTCGGGGTGGGGCGCTCGACGTCAGACAAATGTGCCGTTGCTAGTAACTTTCCAGCCCCTCAGCACTTTTTGAGTGCTCGGAATCCAGTGAGGCTTTCGGCCTCGGCCGCGGATGCGGGCCGGCAGGATCCCTTTATCGCGTCCCATGGGGGACCCACCGACCTGCTCAAAACGAGGCATTCACCGTGCATTGCCCGGACCTGCCCAACCTTGCAATTGCTCATGTCCACTACGACGTCGCCGCATGAGAAGGGCTGTTCTGCCATCTCGTTACCTCCTTGGGACGAATTGCTTCTCCGCTGAGCGGAAGCCCGAAGCGACGCGTGTTGGATCGGCTCCTCCCGCACGTAGACCTGGCCATACCGGTCCGCACGGAAAACGCGGATCGTCGGCCTCGGTCGGGGTGGCGGAGTGGGGGGCTCCTTCGGCGCGCTCATTGCTGCCCTTGGTCGTCGTGCTCGGGCGGTGCGTTCTGCGCCACCGCCAAGAGGCGTTTGGCCGTCGCCTCGTCGACGGTGCCAAGGCGTACACGCGCGGCCGTTCCCGATGGCACGTCACCCATGGCCTCCAAATGGATGCCGAGTGACGCCATCTGGGTGTTGAGCCGGGCAGCCAACCTGCGACCTCGTGCGCTGAGGTTCAGATAGCCGTCCTGCGAGTCCATTGGTCCTCCTGCACATCGTTCGCGTGGCGTGCGACTCTCAGTCAACGACGGTCCGGGCAGGGAAAGGGACTCCAGCGGGTGACCCCAAGATGGAGTCAGTCGGCGGACAATGCCTCCAGCCGAGACTTACGCTGAAGCAGGGGTGGTACCAGTGGGGCGTGAGCAGCAGGAGCTACAGACGGCTGTGGCCGGCTTACTCAGTGACGTCCGCTTCCAACACGCTTGCTCTGAGCGCGACATGGGTACTGTGTTCCGGCTCTTGAATCACCGCGGCCTGAGCACGCGGCGCCTTGCTGCTGCCGTAGGGATCACGCAGGGGCGACTCTACGACTACATGAACAACAAAAGCCGCGTTGAGAAATTAGCCCTGTTTGAGCAAATTTCTGACGCCTTGCGCATTCCTGGGGGCATGTTGGGGCTGGCGAAGCGTCCTTGGGAACCTCGGGGGGCCGAACCGGTGGCCGGCCCGATTTTGGAACCGGATGGCAACGACCTTGCAGCCATAGACGCATTCCGAAACGCAGACAAGCAGACGGGCGGCGGTCGCCTTTACGCTGCGGTGATTCGTCACCTGAAGGAAAACATCGCGAGTCGCCTGGTAGACGCGGGGAGCGAACCGCAAGTCTTCGCTGCTGCCGCGGCCCTCAGTGAGATGGCGGGATGGATGGCGCACGACTCCGGGCGTGACGCCCGGGCTCAAAGTCACTTCGCGCGAGCCTTGCCCTTAGCGCGGACTTCAGGGGACGCGCCATTGGCTGCCAACATCGCGGCCAGTAGTAGCCATCTCGCCTTGCAAGTTGGAGAGGTGGGAGAGGCGGTGCACTGGGCGAAGGTCGGCCTTCAGTTCGCTGGCCAGGGGCCGCAGATCCCCTCACTGACAGCTCGGCTGTACTCCATGCACGCGCGGGCGCTCGCTGTCGCCGATCAAGGAACAGTGGCTTTGCGAGAACTGGAGCGGGCGCACGATGCGCTCACTAGCTCTGCGGAAGCGACTCATCCTTGGATCAGCCCCTTTGACGAAGCCTCGCTAGCAAGTGAGAGCGCCCTTACATACCGGGACATGAAGCGGTACGACGGGGCCCTGGAGTACGCCGATCGGGCAGTAACGCTTAGGGAGTCGGGACGGGCACGCTCCCTCGCCATGAGCCAGATCAACTTGGTGGCGACCCATGCTTACCGCGGCGACCTGGACGCGGTTTTGCACTTCGGCGTGATGCTATTGACGACGAATCCGTCACTCGGCTCGGTGCGGGTGATCAATCAGTTGACCGATCTTCGGCGCATGCTGGACAGTCACAGTGACCATCGTCCCGTGCGGGACTTCCTTGAGCGGTTCGACGTTGCGGCGAAGACACGCCTGCTACTCCTCGCTGACATCATGGCGCCCGGTAACGAAGGCACACTCTCATGACACCCACACCCGATGATCCCGAAGCCTGGTACGCGTACTTGGCTGAGGGCAACGCACGGCAGGCCCGCAAGCGGGTGGCTGCCGATGTGCTGCTGAGGAACGGGGTCGGCGACTTCCTCCTGGTCAAGCCAACGTACAAACCAGGATGGGACCTCCCCGGCGGGATGGCGGAAGCGAATGAGCCTCCGACCTGCGCAGCAGTACGGGAGGTCAAAGAGGAGCTGGGCTTGACCGTCACGCTCCAGGGATTGCTTGTGGTGGACTGGGTGGCTCCCCATGAGGCTTGGGATGATCAGCTCGCCTTCATCTTCGACGGCGGCGTACTGGATGCAGACGATGCACGCGATGCCCGGCCGCATGACGAAGAACTGTCTCAACTTGCTTTCACATCTCACGCACGCGCGACTTCAATGCTTCCGCAGCGCCTGCGGTCCCGCTTCTTGGCAGCCGCTGATGCTTTGAATTGCGGTGTACCTCGCTACCTGCACAACGGATCGCCCATCTAGCGGAATTTAGCTCGATACCCTGTGGCGGCCATTGGGAACACGCCACACATTCACCCTGCGGTCCTACCGTTTAAGGACCGAGGAAGAGTCCCAGTACATCGAGGGCTTGTCGTGCACCCCTCCCCCACAGAAGGGCAGCCAGAACAAGCGAGAATCCAGCCATCACTATTGGTGCGACGCTGTCGGGAACTCCGACCAATGGGAACACGATGGAAGCGCCAACCAGAAGAATGGCAAGCGTGATGAGCCTGAGCGCCTCCCGGTCTGGGGCGGGCTGCACCTCGTCCAATTCTTCTGCGTCAAGCAACGCTCCGACACGGGCATCACAATACCGTTCGGAAATCTTGTGAAGCAGTGCACCAAGTTCTCTTAGTGCGCTCTGCGGATCCGAGTCCAAGAGCAACTCAGCCTTTCTCAATGCTCCTACCACGTTCCGTTCGTGCTCTTTGAGCACCTTGCGCCGAAGGGAAAACAAGGGAACAGATCCACGCTGTTTATGAGCCGAAAGCACTGCGCGATTCACAGCCCCCAGACGCCGCGACACCTTCCGGAAAGCAAGAGCTTGCTGTTCGCCCACTGCGTCTTGTGCCCATGCGCAGGCACCGATGGCTCGCGCAACCGTCATGATCAGAGCGAACCGGCGAGCTAGCCGAATCGTTGCGATCCGCGACAACCACACTTGCCGTGTCGCGGCCCGGAAAGGGAGAAACTGGATCAGCCAAAAAGTGGACCACGCCGCAATAATGCCAATGAACAACCAGGAGAGCCACGGGAATTTTACTCTGATCACTTCCGCGTTCAGCACAGCACCGTAGAACGGGATGAGATTTTTCCACCCCAGCTCACTAGGCATCCCAGGAGGCGGGGAAACGCTTACCTCAAGGACCCCAATGCCGATGAGCGCTAATCCAACCGCCAGGGCACCCAAGGAATAATATGCCCAGAGCTTTATGGCGAGGCGATGCCCATAGGCTTCCAGCACACGAGGATGTACCGGGTCCGCTAGCCCTAAACTCCGGAAGTCGGCGGCCAAACGTACCTGGTGATCTGTTCGAGACCTCACAAGTTGACATTTTGTCAGTCGCAACCTGTCGACGCCAGCCATTCTCTAAGGTAAGCCTCAATTCCACGCTGGGGGGGCAGTCCCTCACGCCCGAAGAGGGCGCACAGCTATGGGCGTTCAAAACCGGAGGCGATCACACCCGCCTCATGCCCGCAGGGAGGCCAGTTCGACCACCGTGACGTCCGGGGGCGCGCCCAGCCGTACGGGCGGCCCCCAGGCGCCCGCGCCGCGGGTCACGTACAGCTGGGTGTCGCCGTAGCGCTCCAGGCCCGCGACGGTCGGGTTCGTGGCCTCGGCGACGTACGTGAAGGGCCACATCTGGCCGCCGTGGGTGTGGCCGGAGAGCTGGAGGTCCACCCCGTACCGGACGGTGTCGTGGATGGTGACCGGCTGGTGCGCCATCAGGACGACGGCGCGGGCCGGGTCGCGGTCGCCCAGCGCCAGGTCGTAGTCGGGACCGGCGTGTTCGGTCGCACCGGCGAGGTCGTTGACGCCCGCGAGGTCGAAGCCGGGCAGCGCGGTCCGCGCGTTCTCCAGCGGATGGATACCCAACTCCCGTACGTGGTCCACCCATTGGGCGGCACCCGAGTAGTACTCGTGGTTGCCGGTGACGAAGTACGCGCCGTGGCGGGCGCGCAGCTCGCGCAGGGGCTCCGCGGCCGGGCCGAGGTCGGCGACGCTGCCGTCGACCAGGTCGCCGACGACGGCGATCAGGTCCGGAGAGGTCCGGTTGACCGTGTCGACGACGCGCCGGGTGTGGGCGCGGCCGAGGATCGGGCCCAGGTGGATGTCGCTGACCACGGCGATGCGGAAGCCGTGGGCCGCCCGCGGCAGTTTGGCCAGCGGCACGGTCACGCGCTTCACGGACGGGCCGCGGAAGGTGGTCGCGGTCCCGTACCCGACGGCGGCCGTGGCGGCCAGCGACGCCCCGGCGGCCACCGCCCGGGCGAGGAAGAGCCGCCGGGGCGGGGTGGGGAGCGGGGGCAGCGCGGGGGTGCGGGGCGGCAGGAGGGTGGGGGCGGAGGAGGGCGTGGGTACGGGGGACGGGGTGGCCGTGCGGGGGCCGTCGGGGGCCTCGCGGCCTTCGAGGCCTTCGAGGCCTTCGAGGCCTTCGAGGGATGGGGAGGGGGACGGGACCGGGAGTGCGGCGGGGGCCGGAGTCGCCGGTGCCTCCCGCTCCCGGAGGAGGCGCAGGCCCACCGCTCGTACGACCTCGCCGGCCAGCAGTGCCAGGACGAGGTACAGCAGCAGGGCCAGCCAGAGGTACCCGGGCCAGGCCAGCACCTGCTGGAGCACGAACGGGACGCCGGCCCGGCCGGCGAGGAGGGCGCCGAGGGAGAGCAGCGGGAGGGCGAAGGCGGCGACGGTGCCGGCGCGGCGGGTGCGGCTGCCGGGTGCCGTGGTGTCGCGGACCAGGCGGCACCAGACGTAGCGGTGCACGCCGAAGAACAGGCCGAGGACCGGCACCGCGATCAGGGCAAAGACCACCGCGTCTCCCTAGCTCCAGTTGTACCGGGAACTTCAGGTGTCCCGGGAACGGGAACTCCCGGTTCCCCGTGAACTCCCGGCGCCCCAGGAGTTCCAGATGACCCGACAGCTCCTGACGCCCCGACAGCTCCAGACGTTCCGGGCGAGCACGCTATCGGGCGGGCGGCCGGGGACGGGGAAGCGGCACCCGGCGGAGAGACCGGGGACGGGAAAGCGGCGCCCAGCGGTGGGGGCGGGCCGACCCGGTATCCGGCGGCCCGCCCCCACGCGCTTCGCTCAGGCCCCCGACGGGGTCAGCGCCCGGTCCAGGTCCCGTTCCCGCTCCCCGTCCCGGTCCTGGCCCGCTTCGCGGGGGACGGGGACGAACGGGCACTGCCATTCGGCGGGCTTGGGGCGGCCGGAATAGCGGCGGGCCTCGGAAAGCTCCTCGTATTCCTGCAGATTCGGATTGATGTCGCCCTGCAGCTTGATGTCCTGCTTGCGTATCTTCTCCGCCAGGCGGTCCCACATTCCGGCGCCCTTGATGCGGGTGAACTGCTCGTGGGAGTTGAAGGCGAGCATCGGGAAGGGCGGGCGGCGGCCCCAGCGGCGGTGGGTCTCGTGCAGGCCGATCACGAAGAACGGGTGCCCGGCCACGCTGTACGCGAATTCCCTGGCCTGCGGGTCCGAGGCGTAGCCCGTCGCCCACTGGTGGTTCTCCGCGTCCTGCTCGTGGAGGAGCTGGAGCTGCTGCCAGAGGAGTTCCTCGAAGCGCAGTTCGTCCACGCCGCGGGGTTGCTCGAAGGTGGCGATGAAACTGGTGAAGGACCGGGCGCTCCAATCCGCCGAGCCGACGAATTCCGCGAGATCGAGCGCCATCAGCCGGGCGGCCTCCTCGCTCCCCAGCACGTCATAGTGCCGGTGTGTGATGCCGCCCTGGCGCCAGGCCGAACGGCCCGCCAGGCAGGAGAACCGGTCTCCCAGGATGAACGCCTCGACCTCACCACGCGCGTTTGACGTCATGGTCAGCCTTCCTTCCACCTACATGCCTCCTCGACGGGAGATCATCTCCTTCACGCATCCGATAGCACCCACCCCGCACCGGCGGCACCCGCGGCCGGGGACGGCACACGGCAGCCGTGACCGCACCCGGGCAGCGCCGGGTCCGCGGAAGGACGGGGGAAGTCGCTCGGTGATTGTGACCGGCCGAAGCGGATCTGGGAAAACCCCGCAGCAAAATTCCTCGCGACGAATCGCTCACAATCCGGGACGATTACGGCGGTTCACGGAGGGTGAGGGGGCCCGGGGGGGCGGGTCGGCTCCCCCGCCCGGGCCACGGACCGCCCACCGCCCGCCCGTTGGCCGGCGTCGCTCGTCCGCTACTCGTCCGCCGCCTCGCGGCGCAGGGCCCGTACGCCACGGAACCCGATCACGCCGATTGCCGTCCCCAAGAGAAAGGACGTCACGGCCAGCAGCAGATGGACCCAGAAGTACGCCGTCGGGTCGCCGGCGTCGTTGAAGGCCAGACCGCTCCCGTCCTTGCAGAGGTTTTTGACGAAAGTGATCCAGATGAACCAGCTCCAGACCCCGAAGGCGAGCAGGAACCAGGACACGGGGCGAGAGAGCTTCATGGGTTCCAGTATGGGCAGCGGCTCCATCCGGCCGTCGGGAGGGGCACTCTTCCGTGGGGTGCTGTCGGCGACCGGGGCGAAGAGGGGTACGTTCAGCGACGTGCCGACGACCTTCAGTGCTTTCACGGCTTCCGTCCCTGCCCGCCCCTCCACGTCCCCCGGCGCCCCGGACGCTCTTGAGGCGTCCGGCACGTCCGGTCCGGCCGGCGCCGCCGGAGCATCCCGTACCGCCGGTGCCGCCGGGCGCGCGGCGGTGCGTCGCGGCCGGTCGCTGCGTGCCGCCGCCGCACTGGCCGTCTCCGGGCTGCTGACCTCCCCGCTGCTGGCCGGCACCGCGTACGCCGACCAGAAGGACCCCAAGGCCCCCGCGCCGCCGGCCAAGATGTCGCAGATCGGCGGGGAGCTGATGGGCGCGCCCGGCGTACACGTGCAGCCGAAGCCCGGTGCGCCGAAGCTGCCGGGGCCGGACGCGCTGACCGCCCGGTCCTGGATCATCTCGGACGCCGCGTCCGGCAAGGTGCTGGCCGCGAAGAACCCGCACTGGCAGCTGGCGCCGGCCAGCACGTTGAAGATGCTGTTCGCGGACACCGTCATGCCGAAGTTCCCGAAGAACCAGAAGCACACGGTCAAGCCCGCCGACCTCGCGGGCATGGGCGTGGGCAGCAGCCTGGTCGGGATAAAGGAGAACCTGACCTACACGGTCCACGACCTGTGGCTCGGGGTGTTCCTGCGCTCCGGGAACGACGCGGTGCACACGCTCTCCGCGATGAACGGCGGGACGAAGGCCACCGTCACGCAGATGCAGCAGCGCGCGAAGGAACTGAACGCCAACGACACGCACGTCGTCACGCCGGACGGCTACGACGCGCCGGGGCAGGTCTCCAGCGCGTACGACCTGAGCCTGTTCGCCCGGGCCGGGCTGCAGAACCCCGACTTCCGCGAGTACTGCTCGACCGCGAGCGCCCAGTTCCCCGGGGACAAGGGCAAGGACGGCAAGCGGGCGACGTTCGGGATCCAGAACACCAACCGCCTGCTGAGCGGGGACTACGACATGAAGCCGTATCCCGGGATCGAGGGCGTGAAGAACGGCTCGACGACCAACGCCGGGTCGACCTTCACCGGGCTGGCGCAGCGCGGTGACCGCAAGCTGCTGGTCACGGTCATGAACCCGGAGAAGAAGGTGCACAACGAGGCCTACCGCGAGGCCGCCAAGCTGCTCGACTGGGGTTTCGCGGCGGCCGACAAGGTCGAGCCGGTCGGCCGGCTGGTCGGGCCGCGCAGCGAGGACGACGGCACCGGCGCGGTGGCCGCCCAGGGCAAGCGCCACAAGGGCGGGCACGGCAGCACCCAGGCGGCGCTGGACAGCACCGGCTCGGGCGGCACCTGGACCGCGGTGGGGATTACCGGCGGTGCGGTGGTGGTGCTCGGCGCGGTGGCGCTGCTGGTACGCCGGCGCCGCGCCGCGAAGTGAGCCGGGCGGCGGCCGCAAGGGACGGCGGGTGAAGCGGGGGCGGGGGCTAGCCGGCCCCCGCCCCCGCTTCGGCGGTCCCGGGCCTCGTGTCGCCGGTCTCCTCCGCCCCGTTCGTCTCCTCCCCCGCCGTGGCCGTCCAGGAGGCGCAGTACACCAGCAGCTTCGCGGTGAAGTTGATCCACAGCAGCAGCGCGATCGGGGTGCCGAAGGCGCCGTACATGTTGCGCGAGGCGACGCCCTGGAGGTAGCCGCTGAGCAGCAGCTTCAGCGCTTCGAAGCCGATCGCGCCGAGGAGGCCGGCGATGACCACGGCGCTGCGCGGCGGGTGGGCGCCGGGCAGCTTGGTCAGGACGTAGACGAGCAGCAGGAAGTCCGCGAGGACGGCGGTGCAGAAGCCGGCGGCGGACAGCAGGACGGTGCCGATGCCGCCCTCCGCCAGGCCGAGCGCGTGCGCCGCCTTGCCGACCGCCGCGGACGCGAAGGCCGAGCAGGCGAACGAGAGCAGGGCGACCCCGCCGAGTCCCAGCAGCAGCGCCCCGTCCCGGAGCTTGCCGAGGAAGAAGTTGGTGTCCTCGTCGCCCTTCTCCCATACGGCGCGCAGGCAGTCGCGCAGCGAGTCGACCCAGCCGATGCCGGTGAGCAGCAGCACGGCACCGGCGACCAGGCCGATCGTGGTGGCGTTCTCGACGAGCCCGGCGAGATCGAGCTGCCCGGAGATGCCGGGGATCTGCTCGGCGAACTTGCTCTGCAGCTTGTGCAGGTCGCGGTTGCTGAGCAGGGCGGCGCCGATCGCGGCGGCCACGGTGAGCAGCGGGAAGAGGGCGACGAAGCTGGTGAAGGTGATCGCGGCGGCGAGCCGGGTCCAGTGCACCCGGAGCATGCGTTCGTAGGCGTGCCAGAGGTGAGTGGTCATCAGCCAGCCGACGGCCGGCCCGACCACCGGCAGTTTCCTCAACCAGTCCACGGCGCTCCCCTCGTACGGCAGTCGGTCGCCCCGGTGATCCGGAACCCTAGGGTCCGACTACCCCGTAACGGCCTCCGGACATCCGGCCGGCGGCCGCCTCACACCAAGGGGACGGCCGGCGGCGGCCCGTGCGCCGGGGTCAGCAGGAAGGGGCCGGGGGGCGGGAGAGGTCGGCGGCCTGGCGGGGGACGGCGGGGGTCTGCGGGCCGAAGGGGTACTCGCGCTCCAGGCGCCAGACGGCGTCCGCGCCCTGCTGGTAGAGCGCGAACCCGGCGATCGTCCAGGTCGCGGAGAAGTCCGCGAGCTCGGCCCGGGCGCGGTCCATGGCGTCATCGGCGATGCCGTGCGCGACCGTCACATGCGGGTGGTACGGGAACTGCAGGTCACGGGCGCACGGGCCGGAGGCGACGCGGACCCGGGCCTGGAGGGCGGTGCAGCCGGCCGCGCCCTCGGTGACCTTCACGAAGACGACCGGGGAGAGCGGGCGGAAGGTGTCGGTGCCCTCCAGCCGGAGCGGGAAGGGGCGGGAGGAGGCCGCGACGCCGGCCAGATGGCGCTCGATGGCGGGCAGCGCGTCGGCCTGGACCTCCGTGGGCGGGAGGAGGGTGATGTGGGTGGGGATGCCGTGTGCGGCGGGGTCCCCGAAGCTCGCGCGCTTCCGCTGGAGGAAGCTGCCGTACGGCTCCGGGACCGCGATCGAAACGCCCAGCGTTACGGTCCCCACTGGCTTCTCCCTCCTGACGTGTGTGCGGCGCGCTCGCGCACCCTCTTAGTGTGCCGGGTGCGCACCCCCGACGGGGAGCGTCCCCGGCCCTCGGACGGCCGGGCCGTTGTGCCCCCGTGAGTGGAGGCGGCGGCCCTGGCGGGGTCCGCGCGGCCGGCCGGGGCGGGCCGCGCGGACCGTTCCGTCAGTGCTTGGCCGGCAGGAGTCCGAGCCGGTCGTAGGTGGTGGCGAGGGTCTCCGCGGCGACCGAGCGGGCCTTCTCCGCGCCCTTGGCCAGCAGGGAGTCCAGCGTCTCGGGGTCGTCGAGGAATTCCCGCGTACGGTCCCGGAACGGTGTGACGAAATCGACCATCACCTCGGCGAGATCCGTCTTGAGGGCGCCGTACATCTTGCCCTCGTAGGACTTCTCCAGGTCCGGGACGGAGGTGCCGGTGAGGGTGGAGAGGATGCTGAGGAGGTTGCTGACACCGGGCTTGGCCTCGCGGTCGAAGCGGATCACCGTGTCGGTGTCCGTCACGGCGCTCTTGACCTTCTTCGCGGTGACCTTGGGGTCGTCGAGCAGGTCGATGATGCCCTTGGGCGAGGACGCCGACTTGCTCATCTTGATCGACGGGTCCTGAAGATCGAAGATCTTCGCCGTCTCCTTGAGGATGTACGGGTTGGGGATGGCGAAGGTGTCGCCGTAGCGCGTGTTGAAGCGGTCCGCGAGGTCGCGGGTCAGCTCCAGGTGCTGGCGCTGGTCCTCGCCGACCGGGACCTGATCGGCCTGGTAGAGGAGGATGTCGGCCACCATCAGCACGGGGTAGGTGAACAGGCCGACGGTGGTGCGGTCCGCGCCCTGCTTGGCCGACTTGTCCTTGAACTGGGTCATCCGGGAAGCCTCGCCGAAGCCGGTGACGCAGTTCATGACCCAGGCGAGCTGGGCGTGCTCGGGCACATGGCTCTGGACGAAGAGCGTGCAGCGCTCCGGGTCGAGGCCGGCCGCGAGCAGCTGGGCGGCCGCGATCCGGGTGTTGCGGCGCAGTTCCGCCGGGTCCTGCGGAACGGTGATCGCGTGGAGGTCGACGACCATGTAGAAGGCGTCGTGGGACTCCTGGAGGTCCACCCACTGGCGCACCGCGCCGAGGTAGTTGCCGAGGTGGAAGGAGCCGGCGGTGGGCTGGATACCGGAGAGCACGCGAGGACGATCGAGAGCCATGGGACCGATTGTCTCAGGTCGCGGGGGGCGGTAGGGCGTCCGGTGGGTGGGGAGGGCGGGGCGGGGCCACCGGGGGGCCGGGGCGGAGCCCCGCGGCGTCGGGGGCGGCGGCACGTGGGCGGTGGCCCGCAGGGGGTGGTCGAACGCATCCCGTAGGGGATGGCGAGGCCCCCTGCGGGGCCACAACGTGCAGGTGGGGGCGGGTATTCCCCAGCGGTCGGAGATCCCCGGCGGTCGGAGATCCCCGGCGGTCGGAGATCCCCGGCGTCCGGGCATTCCCCGGCCGGGGAATCCCCCTGGCCCCTACTCCCCGACAGCCAGCCCCGGCGCCGGGTAGGCCGCCATCAGCTCGGCGACCTCGTTGCGGATCACCGTGAGGGCGTCCTCGTCGCCCTTCGCCGCGGCCTGGACGCCGCGGTCGATCCACTCCGCCACCTGCGGCATCCGGTCCGTGCCCAGACCGCGGGAGGTGAGGGCGGGGGTGCCGATGCGGATGCCGGAGGGGTCGAAGGGCTTACGGGGGTCGAAGGGGACGGTGTTGTAGTTGACGACGATGCCCGCCCGGTCCAGGGCCTTGGCCGCGACCTTGCCGGGGACGTCCTTCGAGGTGAGGTCGATCAGCACCAGGTGGTTGTCGGTGCCGCCGGAGACCAGGTCGTAGCCGCGGGCCAGCAGCGCCTCGGCGAGCGCCTTGGCGTTGGCGACGACGGCGTGCGCGTACTCCCGGAAGGACGGGGCGGCGGCCTCGTGCAGGGCGACCGCGATGGCGGCCGTGGTGTGGTTGTGCGGGCCGCCCTGCAGACCGGGGAAGACCGCCTTGTCGACGGCCTTGGCGTGGCTCGCCCGGGACATCAGCATCGCGCCGCGCGGCCCGCGCAGGGTCTTGTGCGTGGTGGTGGAGATGACGTCCGCGTGCGGGACGGGCGACGGGTGGGCGCCGCCCGCGACCAGCCCGGCGATGTGCGCGATGTCCGCGACGAGCACGGCATCGACCTCGCGGGCGATCTCGCCGAACGCGGCGAAGTCGATGGTGCGCGGGACGGCCGTACCGCCACAGAAGATGATCTTCGGGCGTTCCTTGCGGGCGAGCTCGCGCACCTCGTCGAAGTCGATGAGCGCGGTGTCGGCGCGCACGCCGTACTGGACCCCGCGGAACCACGTACCGGTCGCCGAGACGCCCCAGCCGTGGGTGAGGTGGCCGCCCATCGGCAGCGCCATGCCGAGCACGGTGTCGCCCGGTTCGGCGAACGCGAGGTAGGCGGCGAGGTTGGCCGGCGAGCCCGAGTACGGCTGGACATTGGCGTGTTCGACGCCGAAGACGGCCTTGGCGCGCTCGACGGCCAGGGTCTCGACGCGGTCGATGTTCTGCTGGCCTTCGTAGTAGCGACGGCCCGGGTATCCCTCGCTGTACTTGTTCTGCAGGACCGTGCCGGTGGCTTCCAGGACGGCGGCGGAGACGTAGTTCTCGCTGGGGATCAGCCGCAGCGTGTCGGCCTGGAGCTGCTCCTCGGCGCCGACCAGCGCGGCCAGTTCGGGGTCGGCGGCGCTCAGCGCGGGATGGGAGAGGGATGCGGACTGCGGGTGCGCGGACTGCGGAAGTGACATGGCGTCCTCCGGGGCGGTCGATCGGTGGTCCGGTCGTGGTCCCGGGGTGCCCAGGCGGGGCGACACCTCGTGGCGGTGGCCACGCAGCGCTCCCTCGGGGTCGTTTCCCCGTACGCCAGTCGCGATGCGCACCGCCGAGTCTAGACGGCCGCGCGCGGCCCGGTGCCGGGAACACCCGTTCCGTCCCACCGCGCGGCGCCGGGAACGCCCCACGGCCCGGTGCCGGGAACGCCCCACGGCCCGGTGCCGGGAACGCCGCACGGCCCGGTGCCGGCACTGTCCGGCCGCCCCGGCCGCCCCGGCGCCTTCCGGACGAACGACCCGAGGAGCAATATAGAGGGGCATATGGGGTACCTCACTCCATGCGCCCCGTACGGTCTACCGGAACGGAGTCACGGTGACGTCCACGGAACCCGGCGTCGCAGCCGCCCTCGCCGCCGCCGAAGCCCACAGCGCGCACAACTACCACCCGCTCCCCGTGGTCGTGGCGACCGCCGAGGGTGCCTGGATGACGGATGTGACGGGCCGGCGCTACCTGGACATGCTCGCCGGGTACTCCGCGCTGAACTTCGGGCACGGCCACCCGCGGCTGCTGGCCGCCGCCCGGGCCCAGCTGGAACGGGTCACCCTCACCTCCCGCGCCTTCCACCACGACCGGTTCGCCGACTTCTGCGCCCAGCTGGCCGAGCTGTGCGGGATGGAACTGGTGCTGCCGATGAACACCGGCGCCGAGGCCGTGGAGACCGCGCTGAAGACCGCCCGCAAATGGGGCTACCAGGTCAAGGGCGTCCCGGACGGCCGGGCGAAGATCGTCGTCGCGGACGGCAACTTCCACGGCCGGACCACCACCATCGTCTCGTTCTCCACCGACCCCGAGGCCCGCGCCGGCTTCGGCCCGTACACCCCCGGTTTCGAGGTCGTCCCCTACGGCGACCTGGCCGCGATGGAGGCGGCGCTCGACGACCGGACCGTCGCGGTCCTGCTGGAGCCGATCCAGGGCGAGGCGGGCGTACGGGTGCCGCCGCCCGGCTATCTGGCGGGCGTACGGGAGCTGACCCGGCGGCGGAACGTGCTGTTCGTCGCCGACGAGATCCAGTCCGGGCTGGGCCGCACGGGCCGGACCTTCGCCTGTGAGCACGAGGGCGTGGTGCCGGACGTGTACGTGCTCGGCAAGGCGCTGGGCGGCGGGGTGGTGCCGGTGTCGGCGGTGGTGTCCTCGCGCGAGGTGCTGGGCGTCTTCGCGCCGGGGGAGCACGGCTCGACGTTCGGCGGGAACCCGCTCGCCTGCGCGGTCGCGCTGGAGGTCATCGCGATGCTGCGGACCGGCGAATACCAGCAGCGGGCAACGGAGTTGGGCGAGCACCTGCACAGCGAGCTGGGGCTGCTGGTGGGCGGCGGGACGGTGGACGCGGTGCGCGGCCGCGGACTGTGGGCCGGCGTGGACGTCAACCCGTCCCGCGGCACCGGGCGCGCGGTCTCCGAGCAGCTGATGACGCGCGGCGTCCTGGTCAAGGACACCCACGGCGCGACGATCCGGCTCGCGCCGCCCCTGATGATCAGCAAGGAGGACCTGGACTGGGGGCTGGAACGGCTGAGGGACGTCCTGGAGGCGTGAGAAGCGGGCGTGGGGGCGGCGCGCCGGGGACGTGCGGGGGCGACGGACGTGCAGCGGGCGGCCGGCGGCGGGTGCGAGGCCCTGGCCGCCCGCTGCGCCAGCCCCGTACCGCGTACGCGTCCCGCCCGGGTCCCGCGGGTCCCCCGGGGCCGCCCGCGTCAGCCCGCGTCAGCCCGGTCCGCCCGCGTCAGCTCGCGTCAGCGGATCACGTGCGGGAGGAAACGGGCGTACTCGTCCGTGACCGGTCCCGCCGACTCGCGGATGCCGAGGCCGGCCGCCTCGTCCTCGACGACCCAGGCACCCAGCACCACCCGGTTGCCGTCGAAGTCCGGCAGCGGCGCCAACTCCTGGTAGCAGCACGGGTCGTCGGGCCCCCGGAGCACCGGCTCGTCGCCCGGCCGGTGCAGGGTGACGCCGGCGCCCTCCCGGCCCAGCAGCGGCTTGGCCGCGTAGCCGCGGGTGTGCGCCAGCTCGCGCGGCCCGTCCAGGTAGGCGGGCAGCAGGTTCGGGTGGCCGGGGTAGAGCTCCCACAGGATCGCCAGCAGCGCCTTGTTGGAGAGCAGCATCTTCCAGGCGGGTTCGATCCAGAGGGTGGAGCCGGTGCCGCCGCCGTTGTCGAGGGTGTCCAGGACGTGCGGGCCGAAGTCGTCGGTGGCCAGCCACTCCCACGGGTAGAGCTTGAAGCAGGCCCGCACGAAGCGCAGCCGCTGGTCGACGAAGCGGCCCGAGAGCCGGTCCCAGCCGATCTCCTCCACGGGGATGCTGACGGTCGCGAGGCCCGCCTGCTGGGCCGTCTCCTCCAGGTAGGCGACGGTCATCAGGTCCTCGCCGAGCTCGTCGCCCGCGGAGTGCGCGAAGTGCACCGGGGCGCCGGGCGGCAGCAGCGGGGCCTGCCGCTTCCAGGCCGCGACCAGCCGCTCGTGCAGCGAGTTCCACTGGTCGGCGCCGGGGAAGCGCTCCTCCATCCAGAACCACTGGGGGCTGGCGGCCTCGACCAGTGAGGTCGGCGTATCGGCGTTGTACTCCAGCATCTTGGCCGGGCCGGTGCCGTCGTAGTGCAGGTCGAACCGCCCGTAGAGGGAGGGGAGTTCGGCGCGCCGGCGCCAGGACTCGGCGACCAGTGCGGCCAGGCGGGGATCGGTGATCCCGAGGTCGGCGAAGCGGTCGTGGGCGACGATGTGCTCGGCGGCGGCCAGGCACATGCCGTGCAGCTCCTCGACGACCTCCTCCAGCGCCTCGACCTCCGGGAGGGTGAAGGAGTAGTACGCGCTCTCGTCCCAGTAGGGGCGCAGCGAGTCGTCCGGGTAGCGGGTGAGCGGGTAGATCAGGCCCTGCGCCTCGACGGTCTGCTGCCAGCCGGGGCGGGGCTCGATGGTGTGGCGTTCCATGGCCGTACGGTGTCCGTTCAGCCGCCGAAGGAGCCGTGCCCGCCGTGCGAGCCGGAGCAGCCGAAGCCGCCGCGGTTGACGGCCGTGGTCCGGCTGAAGGTGCCGTTGTCGGCGTACTTGCCGCCGCCGCTGTCCGGGTCGTAGTACCACTGGGCGTCGGCCGGGCGCTTGCCGCGGCCCGACGTACCGGATCCGGCGCCGCCGGTCCCCGAGCCGCCGGTGGACGAGCCGCCGCCCGCCGAGCAGTTCTTGGCGTCGACGACGCGGTAGCCCTTGACGACGTCGTAGCTGTTGCGGTCCACGCAGCGCTTGTCCGGGTCCGAGCCGCAGGACGTCAGGGCGGCGGCCAGGGCGCCCATACCGCCCAGGATCACCGTGCTCGACCGCAGTCGGCGGCGTGCTTTCTCGGCCATTTTCCGTCTCCCCCGTGATCTCCCGTGGACGGACTCGGGTGAGCGCGTCGACGGGAACGAACTTGGTGTGCGCCCGTCAGCCTAGAAGGGGCCCGCCCGCTGTCCGGGAGGGCCCCCGTCCGGTTCCCGGCTTGGCCCCCTACAGTCGCTTCATGCTCCTTGGGATGGTCTGTGCCCTCGCCTCCGCGGTGTGCTTCGGCACCGCCTCCGTCTTCCAGGCCGTCGCCGCGCGCTCCACCGCGCCGGGTACGGACTCCGGCGTCGATCCGCGGCTGCTGCTGCGGGTGCTCGGGCAGTGGCGGTATCTGGCCGGTCTGGCCCTGGACGGGCTGGGCTTCGTGCTGGAGCTGGTCGCGCTGCGGGCGCTGCCGATCTACACGGTCGGGGCGGCGCTCGCGGCGACCCTCGCGGTGACGGCCGTGGTCGCCGCGCCGGTGCTGCACACCCGGCTGCGCCCCGGCGAGTGGGCCGCGGTGGCGGTGGTCTGCGGCGGGCTGGCGATGCTGGCGCTGGCCTCCGGCGAGGAGGGCCATCTGCGGGGCACCCCGGGCCTGCGGATCGCGACGCTGGTGTTCGCGGTGGCGCTGCTGCCGGCCGGCGCGCTGGCGGGGCGGCTGCCGGAACGGTCCCGGGCCGCGGCGCTCGGCCTGGGCGCCGGTTTCGGCTTCGGCGTGGTGGAGGTCGCGGTCCGCCTGCTGGACGACTTCGCGCCGCTCGCCCTGCTCACCAACCCCGCCGCGTACGCCCTGCTGATCGGCGGCGGCGCGGCGTTCCTGCTGCTGACCACCGCCTTCCAGCGCGGCTCGGTGACCACCGCCACCGCGGGCATGGTGATCGGCGAGACCATCGGCCCGGCCCTGGTCGGCGTCGCCTGGCTCGGCGACCGCACCCGCGAGGGCCTGGCCCCGCTGGCGGTACTGGGTTTCGCCCTGGCCATCACCGGCGCACTCCTCCTGACCCGCTTCGGGGAGGCACCGGCGGAACGGGAACAGACCCCGGACGCGGTGCCGGCGGTCGACGGGTAGGGCGCGACAACCGCGGCGTGCCTAGGGTGAGTTCACCGCCTCCGATCCGCTCGAAGGATGACGCACCCATGACGCACGCCGGCCACCCCTCTCCCGCCCCGCTCCCCGGGGACCTGTCGCTGCGCCACCCCGTGCCGTCGGACCACCCCCGCCTCCAGACGGCACTCGCCGACTGGTGGGGCGGCCTGGGCGGCGAAGCCGGCGCACTGCAACGGAAGTTGCTCGTCCCCCGCCTCTTCCTTCAGCACTTCGCCGACACCAGCTTCCTCGTCGAGCGCCCCGACGGCACCCTGCACGCCTTCCTGATCGGCTTCCTCTCCCGGACCGACCCGGCGACGGCGTACATCCACTTCGTCGGCGTCTGCCCGGACGGCAAGCGGGGCGGCGTGGGCAGGGCCCTGTACGAACGCTTCTTCACCCTCGCGCACGAGGCCGGCCGCACCCGGATCCGCTGCATCACCAGCCCCAACAACCGCGCCTCCATCGCGTACCACACCCGCATGGGCTTCCACCTGGAGCCGGGCGACCACACCGACGAACACGGCACACCGGTGCACACGGACTACGACGGACCGGGACTGGACCGGGTCTCGTTCGTGCGGGAGCTGTGACCCGGCCCCCCAGCCCCTTTCGGGAACCCGGGCGCCGGCGCCATCAAGGGCGAGGTATTTCGAGAAGCTCCAGGCTCTCGATGACGATGTCGGCGGTGTCCCTTTCTCCTACGCTGAGCAGCCAGTCGACGAACCGCCAGCCGTGCTCCTCCATGGGACTCCGGTCGTATGCGGGCGGTGTGGGACCGAAGTTCCGCTCCAGCCAGGTGTGATACGCCTGCCGGGTGGCGCGGTACTCCTCGCGGGGAGGAGCGGGTTCGCCGGAATCTTCGTCGAGGAGATCCCAGAACAGCTCCCGCAGGTCGTGTGCGGTGATGTAGAGGTCCCCCTCGTCACCGAGAAAGAGGACGGGCAGGGTGGCGAGGTCGGCGCGGTCGTCGCAACGCCACAGCGCGTAGAGGGATCCGGACGAAGTGGCCTGGGCGAAGGGGATCACCCGGTCCTCGAAATCCGGATTGTCCGGCTCGGTCCACCCCACGCCGTGGTTGTACGCGCGCAGTTCGAAGCCTGGCGAGTAGAAGTCCGTGCACGTGTCGTCGAATGCCTTGAGCAGGTTCAGCTCGGGTATCGGGGAGTACGCGTCGCTCATGGGATCGGGTCACCTGGGAGAGAAGTCGTCGGTGGCGGAAGTGAGTTGGGGTGAAGTGAGCTCAGGCCTGACCGCGGCCCGCTCCCGACCCCGGCGGCAAAGCCCTGGTCAGTGCGTCCAGGGCGCCGTTGAACGCATGCTCCGGTGGCGTGCCGTAAGCGACGACCAGGCCGTCGCGTGGGGCGTCGGGGGCGGTGGGGTCGTGGAAGCGGGTGAGGCCTTCGAGGGCGAGGGCCTGCCAGCGGGCGGCCTGGATGATGGACTGCTCGGTGCCGGGCGGGAGTTCGAGGACGGCGTGCAGGCCGGCGGCGATGCCGGAGACGTGGACGTGGGGCGCCCGTTCGGCGAGAGCCGCGACGAGCTGGTCGCGGCGGCGGCGGTAGCGCAGCCGCATCCCGCGCAGATGCCGGTCGTAGGCGCCGGAGGAGAGGAACTCGGCGAGGGTGAGCTGTTCCAGCTGGCCGGACTGCCATTCGCCGGTGCGTTTGACGGCCAGCAGCGGGTCGACGAGGTGGTCCGGCAGCACCATCCAGGCCAGCCGCAGGGCGGGGGCCAGGCTCTTGCTGGCGGTGCCCAGGTAGACGACGTGGTCCGGGTCGAGGCCCTGGAGGGCGCCGACGGGCTGCCGGTCGTAGCGGAACTCGCCGTCGTAGTCGTCCTCCAGGACGTAACCACCGGTGGCCCGCGCCCAGTTGACGGCGGCGGCGCGCCGGTCGGGGTGCAGCGGGACACCGGTGGGGAACTGGTGGGCGGGGGTGAGCAGGGCCGCGCGGACGTCGTCGAGCCCGGCCAGGTCCTCGGTGCGGGCGCCGCGTTCGTCGACGACGAGCGGGACGGTGCGCAGTCCCGCGCGGGTGATGACGTCGCGGTGGAAGTCCAGCCCGTACGACTCGACGGCCAGCCGGCCGGTGCCCAGGGTGCGGGCGAGCAACGCCAGGCCCTGCATGAAGCCGGTGCAGACGACGATCCGGTCGGGGTCGGCGCGGACCCCGCGGGCCCGGGCGAGGTAGTCGGCGAGGACGGTGCGCAGTTCGGGGCGGCCGGCCGGGTCGCCGTAGCCGAACGCCTCGCTGGGCGCGGCGGTCAGCGCGCGGCGGGCGGCGGCGAGCCAGGCGGTGCGGGGGAAGGCGGAGACGTCCGGGGTGCCCGGGGTGAGGTCGAAGCGCGGCCGGCCGGGGCGGGCGGCCGGGCCGTGCGGGCGGCGCACGGCGGGGGCGGTGCGCGGCAGTACCCGGTCGGCGACCCGGGTGCCGGAGCCCTGGCGGGCGCTCAGCCAGCCCTCCGCGACGAGTTCGGCGTAGGCGTCGGCGACGGTGTTGCGGGCGATGCCGAGGTCCACGGCGAGCGAGCGGGAGGAGGGCAGCCGGGTGCCGGGGGTCAGCCGTCCGGTCCGTACGGCGTCCCGCAGCGCGCGGATCAGGGCGGCCCGCAGCCCGCCGGGGCCGGTGAGGTCCAGATGCAGGTCACGGCCGAAAGTGGCCCATGAATTCCCCATGGAAGTGGACCATACCGCTGCGCCATTGCGGCCGTAGCGTCGTAGCCATGACGACGACATCAACCGGCCCCCGGATGCACTGGGCCAAGCTCGCGCCCGAGGTCTACAAGGCCATGATCGCGCTGGACGCGGCGGCGAAGAAGGACCTGGACCCGGTGCTGGTCGAGCTGGTCAAGATCCGGGCGTCCCAGCTCAACAAGTGCGCCTTCTGCCTCGACATGCACATCAGGGACGCCCGCGAGGCCGGGGAGACCGAGGAGCGGATCTATCTGCTCGGCGCCTGGGCGGAGGCCGAGGAGTACTACACCGGCAAGGAGCGGGCGGCGCTGGAGCTGACCGAGGCCGTCACCGTCCTCACGGAGGGCTTCGTCCCGGACGAGGTGTACGAGCGGGCCGCGGCCCACTTCGAGGAGTCCGAGCTCGCCCAGCTCATCGCCCTGATCACCACCATCAACGCCTGGAACCGCTTCGGCGTGACCACCCGCATGACCCCGGGGAGGGCCTGAACCGATGTCCGCCCGTATGAAGTTCTGGGGCCGGCAGCCCGCGTTCTACCAGGCGCAGCTGGCACTGACCACGGCCGCCAAGAAGGGCCTGGACGACCCGGTCCTGGCCGAGCTGGTGGTGCTGCGCGCCTCGCAGCTCAACCGGTGCGCGTTCTGCATCGACATGCATGTGAAGAACCTGCGTCAGGCCGGGGTGGGCCGGCAGCGGATCGATCTGCTGCCGGCGTGGGAGGAGGCGGGTGATCTCTACTCGGCGCGGGAGCGGGCCGCGCTGGCGTTCACCGAGGCCGTCACCGTCCTGACCGAGGGCCACGTCCCGGACGAGGTCTACGAGCGGGCCGCGGCCCACTTCGACGAGCGCGAACTGGCCCATCTGCTCGCGGTGGTCGTCGCGATCAACAACTGGAACCGGGTCAACGTCACGGTCCGCCAGCCGCCGGGGCTGGAGCTGTGAGCGCCGCCGCGACGCTGCGCGCGCTGCACCACGGCCCGCGGCTGCCGCTGGTCCTGCCCGGCCCGTGGGACGCGGCCGCCGCCCGGGTCTTCGCGGACGCCGGCTTCCCGGCGCTGGCCACGCCCAGCGCGGGCATCGCCGCTTCCCTCGGCCACGAGGACGGCCGGACGCCGCCGGCGGAGATGTTCGCCGCGATCGCCCGGATCGTGCGGGCGGTGGACGTCCCCGTCACGGCGGACGTGGAGGCCGGGTACGGGCTGTCCGCGAAGGAACTGGTGGGCCGGCTGCTGGACGCCGGGGCGGCCGGCTGCAATCTGGAGGACAGCGACCACGCCGCCGGCGCCCTGCGCGACGCCGAGGAGCAGGCCGCCTGGCTGGCGGAGGTACGGGCCGAGGCCGGTGACGCGCTGGTGATCAATGCGCGGATCGACACGTATCTGCGGGGCGTCGAGGGCGAGCGGGAGACGGCGGAGACGGTGCGCCGCGGTCTGCTCTACGCGGCGGCGGGTGCCGACTGCGTCTACCCGATCCTCGCCCCGCCCGCGCTGCTGTCCCCGCTGGCCGCCGCCATCGGCCGCCCGGTGAACGCCCTCGCGGTGCCCGGCGGGCCCGACCCGGAGGAGCTGGGCGCGCTGGGCGCGGCCCGGATCACCTTCGGCGGCGGTCTGCAGCACGCCGCGATGGCGACGCTGGCGGAGGTGGCCGAACGGCTGCGGGGCGGGCGGCCCGCGGAGGGCTAGCCGCTACGAACCGGACGCGGTGGGGCGGGCGTACAGGGGTCGCCCGCTCCGCCCGGGCGTACAGGGGTCGCCCGCTCCGCCCGGGCGTACAGGGGTCGCCCGCCCCGCCCGGCCCCGCGTCAGCGTTCGTCGGTCCCGGCGACCTTGCCGGTGCTGAGCGCGATCCGGTTCCAGGTGTTGATGGTGAAGATCAGCGCCAGCAGCCGGGCCAGTTCGTCCTCCGCGAAGTGCCGGGCGGCCCGCTCGTACACCGCGTCCGGCACCCCGCCGTGCGCGACCAGCGTGACGGCCTCGGTGAGCGCCAGCGCCGCCCGCTCCCGGTCGGTGAAGAAGTGCGCCGCCTCCTCCCAGACGGCGACCATGTGCAGCCGCTCCTCGCTCTCCCCCGCCTTGCGGGCGTCGCTGGTGTGCATGTGCAGGCAGTAGGCGCACTTGTTGAGCTGCGAGGACCGGATCTGGACCAGTTCGACCAGGGCCGGGTCCAGCCCCTCACGGGCCGCGGCGTCGAAGCCGATCAGCGCCCGGAAGGCCTTGGGGGCGGCCTTGGCGAAATTGACCCGGGGGACGCGGACTTCGGTGGTTCCGGCGGCCTCGGCGGCTTCGTGGGTGGGTGCGTTGTTCGTCATCTCATGCCCTGCGGTGTTCGTCATGCCTTGAATCTATGAGTCCGGGCGACCGGCTGTAGGGTGCATTTCCATGTCGGAATCATGGGTCAATTCCGCCGCGGGCCTGGGCGCCGATCTGCATCTGGAACTGACCGGTCCGGGCGGCCGCCGCGCCGCCCTGCTCGGCGCGCTCCGCGAGGCCGTACGGTCCGGGCGGCTGGCCCCCGGCACCCGCCTGCCGCCGTACCGCTCGCTCGCCGCCGACCTCGGCCTCGCCCGCAACACCGTCGCCGACGCCTACGCCGAACTCGTCGCGGAGGGCTGGCTCACCGCCCGCCAGGGCTCCGGCACCCGCGTGGCACACCGGGCGCAGCCGCTGACGCCCACCCGGGCCCCGGCCCACCGCGCCCCGGCGGCCCGCCCCCGGCACAACCTCCTCCAGGGGCAGCCGGATGCCGCCGCGTTCCCCCGCACGGCCTGGGTCGCCGCCGCCCGCCGGGCGCTGACCGCCGCCCCCGACGACGCGTTCGGGCCCGGTGATCCGCGCGGCCGCCCGGAACTGCGCCGCGCGCTGACCGACTATCTGGCGCGCACCCGCGGTGTCCGCACCGACCCCGGCCGGATCGTCGTCTGCTCCGGTTTCGCGCACGCCCTGCGGCTGCTGTTCCCGGCCGTCCTGCCCGGTCCGCTCGCCGTCGAGTCGTACGGCCTGCCCTTCCACCGGCAGCTCCTGGCCGCGGCCGGCACCGTCACCCGCCCCCTGGCGGTCGACGAAATCGGCGCGGACACCGGGCAGTTGACGGATCTGGACGAGGTGCGGGCGGTGCTGCTCACCCCGGCCCACCAGTTCCCCACCGGCGTCCCGCTGCACCCCGACCGCCGGGCCGCCGCCATCAACTGGGCGCGGTCCGGCGGTGGTTACGTCATCGAGGACGACTACGACGGTGAGTTCCGCTACGACCGCCGGCCGGTCGGCGCCCTGCAGGGACTGGACCCGGAGCGGGTGATCCACCTCGGATCGGTCAGCAAGAGCCTGTCGCCCGCGGTGCGGCTGGGCTGGATGGTGCTGCCCGGCCGGCTGGTCGACGCGGTCCTCGCGGCGAAGGGCGAACGGGAGGCGTGGGCCGGGGTCACCGACCAGCTCACCCTCGCGGAGTTCCTGACGTCCGGCGCCTACGACCGGCACGTCCGCCGGATGCGGCAGCGCTACCGGCGGCGCCGGGACCAGCTGGTCGCCGCGGTGGCCGGCCATGCGCCGGGGCTGCGCGTCACCGGCATCGCCGCCGGGCTGCACGCCGTCCTCCAACTCCCGGACAACTCGGGCGAGTCGGACGAGCGGGCCGCGCTGCGGGCCGCCCGCTGGCAGGGTCTGGCCCTCGACGGACTGTCGGAGTACCGCCATCCGGAGGCGCCGACGCCGCCCCGGCACGGCCTGGTCGTCGGCTATGCCACCCCGTCCGAGAGTGCCTTCCCGGCGGCCCTGGCGGCGCTGTGCCGGGCGCTGCCGCCGGGGCCGTAGGAGGACGTTCCTCCGCAGGGAGCGGGGCGCCGGCTACTGGCCGGCGAACTTGCGGCTGATGCCGTCGAAGACCCGCTGCGCCTCGGGGCCGAGGTGCGGGCCGGCCAGCCAGGTGTGGGCGTTGGAGCTGATGGAGGTGTTGGAGACCAGGGTCAGCTTGCCGCCGCGGTTGACGAACCAGCCGCCGCCGGAGGTGCCGCCGGTCATCGTGCAGCCGATGCGGTGCATGGCGGGCGTGCCCTGCTGCATGACCAGCCGGCCGGGGCGGGCCGGGCAGTTCATCATCCGCGCGCCGTCGTACGGGGGCGCGGCCGGGTAGCCGAACGCGTCGAGGGAGCTGATGCCGTCGGCGGAGGGGGCGTTGAACCACACCTGTGCGGCGGCGCCGACGGTCTCCTGGAGCGACTTGCCGCTGCCGTTCTCCGGCTTCACGTGCAGCACCGCGAAGTCGTAGGCCGAGCCGCCGTTGCCGGTCTCCTCGCTGCCCATGTTGATCCACTCACCGGAGGTGGTGATCCAGTCCGCCCAGAAGCGGCCGTAGGGGGTGACCTGCTGGGCGGGGGTGGCGCCGACCTGGTTCATCGGGACGCCGTTGTCGTTGTACGACGGCACGAAGACGATGTTGCGCATCCAGCCGCCCTGCTTGCCGGAGTGCACGCAGTGGCCGGCGGTCCACACCAGGTTGGACTTGCCCGGGTGTGCCGGGTCCTCGACGATCGTGCCGGAGCAGACCATCGGGCCCTTGGGGCTGTCGAAGAAGATCTTGCCGACCGGCGCCATGTGCTGGTGGTACGGGCGGGCGACCTGCTCGGCGGTGACCGGCCGCGGCTCGGGGTCGGAGGCGGAGCCGCTGCCCACGCCGGTGGCGTTCACCCCGATCTCCGGGGCGGCCTTGGCCTTGGCCAGCCGGTCCGCCTTCCAGTGGTCCTTGATGATCGGGTTGGCGAAGTCCGAGGCCTTGCGGGCCCAGTCGCCCCAGTCGTTCCAGCCGCCGTCCTTCCACTTCTTCAGGCCGTCGATGCTGGTCGGCATGCCCTTGGGCAGCTTCAGGCCCCCGTCGCCCGGGCCCTTCTGGTCGGCGGCGGCCGAACTGCCGGGCGCGGCGGCCTTGTCGTCGCTGGGGCCGCAGCCGGTGGCGGTGACCGCGAGCAGCGCGGCCACGGCGGCGGCCGCGGCGGTGGAACGGCGGATGGCAGGCATGGAAGCGGAAGTCCCCCCGGTGCGTGGCGGCCGCGGCACGCGGCGCCATGGTGTGGTGTGTCATGTCCCGTCTCGGACTGCGCCCTACTATGCCGCCCCTCAGGGCTCGCGGGACGGCCAGGGCCGGAAGGCCGGGGGACATAACAGGAGGGGTCGCCGCACGTCGGACGGCCCCGCACCGGCGGCAGCGGTGCGGGGCCGAGTGCCGCCCGCGCTCCCCCCACAGGAGGCAGGCAGCGGCCGGGGGGCGGAAGACGGAGAGGCCCAGGACCTCGGGGGTGGTCCTGAGCCTCTCCTGGAGGTGGGCCTGTGGCGGGTGGTTACCGCAGGAGCTTGACGATCAGCTCCAGCACGTACTTGTCGACCTTCTCCAGGACGATCCGGACCGGGCTCGACGGCTTGAGGGTCTTCACCCACTTCCGGAAGGCGGCGACGCCCTTCTTCGCGGCGGCCTTGGCCTCCTTGTAGTGCTTGCCGAGCACCTTCTTGAGGAACTTCACGATCGCCTTGGCGCGGTCCTTGGCGTCCTTGCCCGAAATGCCCGGCACCTGGGCCTTGTCGAGGCCGGCCGCGTAGGTCACCGCGGTGAGGGTGTTCACGTCACCGGCCGAGCGGACCGCGCCCACCTGGACCGAGGAGACGACCGGCGTCCGGGAGTGCTGGGCCGCGCTGGCCATGGGTGCCGCGACACCCAGCGTGACCGCGGCGGCGAGGGCGGTGGCGGCCATCCGCATCGTCTTGCGCATGGAACTCCTCTTCTCTCTTTCGCGGCGCACCGGTTGTCGGTGATCGCCGGAAGGAGTCTTCCGCCGCCGTCCGGCATTCCGCTATTGCCTCTTCGGGCATCGGACGGATGGCCAACGGACTTCCGGTCATTGACCGAAAGGGACGCCCGCGGAGGGGAATTGAGGATTTCGACCGAAGGTAAAGGAACCTCCTCGCCCGTCCCCAGGGCGAGGAGGTTTCCGGCGGCCTGCCGGGATTACGAACGGTCCACCGGGAGACTGCCGTCCGGCGGGCTGATGTCGTGATGGTGGGCGTAGGCGAAGATGGCCGCCTCGATACGGGTGGCCACCTCAATCTTGGTCATGAGATTGGCCAGGTGAGCCTTGACGGTGCGTTCGGTGATGCCGAGTTGCTGCCCGATCTCCCGGTTGGACGCGGCCTTTCCGATGAGGATGAGCACTTGGCGTTCGCGCGGCGTCAGATGAGGGATTCTGGAGGGGTCTCCCGGTGTCGGGCGCGGGCTCGTGGGGTACGCCACGGTTATCCGCGCAGCCGATAGGTCGCTTTTGTTGCACGTATGACTCTGAGGCAAAGCAGTTCTACCTTCCCCGTATTCTGCTTATGAGTCCTGCTGGGCACGGTCGACCCGCTTTCTCCCCGGTTGGTCGAGTCGGGGTTCCGGCGGACGAACATGGGCGTGCGGTCATCGTGCGCTGCGGTCCGCGGTCCGCCCCGGCTGTGACTCCGGGAGGCGGGCGCGGTGACCGCCCGACGCGGCCTCGGCCCGGCATGAGCGGCGTCACGGTCGGTAACTGCCCAGCAAAGCGAGGCCACATGGCCGGAAAGAGCACTTACCGCAGATCTTAAAGGGTTCCTAAACCGCCGGTACGAGTTTGCGAAGTGGATCTCCCCGACCCCGGCCTGTCCCGAGGGGCACCGGCCAAAGGGTCAATACCGCCCGCGCGGCCCCGTTCGTACGCTCGGTCTCCCCTCCGTACCCCGGAACAGAGCAAGAGGAGATTTCATGAGCAGCGGTTCCACCATGCGCCGGATCGGGTCGGCCGCCGTGGCCGGCGCGGCGGCGCTCACGGCGCTGGCACCCGCGGCCTCGGCCGCCGGCCGGCCGGCGGCGCCGGCCCCCGTGGGCGCCGCGGAGCAGTCGCTCACGAGCAAGCTGACGGTCACGGGCTACCTGCAGTACCTGGCGTCCCGGCACACCCCCGAGGCGAAGCGGACCCTCAAGGCGTTCCGCGCGCTGCCGAAGGCCAAGCAGCAGAAGTTCGTCGGCTACCTGCAGAACCGCAAGGTCTACCAGGCGCTCACCGCGTCGCTGAAGGGCACCACCCGGCCCGGGGGCCTGCGCAGGGCCGCTCCGTACAACCCGGACGTGTCGTTCGTGAAGGAGGTGCGGGTCGAGACCAAGGGGAAGGTCGCCGGTGCGGTGAACACCCGGGTCGGCTTCGCCATGTCGGAGGAGATCTTCGGCATCCCGGTCACCACCGAGAAGGTGTGGGTGCAGTACCTGGCCAAGGGCGGCCGGGCCACCCAGCTCAAGGGCGGCGGCGCGACGGTGACCAACGTCAACGCGGCGGTGGACATCAAGGGCGGCGGCACGCCGCGCCTGTTCCGTGGGGCGGCCACCCTCTCGGCCACCTGGAAGGCCACCCCGCGCTACGCCTCCTTCGGCAAGGGGCTCGACAAGCTCCAGGCCCTCGACGCCGGTGTGCAGGGCTACTGGCGGGCGAGCCTGCACAACGCCTGAGCCGGTGCGGACCGCCGCGCGTCAGGGACGGGCGGCGGCCACCCTCGGGTCCCGGTACGCGGCGGCGCGCGGCTGCCGTCCCGCGCCGCCCGGTCCTCCTGATGCCCCATGGCGGAACTCCCCGAGTTGTTCCGCCGTGGGGTACCACTGTTTCTGGCAACGGCAGCACCACCAGCGCCAGTTGTCCCAGTCGGTACTGGTCTGGGTGGTGTCCTTCCACAACCAGTCGTCACAGTCGGTCGTGGGGCATTTCGGAGGAAGCGGCATGGTGGCATCCTCGGGCGTCCCGGCCCGTGCGCCGGGCGGAACTCCCCGGCCGCCATCCGAACGGGTGAGCCCCCACCCGGCTCACCAGGACCTGACCGACGGGTCCTAGGCTCCTTTCGGACAACACCCCGCCACGCGCCATCCGATGAGGAGACCCATGTCCCCACCCGGCCCCGGACCCGGGCCCGCGGCCCCGTCGTTCACCGAGCCGCCGCCTCCGCCGCGGCCCGGGCCCGGTGCCGGGCCGGCGCCGCGGCGGTCCCGGACCGGGCTGGTGGCGCAGTTCGTGCTGCAGTTCGTCTACCTCCCGCTGTGGGTCCTGGTCGCGGTCGGGCTGGTCGTCCTCGCGATCTGGCTCGACGGCGCCGGCAACGCCAACGTCGGCCCGCCGCCCGGGGTGTTCAGCTTCTCGAAGGCCGCGCTCTCCTGGCGGCGGCTGCGCATCGAGTGGCGCGGACGGGCCGAGGACTGGGCGCCGTTCACCGAGGAACTGCTGCGGGGACGGTTCGCCAAGGCGGAGGAGAACAGCGGCTGGGCGCCGGCCCTGCTCCCGCCGAGCGGCGTCCGGCGGGCCACCACACAGCTGCCGCTGCGCCACTACCGCGGACTGGGCGCGGGCGGCGTCGAGCAACTGGCCCGGCGCCACGGCTGGTCGGTGGACTGGACCCGGCACCGCGCCGGCACGGAGAAGGTGCACCTCTTCCGGCTGCTGCCGCCCCCGGTGCACACCGGGGTGCCCGACCCCTACGGCCCGCCGGTGCCGCCCGGCGCACCCTGGGGACCGCTGCCCGCCCGGCTCGCGATGCCGCTGCTGACGTTCGTCTTCCTGCCGCGGCTGCGCACGCTGGAGCTGCGCCGCGACCCGGAGGCGTACGCGGCCCATCTGCGGAGGTACCTGGCCAAGCGGTTCGCCACGGAGCTGGCCCGCGACCGGCGCGCCCACTACACCGCCGACGACGACGGCCGGATCCTGCGCCGGGTCGCCGTCAGCAGCCGGCACTACCGCGCGGCCGGCGCCCAGGCGGTGCTGCGGGTGGCCGCCGAGCAGGGGTGGCGGCTCGACCACTCGTACCGGACCGAGCCGGAACGCACCGTGCGGCTGTGCCGCCCGGACGGCCCGTAGCCGAGGGTTCGCCCGGCGCACGCGAAGGGGGTGCGGGCCCACGGGCCCGCACCCCCTTCGTCCGACGTCCGGCCGGCGACCGCCTACTTCTTCTTCGGCAGCCAGCTCTTCCAGACGTCCGGGTGCTTGTCCACCCACCGCTTGGCCGCCTCATCGGCGGACAGGCCGCCCGAGGCGATGGATTCGGAGACCTCGTTCTGGTCGTCCTTGGTCCACTTGAAGTTCTTCAGGAACGCCGCGGCGCTGCCGCCGCTCTTGGCGAAGTTGGTGTTGAAGTACTTCTGGAGCGGGGTGGTGGGGTACGCGCAGTCGATGGACTGCGGGTCCTTGGTGCCCTTCTCCGCACAGGCGTCGGTGTACTTGGGGAGCTTGACCTCCACCATCGGCACCTGGTTGAAGAGCCACTGCGGCTCGTACCAGTACGTGAGGAAGGGCTTCTTCGCCTTGGCGAACTGCTGGATCTGGGTGATCTGGGCCGCCTCGGAGCCGGCGAACACCACCTCGTAGTTGAGGTGGAGGTTCTTCACCAGCGCCTTGTCGTTGGTGACGTAGGACGGCGAACCGTCCATCAGCTGGCCCTTGTTGCCGCTCTCGGACGTGCGCAGCTGCTTGGCGAACTTGTTGAGGTTCTTCCAGTTGGTGACCTCGGGGTGCTTGTCGGCCCAATACTTGGGCACCCACCAGCCGATGTGGCCGGTGACGCCGTTGCCGCCGCCCGCGGTGATCGTCTTCTTGTCCTTGACGTACCGCTTCTCCTGGTCCGGGTGGCCCCAGTCCTCCAGGATCGCGTCGACCCGGCCCTGGCTGAGGGCGTCCCAGGCGGGGATCTCGTCCACCTGGACGGTGTCGACGTGGTAGCCCAGCTGGTGTTCCAGCAGGTACTTGGCGACGGCCACGTTGGACTGCGCGCCGACCCAGGTCTGCACGGACAGCGTGACCGACTTCGAGCCCTTGGCCGCGGCGAACGGCGAGGTCTGCTTGGTCATGTCGGCCTTGCCGCAGGCGGACAGGGACAGCGAGAGCGCCACCGTGCCGGCGAGCACGGTCGTACCGAGGAAGGCTTTGCGCGTACGGGACATGATCAGGCTCCCTTCCCCGTCGTACGGCGTTCCGTGGGCTGGGTGACCCGGTCGAGCATCAGGCCCAGGCACACGATGGCCACACCCGCGACCAGGCCGAGGGCCAGGTCTCCGGTGGCCAGGCCGGTGACCACGTCGTAGCCGAGGGCACCGCCGCCGACCAGGCCGCCGATGATGACGACGGCGAGGACCAGGACCACGCCCTGGTTGACGGCGAGCAGCAGGGCCGGCCGGGCCAGCGGCAGCTGCACCTGGCGGAGCATCTGCCAGCGGGTGGCGCCCAGCGAGCGGGCCGACTCCATCGCGGCGGGGTCGACCTGGCGCAGGCCCTGGGTGGTGATGCGGATGACCGCGGGCAGCGCGTAGACGACCGCGGCCGCGGCGGCCGGGGCGCGGCCCACGGCGAACAGCGCGACGACCGGGATCAGGTACACGAACTGCGGCATGGTCTGCATGACATCCAGGACCGGGCGGAGGATCGCCTCGAACCGCTTGCTGCCGGCCGCCAGGACACCGGTGCCGAAGCCCAGCACCAGCGTCACGACCAGGGCGGCGAGCACCTGGGAGAGGGTGTTCATGGACGGCTTCCACACGCCCAGCACACCGATGGCGGCCATCGCGAGGACGGCGGTCAGGGCGGTGCGCCAGGTGCCGATGAGCCAGGCCAGCGCGGCGACGATGAGCAGCGTGCCGTACCAGGGCAGCGCGGTCAGGCCGTCGCGCAGCGGGTTGAGCACCCAGTTGGTGAAGTGCGCGGCCCAGTCGGCGGTGCCGCCGATGACCGGGACGCCGGAGTAGAGGTGGTCGACCATCCACTCCTTGAAGTCGTTGACCGGGTGGGCGATGTCCACGAACCAGGCGCCGGGCCAGACTGCGGAGCCGGTCAGCCGGCCGGCCAGGGCCAGCAGGGCGGTGAGGGCGGCCACGCCGGTCCAGACCTGCCAGCCGCGCAGCCACGCCGGGCCGGCGGTGGCGGTGTTGCCGGCCGCGCCGATCCGGGCGCCGGCCGCGGCGGTGGTGCGGTCCATGACGATGGCCAGCAGCACGATCGGGATGGCGGCGGAGAGCGCGGCGCCGACGTCGACGGAGGCGAGCGCCTGGTAGACGCGGTCACCGAGGCCGGCCGCGCCGATCATCGAGGCGATCACGACCATGGACAGCGCCATCATGATCGTCTGGTTGACGCCGAGCAGCAGTTCCTTGCGGGCCAGCGGGAGGCGGGCGGTCAGCAGCCGCTGCCGTCCGGTGGCGCCGAGCGAGGAGACCGCCTCCAGTACGCCGGGGTCGGCGCCGCGCAGTCCGAGCGCGGTGAGCCGGGCCATCGGCGGGGCCGCGTAGATGACGGTGGCCAGCAGCGCGGCCGGCACGCCGATGCCGAAGATCAGCACGACGGGCAGCAGATAGGCGAAGGCCGGCAGCACCTGCATGGTGTCGAGGACCGGGCGGAGGATCCGGAACAGCCGCTCGGAGAGGCCGGCGGCCAGTCCGAGCAGTGCGCCGACGACGACCGAGACGGCGACCGCCACGACCATCAGCGCCAGCGTCTGCATGGTCGGGACCCACATCCCGAGCGCCCCGCTGACGAGGAGGGAGACCAGCGCGGTGGCGGCGATCCGCCAGCCGGCCACCCGCCAGGCGATCAGCGTGACGCCGGTGGTCACGCCGGCCCAGCCGAGGGCGAGCAGCAGCAGGTAGACCGCGCGGACGGAGATGACCACGGCGTTGGAGAGGTGGCCGAGGAAGTAGACGAACAGCCAGTGGTTGTCGCGGTTGTCGATGATCCAGTCGCTGGTCTTCCCGAGCGGTCCGGACAGGTCGACGGTGAGCGCGGAGGGCCAGGCGGCGCCGGGCCAGGCGGCGTGCACCACGGGGACCAGGACGGCCGCGGCGACGGCGAGCAGCAGGAGCTTGGCGACGCCGCGGCGGCCCAGCAGGGCGCGGGCCGGATTGGCCTTGGGGGCGTCGGCGCCGAGGCCGCGCTGAGTGGCGGGGGGTGCGGATGCGGTGCTCATGCTGAAACCTCGCTTCGCTCGGCCCTGCATTCGCACGGCACGCACCTCTGCATGATTCGCTCGCTACGCTCGCTCATGCGCGCCCCCGCTTCACGGTGCCGGTCGGCACGCCCAGGGCGGCGGCGCGCTGGGCCTCGCGCCAGCGGCGCAGCAGCGCGGCACGCAGCCGGGAGCGGCGGGAGGCGACGGGGGCTCTGGAGCCGACGGCGCGGACGGCGCCGTGGCGGGGGGTGGCGGCGTACATCATCAGGCAGCCACCTCGCCGGGCCGGTCCTCGTCGATCCGGGCGACCACGTTGAGCAGGCAGGCGTGGTCGACGACGCCCAGGCAGCGGCCGCCGTCGACGACCCGGGCGGCGCCGCCGGAGCGGGCCACCGCCTCGATGGCGTCCGAGATCAGGGTGTCGGCGGCCAGCGCCGGGCCCTGGTCGGCCTCGCCGTCCTCGGCCGGGCGCATCGCGCGGCGGACGGTCAGCACCTGCTCGCGGGGGACGTCCCGGACGAAGTCGCGGACGTAGTCGTCGGCCGGGGAGCCGACGATCTCCTCGGGGGTGCCGAGCTGGACGATCTCGCCGTCGCGCATCAGGGCGATCCGGTCGCCGACCCGCAGCGCCTCGGCGAGGTCGTGGGTGATGAAGACCATGGTGCGGCCCTCCTCGCGGTGCAGGCGGACGACCTCTTCCTGCATGTCGCGGCGGATGAGCGGGTCGAGCGCGCTGAACGGCTCGTCGAACAGCAGGACCTCGGGGTCGACGGCGAGCGCGCGGGCGAGTCCGACGCGCTGCTGCTGACCGCCGGAGAGCTGCCCGGGGCGGCGCTTCTCCAGTCCGGCCAGGCCCACCTTGTCGACCATCTCGTTGGCCTTCTCGCGCCGTTCGGCCTTGCCGACGCCCTGGATCTCCAGGCCGTAGGCGACGTTGTCGACGACGGTGCGGTGCGGCAGCAGGCCGAAGTGCTGGAAGACCATGGCGGCGCGGCGGCGGCGCAGTTCGCGCAGTGCGGTGCGGTCCATGGCGCGGACGTCCTCGCCGTCCATCTCCAGGTCGCCGCTGGTCGGTTCGATCAGCCGGGTCAGGCACCGGACGAGGGTGGACTTGCCGGAGCCGGACAGGCCCATGACGACGAAGACCTCGCCCTTGTGGACGTCGAAGGAGACGTCACGGACGGCGGCGGTGCAGCCGGTCCGCTCGCGCAGTTCCTGGGCGCTCAGCCCGGTGACGGAGGTGTCGTCGGGGATCTTGTCGGCCTTGGGGCCGAAGACCTTCCACAGGTGGCGGACGGAGAAGACGACCTCGCGGCCGTCCTCGGCGGCGTCGGCGGCTTTGCGGGCGTTGGGTATCTCGGATGCGCCGGCGGAGGTGGTAGCCATCACGCATCACCTCCCTTGGTAGGAGCCTTCTGGAGCAGTTCGGCGCACTTCTCCCCCACCATGAGCACGCCCAGCATCGGGTTGACCGCCGGCATCGTCGGGAAGACCGAGGCGTCGGCGATCCGGATGCCGTGCAGACCGCGGATCTTCAACTCCGGGTCGACGACGGCGAGTTCATCGTTGGCAGCACCCATCTTGCAGGTGCCGGCGGGGTGGTAGACGGTGTGCGCGGCCTTGCGCACCAGCTCGCTGATCTCCGCGTCGTCGGTCACGTGGGGACCGGGGAAGACCTCGCGCTTGAGCCACTTCTTGAACGGCTCGGCCCGGGCGATCTCGCGGGCCAGCTTGATGCCGTCGACGAGGGTCTGCCCGTCGTAGTCGTCCTCGTCCTCGAAGTACTTGAAGTCGAGGGCGGGCTTGACCTCGGGGTCCGCGGAGGTGAGGTAGAGGCGGCCGCGGGAGCGGGACTTGGGGATGTTCGGGGTCATCGAGACGCCGTGTTCGGGGCGCTCGTAGCCCAGCCGCTCGGGGTTGTCGGTGAACGGGATCTGGTAGAAGTGGAACATCAGGTCGGGGCCCTTGTGCTCCGGGTCCCGCTTGACGAACAGACCCGCGTCCGAGTCCATCGCGGAGTTGCCCGGGATCGGCCCGTTGGTCTCCCAGACGATCACCGACTCGGGGTGGTCGATCAGGTTCTCGCCGACGCCCGGCAGGTCGTGCACGACGGGGATGCCGAGCGCCTCCAGGTCCTTCCTCGGCCCGATGCCGGAGTGCATCAGCAGCCGCGGGGTGTCGACGGCGCCGGCGCACACCAGCACCTCGCGGGCGGCCTCGACGTAGACCTCCGCACCGTCCTTCGTGCGGACGTGGACGCCCTTGGCGGTGGTGCCGTCCAGCTCCAGCTTGTGCGCCCAGGTCTCCAGCATCAGCGTGAGGTTCGGCCGGTCGCCGGCCTCGATGTGCGGGTGCAGGTAGGCGACCGAGGCGGACGACCGCTTGTTGTTCTCGGGGTGGTACGAGAGGTCGAAGAAGCCGACGCCCTCGTCGAAGGGCTTGTCGTTGAACCCGACGACCTCCGGGACGCCGAGCGCCGTCTTGGTGGCCTCGATCCAGTCCGTCGCGATCTGGTTCTGGTCCTTCTTCGCCACCCGCACGATGTTGTTGCGCAGCTTGCCGAAGTAGGGGTCCATCTCCTTCGCGCCCCAGCCGGTGGCGCCGGCCGCCTCCCACTCGTCCCAGTCGGACGGCAGCGGCTTGAAGGAGATCAGGGTGTTGTGCGACGAACAGCCGCCGAGCACCTTGGCCCGGCTGTGCAGGATGTGCGAGTTGCCGCGCGGCTGCTCGGTGGTCGTGTACTCGTAGTCCAGCTCGCCGCCGAGGAGGCCGAGCCACTTGCGCAGCGTCAGCACGTCCTCGCGGTCGATGTCGGACGGGCCGCCCTCGATGACGGCGACGGTGACGTCCGGATCCTCGGTGAGGCGGGAGGCGATGACGGAACCGGCGGTACCACCGCCGACCACGACGTAGTCGTACACGGGCATGGAGGGTGCTCCTTCTTGCAAAATTCTCAGGTGGTGCGGGGGGCGAGGGGAGGCGGGCGGTCAGCCGCGGTCCGGCGGGGGACCGGTCAGCCCGCGAACCACCGCACCGGCTCGGGCCGGAGGTTTTCGTAAATGTGCTTGCTCTCGCGGTACTCGTCCAGACCCGTGGGGCCGAGTTCCCGCCCGATGCCGGACTTTCCGAAGCCGCCCCACTCCGCCTGCGGGAGGTAGGGGTGGTAGTCGTTGATCCAGACCGTGCCGTGCCGCAGCCGCGCGGCGACCCGGCGGGCGCGCGCGGTGTCGGCGGAGAACACCGCGCCGGCCAGGCCGTACTCGGTGTCGTTGGCGAGCGCGACGGCCTCGTCCTCGGTGCCGAAGGTCTCCACCGTCAGGATCGGCCCGAAGGTCTCCTCGCGGACGACCTTCATCTCGCGGTGGCAGCCGTCCAGCACGGTCGGCGCGTAGAAGTAGCCGGTGGCCGGGCGGACGGCGGACGGCTCGGGCCGGGCCCCGCCGCACCGCAGCTGGGCACCCTCGGCCAGCGCGGAGGCGACGTACGCCTCGACCTTGTCGAGCTGCTGCTGGGAGACCAGGGGGCCGCACTCCACGCCGTCCTCGGTGCCCCGGCCGAGCTTGATCTTCTTGGCGCGGCGGGCGAGTTCGGCCACGAAGCGGTCGCGCACCGACTCCTCGATGATCAGCCGGGCGCCGGCGGAGCAGACCTGCCCGCTGTGGATGAACGCGGCGTTGAGCGCCTGGTCGACGGCGGTGTCGAAGCCCTCCTCGGTGGCGCAGGCATCGGCGAAGACCACGTTCGGGTTCTTGCCGCCGAGCTCCAGCGCGATCTTCTTGGCGCCGGAGACCGCGGCCGCACCGGCCTTCGTGCCGCTGACCAGGCCACCGGTGAAGGAGAACAGGTCGACGTCCGGGTGCTCGGCCAGCCGCTGGCCGACCGGCAGACCGGCGCCGGTGACGATGTTGGCGACCCCGGCCGGCAGCCCGGCCTCGACCAGCAGCTTGACCAGGTGCACGGTCGACAGCGGGGTGACCTCGCTGGGCTTGATCACAAAAGTGTTGCCGGCCGCGAGGGCCGGCGCGATCTTCCAACTGGCCTGCAGCAGCGGGTAGTTCCACGGCGTGATCAGCGCGCAGACGCCGACCGGCTCGTGCACGACCACGCTGTGCACATCGGCGGAACCGGCGTCGACGACCCGGCCGCCGCTCTCGTTCATCACCACGTCGGCGAAGTACCGGAAGGCGTTGGTGACGTCGTCGACGTCGACCCGGCCCTCCTCCAGGGTCTTGCCGGTGTCCCGGCTCTCGATGAGCGCGATCTCCTCGCGGTCGCGCTGCAGCAGGTCGGCGACCCGGCGCAGCAGCGCGGACCGCTCGGCGACCGGCGTACGGGGCCAGGCGCCCGCGCCGCCGTCGAAGGCCCGGGCGGCGGCCGCGACCGCGGCGTCCGCGTCCTCGGCACCGCCCTCGGCCACCACCTGGAGGGTCGTCGCGTCGGCGGGGTCGAGGACCTCTCGGGTGGCCCCGGACGCGGCGTCCCGCCACACCCCGTCTACGTGAATGGTCTCGCTTGCCGACACGTTTCTTCTGCCTTCCGGTCTTCGTTGTGTTCCCACTGGTGCAACCAGTGGCGTCACCAGCAACGGGGACCCCTCCCCGGAAGCGCCTCACCTATGCCCAAACATTCAGGGAAAGTGAGCCGACTCACTCGGTGTGCAGAGAAATGCCCCAGAACGTACCCTGAATAGCCGTATGTCCAAGCGGGAAGATCGCGCCGTACGTCCCGCCGGCAGCAGGTGGTCCGTGCGACCGTCCCTCATACACCCCTCCGCCCCCACCGCCCGGAGGTATCGAGATGACCACCAGACGGCGTGCCGCCACCGCCACCGCCCTGGGCTGCGGAGCGGCCCTGCTCGCCGGGGCCGCCTGTACGGGCGCCGCGGCGGCCGGCGATCCCGACGGTGAGGGCGACCTCGCGGGGAAATCGGCCCAGCAGATCTCCGACGACGCCCTGCACCAGCTCGTGACCGCGAAGTCCCTGCGACTGCGTACCGAGACCACCGCCGACCCCACCAAGCTCGACATCACCCTCGACAAGGCCGGCAACTGCGCCGGCGCGATCAGCAAGGGCTCGCTCGGCCGCGTGGAGATCATCAAGCGCGGCAACCAGGTGTGGATGAAGCCGGACGCGGCGTTCTGGAAGAGCCAGCTGCCCGGTGAGGAGGGCGCCCGGGCGGCCGCCAAGTACCGCAACACGTTCCTGCACGGCACCGCCGACCACGACGCCTTCCTGAAGAACCTCGCCACGGCCTGCGACCTCAGCGCCTTCCAGAAGTCCGCCGCCGGCCCCGGCGAGCCGCCCCCGTCCGGCGAGCCCACCCCCACCGCCAAGCTCACCAAGGGCCACCCCACGACCCACGAGGGCGCCCCCGTCCTCCCCGTCGTCAAACACACCGACGGCGTCACCGAGACCCTCTACGTCGCGATCAAGGGCACCCACTACCCCCTCAAGCTCACCGCCGAGGCCGACGACCAGAAGGGCACCGTCCTCCTGAGCAACTACGGCACCCCCGTCCCCACCACGACCCCGGCCCCCGGCGACACCGTCGACATCTCGGCACTGGAGGACCTGTTCCAGGGGACACACACCGCGTGAACGGCATATGCCGCTACAGCGAGTAACTGGCTCCGGTGCCTATCGTTGAACCGTGCGGCTGGCCGTACGACGTGGCAGCGGGGAGGAGCGGCACGATGACCATCAGCCTTGAGCGGACCGAAACGATCGCGACCGACGGGATGGAGATGGCTGAGCCCACCGAGAACCAACAGCGCTTGGACGGCCTGTTCGCGCGGCTGGAGGGAGCCTCCCCCGAGGGCTACAAGACCGAGATCATCGGGGGGACAATCTTCATGTCGCCGCAGCGGGACGCGCATTGGCTGACCATCCGCCAGCTCTTGCGGGCGCTGGAGGACCGCTTCGGGGTGGACGTCCTGGTGCTGTCGGACGTCCGGATCGATTTCCCCGGCAAGGAGAACGGCTTCTGCCCGGACATCGCCAAATTCGCCGACGGCGCCAAGAAGAACGCACTGGGACGCTGGCGCTATCAGGACATCGAGCTCATCGCCGAGGTCATCTCCCAGGGGACCGCCGTGAACGACTACGGCCCGAAGAAGGCGATCTACGCCGAAGCCGGTATTCCGGTCTATGTCATCGCCGATCCCTATCTCGGCCGCTGCCGGGTCTTCACGCACCCCCAGGACGGCGAGTACCTGCGCGATCTCACCCTCAAGTACGGCGAGCCGCTCGACCTCACACACGCATTCCCCGGTTTCAGCATCTCCACGGAGAATTTCCCCCGCGACTGATCCGCGGCGCGCGCGACGCACCCCGCGGAGTGAGAATGCAGACATGGTGCAGACAGCGGCGAAAGCAGTGCTTGAGGGCGGTCCCGCGGAACTTCCCGAGCGGATCGTGCCGGCCGATCCGCACGGCAGCGAGCTGAAGATCCCCTTCCGCGGCGGCTACGAACACTTCCGGCCCACCACCCGCCAGCAGTACACCCCCGAGGGGGCGCTGCCGGTCTACGAGTGGTGGGAGCGCACCGAGATCGCCGAGTAGGCGGGGCGGGCGAGCAGGCGGGGCGGGCGCGCCGTCAGCCTTCCGGGACGAACGCCTGGAGGGCGATCCGCTGGGTCTCCTGCTGGAGCGGCCAGTCGGCCTCGGTGCCCAGGACCAGGACGGCGAACTGCCGGCCGTCGTCGGTGGTGAAGGCGCAGTCGACGACCTTCACGCGCGTCCCGAGCCGCTCGCTGTCATAGGCGTAGACCAGCTGGGCGGCGTCCGAGCCCGGCGCCGGGCCGTCGAACGCGCCGAGGCTGATCTGCTCGAAGCCGGGATTGCCGGCCAGCCCCTTCGACGCCTGTTCCAGCGCCTCCCGCGGCGCGATGTCCGGTTCGGTGATCTCGAAGATCTGCAGCAGCCCGCGGTCGTCCGGCGCGGTGTAGAACACCCCGGTCTTGCGCTCGCTGCGCTCCCAGCCGTCCGGCACCGCGAGGGTGAAGCCCTTGGCGTCGTGGACGAGGCGGTAGCCGGCGGGCACGGCGGGCGACGGGGCCGCGTCCGTGGGCGGCGTGCTGTCGGCGCCGGACGGGGTGGTGGCGGCGGTCGGCGTGTGCGGGGCGGAGGCCCGGGTGCGGGCGGCGGGCGGCGCGTCGCCGTCGCGACTCCACAGCAGATAGCCGCCGCCGGCCCCGGCACCGATGACCGCCACGGCCACCCCGGCGATCAGGGCGGTACGGCGGCGGGGCCCGGGGCCCGGACCAGGAGCGGGTGCGGCACCGGGGACGCCGGCGAAGGGGTCGGGGGTGGCGCCGGGAGCGGTGCCCGGTAACGGGCCGGAGGGCGGCTGCGGTGGTGCGCCCGCGCTCGGGGCGAAGGTCGGCCGGGGCGGCATCGGGCCGCTGTACGGGGCGGGCGCCGGCCTGCCGTCCTCCCAGCTCTGCGTCTCGTCGTTCCAGCGGGCCGGCCCGCCGCGTCGCATCGTCACCCACCCACCAGGGCCGCGACCGCCTGGGTCACCGCGGCACCGGACGCCAGCAGCCCGACCACCGCGCCGGCGTCGGTCAGCGCCGTACGCAGCCGCGCCAGCCGCCCGGGCCCGGCCGCCCCGCTGTCGGCGATCTCGTCTTCCGTTCCGGCGAGTTCCTCGTCCAGGGCGGTCACCTCGGGACTGTGCACCGCCCGGGCCAGATCGCCCCGCAACTCCCGTACCGCACGCAGCAGTTCCTCCTGCGCCGGATCGGCGGCCGGTGCGGAGCCGCCTTCGTTCTGCGTCACGGTGTTGTGGTCGCCGATGGCGAAGGCGCCCCGGACGCTGCCGATGTGGATGCCGTTGCCGCGCGCGTCAGCCGTTGCCACTCTTCTTCCTTCCCTTCGGGGCGGTGCCACCCGCGGTGGTGTTCTGCGTGATCGTGTTGTGGTCGCCGATGCCGACGGCCCCCTGGGCGGACTCCACGTAGACGCCGCCCTCGGCGACGTGCACGATGCGCTGCTCGAACTCGTCGGTCTGGTAACCGGCCTCGCGCAGCGCGGTGGTCACCCCGGCCGTCACCCGCTGCTGCACGGTCTTCAGGTACCGCGCCACGTCCATGTCCTGGAACAGCGACGCCTCGCCGTACGACCCCAGTTCGCGGACGGAGACGCCGGGGCCCTCCGGGAGCGCCGCGCCGTGCCCGGCGGTGGCCAGCCGCCACGCGGAGCGCAGCCCGCGCGCCAGGGTGAGCAGCGCGTTCCCGGCCGAGCGCGGCGTCTGGGCCAGCGCCCAGACCGCCTTGCCGAAGTGGTGATGGTGCCGGTACTGGTGGGCGAGCCGGTCGGCGTCCTGGAAGAGCTGCCGCAGCGGCCACAGCACGTGCGGCGCGACCTCCAGCATCAGCATCCCGCCCTGGGTGTGGACCCGGACGAAGACCGTGGTGACGATGCCCTCGTTCCAGCCGCCGACCCGGATCCGCAGGAAGTGCCGCCGGGTCTCGCCGCCCTCCTCGACCGAGGCGGCCCGGTGCGCCTCGAACGCCTCCGGCGCGTACGGCGCCGCGGCCCGGTCGGGCAGGCCCTCGACCGGCAGGAAGACGCACTCGTCGAGTTCCAGGGCGCGCAGCCGGTCACGGACCGCGGCCGCCACCTGCGGCGAGCCGTGCGGCGACGGCTCCCGCAGCGCCTCCACCAGCGGCACGATCCGGGCCAGGATCGCGCCGTTGTCCAGCGGCTCGGTCTCCCGGTCCGGATGCGGGACCAGCTCCACCGACAGCGACCAGGTCTTGTACGGGTACCCGGCGCCGCAGAACGGGTTGGCCGCGCGGTACATCACCAGCGGCCCGTGCTGCTCGATCCGCACCCGGTCCCGCAGCCGCCGGAACCGGAAGCCCTCGGCCCGCTCCGCCGGGTCGGCCATCACGTCGGGGAACCGCTCCTTGGACAGTTCCCGGGCCAGGGCACGGGCGAACTGCCCGCGCTGCAGCCCGACCAGGACGGCCAGCGCGACCGGCAGCAGCAGCGTGACCCAGAACGGGAAGGCCGCGAGGGCTGACGAAACGCCGGAGTCGCTGCCGCTGTCGTAGGAGGAACCGTACGAGGAACCGTCCCAGTCGCCGCCGTCGCTCCCGCCGCCGACCGGCACGACGAGGGACAGCAGGTTGGGGATCAGCCGGCCGATCAGCGGCGTCCAGAGGCTGACCGCGAACCCGGCGGCCAGCATCCCCAGCATGAAGAAGATCAGGGCGAGCCGGCCGTACCAGCGGAGCACGAAGGACGCCGAGCGGGCCAGCCACTGCGGCAGGGGCGCCCGGCGGACCAGGCGGGCCAGCCCGATGAGGATGACGGGGAGGATGTAGAACGTCACCATCCCGCCGGACAGCGGGATCGCCACGATCCATAAGCCGATGATCGCCGCAGCCCAGCCCAGCTCCAGACGCCGGGCGCGCAGCGCGTGGGCGAGCACCCGCGCCGCGTCGATCCCCAACGAGGGCGCGGCGAACCGCTCCTCGTGGACGTAGAGTTCGTCGATGACCGCGTCCCGGAACCCGTCGTCCAGGTACGTCCCGGCGCACAGCAACCGGGTGGCCTCACTGGCACCGGGCGGGACGGGAGCGAGCGGTGCGGGCTTCGTGAACTGCGCGGGTACGTTCGTCCGGTCCATCGGCCTCCCCCAACAGCCTCGCGGAAGCCGCAGCATAGGCCAGGGAAGCACTCCGTGTCAGGGAGTTAACGCAAGGTCACGACAGGGTCATTTTCTTGACGGCAGTCACAAAGGACGACCAGCCACCCACCGGGAAGAACAGCACGGGGCCGTCAGCGTTCTTGCTGTCCCGGACGGGGACGACGCCGGGGATACCGGGGGCTACTTCGATGCAGTTGCCGCCGTTGTTGCCGCTGTAGCTGCTTTTGACCCAGGTCGCCGCGCTCAGATCGTGACTGTTCATGCTGCTCGTACCCCTTCATCACGTCGCTGGTCAGAGCGGCGGACTCACGGGCTGACGGAACGTCCGCCCTCAGCACATCGTAAGCATGGCTGTGCCGCCTGAAGAGGGCCGGATCGTCGTTGAAATGGCCACGGTCCAACGACTCCGAGTACACCCATCGATGTCCGTCGGGAAGTTCGATCAGCGACATGGAGCCGTTGGGGCGCGCGACATCCGGTCGGTCCGAAGGGACCACCTGGATGCGGATGTTGGGGCGTCGGCCCGCCTCCAGCAAGTGCGCACACTGGTCCCGCATGACGGCCGCGCTTCCCACCATGTTGCGCAGACAGCTCTCATCCAGCAGGGCGACGTACAGTGGGCCGCCGTCGGCCAGGAAGCGTTGCTGTCGACTCAGTCGGGCTCGAACGCGCTCCTCGACCTCGGGCCCACTCATGACCTGCGAGAACAGGGCCGCCGCATAATCGGGCGTCTGCAAAAGGCCCGGGATGACCCGCTCTTGATATTCATGCAGGGCCACCGCCACCGCATCCATCTCAGCCCTGCGCTCGAACCAGTCCGGATGCTGCACCTCCGGATACCAGTCGATCCGCCCCCACAGCCGCATCAACACCCCGCCCGTACCCAGCAGTTCATCGCATGCCTTGGCGAAGGTCTCCTGGGGCACACGGGTTCCCGCCTCGACGCGCGCTACGTGCGAGCGGTCGCACGGAATCTTCCGCGCCAAGCCGGCCTGGGTAAGTCCCGCCGCCTCCCGATGGTGCTTCAGCACCTCGCCGAACACGACAGCCGTCGTAGCAGCCGCTCCCCCCGCGCCATTGCGTCGACTCACGGCACCCCCTTGTGACAGTTGCTCACTGACACGCGCTCAGCGTTGAAACCACCCACCCCGCTGAGCAACGATGAACACACCCAGAGTAATGAACGGCGAACCCCCGCGACGTTGGCAGACGTCCGGGGGCGTGGCCTTCAACCCAGAGAAAGATTGATGACATGCACCACGTTATCCGGCTCTTCGAGCCGCTGCTACGGCTGTTACTGCCCGGCAGCGGGCGTCATCGGCCCGTGGAGGCGCCGCCGGTACGGCCCGTCGCTCCGCCCCGTTGGGTGCGCGTCCGGCACACGGAGGTGCTGCGGGGTGAGGACTCCGCGCTCGTGCGTCCGTATCTCATCGCGCACGAGCGGCGGCAGCACGCGCGCCGCCTGCCGGAGGTGGTGTGGTGAAAGGGCGCGCAGGAGAGGCCGTTCAGCTGGGCGAGCCGGTGCGGGATCCGGCACCGATCGACGGCTGCGACGTGTGCGAGGCGCTGGCCCGGGAGCGGGTGGCGGCGGGTGCGGTCGGGGACCGGTCGAAGGTGTCCGACTGCAACGTCGAGATCCGGCGGCATCCGCACCGGACGTAGGCGCCCCGAAACGCCGAGCCCGCACCGCCGTTGAGGCAGTGCGGGCTCGGCGTGGGAAGGAGTCCGGCTCAGATGAGGCCGAGGGCGCGGACCGCCTCGCGCTCCTCCTCCAGCTCCTTGACGGAGGCGTCGATGCGGGAGCGGGAGAACTCGTTGATGTCCAGGCCCTGGACGATCTCGTACTTGCCGTCCTTGGTGGTGACCGGGAAGGAGGAGATCAGGCCCTCCGGGACGCCGTAGGAGCCGTCCGACGGGATGCCCATCGAGGTCCAGTCGCCGTCGGCGGTGCCGTTGACCCAGGTGTGGACGTGGTCGATGGCGGCGTTCGCGGCGGAGGCGGCCGACGAGGCACCGCGGGCCTCGATGATCGCGGCGCCGCGCTTGGCGACGGTCGGGATGAAGGTGTCGGCCAGCCACTTCTCGTCGTTGACGGTCTCGGCGGCGTTCTTGCCGGCGACCGTGGCGTGGAAGATGTCCGGGTACTGGGTGGCGGAGTGGTTGCCCCAGATCGTCAGGCGCTGGATCTCCGAGACCGGCGTGCCGGTCTTCTGCGCCAGCTGCGAGATGGCCCGGTTGTGGTCGAGGCGGGTCATCGCGGTGAAGCGCTCACGCGGTACGTCCGGCGCGGCGGCCTGGGCGATCAGCGCGTTGGTGTTGGCGGGGTTGCCGACGACCAGGACCTTGATGTCGTCCGCGGCGTGGTCGTTGATGGCCTTGCCCTGCGGCTTGAAGATGCCGCCGTTGGCCTCCAGGAGGTCACCGCGCTCCATGCCCTTGGTGCGGGGGCGGGCGCCGACCAGCAGGGCGACGTTCGCGCCGTCGAAGGCCACGTTCGGGTCGTCGGAGATGTCGATGCCCTGGAGCAGCGGGAAGGCGCAGTCGTCCAGCTCCATGGCGGTGCCCTCGGCGGCCTTCAGGCCCTGCGGGATCTCCAGGAGGCGCAGCTTGACCGGCACGTCCGCGCCGAGCAGATGACCGGAAGCGATGCGGAAGAGGAGTGCGTAACCGATCTGGCCGGCGGCGCCGGTGACGGTGACATTGACGGGAGTGCGGGTCATGGCGATCTCCTGCGCGGTGTTTTCCGGGGGCAAGCCCCTGGACCACCATGGGTGGCGGTGGGTGTCCCTGCCCAGCTATCGAGGTCTCTTGGTATCGAGAGACCCGGCCGTCAGGCTATCGGACCCCTGCCCGGTGCCGGTGACGGGTCGGTGTGGCACGCCTCACCGGGTGTACCGGGGAGACCGGACGGCGGCCCGCCCGGACCGCGGTCGGCATCGGCTCCGCCGGCCCGCCCGCACGGACCGTGGCGGCGGCCGCCCGCTCAAGGAGGGGGGAAGCGGGCGGCCGCCAGGTTGTGCCACACCCGTGGGGGGATAACCCGCGCCTGCCCGGGATATCCGGGTGCATGCCCCCCTTTTTTCAGCGAACGCCGCGTGGCCGTCGATTCCCGGCCAGCGGCGGCGCGCCGGGCCGCCGCGGCCGCCCCCGGCGTCCGGGGCCGGGCGTCAGCGTCCGGGGACCAGCAGGAGGACCGCGGCGAGCGCCATCAGCAGGGCGCCGAGCACGCCGACCGCCAGCATCAGCGCCCGCAGCCGACGGTCCCGCCGGCCGGCGACGGCACCGGGCCCGGCCGACGGCTCAGGGCCGGCCTCCGCCGCCCGGCCCGGCCCGTCGGCCTCCGCGGTCCGTTCCGCCCCGTGTTCCTCGCCCCGGGGCGGCAGCTGCGCGACCTGCGTACGGACCGCGCCCGGCGCCATCGCGGCCTCCCGCACGGCCCACGCCGGGGCCGCCCGTATCGCCTCCCTCGGCGCGTCGTGCCGCAGCTCGGCCCGGCTCCAGGCGCGTTCGGCCGGTTCCCATCGCATGACGAGGTGTCCCGGGTCGGTGCCGGTCGCCTCGGCGAGCGCGACGACGGCGCGGCGCGGCGGCAGCAACCGCCCGTCGAGATAGCGCTCCCACGACGTCTTGCTGTAGCCCGTGCGGTCCGCGACGGCGGCCACACTCAGCCGGCTGCGGTCCACCAGGCCGCGCAGCCGTTCCGTGAACTCCCCCACGGCCGGATCGAGTTCCTCCGGCAGTGCCTTCCAGCGAGGCATGGCTCCCCCTGTTCGCCCACTCACGCGCCGTACGCGGCGCGACTCCCCCGGACCCGCCCTATTCACCCCCAGGAGGGACACCGCCAGCCAGGGGAACGTCCTCTTCCCGCTGGGCGCACGGGAGCATTCGGACCTGGGCAGCGCCTCCCGGGAGCGCCCCGCTCCGCCGTTCGCGCAGCACGTCTCAGTGCCGGAAGCACTCGCGGGGGCCGCCGCCCGCCGGGTAGAGGCAGAGCCGGACGCCCCGCGGGCCGCGGGCCGCCACCATCGGGGTGACCAGGTAGCCCTCGGCGTCGAACCGGTCCCTGACCCGCACCGACCGCGGCAGGGACCCCGGCACGGTCACCTCGATGCGGTCCCCGATCCGGCCGCCGCGGAGCCGCCCCCAGGCGGCCGCGCACGCCGTGCCGTACCGCACCTGGACGTGCGCGCCGCGGGCGGTGGCGGCCTCGACGACCGTGTCCACCATGCCCTCACCGCCGCAGAACATCGACTGCGGGTCCTTGCCGTCGCAGGACCGCCCGCGGCAGCCGGTCACCGCCGAGGACGTGGGTGCGACGCTCGCGGCCGGGCCACCGCGGGCCTCCCCGGCCCGCTCCCCCGCCAGGAACGTCACCGCCACGGCCAGCGCCAGCCCGCCGGCACCGGCCCCGGCCGCCGCGGCCACCACCCGCCGGCGCGTCCTCCGGGGCGACACCGTTGGCGGCTGCTGCGGCTGTTCCGGCGGCACGGGGCGGGCCGGGACACCCGGATCCCCCACGGCGTCCCGCGCGGCCGCAGGCCCCGGCTCGACCGCGGCGTCCCGCGCGGCCGCGGCCTCCGCCCGGGCCGCGGCGGGCGCGGCCCGGCCGCTCCAGGCCGCGTCCGCCAGTTCCCACAGCGCCAGCAGCCGCCCGGCCGGTTCGCCCGCCAGCCGGCAGAGCGCCTCCACGGCGTCCCGCGGCGGCAGCTTCTTGCCGTTGAGATAGCGCTCCCAGGAGGACTTGCTGTACGGGGTGCGGGCCGCGAGCGCGGCCAGGCTCAGACCCGTACGCCCGCGCAACTCCCGCAATCCCGCGGCCAGTCGGGAGCTCTCGACGCCCTCGCACAGTTCGCTGTCCGGGCCGCTCACCGGCGCAGCACCTTCCAGGTGTCGGGGCCCACGATCCCGTCCGTGGGCAGCCCGGCGGCGGCCTGCAGCCGCTTGACGGCGCGCATGGTGTGCTCCCCGACGATGCCGTCCACCGGGCCCGGGTCGTAGCCCTGGTGGTTCAGCAGGCACTGCGCCTCGACGACCTCCCAGCCGGTCACACCGCTGCCCAGGATCGCCGTGGTGGTGCGGCTGCGGTCGGCGGTCAACACGCCCGCGGTGCGCCGGACATGGCAGCGGAACGTCTCCCCCACGCGGTGGCTGAACGCCGGGGTGGCGGCGGTGGCCCGGCCGGCGGAGGCGGGGCCGGTCCCGCGGCCGCCGCCACCGTCGTCCTGCCACGGCCGGACGGCCACCAGCACCACCGCGGCGACCGCGAGCACGACCAGCCCGCCGAGCAGGGCGAGCGGCCCGCGCCGCAGCCACGGACGGCCGGGCGCCGCAACGGGCGCGGGGCCGGCCCCGGTTACGGTTGTGAGGGTGTCGGGTTCGTCCTCCTCGGGGGCGGCGGCCCCGGCCCGCTCCGAGGGGCCCGAGGCCCCGGGCGGCGCCGCCCGTTCCGCGCCCCACGCCTGTGCGGCGACCTCGTGCAGCGCCAGCAGCCGGGTCGCGTCGGCGCCGCAGATCCGCGCCAGCGCCTCCACCGCCTCCCGCGGCGGCAGCTTCTTGCCGTTGAGATAGCGCTCCCACGACGACTTGCTGTAGGCGGTCTTGGCGGCGAGCGAGGCCAGGCTCAGCCCGCTGTGGTCCTTGAGCCTCCGCAGCTGTACGACGAGCTGCCGCACCCGATGGTCAAGCGTTTCGGGCAGCCCTTTCCAACGCGGCATGTTCCACCCCATACGCGTGTGCTTGTCCCCCGAGGCCAGCAGCCCCCTGTGGCGCCGATGATGGCGCGGACGCGCCCTCCGGTTTCCCTTTTTACTCTTTCCGCACGGTATCCGGACATGCGTACCGCCTCCTTCCCCTCGCCCGCCGTCCCACCGCGGCGTCCGCGGATCCGACGTCCCCGCAGGTCAGCGGCTGGGACGTCCCAGGGCATCCCCATCGGTCCGGAGTCTGTGGCAGCCGCGCGAACCGGGGGCGCACAGTCGGTGACGCACCACGGCGGCGCGGTCCACCCCGCGCCGCCTCCTGACCACCTACGGGGAGGAACCCGACCATGAACGCTCGCAAGCGCCTCGCCCTCACCGCGGCCGCCGCGGCCGTCTCCGGAGGGCTCGCGCTGGCACCGGCCGTCGCCAGCGCCGCCCCCGCTCCCGCGAAGCAGGGCTCGGCCACCGTCCTGCGGGCACCGAGCAACTGCCCCCGCGGCTACCTGTGCGTCTACCCCAGGCCCAACTACAAGGGGACGCCGAAGAAGGTCGCCGGCAACAACCGTGACCTGCGGCGCTACGGCGGTGCCTTCGACACCCCGTGGTCGGCGTACAACAACGGCACCCGCTGCAACGTGACGGTCTACGAGAAGCCCGGCTACCACGGCCGCCACTACAAGCTGAACCGCGGCACCGGCTGGAAGTACATCGGCTACAACCTCAACGACCTCTACTCGAACAAGTGGTGCTGAGGCCCTGAGCACACGGCGGCGGCCCGTCCTTCCACGGGGGAAGGGGCGGGCCGCCGCCGTGCCGTGCGTCGCGGGTGCCGCGTCAGCGCACGGTGAAGTGCACGATGTCGTCCAGGAACGGGACGTGGATCCACGGCTTGGGCTGCACCATCATCGACAGCACCACGATCACGAAGCCGAGCCCGCCGTACGTCGCCAGGTCCGTGAAGCGGGAGCGCACCGCGAGCATGCCCACCGACGGCAGCGCCCAGCGCAGCGCGGCCCCGCCCAGCAGGGACAGCCCGACGATCAGCGTGCCGATGCGGAACGCGTCGAACGTGACCAGCAGCAGTCCGACGGCGACCCCGCCCATGACCGTGAGCAGCGGCCACTGCCGGGCGGGCGCGGAGTGCTCGCCGGAAGCGGCTCGTCCGCCGCCCTCCGGCCGGGCCGTGTCGCGGGTCAGCGTCGGGAAGCGGCGGGAGGAGCGCTGCGGCTCGGAGGCGCCGTCCGAATGCGCTTCGGCTGGCATGGCTGGCAGTCCCTTCGGTGTCCTGGTCCGGCGGTCCGCCCGGCCGTCCGCGGCCGGGCTGACCTCTTCGAGGGTACGGGCAACGCGCGGCTCAGCCGGCCGCGCGCTCGGCCGCCTCGACGACGTTGACCAGCAGCTGGGCGCGGGTCATCGGGCCGACGCCGCCGGGGTTGGGGGCGACCCAGCCGGCCACCTCGGCCACGCCCGGGTGCACATCGCCGACGATCTTGCCCTGCTCGTCCCGGCTCACGCCGACGTCCAGGACGGCCGCGCCGGGCTTGACGTCCTCCGGCTTGATGATGTGCGGCACACCGGCCGCGGCGACGATGATGTCGGCCTGCCGCAGGTGCGCGGACAGGTCGCGGGTGCCGGTGTGGCACTGGGTCACGGTCGCGTTCTCGGACTTGCGGGTGAGCACCAGCGGCATCGGGCGGCCGATGGTGATGCCCCGGCCGACCACGACGACGTGGGCGCCCTTGATCTCGACCTCGTGGCGGCGCAGCAGCTGGACGATGCCGTACGGGGTGCACGGCAGCGGGCCCTCGATGCCGAGCACCAGCCGGCCCAGGCTCATCGGGTGCAGACCGTCGGCGTCCTTGGCCGGGTCCATCAGCTCCAGCACGCGGTTGGCGTCGATGCCCTTGGGGAGCGGGAGTTGGACGATGTAGCCGGTGCAGGCCGGGTCCTCGTTCAGCTCGCGGACGACCGCCTCGATCTCCTCCTGGGTGGCGGTCTCCGGCAGTTCGCGCTGGATCGAGGCGATGCCGACCTGTGCGCAGTCGCGGTGCTTGCCGTTGACGTACCAGCGGCTGCCGGGGTCGTCGCCGACCAGGAGGGTGCCCAGGCCGGGCTGGACGCCCTTGGCCTTCAGGGCCTCGACGCGGGCGGCGAGCTCGGACTTGATAGCGGCTGCGGTGGCCTTGCCATCCAGAATCTGGGCAGTCATGTCTCCATCCTCCCGGATGAGGGCGGTCACGTTCCAATCAGGGCGCGCGCGGAGCCCGCGCGCCCGGTCGTTCGGCGGCCCGCGCCGGGCCCCATCCGCCCCTGCAGAAACCGGACATGATATGGCCGGAAGTGATCATTGCACTTGGACAACGGCTCCGCTATCTGACTGGACAGAGTCAAGGCCCACCTAGAAGGATTGACGCCGCAGTGCCGCAGGCATCGTCGGGGGCGGGCCAGTGAAACCTGTTTTTCCTCCGAGTCACGCTGCGTCGTCCCCCACTGACCCAACGGAGGAAAACACCACATGAGTTTCGGCGACCCGAACAACCCGTACGGCCAGCCGCCGCAGGCCCCGCAGGCGCCCTACGGGCAGCAGCCCCCGGTGCCCCCGCAGGGCGGCCCCGGCTACGGCTACCCGCAGCAGCCGCAGGCCCCGCAGCAGCCGTACGGCTACCCCCAGCAGGGTCAGGTCCCGCCGCAGCAGCCCTACGGCGGCTACCCGCAGCAGGCGGGCTACGCCATGCCGGGCATGCCGCAGGGTTACGCGAGCTGGGGCGCGCGCGTGGGCGCCTACCTCATCGACTACCTGATCGTGGGTCTGCTCCCGACGATCCTGTACTTCGTCGCCCTGGCCATGTCCGCCAGCGCCGCGACGATCACGCCGGACACCTCGTCCTGCCCGCCCGGTGACATCCAGTGCATCAGCGACGCCTACGACAAGGCCGCGGACAGCGCCACTCCGGTCGGCTCGTTCGTGCTCATCGCGATCGCCGGTCTGATCGCCCTGGCCGCCGGTCTGTTCGTGCTCGCCAAGGAAGGCAGCACCGGCCAGACCCCGGGCAAGAAGGCCCTGGGCATCCGCCTCGTCAAGGAGGCGACCGGCCAGCCGATCGGCTTCGGCATGGCCTTCGTCCGCAAGCTGTGCCACATCCTCGACGGGTTCTGCTGCCTGGGCTACCTGTGGCCGCTGTGGGACGAGAAGTCGCAGACGTTCGCCGACAAGATCGCCGGCACGGTGGTCGTCAAGTCCCAGTAACACACCGGCATTCCGGCCGGGGCCCCGCCCCGGCCGGGACCTGCGCCACTCCCCGAAGGCCCCCTCGCAACAGCGCGATCGGGGCCTTCGCGGGCTCCGTTCAAGTCGCTTGAAGGACACCGCCCGTGAGCTACCCCAACCAGAACCCCTACGGCCCGCCTCCGGGCCAGCAGCCCGGCTACGGCTACCCCCAACAGCCGCCGCAGCCCTCGCCGTACGGCCCGTACCCGGGCGGCCCGATGCCCGCCATGCAGCCGCAGTACCCGACGGTGATGCCCGGCGGCGTCAAGGCCGCGCGGGTGATGCTGTTCGTGCTGGCCGGACTGAACCTCATCGGCCTGGTCCTCGCCGTCATGGGGCTGGGCGGCGTCAGCAAGGCGTCGCACAACACCTCGGCGTACACCACCAGTGACGACATCACGGCGATGAACATCGGCAAGGGCCTGCTGATCGCGGTCATCGTGGTCATCGTGATCTTCACCGTGTCGGCGATCACCCTGGCCCTGCAGTTCGCCAACGGCGGTTCCGGCGTCCGCACCGGCTCCATCGTCTTCGGCGTGGGCAACATCATCCTGAGCCTGCTCACCTTCCCGCTCGGCCTGGTCCACACGGTCCTGGGCATCCTGGTGCTGGTCTTCGTCTCGAAGGACGAGGGCAACGCCTGGTTCAGCCGGCCGCGTTACTGACCGCGCCGCACACACGGCGGAGGGCCGCACCCCGGACGGGGTGCGGCCCTCCGGCCGTTTCGGCGCTCAGTGGAAGAAGTGCCGGGCGCCGGTGAAGTACATCGTCACGCCGGCCTTCTTGGCGGCCTCGACGACCAGCTCGTCGCGGATCGAACCGCCCGGCTGGACGATCGCCCGGACGCCGGCCGCGATGAGGATCTCCGGGCCGTCGGGGAACGGGAAGAAGGCGTCGGAGGCCGCGTACGAGCCCCGGGCGCGCTCCTCGCCGGCCCGCTCGACGGCCAGCTTGCAGGAGTCGACGCGGTTGACCTGGCCCATACCGACGCCCACCGAGGCGCCGTCCTTGGCGAGCAGGATCGCGTTGGACTTCACCGCACGGCAGGCCTTCCAGGCGAACGCCAGCTCGGCCAGCTGCTCCGGCGCCAGCGCCTCGCCGGCCGCCAGCGTCCAGTTGGCCGGGTCGTCGCCGTCGGCCTGGAGGCGGTCGGTGACCTGCAGCAGCGCACCGCCGTCGATCTGCTTGACCTCGACCGGGGCGGCCGGGGCGCCCTCGGCGCGGAGCACCCGGATGTTCTTCTTCCGGGCGAGGATCTCGACCGCGCCGTCCTCGTAGCCGGGCGCCACGATGACCTCGGTGAAGATCTCGGCGACCTGCTCGGCCAGCGCCACCGTCACCGGGCGGTTGACGGCGATCACGCCGCCGTACGCGGAGACCGGGTCGCAGGCGTGCGCCCTGCGGTGCGCCTCGGCGACGTCCGCGCCGATCGCGATGCCGCACGGGTTGGCGTGCTTGATGATGGCCACGCAGGGCTCGGCGTGGTCGTACGCGGCCCGGCGCGCGGCGTCGGTGTCCGTGTAGTTGTTGTACGACATCTCCTTGCCGTGCAGCTGCTCGGCCTCGGCCAGCCCGCCCTCGCCGGTCACGTACAGCGCGGCGCCCTGGTGCGGGTTCTCGCCGTAGCGCAGCACGTTCTTGCGCGCGTAGGTCGCACCGAGGAAGTCGGGGAAGCCGCTGTCGTCGGCGGCCGCGTAGTCGTCGGCGAACCAGGAGGCGACCGCCACGTCGTAGGCGGCGGTGTGCTGGAACGCCTCCGCGGCCAGCCGCTTGCGGGCGGTCAGGTCGAAGCCGCCGTCACGGACCGCGGCGAGCACGTCGGCGTACCGGGCCGGGCTGGTGACGACCGCGACCGAGGGGTGGTTCTTGGCGGCGGCCCGGACCATCGAGGGGCCGCCGATGTCGATCTGCTCGACGCACTCGTCGGGGGTGGCGCCGGAGGCGACGGTCTCCCGGAACGGGTAGAGGTTCACGACGACCAGGTCGAACGGCTCCACGCCCAGCTCCGCCAGCTGCTGCCGGTGGGCCTCCAGGCGCAGGTCGGCCAGGATGCCGGCGTGCACCTTCGGGTGCAGGGTCTTGACCCGGCCGTCGAGGCACTCGGGGAAGCCCGTCAGCTCCTCGACCTTGGTGACCGGCACCCCGGCGGCGGCGATCTTCCCGGCCGTCGAACCGGTGGAGACGAGCTCGACGCCCGCCGCGTGCAGGCCCTGCGCCAGCTCCTCCAGCCCGGACTTGTCGTAGACGCTGACCAGCGCGCGGCGGATGGGCCGCTTCGTACCTTCGGCGGTCACGAGATACGTACCTTTCGTCCCTCAATGCGGTAGCCGTGCCGGGCCAGGTGCCCCACGACCTCGACGAGCAGCGATCGCTCGACTTCCTTGATGCGCTCATGCAGCGCGGCTTCATCGTCCTCGTCCCGGATCTCGACCACGCTCTGCGCGATGATCGGGCCGGTGTCGACCCCGTCGTCGACGAAGTGGACGGTGCATCCGGTGACCTTCGCGCCGTACGCGAGCGCGTCGCGCACGCCGTGGGCACCGGGAAAACTCGGCAGCAGCGCCGGGTGGGTGTTGACGATCCGGCCGCCGAAACGGGCCAGGAACTCCTTGCCCAGGATCTTCATGAAGCCGGCCGACACCACCAGGTCCGGCTCGTACGCGGCGGTCGCCGCGGTCAGCGCGGCATCCCACTCCGCGCGGCTGCCGTGGTCCTTGACCCGGCAGACGAAGGTCGGCAGGCCCGCCTTCTCGGCCCGCTCCAGGCCCGCGATGGCACCGCGGTCCGCGCCCACCGCCACGATCTCGGCGCCGTACTCCTCGGCTCCGCGGGCGGCGATGGCGTCCAGCAGGGCCTGCAGGTTCGTGCCGGAACCGGAGACGAGCACGACGATGCGCGCCGGACGGGCGGGCCCGGCGGGTCGGGCGGACGGGGCGGGGGGCGGGGACGAAGCCACGGCGGGGCTCTTTCTCGATCTCGCGTGCGGTGAGCTCACATGCTTTGTGTGGTCGCACAAGGCCGCGGGTACCGCAGATCCGGGGAACCCTACGAAGGCGCCGACCGTCAGCAACGATACCGGCACACCGAGCGGCCCCCGCGGGACGGGGGCGGGGACGGGAGGTAGCGTCGGGCGTGAGACCGCACGCAGTTCGTGGTATCCGGCCGCCGGTCGCGAAGACCCGCGTACGGACGAGACAAGGGGAAGACACACTCCAGATGACGGACCGACGCCGCCGCGCGGCCCTCCTGCTCCCTCCCCCGGCCACCGCCGGGAGGTACCCCCGGCCCACCACCGCCCCCGGGATGGTGGTGCTGCCGCGCGGCCGCATGGCGTCGTCCTCCGGTCCGTCCTCGCCGGACCCCGACCGCGACAACCCCTTCGCACCGCCGCCGGCCGGCGCCCCCGACCAGGAATGGCGGCCCCGGCACCCGGCCCCGTACGCCAACGGCCAGGGACAGGGACAGGATGAGGGAGAGGGGCAGGGGCAGGACGGCGGCGACCGGCCGCAGCCGGGACCGGACGAGCCGGCGCCCAGCTGGGGCAGCCAGTGGAGCCCCCGGCAGCCGGGCCGGCAGAGCGGTGGCTTCGGCACCCGCCCGGGCCGCAACGGCCAGCCCGGCGGCGGCCCCGGCGGCCCCGGCAACCTCCGCTGGGACCCCACCGACCCGGCCCAGCGCCGGGCCCGGTACGCCCTGCTGGCCGGCATGTGGGCGTTCTTCTTCGTGCTCTTCAGCCTCTCCGAGGTCGCCCTGCTGCTCGGCGCGCTGGCGATCTACTGGGGCATCAGCGCGCTGCGCGCCAAGCCGGACCCGGCGAAGGCCACCGCCTCGGCGACCACCGCCGCCATGGAGGGCCGCCCGGCCCCGCACCAGCCGCCCGCCCAGGGCCCGCGCCCCGGCGCGCCGGGCAGCACCCGGCCGCAGGTCACCGCGGCCGTCGGGGGCCTGGTCACCGCCTCGCTCGCGCTGATGCTGGTGGCCGCGACGTTCACCGTCCAGATCGTCTACCGCGACTACTTCACCTGCGTGAACGACGCCCTGACGCAGTCGTCCGGCAAGTCCTGCGAGAAGCTGCTGCCGAAGGAACTGCGGCCGCTGCTGAGCGTGGAGCAGTAACCGCGGCACACGGCGATCGACCCGGTCGCTCAGCCCTTGGGAGCCGCGGCGGCCGCCGTCTTGCCGTCGGCCGCCGGCTTCCCGTCGGCCGCCTCCTGGCCGTCGGCCGCCTCCTGGCCGTCGGCCGCCGTTTCTCCTTCTGTTGCTGTTGATGCTGCTGTTACTGCCGTCCCGTCCGTTGTCGCCGCCCCGTCGGTCGTCGCCTCCGCAGCGTCCGCCGGTGCCGTCCCCCGGGCGCGCCGGAGCTGCCAGAAGCGCAGGACGAGGGCGCCGGGGACACCGGTGAGGGCGGTCCAGGCGGCCGCCGCGAGGCCGGTGCGCCAGCCGCTCGGGCCGAACGCGGCGAGCGCGCCGTGCCCCAGCGCCCCGCCGGCCAGGCCCGCCAGCACCGCCGCGCCGACGCCGCACAGCAGGGCCGCGTACGCCGCGACACCGGCCGTCCGCCGCCACGGCCAGGGCCCCGGCCAGGACTTCGACCAGGACGTCGGCCAGGCCCCGTCCGCGGAGCCGGAGTCGGTCGCCATACGGGCCACCGAACGGGCGAGCCAGATCCCGGCGGCCACCGGAAGGACGGCCACCGCCCAGGTCAACGGCGTCCCCGGGCCCACCTCCGGCACCCCGCCGAGCAGCGGCAGCCGCGGCACCGGGGGGTGCGCCGAGGCGCCCAGCGGGCCGATCGTGCTGCCCGCGCCCAGCGTGAAGCCCGGGCCCAGCCCGTAGGCGGCGCCCCAGACCGCCGCGTTCGGGAGCAGCAGCAGGCACAGCAGCAGCACCGTGGCGCGGCTCGCCCAGTCCGGTGCGAGCATCAGGAGGTCGTGGCGCACCCGGCCGCCGTGCACCGCGAGCCCGACGAGGGTGAGCAGGGCGCCGCCCGCCAGCAGCGCCACGAGGCCCGCGCCGGCGGCCCGGCGGGCGGCGGCGAGGCGGTTGCCGCCGAGGGCGCCGCGCAGTCGGCGCGGCACCTTCGCAACGGCCCGCCGGACGCCCGCGGGCAGCAGGGCGGCACCGCCGTGCCCCAGGACCCGCCAGGTGGTGACGGCCATCGTGGCGACGGCGGTGCCCGGGACGTACAGCAGCGCACTGAGCGGGTCGGCGGCCAGCCGGCCGGCCGAGGCGTAGCCCAGGGCAGCGCCCGCGACCAGCAGGTATCCGGCGAGCAGCGCGCCGAGCAGGGTGCGTGGCGCGGTCGGGCCGGCCGCCGGGCCGGGGTCGTCCGCGGTGGCCAGGGTGTGCCGGGCGGCCCGGTGCAGCAGCCACACCGGCAGGACGGCGAGCAGCAGCGGGGTGACCGCGGCCGGTGCCGGCACGGCCGAGTGCGGCACGTCCCGTACGAGGTCCCCGCCGTGCGCCAGCAGCCACAGGTCCGCGGCGAGGTGCAGCGCCCGGGACAGGCTGGTGTCGGGGTAGGGGGCGGCGACCCACAGCAGCAGCACCGCGACCGTCAGCGCGCCGAGGCCGAGGCCGGCGGCGGTCACCCCGCCGAGGAAGGCGGCGCCGAGCGCGGAGGAGCGCCGGGTCGCGGTCCGGCCGGACGGGGACCATGCGGGGCCGCTGCCGAGGTACTCGCTCACGCCGCCATGCTGCCAAGAAAGCGAAATTCCACCACGTACCGGCGAAATGATCGTCGTGTCGCACGTGTCGCGACTGATGGGGGTTCGCGGCTTTCCACACTGCTGTGCATGACCGCGTACGCCTCCCCGCCCGATTCCGGGCGGTCCCCCGCCGCCACCGCCTTCGACGCGCTGCACACCCGGCACGCCGCCGCGCTGACCCGGCAGGCACATCTGCTCACCGGGCAGCCGCGGCTCGCCCGGCGGGCCGTGGAGCACGGCTTCCACCTGGCCTGGCAGCGGTGGCCGGAGGTGGCGGTGGCCCCGGATCCGGCGGGCTGGGTGCGGGCCGCGGTGTACGACCACGCGCTGCGGCCGTGGCACCGCCTGGCGCCGGGAGGACGGACGGGCGGCCGGGTGGAGCGCCCGGACGACGCGGACCGGGCGCTGCGGGAGGCGATCACCGCGCTGCCCGCCCCGTACCGGCGGGTGCTGCTGCTGCACGACGGCCTCGGGCTCGGTCTGTACGCGACCGCGGCGGAGGTCGAGGCCAGCACCCGGGCCGCGGCCGGCCGGCTCACCCACGCCCGGGACCTGCTCGCCGCCCGGCTGCCCGGGCTGGGCCTCGCCGGGCAGCCGCCGGCGCGGCAGGGCGAGATCCTGCGGGACCGGCTGGCCGCGCTCCTGACCGGCCCGGCGGACGACGGGCCCTCCACCGGGGAGCCGCCGCCGACCGGTGCGCAGGTACGGGCCGGAGGCGAGCGCAGCGCCCGCCGGACGACCCGGGCCGTGTTCGGGTCGACCGGACTGTTCGCGCTGCTCACCCTGTCCGTCGCGGTCGCCGCGCCGGACCACTGCACCGCGCCTCCGGTGCCGCCCGTCGCCAAGGCACCGGCCACCCGTCAGCCCGGGTCCGGCACGTCCCGGGCGGTGCACCGCACCCCGCCGGACCAGGCCCGCCTGCTGCCCGAGGTGCGCTGACCCCCGCCGGGAGAACGGGCGCGGGCCCGCACCCACCAGGGGTACGGGCCCGCGTCCGGTTGCACGGCGAGCACTGCGCCGCAGGACGGGTCCGGCGGTGCCGACGCCGCGAGGACCGGCAGTGCGTCTGCCGGGCTCGGCCGAGGTCAGCCGACGAGGATCTCGCGGGCCAGCCGCGCGGTCTCCGACGGGGTCTTGCCGACCTTGACGCCGGCGGCCTCCAGGGCCTCCTTCTTCGCCTGGGCGGTGCCGGAGGAGCCGGAGACGATGGCGCCGGCGTGGCCCATGGTCTTGCCCTCGGGCGCGGTGAAGCCCGCGACGTAGCCGACGACCGGCTTGGTGACGTTGGCCTTGATGAAGTCGGCCGCACGCTCCTCGGCGTCGCCGCCGATCTCGCCGATCATCACGATCAGGTCGGTCTCCGGGTCGGCCTCGAACGCGGCGAGCGCGTCGATGTGCGTGGTGCCGATGACCGGGTCACCGCCGATGCCGACGGCCGACGAGAAGCCGATGTCGCGCAGCTCGTACATCATCTGGTAGGTCAGCGTGCCGGACTTCGACACCAGGCCGATGCGGCCGGGCTTGGTGATGTCGCCCGGGATGATGCCGGCGTTGGACTGGCCGGGGGTGATCAGGCCGGGGCAGTTCGGGCCGATGATGCGGGTCTTGTTGCCCTTGGACTTCGCGTACGCCCAGAAGGCGGCGGAGTCGTGGACCGCGATGCCCTCGGTGATCACGACGGCCAGCGGGATCTCGGCGTCGATCGCCTCGACGACGGCGGCCTTGGCGAAGGCCGGCGGGACGAAGAGCACGGAGACGTTGGCGCCCGTCTTCTCCATCGCCTCGGCGACGGAGCCGAAGACCGGGACCTCGGTGCCGTCGAAGTCGACGGAGGTACCGGCCTTGCGCGGGTTGACACCGCCGACGATGTTGGTGCCGTCACCCAGCATCAGCTTGGTGTGCTTCATGCCCGTGGCACCGGTCATGCCCTGGACGATGACCTTGCTTTCCTTGGTGAGGAAGATAGCCATGGTTGTTAGTGTCCTCGTCCCTCTTACTTAGCGGCCAGCTCGGCGGCCTTGTCGGCCGCGCCGTCCATGGTGTCCACGCGCTGCACCAGCGGGTGGTTGGCCTCCGACAGGATCTGGCGACCCAGCTCCGCGTTGTTGCCGTCGAGGCGGACGACCAGGGGCTTGGAGACCTCTTCGCCCTTGGACTTGAGCAGCTCCAGGGCCTGCACGATGCCCTTGGCGACCTCGTCACAGGCGGTGATGCCGCCGAAGACGTTGACGAACACGGACTTCACGTCCGGGTCGCCGAGGATGATCTCCAGGCCGTTCGCCATGACCTCGGCGGAGGCGCCGCCACCGATGTCGAGGAAGTTGGCGGGCTTGACGTTGTTGTGGTTCTCGCCGGCGTAGGCGACGACGTCCAGGGTGCTCATGACGAGACCCGCGCCGTTGCCGATGATGCCGACCTGGCCGTCGAGCTTGACGTAGTTCAGACCCTTGGCCTTGGCCGCAGCCTCGAGCGGGTTGGCTGCGTCCTTGTCCTCCAGCGCCTCGTGCTCCGGCTGGCGGAACTCGGCGTTGGCGTCCAGCGACACCTTGCCGTCGAGGGCGAGGACGTCACCGCTGGCGACCTTGGCGAGCGGGTTGACCTCGACGAGGAGCGCGTCCTCGGCGACGAAGGTCTTCCACAGGGTGACGAGGACCTCGGCGACCTTCTCGGCGACCTCGGCCGGGAACTGCGCCTGGGCGACGATCTCGCGGGCCTTCTCGATGGAGACGCCCTCGTTGGCGTCGACCGGGACCTTGGCGAGCTTCTCGGGGGTCGTCGCGGCGACCTCCTCGATGTCCATGCCGCCCGCCACCGAGGCCATGGCCAGGAAGGTGCGGTTGGTGCGGTCGAGGAGGTACGAGACGTAGTACTCCTCGGCGATCTCCGGCGCGGTCTCGGCGATCATCACCTTGTGGACCGTGTGGCCCTTGATGTCCATGCCGAGGATGTCCGTCGCGCGGGCGACGGCCTCGTCCGGGGTCGCGGCCAGCTTGACGCCACCGGCCTTGCCGCGGCCGCCGACCTTCACCTGCGCCTTGACGACGGACTTGCCGCCCAGCCGCTCGGTCGCCTCGCGGGCCGCCTCAGGCGTGTCGATGACTTCACCGGCCAGCACCGGTACACCGTGCTTGGCGAAGAGGTCCCTCGCCTGGTACTCGAACAGGTCCACGCGCGTCCGTCCCTTGTCTTCTCAGAATCGCCGTAGTGATCGCGGAAGGTTGTCTGCGATGGGCGTGCCGCGAAGGGCAACGTGACGGCGCTGTCACAGGGGAGGCGTATACACGGTGTCCGGATACGCGGCATGTCCGTCTCGCAGGTTATCGCCGCAGGACCTGAGGCCCTAAATCGCAGATCACACTCCAGCGGTGATTACGGTCACAGATCCTTTGGCCACGCTCGGTCTCCGCCCGGTTTTCGGCAGGTCGGCCGAGGGATTGATCCGTACCGGGTCGGAACTGCCCCGGCCTCTCAACCCTCCCTGCCGGTACGTGAGTTGATCACTCGCGCGGGAGGGAGGTGAGACCGGCGTCCGGGTGGCCGCGACTTCGTGGCACTCGCGGCTCTCCTCCCCTTTTTCTCGATTTTTTCTCGATTTCACGGTGTGCTCACCCGCCGGTCCCGGCGTTTGTGCCGAAACTTCCCGGCCCCGAACACACCGAGGCCGGGCGGCCCTCCCCCACAGAGGACCGCCCGGCTGTTCGGGGGTTCCGGTGCCCGGCCGCCGCCGCGGCCGGAACCGGTGAGATCGGCCTGCCGGCCTCAGACGCCCTGGACCGGGAGGGCCGGCAGGACCGGCAGCGCCGGGATGCCGGCGGCGTCGGTCAGGTCACCGGGCACGGCCGGGACGGCCTGCGCCGGGGCCACGCTCCGCACACCGGTGACGGCCTTCGTGACCGTCTTGGCCGTCTTGGCGTGCTTCACGTCGGTGGCGCCGGGCAGCGCTCCGGTACCGGGCAGGCCCGCGCCGCCGGTCAGCCGCTGGACGCCGCCCACGGCACCGGTGACGTCACCGAGCCGCGGCAGCGTGCCGGTGGGCAGGCCCTGGGTGGACACCCCGCCGCCGAGAACGCCGGTGGCCTTGCCCGCCACGTCGCCCACGGTCTTCTGCGCGGTGCCGGTGGCGGTGCCCGCGGCCTTGGTCGCCGTACCGGTCAGCGCACCGGTGGGCAGCTGCTGGGTGGCGCCGGTCACCGCGCCGGTGGCGGGCAGCTCCGGGGTGCCGACGGGCAGTTCGGCCGCGTTGGCGGCGACCGAGCCCAGGGCCCATAGGCCGGTGGCGGCAGCGACGACGACGGCGCGACGGATGTTCGTACGCATGGAGGTGAAGTCCTTTGAATTCAGGAGGGTGTGAAGGGCAGACCTGTCCCGCCCCCGCGCGGCAGGTCCAGTCGGAGACGCGGAGCGGTCTGCCCTAGCCCGGGAATTCGAGGATTTCTTCGGCCCGGCGACGCGTCGGGGCGCCGTCGGCCGTACGGACGCCACCGGGCAGCAGCCGGAAGCGCGGTGCGTCCGCCGGTGCGGCGGCGTGCTGGTCCCCGCCACGGGGACCGTGCTGGTCGCCGGCGGAGTGCGGCTGCGGCGCGGGCGCCGTCGGGCCCTGCGGAAGCTGCCGCTCCGGCAGGCCGTGGCGGTCCGCGTCGCGCTGACCGGACACGGCGGACGGCAGCTGCGGGGCGGCCTGCCGGGCCTTCCCCTGGACGCAGTGCGCCGGCGGGACGACGGCCAGGCCGTCGGCCGGAGCGGCGGTGGGCGCACCGGCCGGGCGGTCGCCGCCGGTCACGCCACCGTCGTGCGGCGAGCCGCCGCCGTGGCCGGGTCGGCCCGGGCGCTCGACGGACGGCAGCTGCACGGGCAGCGCACCGCCGAACGCGTCACCGATCTCCCCCACGGCGCCGGTCACCGGGCGGGTGACCGTGCCGGCGATGGGCCCGGCCTGCTCGGCGGCGGGCCGTACGGCGTCGGTGAGTTCGGTGGTGGCGGTGTCCGCGTGCGCGGTGATCCGGGCGCCGGCCGCGGCGCCCTCCTGCCCGCCGGCGGTGCCGGAGCCGGCCGAGCGGTGCGCCCAGGATTCGTGGTGCGCGCGCTCGGCCGACCCGTACCGGGTGGCGGCCCGGTACGGGGTGGCCCGGTCCGCGGGCGACCGGTCCGTGCTGGTCCGGTCTGCGGCGGTCCGGTCCATGACGCCCGCGCTCCGGTCCGTGTCGGTCCGGTCCGCGGTGGTGCGGTCCGCGGGGGTGCGGTCACCGGCGGCCGGTGCCTGCGCCGGGGAGGTGGCCCCGGACGGCGCCGGCGAGCCCGCCCGGTCGTCGGCACGGGCGCCGGGACCGAGGGCGAAGCCGAGAACGGCGAAGCCCACCAGGAAGAGCCCCGTCAGCAGCGCGCGCCGCACGGCCACCGTGCGCGACAGGCGCACGGGTCCGGGCAGAGCGAACGCAGCAGACAAAGAGGGGCCTTCCCATACGGGTGCCGACAGACGGGGACACCCGGGCACAATGCCTCGGTGTCACACACATCGCGGGCGATCGAGCGATGTCCTGATCCTTGCACGAATGGCCAGGTGCCCTGCAACTCCTTCCGGCGCGCCTGTCACCGATGCTCCGTCATGTCCGGTATGGGCAACGGGCGTTTCTCCAATGCCGCCGCCATCACGTCCGGAAACCGATCAGGCGTACAGGCGAACGCCGGGGCACCCAGGGCCGCGAGGGCCGCGGCGTGCTCCCGGTCGTAGGCCGGCGCGCCCTCGTCGGACAGCGCGAGCAGCGTCACGAACTGCACCCCGGACGCCTTCATCGCGGCGACCCGCTTCAGCATCTCGTCCCGGATGCCGCCCTCGTAGAGGTCGCTGATGAGCACGACGACGGTCTCGGCGGGGCGGGTGATGCGGGACTGGCAGTAGGCGAGCGCGCGGTTGATGTCCGTACCGCCGCCGAGCTGGGTGCCGAAGAGGACGTCGACCGGGTCGTCCAGCTGGTCCGTCAGGTCGACCACCGCGGTGTCGAAGACGACCAGCCGGGTGTCCAGCGCCCGCATCGAGGCCAGCACCGCCCCGAACACCGAGGCGTAGACGACCGAGGCGGCCATCGAACCGGACTGGTCGATGCAGAGCACCACGTCCTTCTTCACGGACTGCGCGGCCCGGCCGTAGCCGATCAGCCGCTCGGGGACGACCGTGCGGTACTCGGGGAGGTAGTTCTTGAGGTTGGCGCGGATCGTGCGGTCCCAGTCGATGTCGCGGTGGCGCGGGCGGGCGATCCGGGCGGAGCGGTCCAGCGCGCCGGTGAGCGTGGCGCGGGTGCGGGTCGCGAGCTTCTTCTCCAGCTGCTCGACGACCTTGCGGACCACGGCCCGTGCGGTCTCCCTGGTCGTCTCCGGCATGACCCTGTTGAGGGAGAGCAGGGTGCCCACCAGATGGACGTCCGCCTCGACCGCCTCCAGCATCTCCGGCTCCAGGAGGAGCGCGGAGAGCCCCAGCCGGTCGATGGCGTCCCGCTGCATCACCTGCACCACGGAGGACGGGAAGTACGTCCGGATGTCGCCGAGCCAGCGCGCCACCCCGGGCGCCGAGGCGCCGAGGCCGGCCGTGCGCCGGCTGCCGTCCGCGGCCCGGCCGCCGGGTTCCTTCGTACGGCCGTAGAGCGAGGCCAGCGCCCCGTCCATCGCGGCGTCCCGCCCGCGCAGCTCATGTCCCGTACCGTCCGCCCCGCCGCCCCCGAGCACCAGCCGCCAGCGGCGGAGGCGTTCGGCTTCGGGGGTGGGGGTGGGGGCGGGGGTCGAAGGTGAGACCGCGGGGGCTGCCGGGGTGGCCGCCGCGGTGGGGGCTGCTGTCGTTCCGGCCTGGGGGCCGGGAAGTCGGCTGGTCAACTCATGGCTCCTGTCAGGTCGTTGACGGCGTTGTTCGTGCCGGAGCGCTCCTCGTCGAAGCCGTGTTGTCCGATGCCGAGCAGCAGGCGGAGGGTGGGCAGGACGGCGGCGGCGCGGTCGCGGTCCAGGCCGGGGCCGAAGCCGGGTGCGGCCGCGGTCACGGCGTCGGTGGCGGGCCCGGCATGGCCGGAGGTGGCCGCCGAGGGGCCGCGGCGGATCAGTTCGCCGAGCGTGCGCCGCACGCCGGGCTCGTACTCCGTGAACGTCCGGCGCAGCAGCGGGAGGACGTCCGTGAACGCGGTGTCCGGCACGCCGGTCAGCCAGTGGTCGATCAGGGCGAGCAGCCGTTCGTCGTGGACCAGCAGCATGCCGCCGTCCCCGCCGGACCCGCTGCCCAGGAACCCCTCGATCCAGCCGGCGGCGTCGGTGGGCGCGGTGCCGGGCGAGAGGGCGAGCCCCATCAGCTGCTCGGCTCCGTCGGCGTCCAACTGCCCGTCGTCCAGCAGGAGTCGGGCCGCCCGCCCGCGGAGCAACCCGGGAACCGCCTCCCGGCCGCTGAGCGCCCGCAACACCTTGGCCCAGCGGGCCCGCAGGCCGGCATCCGCCCCACGCGGGGGTTCCGAACTCGGCCGCTCCGGCGCGGAACGCGACCCAGGCGCGGGGCTCGGCTCGGACGCGGAGGGCGGCTCGGACGCGGAGGGCGGCTCGGACGCGGAGTGCGGCTCGGACGCGGAGTGCGGCTCGGACGCGGAGTGCGGCTGGGCGAGCAGGGCGACGGCGTGGTGCGTGGCGTCGAGGTGGGCGCGCATCTCCGCGGCGCCGTCGGCGTCCAGGCCGAGGCAGGCCGGTGGCAGGCCGACGAACACCCGCTCGGCCAGGCCGAGGGCGACCTCGCGGAGCGCCCCGGCGTCCGTGCCGCGCACGTCGCCGTAGCGCACCGACCGGACGAGGGCGGGCAGCGCCTGGGCGAGATGGCCCACGTCCGCGTCGAGCGCCGCGCGGTCCGACAGCGCCCGCATCACCACGGGCAGGGCGTCCGGGAGCCCGGCGAGCAGACAGCGCTCGGCGAGCGCGGTCACCTCGGCGAGCGCGGCCGCCCCGGACGCCTCGGAGGCGGCCTTGGCAGTGGCCGCGGTGAGCACGGTCGTGCCCCAGATGCCGGCCTCGGCGACCCGTACGGCCAGTTCCGGTTCCCAACGCAGCCGCCAGGTCTCCCGGAAGGTGCCGGCGCTGCCCCGGGAGCGGACCGGCTCGCCCCAGGGGATGCCGAGCAGCCCCAGCCGGTGCAGCAGCCGGCTGCGGCCGCCGTCGGTGGCCTTGCGCAGGTCCAGCTCCAGCTCCCGTTCCAGCGCTTCCGGTTTGAGCCGCAGGGTCCGCTGGCTGCGGGCCAGGTCCCGCTGGAGAGGGACCGCGGGTGCGTCCTCCGGGACCTCGCCCAGCACCTCGCCGACCACCAGCCGGTCGTGGATCAGCGCGGAGGGCGCATCGGAGCCGTCGCCCATCACGGCCCGGACCGCGTCGTCCAGTTCGGTCAGCCCGGCCAGCGGCCGGCCGCGCACCGTGGCCAGCCCCTCCGCGAGCCGCACCGCCTCGATGACGTGCGCGGACGAGACCGCGTAGTCCTCCTCTCGGAGCAGCCCGGCGACCTTGGTCAGCCAGCGTTCGACGGGGCGGTCGGGGGCGCTGAAGAGGTGGCCGTACCAGCCGGGCGAGGCGATGCCGGCGCCGTAGCCGCTGCGCCGGGCCAGCCGCCGGTGCGTCCAGGGCACCCAGGTCACCGCGGTCTTCACCTTGGGCAGGCCCTTGAGCAGCCGGCGGTCGGCGGTCACGGTGGTGCGGCGGCGCAGCGCCGGGACGTGCCAGGCCCCGCACACCACGGCGACCGCGTCGCCGAACTCCCGTCGGGCGGTGTGCAGTTGGAGCCGCATATGGGCCTCGCGGACCGGGTCGCGGTCATGGCCGGCGTCGCCGTACGTCTCGCGCAGCGCGCCCATCGCCTCGGCCAGCGCCGCGAACGGCGCCAGCGCGTCCGCGTCCGGGCCTCCCGGGCGGGCGGCACCGGTCCCGGCGCGATGCTCGACCACGTCCTCCCACCAACGCTCGGGGTCGTCGTACCCGGCGGCCTCGGCGAGCACCCGGATCGGATCGACCCGCACGCCGTCCTCGTCGCGGTCCGCCTCTCCCGGCTGGGTCTGCTCCTGCCCCCGGCCCCGTCCGGCGACCTCCTCCCCTGCTGGGCCGCGATCTCCGCCCCGCTCGCCTTCCCCGTCCCGCTCGCGTTCCCCGTGCCGTTCGTCTTCGCCGTCCTGCTCGCTTTCGCCGCCCGCCTTGTCCGTCATGGCGAGGGTGTGCGCCGCGGGCAGGTCGATGAACCGGACCGGGACGCCGTGCTCCAGCGCCCAGCGCATCGCGACCCACTCCGGGGAGAACTCGGCCAGCGGCCAGAACGCCGCACGGCCGGGATCGTCCTGCACATGGGCGAGCAGGGCGACCGGTGGCCGCATGCCGTCCTGCGCGGCCAGCGGCACCAGGCCGTCGGCCTCCGGCGGGCCCTCGATCAGCACCGCGGCCGGCGCGCACTGCTCCAGGGCGGCCCGCACCGCGCGCGCCGATCCGGGACCGTGGTGCCGTACCCCCAGCAGGAACGGGCCGCCGCCCGGCGGGGCTCCCGTGTCGTGCGTGCTCATGCGCTCACCTCACGGCAGGCGCGGTAGAAGTCCTTCCAGCCGTCGCGCTCGCGCACGACCGTTTCGAGGTACTCCTGCCAGACGACCCGGTCGGCGGCCGGATCGCGGACCACCGCACCCAGGATGCCCGCGGCCACGTCGCCGGCGCGCAGCACGCCGTCACCGAAGTGGGTGGCGAGCGCCAGGCCGTTGGTCACCACCGAGATGGCCTCGGCCGTGGAGAGCGTGCCGGACGGGGACTTGAGCTTGGTCCGGCCGTCGGTGGTGAGGCCGTCGCGCAGCTCGCGGAAGACCGTGACGACCCGGCGGATCTCCTCCAGACCCTCCGGCGCGGGCGGCAGCTCCAGCGAACGCCCTATCTGGCCGACCCGGCGCGAGACGATGTCCACCTCGTCCTCCGGCGTCGCGGGCAGCGGCAGGACGACGGTGTTGAAGCGGCGGCGCAGCGCGCTGGAGAGTTCGTTGACCCCGCGGTCGCGGTCGTTGGCCGTGGCGATCAGGTTGAAACCGCGGACGGCCTGCACCTCCTGGCCCAGCTCGGGGATGGGCAGGGTCTTCTCCGACAGGACCGTGATGAGCGTGTCCTGGACGTCGGCGGGGATCCGGGTGAGCTCCTCCACCCGCGCCGTCATGCCCTGCGCCATCGCGCGCATCACCGGGCTGGGCACCAGCGCCTCCCGGCTGGGACCGTGGGCGAGCAACTGGGCGTAGTTCCAGCCGTAGCGGATCGCCTCTTCCGGGGTGCCGGCGGTGCCCTGCACCAGCAGGGTGGAGTCGCCGCTGACCGCCGCGGCCAGATGCTCCGACACCCAGGTCTTGGCGGTGCCGGGCACACCGAGGAGGAGCAGCGCGCGGTCGGTCGCGAGGGTCGTCACGGCGACCTCGACGATCCGGCGCGGGCCGACGTATTTGGGTGTGATGACCGTGCCGTCGGCGAGCGTGCCGCCGAGCAGGTACGTGGCGACCGCCCACGGCGAGAGCCGCCAGCGCGCCGGCCGCGGCCGGTCGTCGGCCGCGGCGAGGGCCTTGAGTTCGCCGGCGAAACTGTCCTCGGCGTGCGGGCGCAGCGCCTGGCCGTCCGCGGCCCCCTCCGCCGTCGCCTGCGTGCCGTCCGTCGTGTCGTTGATGAGCTCGGGCATGGGTCCCCCTCGTCGCACATATCCGCGGCCGGCGCCCGGGAAAAATCCCTTCGGCCGCTTGCTGGATCCAGCCTGCACCACGCCACTGACAACGCCCCGAAAACCCTCTCTGACCTGCGAGTTCGCCGCTCGGGAAGGGCGTTGTCAGTGGGCCGTCGTAGCGTCGGGGACATGAATCCGCAGGGGGAACGCTGGACGACGGATCAGGTGCTGGCACTGGCGCCTGACGAGGCATCACGCAAGGCGAGCGGCCGGCTCGCGGCGCCCGGCCCGTGGTCGGAGACCGGCGCGGACGGCAGCGCGGTGTGGGGGCTGTGCAAGGGCAGCGGGAAGAAGCCGTATCAGGCGGTCGTGGACTTCAAGGGACCTGCTTTCACGTGTAGTTGCCCGAGCTTCAAGTTCCCGTGCAAGCACGCGCTGGGACTGCTGCTGCTCTGGGCGGGGGACGAGGGCGCGGTGGCGGCCGGCGAGCCGCCGCAGTGGGCCGGCGAGTGGCTGGCCGCGCGCCGGGAGCGCGCGGAGCGGTCGGCGGCCGGGCCGTCCGGTGCCGCCGCCACGCGCGCGCCGGCCGATCCGGAGGCCGCCCGGCGCCGGGCGGAGCGCCGGATGCAGCGGATCGGCGCGGGCGCCATGGAGCTGGAGCAGCGGCTGGCGGATCTGCTGCAGTCCGGCCTGGCCACCGCCGGCCGGGAGGGTGGCGGCGCGCCGGCCGACGGCGGCGGGGGACGCTCGTGGGACGAGACGGCCGCGCGGATGGTCGACGCCCAGGCGCCCGGTCTCGCCTCCCGGGTGCGGGAGTTGGGCTCGGTGGTGGTCTCCGGTGCCGACTGGCCGGCCCGCCTGCTGGAGGAGTGCGCGCTGCTGCACCTCCTCGATCAGGGCTTCCTCGGTATCGACCGGCTGCCGGCCCCGCTGGCGGCCACGGTCCGCGCCCGGGTCGGGCTGACCACGGACGCCGCGGACCTGCTGACCGGCCCCGATGCGGCGCCGGTGCGGGACCGCTGGCTGGTGCTGGCCCAGCAGGACGGCGACGACGGCAGGCTGACCACCCGCCGGATCTTCCTGCGCGGCGAGCGCACCGGCCGGATGGCGCTGCACCTGTCCTTCGCCGGCGCCAACCGCCCGCTGGAGCTGGCGCTGCCCACCGGTCTGGTCATCGATGCGGACCTCGCCTACTACCCCGGCGCCCGTCCGCTGCGCGCCACCCTGGGCGAGCAGTACGCCCCGGCCACCCCGGGCCCGGTCCCGCCGGGCTGCGGTATCGACGCCGCCCTGGCCGCGTACGGCGATGCGCTGCGCGACGACCCCTGGCTGGACTCCTGGCCGGTGGTGCTCGCCGATGTCACCCCGATACCGGGCCGCGACGGCCGGGGCTGGCAACTGGCCGACGCGGACGGGGAGTCGGCGCTGCCGCTGGACCCGCGTTGCCTGGGCGGTACGGGCGTCTGGCAGCTGGCCGCCATCTCGGGCGGCGCGCCGATCACGGTCTTCGGCGAGTGCGGCCACCGCGGCTTCCTTCCGCTGACCGCCTGGGACCCGTCCCCGGTGTCCCTGTGACCCCGATTCCCGGCCGCGCCGGAGCGCGCGCTCCCGAGGATCCCTTCCACCACCGATGCCTGGAGGACGGGCATGACGACCACCACCAGCCCTGAGACGAACCCGACACCCCCGGCGACCGCCCCGGCCCCCTGGCCCGACCTGGTGAGCGCGGCGCTCCTGGGCACCGAGCGGCGGCGGCCGCCGGTGGCCGTACGGCCCGGGCAGAGTGCGGCGGCGGCCCTGCTGGACGCGGCCGCGGTGAGCACGGTGCGGCGCCGGGCCGCACTGCGCCCCGCCCCGGCCGGTGAGCGGCCGGCCCCGGCCCCGGACGACCCGCGGCCGCCGCTGCCGCTCCCGGCGCGCCGCAGGCTCGCCCTGCTGCTCGCCGACCGCGGCGATACGGGAGGCGGCAGCCGCCGCGGCGCGGCCCCCGACCTGACGGAGCTGCTGCCCCAGTGGCTGGCCGCCGCCGGCGCGTACGGCTACCGCGCCCCGGAGGCCCTGCTGCCCGCCCTGCTCGACGCCGCCCGGGCCCGTACGGACCTGCGGCCGGCCGCGCTGGCGCTGGCCGGGCCCCGGGCGCTGTGGCTGGCGCGGCTCAACGACGCCTGGAAGTTCGCGCTCCGCGGGACCGGCGGCGCGGCCGTCCTGCCCGAGGGCGAGGCACCCGAGGAGATCGCACGGCGGTGGGAGGAGGGGCTGTTCGCGGAGCGGGTGGCCCTGTTGACGGCGGTGCGCCGCCGCGATCCGGAGGCGGGCCGGGACCTGCTGGCAACGACCTGGTCCACGGAGCGCGCCGAGGACCGGCTGATGTTCCTCGACTCGCTGCGCGAGGAGCTCACGGCGGGCGACGAGCCCTTCCTGGAGCAGGCGCTGTCCGACCGCAGCCGCACGGTCCGGGCCACCGCCGCCGAGCTGCTCTCCGCGCTGCCCGGTTCGGCCCTCGCGGCCCGGATGGCGCAGCGGGCACAGGTCTGCGTGGGCCTGGATCCCGCGGCGGGCCCGGAGGCGGTGATCCGGGTCGAGCCGCCCCGGGAGTGCGATGCGGGGATGCAGCGGGACGGCGTGGTGTCCAAGCCGCCCTCCGGGCGGGGCGAACGGTCCTGGTGGCTGGGCCAGTTGGTGGAGGCGACGCCGCTCGGCGGATGGGAGGCGCGGTTCGGCGGCCGCGCTCCGGAGGAGATCGTCGCGCTCCCGGTGGCGGACAACTGGCGGACCGAACTGCACGACGCCTGGTGCCGGGCCGCCGTGCGCCAGCGGGACGCCGCCTGGGCGCGGGCCCTGCTGGGCGTGCCCGGCGCGCCGTCCCGGACCGGCGAGGTCGCACCGGCCGGTTCCTCACGGGACCTGACCAAGCTGCTGACCGTGCTCCCGGACGGCGAACGGGCCGGCTGGGTGGCGGAGTTCATCGCCGCGCACGGCCTGTCGGACGCGTTCCGGATGCTCGGGGTGTGCGCGGTCCCGTGGGCCGAGCCGCTGGGCCGGTCCGTCGTCGACGCCCTGGACATCGCCCGGGACGCCGGCAGCTATCCGTGGAGCTTCAGCGGGGTGATGGGCCTGGCCGAGCGCTGTCTGGACCCGGCGGCGGCGGACCGGCTCGCGATGCTCACCGCGGTCACGGACGAGCCCGAGGGCGCCTCGCCCGGCTCCGGCGGCTACTGGTCCGAGGCGTTCCAGCGGCTGGTCGGCACGCTCCGGCTGCGCGCCACGATGCGCGCCGAGCTCCTCCCGCCGCCGGATGCCGGGACCACCGGCGGCAGCGACCCGACCGCCGATGCCGCCGCTTCCCGTGCTGTCGCCGATGCCGATACGGCCGCCGGTGCCGGCACGGCTGGCGGTGCCGCTACGGCCGCCCCGGACGACGGGTCCGCGCCATGATCATGCTCGTCGCCCCCCGGGCCTCAGACCGCCAGCGAGCGCACGTTCGCGTTGACCCACTCCACGATCGAGGCGGTGGTCGCGCCGGGCGTGAAGATCTCGGCGACGCCCTGGGCCTTCAGCGGGGGGATGTCGGCCTCGGGGATGATGCCGCCGCCGAAGACCTTGATGTCCGCCGCGTCGCGCTCCGCCAGCAGCGCGATGACCTTCGCGAAGAGGGTGTTGTGCGCGCCGGAGAGGATGGACAGCCCGATCGCGTCGGCGTCCTCCTGGATCGCGGTGTCGACGATCTGCTCCGGGGTCTGGTGCAGCCCGGTGTAGATGACCTCCATACCGGCGTCGCGCAGCGCCCGGGCGATGACCTTGGCGCCCCGGTCGTGCCCGTCCAGCCCCGGCTTGGCCACCACGACACGGATCGGCCCCGACCGGCCCGCCGCGCCAGGGGTCCCCGCCTGCGCTCCGTCCTGCCGAGCCACACTCATCACTGCCTCCAAGCCCTGCACGGCACGGTGGTGCCGCCAAGCCGACAATCGGGCGCGCGACCGCGATCCGGCGGCCACGACGTGAACGAACGTTATCGCCAGCATCCAGTATCCAGCCGTTTCGTGACATCCGGCGAGGGGGAAATCACACCTGGGACACGTTCGCTACGCGCCGCGTTCCGTGCGTCGTACCGCCAGGGCCGGGCGGAGTGCGCGCGGGCCGGGCGCTCGGGGAGCCGCAGCCGGGCCGCCGCACCATCGATCGTCACGCGTATCGGGGCGAGTGCGCCCGTGCGCCGCCGCTCATGGCTTCCCACGAGGGCATCGGGGGTCAGCGCCGCCTGCCGCATGCCGTTCGGGAGGTCGGTCATGCAGACCCTGCCCTGTCTTCGCACCACCCTCGTGGACCTCGCGGTCCTCGCCGGGCATCTGCTCCTCTATCCCACCGGCATGTCCCGGGAGCGCCCCGTGCCAGGGCCGTCCCGCTCGGCGGAGGGCACCGTTCCGCTCCTCCCGACCGAGGGCCGGGCACATCCGCCCGTCCTGCTGCTGCACGGCTTCATCGACAACCGCTCCGTCTTCGTACTGCTGCGCCGTTCACTGCACCGCCACGGCTGGTGCCACGTCGAGGCGCTCAACTACTCCCCGCTGACCTGCGACCTGAGGAAGGCGGCGGAGTTGCTGGGCCGGCATGTGGCGGACGTCTGCGCGCGGACCGGCCACCGGCGGGTGGACATCGTCGGGCACAGCCTGGGCGGTCTGATCGCCCGCTACTACGTCCAGCGGCTCGGCGGCGACGCCCGGGTCCGCAGGGTCGTCACCCTCGGCACCCCGCACGCCGGCACCCGCATCGCCCCTTTGATGTCGGCGCACCCGATCGTCCGCCAGATGCGCCCCGATTCCGAGGTGATAGCGGAGTTGTCGCTGCCGGCGCCGAATTGCCGGACGCAATTTGTCGCTTTCTGGAGTGAGGCGGATCAGGTGATGATTCCAGCCACCGCGGCCAGAATCGATCACCCCGATTTGCTCGCCCACAACGTCCATGTCGCCGGTGTCGGACATCTCGCCCTCCCGGTGAACGGCACCGTGGCGGCCGGCATACGCGAGGCACTGGCCGCGGCGGCCCCGGCGGCCGGAGAGGGGGCAAACGGAGCCATATCCGTGGCCTGAGGCCGCTTCGTACGGTGACGAGCGATCGAACAGACATCGAACGGGTCGCCAAGAACTCGCATGGGCTCTGCCGAAAGGCGGCCAAATGCCCGGTCTCGGCGAGCCCAAAACCTGTGGAAGATTGTCGCCGTCGTGTACCGCCGGGTACAGTCGCCGCTAATTCTCCTGCTGCCGAGGCGAAAGAGAAGTTGGTGAACGACCGTCACCCATCGGAGGCCACGCTTCCGACCGGCTCCGCTTCCGACGCCTCGTATGCGCACTATCCGGCCTACGAGTCCTACGGGCAGCAGCATTCCCCGGCAGGTGGCGCCGAATACGGCGACGGCGACCCCCTCTTCGGCTCGCTCCCCGGCGCGTACGACACCGGTGCCCACGCCACGGGCGGTTACGACACCGGCGGCTATCCCGGCGGGACGTACGACACCGGCGCCTACGACACGAGCACGTACGGCACGGGCAGCTACGGCACCACCGACTACGGCACCGGGACCTACCCGGCGGCGGGCGACGGCTACGCCACCGGCGGGTACGACACCGGCAGCTACCCCACGGCGCAGTGGGACAGCGGCGCCTACGACCCGTACGCGCACACCGCGTACGAGACCCCGGCGCAGGACCCGAGCGGCTACGACACCCACGGCGCCACGGTCTACGGCGTCGGCGGGTACGACACCGGCAGCTACCCCACCACCGGCTACGACACCGGCAGTTACCCCGCCGGCGCGTACGACGCGTACGGGACGACCGGCGGCTACGAGACGGTGGGTACGCACGAGGCGTACGGGACGACGGCCGGCTATGACGCCCTCGGGCAGCAGGCCACCGCGGTCGAGGAGACCGCGGCCTTCGAGACGGCGGCCTTCGAGACCGCGACCTTCGACGCCGTCGGCGTCGACGCGATGAGCACGGACCAGCTCGACACCGCGAGCTACGAAGCCACCGCGATCTGGTCCACCACCGACCAGCCGTTGATGGCCGGCATCCCCGCCCAGCCCGGCCCGCCCCCGGCCGACTCCGCCACCTGGGACGACCGCGACGACACCGGCGGCCTGACCGATGAAGCCCACGACGGCGACGCCGCCGCCGTGGCCGAGGCCCCGACCCAGGCGATGCCGGTGACCTCCCCGGCCCCCGCCCCCGCTTCCCGGCGGGTCGCCGGGCCCGCCGCCGGGAAGCCGGTCCGCGGCCGCGGCCGGCGCCGCCCGGCGAAGCGTTCGGCGCTGCTGACCGTCGCCGTGCCGTCGGTCGCCGCCATGGGCGTCTGCGGGGTCGCCGCCGCGTCCGTCGCCGGTCTCGGCGGCAACGACAAGGACGACACCACCACCCAGGCCAGCGCGCCGGACCCGGGCGGCGTCCAGCGGACCGCGGCCAACAAGAAGCTCGACACCCAGCTCGCCGGACTCAGCGCCGGCGCCGACGACTTCCGCGACCGGGCCAGCCGCACCCAGGAACGGATCGACCTCAAGGAACGCCAGGCGCTGGAACGCAAGCGCAAGGAGCAGGAGGCCGCCCGCAAAGAGGCGCTGCGGCCGAAGTACGTCCTGCCGGTGACCCAGCACGGGCTCAGCGCGCTCTTCGGCCAGGCCGGCGTGAACTGGATGTCCGTGCACACCGGCATCGACTTCCCGGTCAGCTACGGCACCCCGGTCATGTCCGCCACCGACGGCACCATCCGCACCCAGTGGAACTCCGCCTACGGCAACATGGCGATCGTGACCGCGCCGGACGGCACGGAGACCTGGTACTGCCATCTGAGCAGCACCAAGATCCGGTCGGGTTCGGTCAAGGCCGGTGAGCAGATTGCCTATTCGGGCAACTCCGGCAATTCCACCGGTCCGCATCTGCACTTCGAGGTGCGTCCCGGGGGCGGCGCGGCGGTCGACCCGATCCCGTGGCTGCGCAGCCACGGCCTCAATCCGAACTGACCCCCGCCGTACCGTTCCTGCAGCGCCGGCCACCGGCCGGCGCCCGGAACTCCGTCAGAGCTTCTCCACCGGTGCGTACCGCAGCAGCAGCCGCTTGGGCTTCTCGCCGCCGAAGTCGATCGTCGCCTCGGCGTTGTCCCCGCTGCCCTTGACGGCGACGACCGTGCCCAGCCCGAAGCTGTCGTGGGTGACGCGGTCGCCGACGGCCAGCGAGACCACCTGGCGGTCTCCGGTCCGGCGGGTGGCGAACCCGCTCGGTCCCTTGGCGCGGGACGAGGACAGCGAGGAGCCGATGCCCCCGCCGAAGCCGCCACCGCCGCCGCCCCGGGACGAGAGCCCGCCCATCGACGCGGACGGGGTCGCCGGGCCGGTCCGCTTCCACTCGACGTAGTCGTCCGGGATCTCCTCCAGGAACCGCGACGGCGGGTTGTACGAGGGCTGGCCCCAGGCGCTGCGCATCGTCGAGCGGGTGACGTACAGCCGCTCGCGGGCGCGGGTGATGCCGACGTACGCCAGCCGGCGCTCCTCCTCCAGCTCCTTGGTCTGGCCCAGCGCGCGCATGTGCGGGAAGACGCCGTCCTCCATGCCGGTCAGGAAGACGACGGGGAATTCCAGGCCCTTGGCGGTGTGCAGCGTCATGAGGGTGACCACGCCGCTGCCCTCCTCGTCCTCGTCGGGGATCTGGTCGGAGTCGGCGACCAGCGCGACCTGTTCGAGGAAGTCGGAGAGGGTGCCGGGGTTCTCCTCGCCGCGGTCCTGCTCGAATTCCAGGGCGACCGCGGCGAGTTCCTGGAGGTTCTCGATCCGGGTCTCGTCCTGCGGGTCGGTGGACGCCTGGAGCTCGGCGAGGTAGCCCGTGCGCTCCAGGACGGCCTCCAGGATCGTGGCGGGCCCGGCGCCGGACTCCACGATCGTCCGCAGCTCCTCCATCAGGACGTTGAAGCGCTTGACGGCGTTGGCGGAGCGGGCCGCCATGCCGTACGCCTCGTCGACCCGGCGCAGGGCCTGCGGGAAGGTGATCTTCTCGCGGAGCGACAGGGCGTCGATCATCGCCTCGGCGCGCTCGCCGATGCCGCGCTTGGGGACGTTCAGGATGCGGCGCAGCGGGACGCTGTCCTCGGGGTTGGCGAGCACGCGCAGGTACGCGAGGACGTCGCGGACCTCCTTGCGCTCGTAGAAGCGCACTCCGCCGACGACCTTGTAGGGCAGCCCGACCCGGATGAGGATCTCCTCGAAGACGCGGGACTGGGCGTTGGTGCGGTAGAAGACGGCGACGTCGCCGGCCTTGGCGTCGCCGGCGTCGGTCAGCCGGTCGATCTCGTCGGCGACGAACTGCGCCTCGTCGTGCTCGGTGTCGGCGACATAGCCGTTGATCTTGGGGCCGGCGCCGGCGTCGGTCCAGAGGTTCTTGGGGCGGCGGTTCTCGTTGCGCTCGATGACCGCGTTGGCGGCCGACAGGATGGTCTGCGAGGAGCGGTAGTTCTGCTCCAGCAGGATCGTGGTCGCGTCCGGGTAGTCCTCCTCGAACTGGAGGATGTTGCGGATCGTGGCGCCGCGGAAGGCGTAGATCGACTGGTCGGCGTCGCCGACGACGCACAGCTCGGCGGCGGGGATGTCGGCGGTGCCGGTCCCCACGAGCTCGCGGACGAGGGTGTACTGGGCGTGGTTGGTGTCCTGGTACTCGTCGACGAGGACGTGCCGGAAGCGGCGGCGGTAGTGCTCGGCGACGTCCGGGAAGGCCTGGAGGAGGTTGACCGTCGTCATGATGATGTCGTCGAAGTCCAGGGCGTTGGCCTCGCGCAGCCGCGCCTGGTACATCGCGTACGCCTCGGCCAGGGTCTTCTCGAAGCCGTCGGCGGCCGTCCCCGCGAAGGTCTCCTCGTCGATGAGCTCGTTCTTGAGGTTGGAGATCTTCGCGCTGAAGGACTTGGGCGGGAAGCGCTTGGGGTCGAGGTCCAGATCGCGGCAGACCAGGGACATCAGGCGCTTGGAGTCGGCGGCGTCGTAGATCGAGAACGAGGACGTGAAGCCGAGCTTCTTGGACTCGCGACGCAGGATCCGCACGCAGGCGCTGTGGAAGGTGGAGACCCACATGGCGTTGGCGCGCGGGCCGACCAGCTGCTCGACGCGCTCCTTCATCTCGCCGGCGGCCTTGTTCGTGAAGGTGATCGCGAGTATCTGGCCGGGGTGGACGTGCCGCTCGGCGAGGAGGTGCGCGATGCGGTGGGTGAGCACCCGGGTCTTGCCGGAGCCGGCGCCGGCGACGATCAGCAGCGGGCCGCCGGTGTGCACCACGGCGGCCTTCTGCTGGTCGTTGAGCCCCTCGAGCAGCGCGGCGGGGTCGATGGCCGGGCGGGCGGCGCCGTCGCGGTAGTACGCGTCCCTGGGCACGGGCGCGTCGAACCGCCCGCCGAACAGGTCGGCGGGGATCTCCTCGGGGACCGGCCCGTGCTCGTCCTCGGGAGGCGGCGGGGGCTCCTCGTCCTTGTGGCCGAGGTCCGCCAGGAAGCTGTCGTCAAAGAGGCTGCTCATCGCCCACCGAGTCTAGGCCGCCGCACCGACAGCGTGCCGGGGACTGTGGACAAGTGGCCGGGACGGCCACAAAGCGGAACGGCATCACTCAGGTCACGAAAAGGTTTCGGGCATATCGAACATCAGCCTTCACAGGAGCCACACGAGTTGGCTAACGTCCTCGCTCAGGCAGCCCGCCTCCCCGCGGACGACAGCGTTCGCACGGGCCGCCCACGCCGAGTCCGGCCCTGCCCGCGACGTGTCCCTCCGGTCACGCCCGGGTCACCCGGAGCCGGGGACCCACCAGCAACACCGGGGTGAATCGATCCGTCCGACCGACGCCAGCGGACGTACGGACCGTAGGGCACGGCCTTCCGTCAGCGACACCGCCCGAACCCGACAGCTAACCCGGTAGGCGGTCCACGGAAGGAGTTGCCGGCCTTGGCGTCCCATCGCAAGCCGCGCACCAGCGTTCTCACCTCGCCCGGGAGCCGCCGTACGGCGGCCGGGCTCACCACCGCCGCACTCGCCTCGGTCACCCTGCTCTCGCAGACCGCCGACGCCGCCCCCAGGGCCCCCAAGCCCACCATCGAAGAGGTCAAGCAGAAGGTCGACGGCCTCTACCGGCAGGCCGAGGTGGCCACCCAGAAGTACAACGCCGCCAAGGAGCGCGCCGACCACCAGCGCGAGACCGTGGACGGGCTGCTCAACGCCGCGGCCAAGCGGGCGGAGAAGATGAACGCGTCCCGGCGGGAGCTCGGGACGTTCGCCTCGGCGCAGTACCGCACCGGCGGCATGAACCCGACCGCGCAGCTGATGCTCGCCAAGGACCCGCAGCAGTTCTTCGACCGCAGCCACCTGATGGAGCGGCTGACCGGGCGGCAGCAGCAGGCCGTCACCGACTACCAGCAGCAGGCCGCGGCCGCCGCCCGCCAGCGGGCCGAGGCGAGCCGCAGCCTGGATCAGCTGCAGAGCACGCAGGCCGCGCTGAAGGAGTCCAAGCGCTCCGTGCAGCAGAAGCTCGCCGAGGCCCGGCAGCTGCTGTCCCGGCTGACCGCCCAGGAGAAGGCGCGGCTGGCCGAACTGGAGCGCCAGAAGGAGGCGGCGGCCAAGCGCCGGGCCGCGGAGGAGGCGCGCAAGCAGCAGGAGCGCGAGCGGCAGCGGCAGCAGGACGGCGGCTCGACCGGCGGCCAGACCGGCGGGGACACCGGCGGCTCCACCGGGGGCTCGCAGTCCACCAAGGCCGAGAAGGCCCTGGCGTTCGCCCGCGCCCAGATCGGCAAGCCGTACGTCTGGGGCGCCACCGGGCCCTCGTCCTACGACTGCTCGGGGCTGACCCAGGCGGCGTGGAAGGCGGCCGGGGTCGATCTGCCGCGCACCACCTGGGAACAGGTCAAGGTCGGCCAGCGGGTGGCGACCAAGGACCTGCAACCCGGTGACCTGGTCTTCTTCTTCGACGACATCAGCCACGTCGGCATGTACATAGGCGGCGGCAAGATGATCCACGCCCCGCACCCGGGCGCCAACGTCCGGGAGGAGTCGATCTACTACATGCCGATCTACGGGAGCGTCCGCCTGGGCTGACGCCCGGCCCCGCTCCCCACGGCCCACCCCCCACGGCCACCCCCCACACGCCACCGCGCGGCCCTCGCCTCCGGATCCCGGAGCGCGACGGCCGCGCGGTGTGCTGCTGTGGGTGCGCCGTTGCCGGGTCCCGGGCACTACGGGCCCGGGACCGTACGGCCGGCGCTCTCAGGTCCAGAGGACGGCGATGAAGATGTTGGCCATCGTGAGGCCGCCGACCGCGCCGAACAGCGCCTTGTCGATCTGCTCCTCGTCCCGCTTGACGTAGACCAGCGCCAGGATCACCACCAGGACGGCCATCTTGATGCCGATCTTGATGGTGTTGACCGGGTGGTCCTGCGCCTGGTTGAGGCCGACCAGCACGATGCCGGTGACCAGCATCGTCAGCGCGCCGTGCAGCATGGCCGGAACGAACCGGGCGGTGCCCGCACCCATCGCCTTCATCTGCGTCAGGAAGCCGCCCAGCAGGGCGGCGATGCCGATGATGTGCAGGCCGACGAAGATATTGATGACTACGTCCATGGGGCCGGATCGTATCCGCCGCATAGCACGCCCTTTCCGGCAGGGCGTCCACATTCGCCGCTTCGGTCAGCGCGGAGCGGCCCCGGCGACCGGGCGATGGCGCTCCGGTCAGCCGCGTTCCGGCAGCGGTCGAAACCGAACAATGCCGCGCAAGCGAGCCCACCCCCGTGACGCCCGGGCTTAGCGTCCTCCTCCAGGCGGCCGACTCCCCGCCGCGCCGGACCCCGCACCGGCGTTCCGTCGGCCGCCCCGCCGAGAGGTACGGCGGCGGCCGCCCCGTCTCACGGGCCGCCGCCGGACCCACGGCCCGAAGGGAAGGAAGTGACGGCCACCGTGGCCTCGCACCGCAAGCCCAGGCAGCATCCGCTCGCCTCGCTCACCGGCGGCTCGCGCACCGCGCGCACCGCCCGCACGGCCGCCACTCTGGCCCTCGCCGGCGCCGCCACCGCCACCGCCTTCGACGGCACCGGCCAGGCGGCGAACCTGCCCACCCCCGCCCAGGTCAAGGGCCGGGTCGACGCGCTGTACCAGGAGGCAGAGGTGGCCACACAGAAGTACGACGGCGCGAAGGAAGCCGCCGAGACCGCACGCGAGGAGCTGAGCAGGCTGCAGGACGAGGCCGCCCGCAGGACCCAGAAGCTGAACACCGCGCGGGCCGGGCTGGGCGCCCTGGCCGCCTCCCAGTACCGCTCCGGCGGCGTGGACCCCACCGTACGGCTGCTGCTGTCCGCCGATCCGCAGCGCTATCTGGACGGCGCCGCGGTGCTGGAGCGGACGGGCAGCCACCAGGCGAGCGCGGTGGCCGGGTACGCGCGCCGGCTCGGCAGCGTGCGGCAGGTCCGGCAGCGGGCCGAGGAGACCGCGGAACGGCTGACCCGGAACGAGACCACGCTGAAGAAGCACCGGGTCACCGTCGTGCGGAAACTGGACGCCGCGGAGCAGCTGCTGGCCCGGCTGACGGCGGAGCAGCGGGGCCGGATGGCCGGACGGGACGGCTCGCGGGCCGGGACGGCGGGCGGCCGGGCGGACCGCGGGGGCGGCGGGCGCGACGGCGGTCTGCTCGGCGGGATCCCCACCGGCTCGGCGGCCGCGGCCACCGCCTCGGCGCAGCAGGCGCCCAACGCGCGGGCCGCCCGGGCGGTTTCGTTCGCCTACGCCGCGCTCGGCAAGCCGTACGTCTGGGGCGCGACCGGGCCCGCCGCGTACGACTGCTCGGGGCTGACCCAGGCGGCATGGCGGTCGGGCGGGGTCTCCCTCCCGCGCACCACCTACACCCAGATCAACGCCGGCCCGCGCATCGACCGTTCCCAACTGGCCCCCGGTGACCTGGTGTTCTTCTACACGGCCATCAGTCACGTGGGGCTCTACATCGGCGACGGGAAGATGATCCACGCGCCGCACCCGGGCGCGCCGGTGCGGATCGCGCCGATCGACCAGATGCCCTTCGCGGGCGCCACGCGGCCGGCGTAGGGGACCACGCGGCCGGAGTAGGAGCCACGCGGCCGGCGCAGGGGTCCGGTCCGCCGCGCCCGGTGCGCCTGCTCAGGCCCGCAGCTGTGTGCCCAGCCAGCGGAAGATCTCCGGGACCTGGTTGCGCCACACCACCGTGGTGTGGCCACCGGCGTTCGCCGCTATCCGGTGCACGGTGACCGTCGTCGGGCGCTTCGCGAGCTGCTGGAGGCCGATGCCCGCCTGGTAGCCGTCGCCGGCCGCACCCGACACGTACAGGGCGGTGCGCGGCGGACGGCCGGCCGCGTTGGCGGCCTTCAGGATGTGCAGCGGGTTGGACTGGACGCGCAGCACGGGGTCCTTGCCGGCGAGCGAGTCGGGCTCCAGCGCCGGGTCGTTGTAGCCGGACATGGCGACGGCGGCGCGGTAGCGGTCCGGGTGGGCCAGGGCCAGCTTGGCGGCGCAGTGGGCGCCGGCCGAGTAGCCGGCCAGGGCCCAGGAGTGCGGCTGGTCGCCGGCCCGGAAGTTGTCGACGATCATCTGGCGGACGTCGACGGTCAGCCAGCTGTCCGCGTTGACCTTGCCGGTGATGTTGACGCAGCCGGTGTCGGCGCCGGTGAGCAGGGTGGTGCGCGGCGCCACCAGGATGGCGGGCTTGATCTCGCCGCGCTGCATCTTCGGGCCGAGCTGCTCGGCGACGTGCAGCGCGCCGAACCAGGCCTTCGCCGACCCGGGGTAGCCGGGCAGCAGCTCGACGACGGGGAACTTCCTGTTCTTGAAGGCCGGGTCGTTGTACTGCGGCGGCAGCCAGACGTACACCTCGCCGACCACGCCCGAGATGCGGCCCTTGAGGTTGGTCATCTGGACGCCGGGGCCCACCTTCGGGTCGTCGGCCGGCCGGAACTGCTGGATCTGCTTGGGCTGGTTCTTGATCTGCCGGCCGCCCATGCCGTCCGGCCCGAGGTCCTTCGCGACCGCGACGTGGCTGTCGGTGCCGAGCAGGTCACCCCAGGTGTCGTAGAGGTTGTTCGCGTTGTTGACCAGCACGAACACCACCGTGATGGCGGTGAACTGGGCGAACAGCAGCATCAGCAGCCGGGCGAGGCCGCGCAGCAACGGCGGCCCGGCTATCCGGCTCCAGATGGCCAGCGGCAGCACGACGGCGATGACCAGCAGCACGATCGAGGTGAGGAAGAAGGGCGTGCCCGTCAGGCTCATCGGGAACTCGCTTCCAGGACGCATGACACGAAGGACGTGGGGTGGGGTGGTTCGGGCCCCGCCTTCGGCAGTGAGCCTCTCCGCGCCCTTAGATGGCGATCCGTGTGGTCCTGGTTGCCCGTCTTTGGTCCTTCTTTACGCCTTCCTCTGTGCCCCCTGTTGTCCGTGTGGCGCCGCCCGGGGCGGCGCGGGTCAGACCAGGCGGCGGGCCGCGGCCCAGCGGGTCAGCTCGTGGCGGTTGGACAGCTGGAGCTTGCGCAGCACCGCCGAGACATGCGACTCGACCGTCTTCACGGAGATGAACAGCTGCTTGGCGACCTCCTTGTACGCATAGCCGCGGGCGATCATCCGCAGCACCTCGCGCTCGCGCTGGGTGAGACGGTCCAGGTCCTCGTCGATCGGCGGGGCGTCCGTCGAGGCGAAGGCGTCCAGGACGAAGCCGGCCAGCCGCGGGGAGAAGACCGCATCGCCGTCGGCCACCCGGAAGATCGCGTTGATCAGGTCCGTGCCGGTGATCGTCTTGGTGACGTAGCCGCGGGCGCCGCCACGGATGACGCCGATGACGTCTTCGGCCGCATCGGAGACGGACAGGGCGAGGAAGCGGACCGGGTGCTCCGGGTCGGCCATCATCGCGGCGCTGCGGCGCAGCACCTCGGCGCCGCCGCCCCCGGGGAGGTGGACGTCCAGGAGGACGACCTCGGGGCGGGTGGCGGTGATGACCGTGATGGCCTGGTCGACGTCGGCGGCCTCGCCGACCACCTCGACGCGGGTCCGCTCGGTCACGCCGATCTCGGCCTGGACGCCCGTACGGAACATCCGGTGGTCGTCGACCAGCACCACCCGTACGGTGCGGTCGCCGTCCTCCGCGCCGCCGTTGCCGTCCTGCTGTGCGCCCTCGCTGCTCATGTCTTCCGTCCGTCCCTCGGTGTCTGCCCGGTCATCATCCCGTGTCCCGCCCGGCCCGGTCATGTGTCGGCCTCCTGGGCGGTGCGCTCCATCTCCAGCTCGACGACCGTGCCGCCCTCGGGGGCGGAGCGCAGCCGGGCGGTGCCGCCGTGGCGCTCCATGCGGCCGATGATCGACTCGCGGACGCCCATCCGGTCGGCGGGGACGGCGTCCAGGTCGAATCCGGGGCCCCGGTCGCGCACCGAGACGAAGACCGATGAGCCCTCCACCTCGGCGAACACCTGGACCGCGCCGCCCTCACCGCCGTATTTGGCGGCGTTGACCATCGCCTCGCGGGCGGCCTGCATCTGGGCGCCCAGCGCCTCGTCCAGCGGGCAGTCGCCGACGACCACGACCTCGATCGGGACGCCGTGGTGGTCCTCCACCTCGGCGGCGGCCTTGCGCACCGCCTCCGCGAGCGTGGCCGGCTCCTCGTCCTCGTCCTTGCCGCGGCCCTCGGGCTTGTAGAGCCAGGCGCGCAGCTCGCGTTCCTGGGCCCGGGCCAGCCGCGCCACCTCGCGGGGGTCGTCGGCGTTGCGCTGGATCAGGGTGAGGGTGTGCAGCACGGAGTCGTGGACGTGGGCGGCGACCTCGGCGCGCTCCTGGGCACGGATCCGCATCAGCCGCTCCTCGGAGAGGTCCTGGGCCATCCGCACCAGATACGGGCCGGCCAGCAGGGCGATGCCGACGACCACGGCGAGCGCGGCCTGCAGCACCGAGCCGAGGTGCTGCACCGAACCCTGCAGCACCACGATGCCGGTCACGCCGACGCAGACCAGCAGCACGCCGGCCGCGCCGCGCAGCACCGGCAGCAGCCCCTTGCGGCGGCCGAGCTCCAGCCACTGCGCGCGCCGGGAGTTGTCCGCCTGACGCCACACCAGGGCGACGCCGGCGCCGATCAGCAGGACCGGCCAGAGATAGCCGTTGGCCTGGCCGAGCTGGAAGCGGGAGGCGACGACGGCCGCGCCGATCAGCAGGGCGATCAGCGCGAAGACCTGCCCCCGGTCCGGCCGGCGGGCCAGCAGCCGCCGCCGGCCGTCGCCGTGGCCGGGCTGCCGGTGCTCCACGCCCCCGACGCCCAGCGGGACGAAGAACCAGAACGCGGCGTACAGCAGGGCGCCCATGCCGTCGGCCATGAAGAGGGCCACGAAGACGATCCGCACCCAGGAGACCGGCAGGCCGAGGTGCCCGGCGAGGCCGCGCGCGACGCCGCCCAGCAGCCGCCCGTCTGCGCTGCGGTAGAGCTTGCGCACGGGTGGCTCGTCGGGGTCCGGCGCCGGGGCATAAGTCGTCTCGGCGCGGGGTGGTGCGGTGGTCATGTCCCCGATCGTCACACGCGCCGGGCGCCCGGGGCATCAGGGTCGACCCTGAACCGGCCCTGACCTTCCCCTGAGCCGGTCGGGGTCTCAGCTCTTGGGGGCGATCTTGCGGAAGCCGTCCTTCACGTCCGAGAAGACCTTCTCGAACTTCGACCAGTTGGCCGCGGGCGCGGCGACGTAGATCGCGTACTCCTTGTCGCCCTCGCGACCGAAGCCCAGGTCGATCCCGCGGTAGGTGCGGGCCCGGCCGCCGAACGTGAACTCCCAGATGGCCGCGGGATCGCCCTGGAAGACCGTGTCCTGCAGGCGCAGCCGGGTGTACACCGGGTACAGCTTCCGGAAGTCGGACTCGACGTCCTTGAAGTGCTGCACCTGGTCGGCCGAGGAGAAGTCCAGGACGCTGACGGTGATCTGGGCGAGCTCGGCGTCGGAGGCGTAGACGATCTGCCGGCCGCCGTCCTTGACCTGGCGCCGCCATCCGTCGGGCACCGGGAAGGTGACGCCCACCGCGGACTCGACGGCCTTGTGGTAGCCGGCCGGGAGGGGCGGCGGCGGTCCGATGCTGCTGCTCGGCACGCCGGGCAGCACGGGCACGCCCTTGTCGCTCGTCGCCTTGTTGCCCGTCGCCTTGTTGGCCGAGGCGGGGTCCTCATGCTGCGTCAGGTACCAGGCCGCTCCCGCGCCGCCGCCGACGAGCAGCGCCCCGGCGACGCTCAGGGCCACGACCCGGCCGCCCCGCCGCTTACGGGACATGGAGGCGCCGGCCGGTACGCCACGGCCGCCGAGGCCGCCGTCGGGGAGGGCCACCCGGCCCGTGACGCCGCCGTCGGCGGCCAGGCCCGTGCCGGTGCCGGTGGTTGTTCCGGTGCGGGCCGGGGCGGCCGATACGCCGCCCGTGTGCGGCACCGCGCGGGTCGTCGCCTCCGAGTGCTCGTCCGGTCTGATCGGTTCCTCGCCCGCCGACCCGGGGGCCAGCGGCGGCCAGCCGAGCAGCGCGGTCTCCGCGTCGCTCTCGGCGGCCCGCAGCGCCTGTTCGACGACGTCGACGGTGGGCCGGTCCTCCGGTTCCTTGGCGAGCAGCGCCTCGACGAGCGGGGTGAGCGGCCCGGCGTTGCGCGGCGGGTCGAGCGGGTCCATGGCGATCGCGTAGGCCGTCTCGACCGCGGTGTTCTTACGGAACGGGGGCCTTCCCTCGACCGCCTGATAGAGCGTCGCGCCCAGTGCCCACAGATCGGAGGCGGGGCCCGGGGTGCCCCCCTTGACGCGTTCCGGCGCCAAGTAGTCGATGGAGCCCACCAGCTCGCCGGTCTTGGTGAGGGTGGACGTGCCGGAGGCGACCGCGATGCCGAAGTCGGTGAGCACGACCCGGCCGTCCTCGCCGAGCAGCACGTTGCCGGGCTTGACGTCGCGGTGCAGCACACCGGCGGAGTGCGCGGCCCGCAGCGCCGCGATCATGCCGCGGCCGATCCGGGCGGCCTCGCGCGGGGTGACCGAACCACCGGTCCGCGCGGCCTCCTTGATGGCGTCTCCGAGCGTCGTGGAGGGGACGTACTCCATGACGATGCAGGGCAGCCCGGCGTCGTCCACGACGTCGTGCACGCCCACGACGTTGGGGTGGTTGATGCGCGCCGCGGCCTGCGCCTCACGGGTGGTGCGTTCATGGCGGGTCGCCAGTTCGTCCGCCTCGAGCTGCGGCGACACGTGCAGGCGCTTGACGGCGACCTGACGCCCGAGGAGTTCGTCCCGGGCCCGCCAGACGGTGCCCATCCCGCCCTGGCCTATCCGTTCAACCAGGCGATACCGCCCGGCGACCAGTCGCCCCTCGTCCACCGACGCCGCCTCCGTCACCGCACGCCCCTCCGGAAACCCGTACGTATCCGAGGCGCAACGATAGTCTCCGACGCCGGCGCTCAGCCCCCGGCCCACCGCTGGCAGGTTCGTGTCCGCCGGTCGGGGCGGAGGCGCGTGGCATATGCCCGCCGGCGGGGGATTTCCGCACGGCCCTGAGAAGTGTCGGGGGTGCCGGCGGCGGATCTCAGGGATCTGCCAGGGTTTCCACGGATGCCGCGCTCGCGTTGATCTTGTCACCATGGGTCCATGAACGAAGCAGCCCCCGTCGCGGAGCCGGCACCGTCCGACCCCGCCGGCCCCACCCCACCGCATCCGCCGCTGCGCCGCAGCCGGCGGCACAAGGTCGTCGCCGGGGTGTGCGGCGGGCTGGGCCGGCAGTGGGACCTCGACCCGGTCATCTTCCGGATCGTGCTGGCCGTGCTCTCCGTCGGCGGCGTGGGCCTGATCCTCTACGGCTTCGCGTGGCTGGCGATCCCCCTCGACGGCGAGGAGGAGAACGAGGGCCGCAGGCTGCTGTCCGGCCGCGTCGAGGGTTCCGCGCTGACCGCCCTGCTCGTCGCGCTGGTCGGCTGCGGACTGTTCCTGACCACGCTCGCCAAGGGCAGCATGATGTCCTTCGCCATCATGTTGCTGCTGGCGGTGGGCGGTTCGGCGTACTGGTCGCGGCGGCGCCGGCAGGCGGAAGCCCAGGGCCCGGAGTCGATGGACGCCGCCACGGCCCAGGCGGTCGCCGACGCCCCGCCGGAGACCAAGGCGCCGCCGGTGCCCGCCAGTCCCTCCTGGTGGCGCGATCCGCGCTCGCGGGACGCGGCCGGCGGGGGCTATCTGTGGGGCCCGGAGACCACCCCGCTCCCCCTGGACGTCACGTACCGCTTCACCCATGGCGCGGACGCGACCACCGCTTCCGGTCAGGGCACTTGGTCCGGCGCCGGCCGGCCGCCGGGACCGCCCGTGCCGGCGGGCGGCGCCCACCCCGTCGGCGGCCCGCGCAGGAACCGGCGCCCCGGGCGCCCGATAGGCGGCCGGACCTTCCTGCTCGCCCTGTTCGGCGGCGCCGGCACCGCCCTCGCCGTCGCCCGGCACACCACCTTCGTACCGTCCGTCCAGGCGGGTCTGGCCGCCGCGCTGGTCGTCTTCGGCCTGGGGCTGGTCCTCAGCGCCTGGTTCGGGCGGACCGGCGGCGGCACGGTCTTCCTGATGGTGTTGACGGCCCTGATGCTGGCCGGCGTGACGGTGCTGCCGCGCACCTTCACGGCCGACTGGCAGAACCGCAGCTGGACCCCGACCACCATCGCCGCCGTGCAGCCGCACTACGCACTCGGCTCCGGCTCGGGCGAGTTGGACCTCAGCGAGTTGCCCCTCAAGGGCGGCCGTACGGTCCACACCCGCGCCGACGTGGGCGCCGGCCGCCTCCAGGTGACCCTGCCGCCGGGCGTCACCACCCGGCTGCACATATCGCTCGGCCTGGGCGACATCCGGCTGCCCGGCGAAGCGGCCGAGCACGTGGAGCTGCTGGCGGGCGGTCAGGACAAGACGATCACGCTGCCCGCCGACGGCCTGAAGAAGGGCGAGAAGCCGCACGGGGTGCTCGACCTGGACCTCAGCGTCGGCGCCGGCCAGGTCGACATCCAGCGCGCCACCCCGGTCCCGGCGCCGACCCCGTCGACGTCCGCCTCGTCGACGCCCGTCCCGTCGACGCCCGTCCCGTCGGCCACCGCGTCCCCGTCGGCCACCACGCCCACGGCACCCGCCGCCCCGCGACCGGCCGCGGCAACGGCCGCCCCGACCCGCCAGGGAGCCCCCCAGTGAAGCGCCACCCCTTCGAACCGGCCCGGCTGATCACCGGAGTCACCGCTCTCACCCTGGGCACGGGCTATGGCCTCGACGCCCTGGGCGTCTGGGAGGCGCCCGGCCCCTGGCTGCTCCTGGCGCTCCCCGCCGGCCTCCTCCTCTCCGGCATCACCGCCGCCGTCTGGGCCACGATCCGCCGCCACCACGCCGACCGCACCGACCACTCCGACCGCGCCCGCCGCACCGACCGCACCGAGGAGGGGCCCACGACACAGCACCCATGACTCCCCGGGGCCCAAAGGGTGCCCCTAGCCGAACAGCTGCGCACCGTGTCGTTTGCGGCGGTTGGCGAGGGCCGCGTCGAGGGAGAAGCGCGGCGTACCGGCCAGCACGAGCGGCAGCCAGGCGATCAGGTAGGCGAGGTCGTTGCCGTAGTAGTACGGCGTGGTCGCCCAGCTCACGGTGAGCCACAGCGTCAGCGAGATCAGCGCGCCGCCGAACGCCGCGAGCCGGCCCAGCAGTCCGACCAGCGTCCCCAGGCCGACCGCCAGCTCGCCCGCCGCGATGGCGTAACCGAAGCCCACCGGGCTCTTCTGTGCCAGGTCGACGAGTTGCGGCAGCGCCGCCGCGTCATGGACCTGACGCAGCATGTCCCCGAGCGAACCGGACCCACCGGCCGCCAGGAAGGCCGGGTCGGTCAGCTTGTCGATCCCCGCGTAGAGGAAGGTGGCACCCAGGAAGAGGCGCAGCGGGAGCAGCGCGTGGCGCCCCAGTTGTCCGCGCAGTCCGGTGCCGGGTCCGTCGGCGCCCGAGCTCGCCAAGTCGGCACCGATCGTGCGATTCGCGTGAACCATGACGTCCGCCTCTCCGTTGCCACCGGGAGCGACGATTGTGCCCGCGCCCGCGCCTCAGAGAGAGATACGTACGCACCTGCGCAAGAGGTTCAACGGACCGATGCACTTCCGGCGACTGCTGCACACAGAATCGACACCCGGGGGCGACCGGCGGCAGACCGTGCCCGACGCAGGAGACCGAAACCGCCGCAGGGTTCACGTGGAGTCTTCATGTGGATTGTTCATGTGGAGTGTTCACGTGGAGTTGAGCCCGGCAGCACGCCCTGCCACTCGTCTCGCCCGGACGCTCAATCCCCCCACCTCGTGATCGCTCAGCCCCCACCTCGTGATCGCTCAGTCCCCACCTCGTGATCGCTCAGTCCACCACGTCGATCGGAAAGGCCGCCGTCTCGACCCCCGCCGCCGTGATGACCCGGACCTCCACCCGGCCCGGTTCGACATCGACCGGGACCGGGACGGTGAGCACGCCGTCCGTGGGATTGGCGAAGCCGCCGGCCACCGGGACCAGCGGTACCGGGACGTGGACCGCGCCGATCCGTACCACGGTGCGGGCCAGCCGGTCGGGCGTGGTGGCCCCCGGGGGAACGAAACCGGCGCCGCGGATCTCGATGTCGTCGCCGGTGCGGACCGGCGCCGCGAGGTCCCCCAGTTCGCGCGCACGGACCACCGAGAGGATCACCGGGCGGCCGCCGGTCACCAGCTTCCCGGCGAGGTACGCCGTCCCGGAGACGCCCGCCAGGGCCACCAAACCCCACGGCAGTCGGGGCAGTTGACCCGGCTGCCCGGCCAGCCGGACCAGGGCGAACACCAGCACCGCGGCGTTGACCAGGACGTACTGCACGTCCAGGAAGCTGCCGCGCCCGGCGTCGTCCGTCAGCAGATCGGCACCCCGCGGCCGCTCCGCGGGCACCTTCTGCAGCCACCCGGTCCGCACCCGCACGGCCACCAGCCCGTACGCCAGCACCGCCACCCCGCAGACGAGGCCGAGCAGCCCCAGCGCCGTACCGGAGTGCGCGAGCGCCAGGCCGCCGAGCAGGCGGTGCCGCTCGTCGGGGGCGGTCGCGATCGCCAGCCGGACGGCCATGATCAGCACGGCGTACAGCACGACGGCCGCCCAGGCCGCGGCGACCGTCCGCGAGGTGGACAGCCGGCCGTCCTCCCCGATCAGCGGCGCCAGCGCCCCGCCGTGCGACCGGTGCAACCAGGCCGCCGCGGTCAGTCCCAGCGCCAGCAGGACGGCCGCGAGCAGCCCCGCCGTACGGAACACCGTCCAGCCGGCGCCGATCGCGGTCAGCGCCTCGCCGACGAGCAGGGCCACCACCGCCCCCCAGACCACCAGCAGGGTGCGCCACCGCACGGCGTTCAGCCAGGCGACGCCCTCGGCGGCGCCGCGCCTGGCCAGCTCCCGGGCCGACAGGGTCAGTTCGTCGGAGACCCACTGGCGGGCGGCGCCGGCCGAGTGCGCGAGCCCGGCCGGGACGCCGCGCCCGGCGGCGAAGTCCTCGCGCAGCGCGACGAACGCGGCGACCGCCTGCCGGTGGCCCGCCCGGGCGCCGTGCGGGCACCGTCCGCACCGGCACTCGTCACCGTCGGCGCGCTCCGCGCCGCCCTCCGGCTCGCCCGTTCCGGCCATGCTGGCCGCCGTATCAACCGACACGTCCGTTACCGTCCCGCCACCGATGCGATCAACTCGTCCTGTGTAAAGGCGAATTGTGCCTCAAAGGGCAGCGGCGGTGAGCAACCGTCCAGCTGGTGGCGGGTGGTACCGGCATCGCCACGTTGACGCTGCATCGCCGCGTTGACGCGACATCGGCACGTTGGCCTGGCATCGCCGCGTTGACGCGACATCGGCACGTCGACGCGCCATCGCCACGTCGACGCTCCATCGGTACGTCGACGCGCCATCGATACGCTGCCGCCCCGCCACCGCGGCCCGTACCCCCCTCCCCGACCCCCTCCCTCGGTCCGCTCCTCCCCCGGCCCGTACGCCCCTCCCCCAGCCCTCCCGCCGTCCCCGCCCGGCCTCACGCACATCCGCTCGGCGGCCGACCGCGCAAACCGGGCGCTTCCCCTATTCGGGCGAACCGGGGCACGGGGACGGCTGAGCCGTCCGCCCGCTGCGCAAGCTCTCGCCGTGTACCAAATACACGAATCCGCACCACCACACCGACACCACGCACCACGAAACAGACCGGGCCGCCCCACTCTCAGGCGGGCGGGCTGTCTGGCCGCCGCGGCCACCGTCCTGCTGACGGGGATGGTGACGCTGTTCGTCGCCGCGGCGCCGGTGAGCGCCGGTGAACCGGCCGCGGCCGGCGGGCAGATGGCCGTCCGGGGCCGGTACGCGAACGGGTTCGGCCGTCCGGCCGCCGGCGACAACTGCGCCTTCGCCGGGACCACACCGCCCGTGGACGTACCGACCGGCTTTCCCATGCCCCGCGGCTGGCACTTCCCTTGCACCAAGACCACGCGCCCGCCCGCTCCGTCCCGGCCACCGGCGCCGAGTCCGCGCCGCCCCAGGCCCGCCCCGCCACCACCCGCACCCCGGCCCACGCCACCCCCAACACCCCCAACACCCCCGCCACCACCGCCCCCTCCTCCCTCACCGGCCCCCCGCACCCACGCCCCGGACCCGCCGCCCGCACCCCGGCCGGAACCCCGCCGCCCCGCCTCGCCCGCGCCCGTGCTGCCCCGCAACTACGCCCGCACGTACCACAAGGCGCACGCCGGGCGCTCGATGGTGACCACGACCCTGCTGATCACCGCCCCGGCCGTGCTGGCCGGCGCCGCCCTCCGTCCCCGTTCGAGCTCCTCGTCCGGTTCCGCCGGGCGCCGTTCCTCGTAGGAGGTCCCCATGTCGCAATGGCTGGTGCTGGGCATCGCCATGGCCGCGGTCTGCGGCGTCGTCCTGATCATCACGGTCCTCAAGGAACGCCGGCTCGCCGACGACCACGACCCGACCGAGACACCCGATGTGATCGAGTACCTGACGATGATGGTGGGGGTGGTCTACGCGATCGTGCTGGGCCTGGCCATCGCCGGGGTCTGGGAGGCCCGGAGCGCGGCCGAGGACACCGTGCGGGCCGAGGCGCAGGCGCTGCACGAGGTCAGCGCGCGGGCCCGGGCCTATCCCGCGCCGGTACGGGACCGGATCCGCTCGGACGTGCAGGCCTACGCCTCCTATGTCGTCCACAAGGAGTGGCCGGTCATGTCCGACCAGGGCCAACTCACCCAGCGGGGCACGGAACTGCTGACGAAGGTCCGTGCCGACGTGACCGACTACCACCCGCGCAACGACTTCGAAGGGCAGTCCTACCAGCCGCTGGTCGACCAGATCGCGGTGGCCGACGGGGCCCGCAACGCCCGGGCGGACGCGGCCGATTCGACGCTGCCGGGGGTGGTGTGGTTCGGGCTGATCGCCGGCGGTGCGATCTCCGTGGGCATCATGTTCACCCTGCAGATCCGGCGGTCCGGCCGGGAGATGCTGATGGCCGGCCTGTTCAGCGCGCTGATCGCCTTCCTGCTGTTCCTGGTCTGGGACTTCGACTCGCCGTTCAGCCGCGGCATCTCCGCCAGCGCGGACCCGTTCCGGGACCTCTTCCCGCACCTTTGACGGCGCCTCGTGCCTCGCCTTTTTGACGGCGCCTCGCACCGCGCCTTCGACCGTGTGGCGTGAGCAGCCGTGAGCAGCGCGGTGTCCCCCGGGCGAGGCCCGGGGGGCACTCGCGCGTCAGGGTCCTAGTCGAAGAGATCCGGCTCGCTCCGCGTGATCTGCTGGTACAGCGGCTGGTAGTTGATCCACGCGACCAGGTCGTTGCCCAGCTGCTCACGGGTGTGGACGGCGTTGTGGTGGTCGATCAGGACCGGCTTGCCGGCGGCCTTCGCGGTCAGCTGGACCTGGCAGGAGCGTTCCATCGTGAGGAACCACCACGCCGCCGCGTCCACCGAGTCGCCGACCGTCAGCAGGCCGTGGTTGCGGAGGATCACCGCCTTGTGCGGCCCGAGGGCGGCCGCGATCCGGCGGCCCTCCTCCTCGTCCACCACGACGCCCGTGTAGTCGTCGAAGAGCGCGTGGTCCTCGTAGAACGCGCAGACGTCCTGGGTGATCGGCTCCAGCAGCTCACCGAGCGCGGACAGCGCCCGCCCGTAGGTGGAGTGGCTGTGGGCGGCCGCGATGACGTCCGGGCGGGCCTGGTGGACCTGCGAATGGATCACGAACGCCGCCTGGTTGACGTGGTAGCGGCCCTCGACGACCTGGCCCTCGGCGTTCACCAGGATCAGATCGCTGACGGTGATGTGCTTGAAGGACATCCCGAAGGGGTTCACCCAGAAGCAGTCGGGGAACTCCGGATCGCGCACGGTGATGTGCCCGGCGACGCCCTCCTCGAAGCCGAAGCGCCCGAAGAGGCGCAGCGCCGCCACCAGACGCTCCTTGCGGTGGCGCCGCTCGTCCTCGACGGTCTCGTGCGTCGGCGGCATGGCGAACTGCAGCTGGTCGGTGGGTATCGGCGTCGGTTCGGGCATCGCCGTTCTCCTTCTGGCATGTACCTGGCTCGTGTGGCTCGCTGCGGAAGCTACCCTCCGCTACCCCAGGTAACCAGCCCCCCGACGTGGCCGGATGCGCCCACCGCCATGATGGGCGCACGGACATGAGGCACCGGACGGACGTCGGCGACGGGCGCCGGACGACGGCGGTGCGGGGGGTGGACGATGACGGCCCACAGGACGCTCTCGGTCAGCAGGGACATCGACGCGGCACCGGAACGGCTCTTCGCCGTCCTCCGGGACCCGGACCGGCACGCCGCGCTGGACGGCTCCGGGATGCTGCGCGGCCGCCCCGAGGGCCCGTCGCCGCTCGGCCCGGGCGACCGCTTCAGCATGGGGATGGCCCAGGGCCGGATCCCGTACCGGTCGGTGAACGTCGTGGTGGAGTACGAGCCGGACCGGCTGATCGCCTGGGAGACCTGGGGCGAGCTGCGCGGCCGCCGGCTCGTCGGCGGCCAGCGCTGGCGCTACGCCCTGACGCCCCTGGACGGCACGGCCGACGGTCCTGCCACCACCCGCGTCACCCACACCTACGACTGGTCGCGCGCCCGCTTCCCCCGCCTCGTGATCGAACTCCCCGGCTATCCCCGGCGGATGGGCCCGGCAATGGCCACGACGCTGGAACGGCTGGCGGCGGCCGTACGGGAGGAAGAAGGCGGCTGACCTTCGCCGACGGCCGCACGGGAGGACGGAAACGGCTGACCTTCGCCGACGGCCGTACGAGAGGTACACGGGAGACGCACGGGGAACGCCCGGCCGACGGCAAGGCCGTTGGGCCCGCCGGGCCGCTGGGCCGTTGGGCCGTTGGGCCGTTGGGCCGTTGGGCCGTTGGGCCGTTGGGCCGTTACGCCCCTTGTTCCCGCCCGTACCCGCTCAGCAGCTCGACGCCGCGCAGCAGGGCGGAGTGGTCCAGGGCGCCGTCGCCGCGGGCCACCGCGGAGGCGATCAGCTGGGCCGCGACGGCACCGGCCGGCAGCGTCGCGCCGACGGTGCGGGCCGCGTCGGTGACGATGCCCATGTCCTTGTGGTGCAGCTCCAGCTTGAAGCCGGGGGCGAAGTCGCGGGCGAGGATCCCGTCCTTCTTGCGGGCCAGGACGGTGGAGCCGGCCAGGCCGCCACCCAGGACCTCCAGCGCGGCCGCCAGGTCGACGCCGGACTTCTCCAGGAAGACCACGGCCTCCGCCAGGGCCTGCAGGTTGACCGCGACGATCAGCTGGTTGGCGGCCTTGACCGTCTGGCCCGCGCCGTGCGGTCCGCAGTGGACGACGGTCGCGCCGACCGCGTCGAAGACCGGCCGGGCGGCGTCGAAGTCGGCCCGCTCACCGCCGACCATGATCGACAGCACGCCCTCGACGGCACCCGCCTCACCACCCGAGACGGGGGCGTCCAGCACCCGGATGCCCTTCTCGGCGGCGGCCTTCGCCAGGTCGACGGAGGTCTGCGGGGTGATCGAGGAGTGGTCGATGAGGAGGGTCCCCGGCCGGGCGTTCTCCAGGATGCCGTCGGGCCCGTACGCGACGGCCTCGACCTGCGGGGACGCCGGGACCATGGTGATGACGACGTCCGCGCCCCGCACCGCCTCGGCGATCGAGCCGGCCTCCTTGCCGCCCGCCGCGACCAGCGCGTCCGCCCGGCCGGGGCTGCGGTTCCAGCCGACGACGGCGTGCCCGGCCTTCGCGAGGTTCACCGCCATGGGGCTGCCCATGATGCCGAGGCCGAGGAAAGCGATCGTGCTCATTGCGCCACACCCACTAACTTCCGCAAAGCGAAATCATGCTATCGCTATTCGAAAACCATGATGTGGGGCGTCCAGGACAACGTCAACCGTCAGAGTTCGTCGATGGCGGTCAGGTCGATGTCGAGGTCGTAGGGGGCGGAGACCTTCAGCCGGTCGCGATAGGTGCCGGTGGGGACGTCTGTCCGGGTCTCCTTGTCGAGCTCGAAGACGTGGACGACCGGGTCCTGATAACGCCGCAGCCGCCGCCCAAACTGGTGAGCGACGGCTGCGGCATTGACCTGGTGCGGGAGACCTACGAGCGGATCACTCCCACTCGATCGTCCCCGGCGGCTTGCTGGTCACGTCCAGGACCACCCGGTTCACGTCCGCGACCTCGTTGGTGATGCGGGTCGAGATGCGGGCCAGCACCTCGTACGGCATCCGGGTCCAGTCGGCCGTCATGGCGTCCTCGGAGGAGACCGGGCGCAGCACGATCGGGTGGCCGTACGTGCGGCCGTCGCCCTGGACGCCGACGGAGCGGACGTCGGCCAGCAGGACCACCGGGCACTGCCAGATCTCGCGGTCCAGACCGGCCGCGGTCAGCTCCTCGCGGGCGATCGCGTCGGCCTCGCGCAGCAGGTCGAGGCGCTCCTTGGTGACCTCGCCGACGATGCGGATGCCCAGGCCGGGGCCGGGGAACGGCTGGCGGTGGACGATCTCGTCGGGCAGGCCGAGCTCGGTGCCGACCATCCGGACCTCGTCCTTGAACAGCTGGCGCAGCGGCTCGACGAGCTCGAACTCGATGTCGTCGGGGAGGCCGCCCACGTTGTGGTGCGACTTGATGTTGGCGGTGCCCGTGCCGCCGCCGGACTCGACGATGTCCGGGTAGAGCGTGCCCTGGACGAGGAAGGCGACTTCCTCGCCGTCGGCGCCGGCCTCGGCGACCAGCTCGGCCTGGGCCTGCTCGAAGACCCGGATGAACTCGCGGCCGATGATCTTCCGCTTCTGCTCGGGGTCGCTGACCCCGGCCAGCGCGTTGAGGAAGCGCTCCTCGGCGTCGACGACCTTCAGCTGGACGCCGGTGGCGGCCACGAAGTCCTTCTCGACCTGCTCGGACTCGCCCTTGCGCATCAGGCCGTGGTCGACGTAGACGCAGGTCAGCTGGTCACCGATGGCCTTCTGGACGAGGGCGGCGGCGACCGCGGAGTCCACGCCGCCGGAGAGGCCGCAGATCGCCCGCTTGGTGCCGACCTGCGCGCGGATCGCGGCGACCTGCTCCTCGACCACGCTGTGGGTCGTCCAGCTCGGCTGGAGGCCCGCGCCGCGGTAGAGGAAGTGCTCCAGGACCTGCTGGCCGTGCGTGGAGTGCATGACCTCGGGGTGGTACTGGACGCCGTAGAGCTTGCGCTCGTCGTTCTCGAAGGCGGCGACCGGGACCAGGTCGGTGGACGCGGTGACCGTGAAGCCCTCGGGGGCGGCGGAGCAGGCGTCGCCGTGGGACATCCAGACCGACTGCTCGGCGGGGGTGCCCTCGAAGAGGGTGGAGTCGGTGCGGGAGACGGCCAGGGCGGTACGGCCGTACTCACGCGCGCCGGTGTTGTCGACGGTGCCACCGAGGGTGGTGGCCATGAGCTGGAAGCCGTAGCACATGCCGAAGACCGGGACACCGGCCTCGAACAGGGCACGGTCGAGACTGGGGGCGTCTTCGGCGTAGACCGACGACGGCCCGCCGGAGAGGATGATCGCCTTGGGGTTCTTGGCGAGCATTTCGGCCACCGGCATGGTGGACGGCACGATCTCGCTGTAGACCCGGGCCTCACGGACGCGGCGGGCGATGAGCTGGGCGTACTGTGCGCCGAAGTCGACTACGAGGACGACGTCCGGGGCAGCGGCAGGGGGCGCTGATGGCACTTCGGCGGCCTTCCGGCGGTGTGGAGCGGGGTTGGACTTTCGATTCTAACGGGCTCATACTGTGGCCCATGTTCCAGCAGCTGACCTTCGTCTTTACCTATGGCACCGGCCCGTCCGGCTGCCATGGTCGTGCTGCTTGATCCACTGACGAGCAACTTCCCAGGCGCCCCGGGCCGACAAGGTCCGGGGCGCCTGCGTCTGTCCGGACCTCGATCATCGGCTCCGGGGCCACACCCCCAGGAGATACGGACATGAGCACCTCGACCGCCGGCCCGGCCACCCGTCCCACCACCGGCCCCGCCGCCCCCTCACCCGCCCCCACGCCCGACACCGGCGCCCATACGCCGGAGGCCGCCGGGATCATCGCCGACGCCCGGCGCCGGATCGACGATCTCGACGGCCGGATCATCGGTCTCGTGCAGGAGCGGATGGCCGTCTCGGCCGTCATCCAGCGCGAGCGGATCACCTCCGGCGGGCGCCGGGTGAACCTCTCCCGCGAGATGGAGATCCTCGCCCACTACCGCGACCAGCTCGGCAAGCCCGGCACCGCACTGGCCATGACCCTGCTGGAGCTCTCCCGGGGGCAGATCTGAGCCGGGCGGACCGCCTGCGGCCGCCAGTGGCCGATTCCGTGCGCTGAAGGGTCGGTTCCGGCCGATGGGCGATCGCCGGGCGGCCGATTCGGGGTGGGACGTGATCACCGTTGCACCGGTGCGGCGCCGACTCCGGGCATGGCGGGGCGCAGGCGGGGCGCATCGCAAAGGGGTGTGCGCCCGGCGCAGCTGGCGGATTTGAGTTCGGTTGCCGACTCACCCGTACGGCGCGTGACCGGCCGCCGCGGGACTTCGTTGTTCCCGGTGCCACGCCAGCCAGGCGCGGCCTGCAGGACTACGCGTAGACGCCGCCCCACGGGCGGAAGACCGGAGCGATGAGACGCCGGCCGCCTTTCGCGGTCCGCGTCGTGGGACCTCGTTCCGGTGCCGTGACCGGTCAGCAGGGGACAGCAGCCCGGTCACAAACCGATGGGGTGGTCGGTCCTGGGGACGCCCGGGACCGACCGCATCCGGTCGAAACGGTTGCGCCAGGTGAGGCGTATCCAGGACGATGCTTGACGAACGACATACCGCGCCTGGTATGGACTTTTGCCGTGCTGTGCCTCCGCGGACCGCGACGACCCGGCACGGCGATGGGTCCGGACCACCGCGCGCACCGCACCATCGAGCACCACGCACCACCCCCGTAAGCCAGCGGCGCTACCCCCCCCCCAGCGCCGCCCCTCGGTGCCGGCGCTGCCCTGACGCCGGCACCGAAAGCCAAGGGCCCCGTGGCCGTCCGCACCCCCCTCGTGGACGGCATCCGGGGCCCTTCGCTATGGGGCACGGGAACCTCCTCGGGGGGGGCGTACGCCGGGCGCACGGTCGCCGTCGGCCGGTCCGTGCCGCCGCTGCCCTCGGGCCCCGTCTGTGCCGTGGTTGTGCGGCACCTGTGGGCCGGCTGTGTGGCGACTGTGAGCGATGTGACGGGGGTCACCGAAAGAATTCGATTCGAGTGGGCAACCTTTTTTGGCCATGGCCGGTCATGTACGTGAAATCGCACGGCCATACCGCGCCCCCCAACGCGACGGCCAGCTATCAACTGGTGCCGACCCACGGCACATTGGACCCCGAGAGGTCTTCTCGATGAAGCTTCGCCGTGCCTTGACGGCTGCCGCTGCGACGGCCGTCATAGCCCCTGCCGCCCTGATGGCGGCCCCTGCCGCGTTCGCGACCGGCGCCGACACCGAGACCAGCGCGAGCGCCGAGCCGACGCCGGGCACCCCCGGTCAGGACCAGACCGACGACACCACGACGCAGCCGGAGACGCCGGCGGGCGGTGACGAGACCACCCCGGGCGACGAGACCAAGCCCGGTGCGGAGACCGGCGGCGAGACCGCCACCGGTGGGGAGTCCGGAAACGGTGGTGAGTCGGGTACCGGCGGCGAGACCGGTACCGGTGGTGAGACCGGCAACGGCGGTGAGACGGGTACCGGCGGCCCGGGCACCCCGGGTGACGACACCAAGCCCACCGGCGAGCCCAAGCCCACCACCTCGGCCAAGCCCACCGCGAAGCCGACCGGCAAGCCGACCGACGACACCTGCGCCAAGCAGTCGGACGAGACGGCGATCAGCACCGAGCTGCGCGGTCTGCCGAGCAAGGTCGTGGCCGGTTCCGGCTGGAAGAACTTCACCTTCCGCGCCACCAACACCTCCGACAAGGCGATGAAGTCGGTCGACGCGTACGTCGCGCTGGACGCCATCAGCACCGACAGCTTCGACGACGTCTCCAAGCTGCTGACCGTGCAGTGGTACGACGAGGACTCCCGCACCTGGGAGGCCATCACCGACGAGGACGGCTACTTCGCGTCCGTGGACGGTCTGAAGCCCGGTGAGTACGCCGACGCCAAGCTGCGTCTGAAGGTCGACGCCAAGACCCCGGGCAGCTACGGCTTCGCGTTCACCATCGGCGCGTACCACAACGAGGACGACGTCTGCGGCTTCTCCGACGTCGCGGAGTACGACTTCGACGTCCTGGTCGCCGGCAGCAAGCCGGGCAGCGTCCCGCCGGCCAAGAGCAAGCCGGGCAAGAACCAGCCCAACAAGCCGGCTCCGCAGGGCGACCTGAAGGACCTCCCGGTCACCGGCAAGCTCGCCGAGACCGGTTCCTCGTCCGCGCTGCCGACCATCGCCCTCGTGGGCGGGGTCGCGATGGTCGTGGGCGCGGGTGCGCTCTTCGTCGTCCGCCGTCGTAAGACGGACGGCGCCGCGGCCGCGTAACCACGGGCCGTACACCACAGGGCCGTCGGGGAGCTCCCCGACGGCCCTGTGCCGTGTCACGCCAGGGACTTCTTCGGAGGTACCGGCGGCACGGCGAGGAACGGCAGGTTCAGCGCGCCGTAGGCCTTCTCCGGGACGGCGGGGTGGACCGGCTTCACGGGGGCCAGCCGTTCGTAGGGCCGTCCCGGGGCGGGCCGCGGGTCCGCCTCGCCCTTGTTGGGCCACAGGGACATCGCACGCTCGGCCTGTGCGGTGATGGTCAGCGACGGGTTGACGCCCAGGTTCGCGGAGACCGCGGCGCCGTCGACGACGGAGATGCCGGGGTGCCCGTACAGCCGGTGGTACGGGTCGATGACGCCGGTCACCGCCGAGTCGCCGATCGGGCAGCCACCGAGGAAGTGGGCGGTGAGCGGGGTGCCCATCAGCTCGCCGACGTTGGAGCCCGCGAAGCCGTTGATCTCCTCGGCGAGCAGGGTCGCCGCCTTGGTGGCCTCCGGGATCTGGTTCGGGTTGGGGGCGCCGTGGCCCTGGCGGGCGGTGAGCAGGCCCTTGCCGAGACCGCTCGGCTTCCGGTACGTGGTCAGCGAGTTGTCCAGGGACTGCATGACCAGGCCGATGATGGTCCGCTCCGACCACCGCCGGTTGGAGAGCGCGCGCAGCGCGAGCCAGGGGTGGCGGGCCATGTTGGCCAGCCAGCCCCGCACCCGCCCCGCCGGGCGGTACGGCACCTGGAGGATCGTCAGCCCGCCCATCGAGTTGGAGCCCTTGCCGTAGCGGACCGGCTCGATGTGGGTGTTCTCGTCGGGGTGGATCGACGAGGTGATCGCCACGCCCTTGGTGAAGTCGGCCTTCTCCGCGCCGTGCCGCTTGCGGTAGCGGCGGTTGTCGGTCTGGGCGCCCACCAGCGCCTCGGAGTTGGTGCGGGTGAGCGCGCCGAGGCGGGCGGAGACGCACGGGAGCAGCCCGCTGTCCTTCATGCGGTGCAGCAGCGTCTGCGTGCCGTACGTGCCGGCGGCGAGGACGACGCGGCGGGCGGTGAAGGTCCTGCCCGCGCCTCTCCTCCTGTCGTCCGTCGGGAGCGTCCGGACCGCGAAGCCGCCGCGGGAGTCCTCGGTGAGCGCGACGACGGACGTCATCGGGTGGATCACCGCACCGGCCTTCTCGGCCAGGTGGAGGTAGTTCTCGTTGAGGGTGTTCTTCGCGCCGTGCCGGCAGCCGGTCATGCACTCGCCGCATTCGGTGCACGCCTTACGGGCCGGCCCCGCGCCGCCGAAGTACGGGTCCGGCACCTCCTCGCCCGGCTTCGCCCGCGCCGTCCCGTCGGAGTCGTCGCCGTCCCCGAAGAACACCCCGACCGGCGCCATGTGGAACGACTCCCCGACGCCCATCGCCTCCGCGGTCGCCTTCAGGTGGACGTCGGACGGCGTCATCGTCGGGTTGAGCCGCACCCCCAGCATCCGCCGGGCCTGGTCGTAGTACGGCTCGAGCTCCTCCTGCCAGTCGGTGATGTCCTTCCACTGCGGGTCGTCGAAGAACGGCTTCGGCGGGACGTAGAGGGTGTTGGCGTAGTTCAGCGAACCGCCGCCCACGCCGGCGCCGGCCAGCACCATGACGTTCCCGAGGAGGTGGATGCGCTGGATGCCGTAGAGGCCGAGGGCCGGCGCCCACAGGTAGTTCTTGAGGTCCCAGGAGTTCTTCGGCAGCGTCTCGCGGGTGAAGCGGCGGCCGGCCTCCAGGACGCCGACCCGGTAGCCCTTCTCGGTCAGGCGCAGGGCGGAGACCGAGCCCCCGAAGCCGGAGCCGATGACGAGGACGTCGTAGTCGTAGCCGCCGGCCCGGGTGCCGTCCGGGTCCTGGCTCTGGGCAGAGTTCTCCTGGGGCACTGGCTCTCCCTGCTGTTCGGGGGCGAAGGGGCTGGCTACCGGGTCTCCCGGGGGCGGGTCACCTCAGCCGGAACGCCTTCATCGCGCGCAGGCTGCGGGTCATGAACTGGGCGTACTTCTCATCGGTCATCCCGAAGGACGGCGCGAGCGGCATCACCCGCTGGTGGGCGACGGTCTGCGCCTCGGTGTACTTGAGGATGCCCTCGGAGCCGTGCCGGCGGCCCAGGCCGGAGTCCCCCATGCCGCCCATCGGCGACTGCACGCTGCCGTAGCCGGCCGCGTACGACTCGTTGACGTTGACCGTGCCCGTGCGCAGCCGGGCGGCGACGGCCCGGCCGCGCCGGCCGTCCTTGGTCCAGACGCTGGAATTCAGGCCGTACGGCGTGGCGTTGGCGAGCGCCACGGCCTCGTCCTCGTCGCGGAAGCGGTAGACGGAGACGACCGGGCCGAAGGTCTCCTCGTCGCAGACGGCCATCGGGGTCTGCACGCCGTCGAGGATGGTCGGTTCGTGGAAGAACGGGCCGATGTCGGGGCGCGGGCGGCCGCCGGCGACCAGTTCGGCGCCCTTGGCGACGGCGTCCTCGACGTGCCGGACGACGGCCTGGAGCTGGCGCTCACCGGCCAGCGAGCCCATGTCGGCGCCGTAGGCGAGGGAGTTGCCGAGCCGCATGGCCTTCGTGCGGGCGGCGAAGCGTGCGAGGAAGTCGTCGGCGACGGATTCGTGGACGTAGAGCCGCTCGATGGAGATGCACAGCTGGCCGGCGGAGGAGAAGCAGCCGCGGACGGCGCCCGCCGCGGCCTTGTCCAGGTCGGCATCGCGGAGCACCAACATGGCGTTCTTGCCGCCGAGTTCGAGGGAGACGCCGACCAGGCGGGCGGCGGCGCCCTGGGCGACCTCGCGGCCGGTGCGGGTCGAGCCGGTGAAGGAGACGTAGTCGGCGTGCTTGACGACCTCGGGGCCGATGACCGGGCCCTCGCCGATCACGACCTGCCAGACGTCCTCCGGCAGCCCCGCCTCGATGAGCTGCTCGCGGGCCCACAGCGCGGTGAGCGCGGTCTCGGTGTCGGGCTTCATCACCACGGCGTTGCCCGCGACGAAGGCCGGCAGGGCGTCGCCTATGGAGAGTTCGAAGGGGTAGTTCCAGGGGGCGATCTGTCCCACGACGCCGCGGGGGTGGCGGAGTTCGGTGACCTTGGTGAGGGTCGGGACGACGCCGGTGTGGCGCTTGGGGCGGAGGTAGGCGGGGGCCTTGCGGCCGTAGTGGCGGGCGGCGACGGCGACCGCCTGCACCTCCTCGTGGGCGTGCAGCCGGGCCTTGCCGGTCTCCAGCTGGATCAGGTCGAGCACCTCGGCCTGGCGGCGCAGGACGAGGTCGTGGAAGCGCAGCAGGACCGCGGCGCGCTGCCGGACGGGGACCCTGGCCCAGCGCTCCTGGGCGGCCCGGGCCCGTTCGAAGGCGGTGGCGACGTCCTCGGGGGTGGACTCCGGCAGGTCGGCCAGCTTCTCGCCGGTGAACGGCGTGTGGTTGGCGGTACGACCTCCCCCGCTCCCGGCTCCGCTCGAGCGGGAGGTGCCCCCGGCGACCACGCCGCGGGTGAGCCGGGCCGCGACCTCGGGGGTGACCACGTCGGCGGCGGTGCGGCTGCCCGCGGGGGCGGGCGCGACCGGATTGCCCTCGGTCGGCGCTGCGGGGGCCTCGGCGGGCGCGGTGGCCTCGGGGGCCTCGGCGGCGGAGGCAGCTGTTCCGGTGTCCTGCGAGTCCGTCATGTCGGCGAGGGTATTCCTCCCCGGACGCTTTGTGTACCCGGCAGTAACGGGTTTTCACCGGCTGCCCACCATCGCGCCAGTGTCCGCTGGCCGTAAGGGCTCTGGTCAGGGACGAACGGGGGCCCGGCGGGACCGGGGCGGATCTTCGGCGGTCACGTCCCGGTCAGCCGGAAGGCGTCGAGGGCGGTGTCGAAGTGACGTTTGGCCTCGGTGCGCGAGCCGAGCGGCGAGGAGATCCACACGTCGATCATCCGGCCGTTCTCGTCCCAGCTGAGGTCGTAGGTGTAGCGCGAGCCGCCGTCCGCCGCGCTGCCGTCCCAGACGAACTCCCAGAGTCCGGCCTGGAGTCCGTTGTGGGTGGTCTCGGTGACCTGGCCCGCGCGGTAGCCGCGGTAGTTCGCCGGGCCCTCGGCGTCCGCGGTGCGCATCGCGCCGATCGGCCCCTCCGGCACCCGCTTCTGCAGCTGGACGCCGATCCGGAACCGCTTGCCCTGCGAGTAGTAGTAGACCCGGTCGTGCTCGTAGGAGCGGGTGAAGCCGACCGGCACCGCGAGCGCGAAGCCGACCGGGTCCTTCACGAGGTGGTAGCCGTCCGGGATCCCGCCGGTGGCGCCCGGGGAGGGCGCGGAGGTGACGGTGACCGTGGGACGGGGCGCGCCGGGCCGGCCGTTCTTCGTCGGGCCGGCGGCCGAGGCCTGCTGGGAGTGGCCGGGGCGGCCGCCCCGGCCGGCGGTGTCGTCGGTGCCGCCCTGCTGCATCAGCAGGGCCGTGACACCGGCGCCGGCGCCCCCGATCACCACGACGGCGAGCGCGATCAGCAGCGCCGTACGGGTGCGGCCGGTGTGCGGGCGGGCCGCCGCGGCCAGCGCCCGCTCGTCGAGGGCGTCGCGGATCGGCAGCCCCGGGGTCCGCCCGCCGGAGCGCCCGCCGGGGCCGCCGAAGGCGTGGCCCAGGGGCGCGGGGGCGGCGGCCAGGGGTTCCTCGGCGGGCGGATGGCCGCCGGGCACGGGCTCGCCGGGCAGTGGCACACCGGGCGGGCCGCTGACGGGACGGTCGTGCGGCGGGGCGGGGGCGCCGGGGCCGCCCGGCGTACCGGGGGCCGGGGTGCCGGGGGCCTGCGTACCCGCGAACGGCGTCCCGGGGACGGCCGGGCCGGCCGCCCCGCGCTCCGGGGCGCGGCCCGAGTGGAGGTAGCCGCGCAGCAGCTGCTCCGTCTCCGTCAGCCCCATCCGGCGGTCCGGGTCGCGCTCCAGCAGGCCGCCGAGCACGGCCCGCAACGGGCGTGCGGGCTCGGGGAGTTCGATCTCGTCGTAGACGACGGCGTGCAGCACCCCGCCCAGCGAGTCACGGCGGAACGGCGATTCACCGTTGAGCGCGGCGCACAGCAGCACGCCCAGCGACCAGAGGTCGGCCTCGGGGCCGGTCTGCCGGCCGGCCATCCGCTCCGGGGCGGTGTACTCCGGCGAGCCGACGAAGCCGCCGGCGTCGGTCAGCGTGGTGACGCCGGGGACCTGGGCGATGCCGAAGTCCGTGAGCACGACCCGGCCGGTGCCGGACTCCATCAGGACGTTGGCCGGTTTGAGGTCGCGGTGCAGCACTCCGCAGGTGTGCGCCGCGCGCAACGCGCCCAGCAGCGCCACACCGATCCGGGCCGCCTCACGCGGCGCGACCGGGCCGCCGCTCTGCAGCCGGTCGGCCAGCGACGGGCCCTCGACCAGCTCCATCACGATCCACGGCCGGCCGTCCTGCTCGACGACGTCGTGCACGACGATCACGTTCGGGTGCTTGATCCCGGCGACGGTACGCGCCTCGCGCATCGCCCGCTCGCGCTGCACCCGCGCCTCGGGTTCGGCGGTCGCCTCGTCCAAGTGCAGCTCTTTGACGGCCACTTGGCGGCCGAGCAGCTCGTCGGTGGCCCGCCAGACCGTGCCCATGCCGCCGCGGCCCAGCCGTATTCCCAGGCGGTACCGACCGCCGATCAGCCGGCCCTCGCCCCCGAAGATCCCCATGCCCCCTTATCTTGCCGCACCGCCGCCCGCCCGGCGGGAGCGGCTCCCCACCACCGCGGCGGCATCCGCCCACCCCGCCGCTGACCTGCACCGACCGCCCGGCGACCGCCCGCCCGGTGATCAACTTCCGCCATGGGGAGGGCCGTTGCCGGCCGCGCGACCGGCCCTCGGCGCGGCGGACACGGAGGGCGCGGCGGTCGCACGACAAGTCCGCTGAACACACCAACCGGCCCGCACGACACACGGGGTGGAACCTCCACCGGCTCTCCCACCGTCCTTGACACAGTGAGGCTGCCGTACGGGAACGGCCGGTACGGCGGCTGCGGCACGCGGAGCGGGGGTCGGTCAGCATGATGCAGGACGGCGGAACGGTGGACGTCCGACCGGGCACCGACCCCGGCCGCGCCGCTCCCGAGCACAGCGGCGCCTACCTCGCCACCGCACTGTGCCTGGCGCTCTACGGCGGCACGCTCGCCGCCTGGACCGTCTACGGCATCGTCCAGTCGGACGGGACCCTGGGCGACTTCCTGGAGGGGCTGTTCAACCCGGGCGCCTCCCCCGTACCGCAGATCCTCGGCCCCTACGAGTGGTCCCTCACGGTGGTGTTCCTCGTGGTCGCGGGCCTGGCGCTGGCCCAGCGGCGGGTGGCCCGCTCCGCGGCGCTGCTCTCGGGCTTCCTGCTGCTCGCCCTGTCCCTGCGGGAGGGCGTGGGCCTCATCGACACCACCTACCGCGACCAGTACCGCAACGACCCGCTGGGCGGCTGGACGCTGGCCACCCGCGGGCTGGGGCTGGTGGTGGCGCTGGTCGTGCTGGCCGTGATGTTCCCCGCCACGGATCGGCGCAGGGCCGGGGCGGGACCGCGGGCCGCCGGCCCGGACGCCACCTGGCGCCGGCCGTCGCGCGTCTGCGGGGTGCTGTTCCTGCTGATGGGCCTGGCACGGCTGGGCTGGACCGGACGCGATCTGACGGCCGGCGGGACGGACGTGGTGCGCTATCTGCGCGGGGTGGTCGACGGGTCGGTGCACGGCACGCTCGACCTGGAGTCGTCCATCGAGTTCACCACCGTCGGCTCGGTGGCCGTACTGCTGATCCTCGGACTGCTGGCCTTCCGGGGACGCCACGACGTACGGGGCGCGCTGTTGGTGTTCGCCTCCGTCGAGCTGTACCTGACCGTGCGGACGGTGGTGTGGCTGACCGTGACGGGCTTCTTCAACCGGTCCTTCGAGACCACCGAGGGCACGCTGTCGATGGCGACCACCGCGTACGGCTTAGCGGCCATGACGTCGGTGGTGGTGCTCGCGACCGGCCGCGGCTTCGGGCCGTACGGCGGACTGCGGGCGGAGGGCCTGCGCACGGCGGGGGCGGGACGCCCGTAGGCGGCAGGGCGCAATGCCCGTAGGGGCTTCCCGTAGGGGCTTCCCGTAAGGGGCTTCGACGGCAGGGCGAGGAAGCCGGACACCGGCGAGGAGTTCCCTCAGGGGGCGTCAGGGGCGGGCTACCGGCGGTGCGGGGGAGATCCCCCTCCGAACCGCCCCCGCAACGCCATGCAGCGGCCGCCGCGTGTGGGGGTCGCGGCGGCCGCCGATGTGAACTGCAACGCGTCCTGGGCTTGTGGCCTCTTCAGTGGTGCAGCATGTGGACCACTCTGCCCGCGCGGCGGCCCGCATGGCATCCTCCCGAGGTCGCGGGCTCACCCCCGCCGCTCGGCGGGGGTCCGGGTCCGTCGCAGGGCGGGGACCCGGACAGAGGTACGGAGTCGCGCAGCGCCGGGCGGTTCCGCGGGCCCTGACGGGTGTGAACCAGCAGAAGGCAGAAAGGGGCGGCCGGTGATCCGGGTCGCTGTGGTGGACGACGAACGGCTGGTCAGATCCGGACTCCGGATGATCCTGGGGACCGCCCCGGACATCGAGATGGTCGCGGACTGCGGGGGCGCCGAGGCCGTGGAGACCGTGCTGCGCTGCGCGGCCGAGGTGGTGCTGCTCGACATCCGGATGCCGGACGTGGACGGGCTGACCGTGCTGCGGCAGTTGCGCGCCGCGCCGGATCCGCCGGCGGTGGCGATGCTGACCACCTTCGACGCCCAGGAGTACCTGACCGCGGCGCTGCGCGAGGGCGCGGCCGGCTTCCTGCTGAAGGACTCGGATCCCGAGCAGTTGGTACGGGCCGTACGGACCCTGGCGGCGGGCGGCAGCGTGCTGGATCCGGGCGTGACCCGGGCGGTGATCGGCGGCTATCTGACGGCCGAGGACCAGGCGGCGGCGGCCCGGGCGGTCAGCGGGCTGACACCGCGGGAGTCGCAGGTGCTCGCCCTGCTCGGCGAGGGGCTGGGCAACGCCCAGATAGCCGGCCGGATGGGGCTGGCGCCCAGTACGGTCAAGGACCATGTCCGCGCCGTCCTGGGCAAATTGGGGGGAATCAATCGCATCCAGGCGGCCATCGTCGCCGACCGTGCGGGCCTGGTGTCCGGGGCTCCCCGGGGGGCGTGGTGAGGTCCGGCGGCGGGCGGCTGCTCGCGCGCGGGGCGGCCCGGTGGCGGGCGTTCGCGGCCGGGACGTGGGGGCGGCGGCTGCGCCGGATCGCGCCCGTGGTCGTGCCGGTACTGCTCGCGATCGCCGACGCGGTGCTGGTCAACGGCCTGGAACTCGCCCTGGAACTGGGTGTTTCGGTGGTCGCCGCGGCCGCCCTGCTGCTGCGCCGGCGCTTCCCGCTGCTGGTCTTCCTCGTGACGCTGCCCGGCCTGTACATCGGCTACATCTGGTTCGCGCCGATGATCGGGCTCTACACCCTGGCGGCCCGGCGCCCCGGCCGGCGGCGGCTGGGGATCTGCGCGGTGCTGCTGATCGCCGCACACTTCCTGCCGTATCCGATCTCCGACTTCGAACTCACCGCGTACCGCGAGAACACCCTGGTGCTCATCGACGCCTGCGTCACCTCGGCCGCCCCGATCGCGCTGGGCCTGCTGATGCGCACCCGCCGCGAACTCGCCTCCCGCGTCGAGGACCTGACCCGCAGCCTGCGCCGCGAGGACCGGCTGCTCGCGGACCGGGTCAAGACCACCGAACGCGCCCGGCTCGCCCGCGAGATGCACGACGTGGTGGCCCACCAGGTCAGCCTGATCAGCCTGCAGGCGGGGGCGGTGCAGGTCAGTACGGAGGACGAGGCGGCGCGGGCCGGCGCCCGGACGATCCGTGAACTGTCCGTGCGGACGCTGGAGGAGCTGCGGCACATGGTGGGGGTGCTGCGGGCGGACGGCGGGGACGGCGGGGAGGCGAGCGGACTGGCACCGCAGCCCGACCTGGAGGAACTGCCGCGACTGCTCGAGATGAGCGCGCTGGACGTGACGTACGAGGGCGGGGTGGTGGCCGGTGCGGGCGGCGCGAAGACGGTCGAGCGGGCCGCCTTCCGCACGGTCCAGGAGGCGCTCACCAACGTCCGCAAGCACGCGCCGGGTGCGCGGGTGCGGGTCCGGGTCGATCCGGCGGACGAGGTCTGCGGGGAGGCCGGCCCGGGACTGCGGGTGGAGATACGCAACGGGCCGCCGGACGCGACGGCGACCGCGCCGGTGCTGCCCGGCGGCGGGCACGGCCTGGTGGGGCTGCGCGAGCGCGCCCAGAGCCTGGGCGGAACGCTGGAGGCGCGGCACACCTCCGACGGCGGCTTCGTGGTACGGGCGGAATTCCCTTACGGGGCGGGGTGAGTGCGGGGAGGTGAAGGCGGAGGGATGAACGCGGGGGTGGCCGCCGGGCGGGCCGGGTGGCGGGCGCTCGGGGCGCTCGGGGCGCTCGTTCCGGGCTCGCTCCGGGCTCGCTCCGGGCTCGCGGAGGCTTCCGGAACGTCGGAGGCTTCCGGAACGTCGGGGGCTGGCGGAACGCCGGAGGCTTCCGGGACCTGGGAGGCCTCTGGGTACCTGAGGGCTTCCGGCTCCTCGTGCGCTTCCGGGCTTCAGGCGGAGAGCGGTGCGGCGGCCTCGTCGACGGCGGTGGACAGGTCCGGGTAGACCTCGAAGAGCCGGCGGACGCCGAGCGCGGCCAGCACCCGGTTGACGTGCGAGCCGTCGACGGCTCCCTGGGCGGGCAGGATCAGCCGCAGCCGCCCCTGGCACGAGCGCATCAGCCGGCGGGCGGCGATCAGCACGCCGACCCCGCTGGAATCGCAGAAACGGACCTCGGAGAGGTCCAGCACGAGCGATCTGCGGCCGTCGGCCACCGCATCGTGCACGTGCTGGCGCACCGCAGGCGACGTGACCAGGTCCATCTCACCGGAAACCTGGAGTACGGCCCAGGGGCCCTGTGCGTCCTCTGCCACCTTCAACGACACGCGCTCGAAGCCTTTCGCTCGCTTTCGGACCGGATGTGCCCGGTTACATCCGGAACTCATCCTTCCCCGGCTCGACTGCCCGGCCTCGATGTCCTGAAACTCATCCTGGTTCCCGGCGGTAGCCGTGGGACGTAACAGGCCGTTCACGCCCAAGGCTATGCCCCAAGGGCGGCAACTTTCCGCCCACCTCCGGTCACACCCGGATAACACATCGCCTCATACGCGCACGAACGATCAGCAACGGGCAACTTCGAGTGCCCCACCGCCGCTTCCGAGCGCCTTCCGAGCGCTTTCCGGGGCCGCTTCGGGCCGGGCCCGGGCCGTCAGGCCCTTACCACCCGCGTCCCCCTCAAGGTTCGATTTGCCGCAAAGGAGCGTGTGTTGTCGGACCCGCGCATTACATTCGAGGCACGGCGGTTTCCGTGATCGTGCCCGCGGATCCGGGCATGAAGGTGTACAGATGCGCAGGAGTGACGGCTGAGGTCGAAGGCGACGGGCAGGGATGGGGGTCCGATGGGACACGATGCGCCACCGCGCTGGGACAGGCGGATGCAGCAGCGGCTCGCCCGCGGCGAGGCCGCCGCGCTCGGCGAGCTCTACGACCGCTTCGCCTCGCTCGTGCACAGCCTCGCCTACCGCGTCCTGGAGGACGAGGACGCCGCCGACCGCATCACCCGCGAAGTCTTCGCCGCCATCTGGGAACACCCGGATTCCTACGACCCCAAACAGGGCCCGCTGCGCTCCTGGATCGCCGGCCTCACCCGCCATCAGGCCGTCCAGCGGCTCCGCCAGACCGAGGCCGCCTGTGCCCGCGACGGCGGCGCGGACGCCCCGGCGCAGGCCGAGATGGAGCAGAAGATCCGCGAGGCGTCCACCGCCGCCCGCGCCGACTACATCGTCACGTCCATGCCCGCACCCCTGCGGGCCGCCCTGGAGCTGGCGTACTTCCAGCGCCGGGACTACCGCCAGACCGCCGCCGACCTCGGCGTCACGGAGGACGAGGCCCGCCGCCGGCTGCGCCTGGGCCTGCAGCTGCTGTCCACCGCCCACAACGCCACCGCCCTGCCGCCCACCCGCCGCTCGGCCTACGCGTCCGCCGCCCCCGGCACCGCCGCCCCGCCCGGCCAGGGCCCCGGACGGGCGCTGTGAACGGCCCGGACGAATGGGACGGCCCCGAGCTGCCCAGCGGCCCCGGTGAACGGCCGCGGATACCGGCACCGCGCCCCGCCGCCGAGGACCGCGGCCCGCTCCCCGACGCCACCCCCGCCCCACCCCCACCGCCCGAGCCCCTCGCACCCCCTGTGCCGCCCGCGCCACCCGTCGTGCCCGTACCGCTCCGCGACCCGGCTGCCGACGCGTCCGGCGACCCGGCCGGGGATCCGACCAGCGATCCGTCCGGGGATCTGTCCGGCGATCCGTCCGGGGATCCGTCCAGGGACCCGGTTGACGGTGCGGGTGAGGCAGGCAGCGCAGACGATGCGGGCAATACGGGTGGCGTGGGCGGCACGGGCGATCGCGCGGACGCCGAAGCCCCGCCCGCGGATCCACCGCGCGCAGACGCCCCGTGCGAGCACTCCTCGCGCGCCCCGGAAGCCGAGCCCATGACCGACCCCGCCGCCCCGCCCGCCCCACTCCCGGGCCCGGCGCCCGCCCCACCGCACCGCGTCCTGAAGTCGCTGCTCGGCGCCTGGGCGCTGTCGGCCTGTTCCGCCGAGGAGACCGCCGCCGTCGAGGCGCATCTGACCGACTGCGCCTCCTGCGCCGACGAGGCGGTGCGCCTGCGGGACGCGGTCGGCCTGCTGCACCCCGCCGACAGCCTCGACCTCGACCCGCTGCTGCGCTCCCGGGTGCTGGAGGGCTGCCTGGGCCGCCGCCCGGCGCGCATCCCGGTGCCCGAGTGGGCGGCACCGTACGACGCGGAGACCGCCAAACTGGACGCCCTGTTGCGCGACATGGGCGAGGCGGAGTGGCGCGCACCGGTGCGGCTGCGTTGGTTCGAGGGCGAACGCCCGGTGCAGCGGGAGACCACGGTCGCCGGGGTCATAGGGCATCTGATGGCGGTGGACGGCCTGGTGGCGACCGCGCTCGGGCTCCCCGACCCGCTCGGCACGGCAGCCCCGCCGGGCACCCCTGACCCGCTGATCCGCACGGAGACGCTGTGGCGCGGCTGCAGCGGCACGGCGAGCCCGCTCGCCACCCATGAGCCGTGGCGCGAGCAGAGCTACGCCCTGATGAGACAGGTGTCGTTCGCCGGCGGCAAGGTCGCCGAACTCGCCGTTCCCTACGGCGACTTCCGGCTCGCGCTGCGCGACGCCTTCCTGGACCGCGCCTTCGAGTGCTGGGTGCACGCCGGCGACATCGCGGACGCGGTGGACTATCCGTACGAGGCCCCGGCCGCCGCGCACCTGAACCGCATGGTCGACCTCGCCGCCCGGCTGCTGCCCAGCGCGCTGGCCGACCGCCGCCGGGCGGGGCTGGCGTCGCCGCCGCAGCGGCTGGTCGAGGCCGGCGCCCCGGGCCGTACGCTCCATCTGGAGGTCGAGGGCAACGGCGGCGGCCACTGGTACATAGCGCTGGACTCACCGGCCGCGCTGGGCACGCCCGACCACACCGTCGCCCATATCGCCCTGGACAGCTCCGAGTTCTGCCAGCTGGCGGCCGGCCACATCTCCCCCGAGGACGCCGCAGCGGGCCAGCACGGCGAACGCGACGCCATCCGCGAGGTCCTCTTCGCCACGGCGTCCCTGTCCCGCCTCTGAACCACGACCGGGAGGAAATCCCCAGCAACGCAGGCACAGGCGCAGGCGCGCGCCGGAAGGCACGCGCCCGCGCGTACGCCCAACCGCGCAGGCCTCCACCTGCACGTACGCCCAACCGTGCACGCCTGCACCTGCGCGTACGCCTGCGCCTGTGCATACGCGTACATCTGCGTGCGCCTGAACCGGGCGTGCGCGTACGCCGGTGGGTGCGGGTAGCGCGTACGCGGGTGCGTGCGGGTACGCGGGTGCGTGCACGTACGCGGGTGCGTGCGCGTACGCGGGTGCGGCCGGGCTCCGGGAATACCGCCCCGCCCCACCACGTTGTGGCCCCAGCAGGGGGCCCGTCGATCCCCTACGGGATCTGTTCGCCTCTCCCCTAGGTGGCGACGGCCCCGCTCAGGCGAAGACGACCGACCCCCGGCCCGCAGCCCCTTGAGCCCAGCCCACCGTTACGCGAAGACCACCGTCCGGCTGCCGTTCAGCAGCACCCGGCGTTCGCTGTGCCACTTCACGGCGCGGGCGAGGGCCTGGCATTCGACGTCCCGGCCGATCGCCACGAGCTGGTCCGGGGTGACCTCGTGGCCGACCCGCTCGACCTCCTGCTCGATGATCGGGCCCTCGTCGAGGTCGGCGGTCACGTAGTGCGCGGTGGCGCCGATGAGCTTCACGCCGCGGGCGTGCGCCTGGTGGTACGGCTTGGCGCCCTTGAAGCTCGGGAGGAAGGAGTGGTGGATGTTGATGATGCGGCCGGACAGCGCCTTGCACAGATCGTCGGAGAGCACCTGCATGTAGCGGGCGAGCACCACCAGTTCGACGCCCTCCGCCCGCACCAGCTCCAGCAGCTTCGCCTCGGCCTGGGCCTTGGTGTCGCGGGTGACCGGAATGTGGTGGAACGGGATGTCGTACGAGCCGACCAGCTCGGCGAAGTCCGTGTGGTTGGAGACCACGGCCGCGATCTCGACCGGCAGCGCGCCGATCCGGGAGCGGAAGAGCAGGTCGTTGAGGCAGTGCCCGAACTTGGACACCATCAGGATGACCCGCATCTTCTCGTCGGCCCGGTGGATCTGCCAGTCCATGCCGAAGGAGTCGCCCACCGCCGCGAAGCTCGCCCGCAGCTTGTCCACGCTCACCGACGCGTCCGCGCTGAAGTGGACGCGCATGAAGAACAGCCCGGTGTCGTGGTCGCCGAACTGCTGGCTGTCCTCGATGTTGCAGCCGGTGATGAAGAGGTAACTGGACACCGCGTGCACGATCCCCTGCTTGTCCGGGCAGGACAGGGTGAGCACGTACTGATCGTTCCGATCGTTTTGATCGTTCCGACCGTTTCGACCGGGCTGGGTGGGCTGCGACTCGCTCATGACCTCATAGGGTCCCATACCTGCGGAGCAGGTCAGACCGGGGTGTCCGCGCCGCCCGTCATGATGGCCAGCACCTCCAGCGACCGCGGCGGCGCGTCGGGGTCCTCGCCGTCCGCCGTCGCCATGTGCACATGGGCCGCACGGGCCGCCTGCACGGCCTCCGCCCAGCCCTCGTGCGCCATGTAGGCGGCGACCGGGGCGTCCGCGCCGACCTGGTGCATGATCCGCAGCACCCTCAGGACGGCGACGTCGACCAGCTGGGCCTCCTGGGCGTCCCGGAAGATCGTGCCGACGTATTTGTCGGCGGACCAGTTGTCGAGCCAGGTGTCCTCGACGAGCCGGTAGACGGCGTCGGTGACGTCCCCGTATCCCGGCCGGCCAGCCAGCCAGGTCTCCTGGTGGAACGCGGGGTCGGAGAGCATGTGCAGCGCGGAGCGCACATTGCAGCGCCAGCGCCACCACGGCATGTCGTTGAGTGGCATGCCGCCCATGGTGGTCGAGCGACGGCCGCGACGGGAAGACTTCTCCGAACCTTGCACAGCATTCGATCGTACGTTCCGCACGAACGATCTCGCACAGCCCCCCGGAGTTCACCGCTACGTCACCATCCGTTGCTCTTTCGTCACTCGGGCGTTCCGGGCAGGACGGAAGGCTGCGGTGCCATGACCGGACGGCGACGCTCCTCCCCCCGCCCCTTGTTGCCCCACGCTCCCGCGGTCACGATCGCCGCGGCGGTGACATGTACGGCGGCCATCGCGTCGCTGCTCTCCGGTTGCGGCTCTCTCCCCGGAGTGGGGAATTCCGGGGAACGGGAGCCGGTCACGGTCATGACCTGGGCACCGGAGGACACCCGAGCGACCAATATGCCGGGAATGCCGGCCATGGCCCAGGCCTATGCCCGCTCGGTCAACGCACACGGGGGCATCCGGGGCCACCGGCTACGGGTGCTGACCTGCAACGAGCGCAACGACTCGGTGGCCGCCGCACAGTGCGCCCAACGGGCGGTGGACGAGGGCGCGGTCGCCGTCGTCGGTTCCTACAGCCAGTTCGGCCGCTCGTTCATGTCCCCCCTGGAGGTCAAGGGCGTCCCGTTCATCGGGGGCTACGGCGCCTCCGACGAGGAGTTCCAGAGCCCGCTGTCGTATCCGGTGAACGGCGGCCAGGCGTCCCTGCTCGCCGGCAACGGCCGCCAGCTGGCGGCGGACTGCAAGCGCGTCGCGCTGGTCCGCCCGGACACCATCCAGGGCGACCAGATGCCGTCCCTGCTCAACTCCGGCCTGCAGAGCGGCGGCCGGCACCCCGCCAAGGACATCAAGGCACCCGAGGACGGCACCGACTACTCGCCCCAGGTGACCCGGGCCCTGGACGAAGTGGGCGCGGATCCGGCCGTCTACGGGAGGGCCGAGGCCGGCGGCAGGGCCCCGGGCGCGTGCGTGGCCGCCTCGCTCGGCGACCACACGGACGCGTTCTTCGACGCCTTCCGGCGGCTCCAGGAGGACAGCCCCAAGGTGCGGGTCGCGTCCGTCCTCGGCAGCGTCGGCCAGTCCCTGGTGAACCGCTCGGGCGGCACGTCGGGCCCCCTGGAGGGCGCGGACATCACCGGCTGGTACCCGGTGGCGGGCGACCCCCGCTGGCGGCCGATGCGGAAGGTCATCAGCGATTACGCCTTCGACGACAACCGCATCGATCCGGCCGACCAGGGGGTGCAGACCACCTGGATCGCCTATACGGTGCTGCGCTCACTGATCGAGCAGCTCGACGACGCGGGCGTGACCGACATCACCTCGCACGATCTGCAGACCACCCTCGACCGCGGCGAGCGCGCCATCGACACCGGGGGCCTGACCCCGAAGCTGCGCTGGCGCGACGACGACATGCTCGCCGTCCAGGACTTCCCGCGCATCGTGAACGGCATGGTGACGTACCAGGTGGTGCGGAACGGCGAACTGGTCTCCGCCCAGCACGGGTTCGTGAACGTCACCAGGACCCTGGAAAGCCGGCGCACGGACGACTACTGAGCCCGCGGCTCATCAGGGTCCCGCCCCGAACCGTCGGCCGGCTCAGAGCTGTTCGGGGCGGCGCTCCGTCAGGCCGTACTTCTGGGCGAGTGGGTTCCACAGCTGCGCCGCCTGCCGCTTGGCCTGGGTCGCCTGGCCGCTGGCCGCGTTGCCCTGCACGGCCTGCTTGGTGCCGCGGGCGCGCCCCTTGTGGCAGCCCTTCTTGCCGCCCAGCTGGCCGGCCCAGGCCGCGTAGTGGTTGTCCGCGGCGGCCGAGGACTGCCACGCCTTGGTCAGCGCCGCGGTCAGCCGGTCGTGGTCCGGGATCTTGTCGACCGGCAGCTGCTGCAGCCGCTTGACCAGGTCGTTGCGCTGCCCGGCCGCGGCCCGCAGGTCCTTCGCCGCGTTGCCGAGGTTGTTGCACGACTTGATGTTGTTGACCGCGCCGATCACGGAGGCCCGGCTGTTGTTGCTGTCGCCCAGCAGGGCGTCCAGGCCCTTCGCCTGGGCCTCGGCGGGGTCCGTGGTGGCCTTCGGCGCCTCCGACTCCTTGGCGGCCTTGGTGCTGCTGCCGCCTCCGGAGCCCTGCTTCTGTGCCGTGTCGTCGCTGCCGCCGCTCAGCGCCCAGCCGACACCGAGGCCGGCGCCCGCGAGCGCCACGATGACAATGCCGACGATCGCCATCGGGGCCAGCCGCCGGCGCTTGCCGCCGCCGTCCTCGTCGTACGGGCCCTGCGGGTCGTACGGGCCCTGCGGGTCGTGGCCGCCGGGCGGGAACTGCTGGCCGTACCCCTGGCCGCCCTGGCCGCCGTACGGGGGCCGGCCCGGGTCCTCGAAGCGGGGCAGCTGCGCGGTGGCGTCCGGCGCACCGGCCGGGGCCGCCGCCGGCCCGTCACGGAACAGGCCGTCGAACTCGGCGGGGGTGGGGCGGTCGCCGGGCGCGCCCGGGCGGATGCCGAACGGCGCGCCAGGAGGCGCGGCGGGCGCACCGGCGCCCACCGGGGGGATGAGCTGGGTGGCCTCGGAGTCGCCTCCGCCGGCACCGGGCATCGGCTGGGCCTGGCCGTGCGGCCCGCCCTGCCCCGGCTTCACGGCCCGGAGCATCGTCGTGGACTCGTCGGGGGTCTCCGGGCGGGAGGACGCCTCAGGGGGCAGCGGGGCGGCGCCACCGGGGCCGCCGGAGCGGGCGTCGAACGGCGGGATCACCGTGGTGGCCTCGGCGTCACCCGTGGCGGGCGGCAGCGGCGCACCGGCCTGCCGGGTGGCGCGCACCAGCTCACCGGAGGACGCGGGGAGCTGCCCGGGCTGGGCCTGGGGCGGAAGCTGCTGCGGGGGCTGCTGCCCGTAAGGCTGCTGGTCGTACGGCTGCGCAGCGGGCTGCTGGTCGTACGGCTGGGGAGCGGGCTGCTGGCCGGGCGCCTGCTGCGGAGGCAGCTGCGGGGCGGCCGACTGCTGCGGCATCGACGGCGGCATGGGCGGCACCGGGGGCTGCCCCTGGGGCGGCGGCGGAAAGCCCTGCCCACCGGGCTGCTGGGGCGGCAACTGGGCCTGCGCGCCCGGAGCCGGTGCGCCCGGAACCGGTGCCCCCGCATCCTGCGCCGGCGGATATCCGTAGCCCTGCGACGGCGCCTGGCCGTAGTTCTGCTGGGGCCCCTGGCCGTAGTGCTGGCCCGGTCCCGGCTCCTGCCCGTAGTTCTGGCCCTGGGCGGGCGCCTGCCCGTACGGCTGCGCGGCGGGAGCGTTCTGCGGGGCGGGCGCGGCCTGCTGGCCGGGCCCCCAGGGCTGGCCCCAGGGTTGCCCCGCCGACGGAGCGGCCTGCTGGTCGGGGATGTACGGCTCACCGTTAGCGGGCAGCACAATGCCCTCTCGCGCGGGACCGGCCGCAGAATTCTGCGGGTCGTGACCCTGTCCGCTCTGCGTCACCGTGACTCCTACCAACGTGCAGACCTACGGAATCGTCGGCTGCACGCTACCGGGTCGCAGCAACGTTCGACCACGTCCCCTGGTCACCACCCCCTTCCGCCCCGCCCGGCACCGGACGGGAACGGGGCGCGCACCGGGCGGACCGTGATCGACGGCCCGCCCGGTGCCCTACGACGAACCGGGCGACAACTACGGCGAGGAACCCGGCGACATACCCGACTCCGTACGACATAGCAGTCGCCGCGCCGTACCGGACGCGCTCCGTGCGTGGATCACGCCGCCACGGCCCGCAGGTCCAGTCGTGCGCTGAATTCCCTTACGACTGGTTCGTCCCGGTACGGCTCCAAACGCAGCTGGAAGTCCTCCAGATACTCGGAGCCCCGGTCCGACCGCAGCCCGCTCAGCAGCTCCACGGCCTGCGTGCCCGTATGGCAGGCCTGCTCGACCTCGCGCTGCTGTACCTGCGCGCCGGCCAGCAGCAGCAGTCCGATGGCGCGGCGGCGGGCCCGGCCCTCCGGATGCCCGCCCAGTGCCTCCGACGCCCGTTGGGCGGCCGGCCCGGGCTGCCCCAGGTCCCGGTGGCAGTGCGCGAGTTCGTCGGCCAGATACGCCTGGTCGAAGTGGGAGATCCACACCGGGTCGTCGCCCGCCTCGGTGGCCGTGTCCGCGCGCTCCATCGCGGCGAGCGCCCGCCCGGCCACGACCTGGAAGGCCCGGCCGTCCCCCATCAGGGCGTGCCCGCGCGCCTCCGCCGCGAAGAACATCGCCTCGGTGCGCGGGGTGACGTGTCCGCGGGCGCCTTCCTGGGCGGCGCGGGCGAGTTGGGCGATCTCCCGTGGATTGCCGAGCGAGGCGGCGAGGTGGCTCATGCTCGCGGCGAGCACGTAACCGCCGTACCCCCGGTCGCCGGCCGCCTGGGCCAGCCGCAGCGCCTGGATGTAGTAGCGCTGCGCCAGGCCGGGCTGACCGGTGTCGACGGCCATGTAGCCGCCCAGTTCCGTCAATCGCGCGACGGCGGCGAAGAGGTCCCGCCCCACGGACTCCCGGTACGAACCGGCGAGCAGCCCGGACACCACGCTGTTGAGGTAGTGCACCACTACGGGCCGCACGTGCCCGGCGCCGAAACGGTGGTCGAGCTCACTGAGTGCCGTGGTCATGGCCCGTACCGCCTGGACGTCCGACACCCCGACCCGGGCCCCGGCGTTCCGTGCGACCTGACTGTCCGCGCCGGTGATCAGCCAGTCACGACTGGGCTCGACCAGCGCCGAGGCCGCGACCGTGGAGCCACTGAGGAAGTCACGGCGCCCGACGTCGCTGCGCCACAGCTCGCAGACCTGCTCGATCGCCCCGAGGACGGTCGGCGAGAACTGCAGCCCCACCCCGGACGCGAGGTTCTTGCCGTCGGCCATCCCGATCTCGTCGATGGTGACCGTGCGCCCCAGTTTGCGGCCGAGTGCCTCCGCGATGACGGCCGGGGCGCGGCCCCGCGGCTGCTGGCCGCGCAGCCAGCGGGCCACCGAGGTCTTGTCGTAGCGCAGGTCGAGGCCGTGTTCCGCCCCGCACATGTTGACGCGGCGGGCGAGCCCCGCGTTGGAGCACCCGGCTTCCTGAATCAGCGCCTGCAGCCGTTCATTGGGCTGCCGCGCGACGAGTGGCCTGGCGGCCATGCTTGTACCCCCTGGTTTGCTGCGCGTTCACCGTGGAACGCCGTTCCCCGGGATCGCTTCCCCACGGATATCCCGGATATCCGAGAGATCCGGGATACGTGCGATAGGAAGGATCTGAGCGATACACGCTTTGCAGGTGGATGCCGGATGGCGTGCGATTTGCGCGCTATCCGGGGCACTTGCGTGCGAAGCGTGGGTTCACGAGACGTGCTCCGAGATCGTGCACGAAGTCGGTTTCCGAAGACGTTTTCCGAAGGTGCTTTCCGAGATCATGAGCCCGGGTCACAGGACCACGGGATTCGGTCACGAGTTTCGGTCAGGAGTTCCGGTAACGGGATTCGGTCACGTTTGTCCGGTCACGAAGTCGACTCACGAGACGTGTGCTGCTGGTGGGGAATGGCGCGGTGGTGCCCGTGCACTGGAAACGGCGCCGCCGTGCAGGGCTCCCCTGATGCACCGCGGCCTGCCGTCGGGCGGCCTCTCCGCCCGTCACGCAGGTGGCTACCCACCCACTGGGCCCGGCCCGCATACGCGCCCCCACCGGTGCACCCATGCGCCCCACGTGCGAGAACGATGCGCCGGGCAGGTCATCCATTCGGCCGTAACCGTTGGTGACAGGGGCAGTTGTCATCTGCGTGGAAAAGACCATCGGAGTCACAGGAGCCTCGCAGATCCCCAAGCAGCGCGGCGAGCAGCTGCTCGAAACTGCGGTGCGTTACGCGGAGGAACGCCACTGGGACGTGTTCCCCGGCGCATGGCTGGAGCACGACGGTGAGACGCCGCGCTGCTCGTGCGACGCCGGCGACTGCGCCGTGCCCGGTGCGCACCCCATGGCGCCCGGCTGGGCCGGCCTGGCGTCCGGCAGTGCGACCGCCGTCCGCCGTATGTGGAGCAAGCAGCCCCGGGCGTCGATCCTCCTTCCGACGGGGCGGACCTTCGAGGCCCTCGACGTGCCCGAGACCGCGGGCTGCCTGGCGCTGGCCCGTATGGAGCGCATGGGGCTGACGCTCGGGCCGGTCACCCGCACCCCGGACCGCCGGATGCTCTTCCTCGTCCTCCCCGGTGCCGCGGTGAAGGTCCCCGATCTCGTACGGGGCCTGGGCTGGGCCCCGGCCGCGCTCGACCTGATCTGCCGGGGCGAGGGCGAGTACATCGCCGCCCCGCCGACCCGGGTGGGGGCGCACGGGTGCGTGCAGTGGGCGCGCCGCCCCACCGCCACCAACCGCTGGCTGCCGGACGCGGAGGAACTGATCAGCCCCCTGGCGTACGCCTGCGCCCGGGACGCGGTGGCGGCCCGGGGGCGGTGAACTGCGGGCTTTGAACTGCGGGGCCTTGAACCGCGGGCTTTGGACTGCGGGGCTTTGAACTGCGGGGCGTTGAACTGCGGGGGGGGGGGCGAGCCGCTGAGGCGGTGGACCACGGGGACGGTGAGCCGCCGGGGTGGTGAGGGACGGGGACGGCGAACCGTGGGGCGGGGACGTTGCCCGCTGGCCGGGTCCCGCACGCCGGTCGTTGCCCGGCACGCCCTCCGCACGACGGCTTGTCGGTGGCCGCTCGTATCGTGGGACGCGGACGGGGGTCAAGACGGCTCCTGCGGGGACGTCGGAGGGCAGGACCGGTGGGCAACGAGCCGGAACACAACGAGGTGCGGGCCGGTGCGGCGCCGCCCGAGCAGACATCGGCCGCTTCTCCGGCCGGGCCGTCCGCGGCCCCGGGCACCCTGGGCGCGGCGCCCGCCGTCCGCATCCAGGGCCTGTGGAAGAAGTTCGGCGAGCAGATCGCCGTCCACGGCATCGACCTGACGCTCCCCGCGGGCCGCTTCATCGGGCTGGTCGGCCCCAACGGCGCGGGCAAGACCACCACCCTCTCCATGGTGACCGGTCTGCTGCGTCCGGACTCCGGCGTGGTGGAGATCGGCGGGCACGACGTCTGGGGCGACCCGGTCGCCGTCAAGTCCCGGATCGGCGTGCTGCCCGAGGGGCTGCGGCTCTTCGAGCGCCTCTCCGGGCGCGAACTCCTCGCCTACATGGGCCGGTTGCGCGGGCTGCCGGGCGACGAGGTCGACAAGCGGGCCGGCCAGCTGCTGGACGTCCTCGATCTCGCCGGCTCCCAGCACAAGCTGGTCGTCGACTACTCCACCGGTATGCGCAAGAAGATCGGTCTCGCCGCGGCCCTGCTGCACAACCCCGAGATCCTCTTCCTCGACGAGCCCTTCGAGGGCGTCGACCCGGTCTCCGCGCAGACCATCCGCGGCGTACTGGAGCGCTACACCGCCTCCGGGGCGACCGTGATCTTCTCCAGCCATGTGATGGAGCTCGTCGAGTCGCTGTGCGACTGGGTCGCGGTGATGGCCGGCGGACGGATCCGCGCGGACGGCCCGCTCGCCGAGGTCCGCGGCGCCGCGCCCACGCTGCAGGACGCCTTCCTCGAACTGGTCGGCGCCAACGACCGCGGGGCCGGGCAGAGCCTGGACTGGCTGGGCGGTGGCGGCGCCCGATGAGCACCGAATCCACCGCGGTGGCCGCGCCTCGGGCCGCCGCACCGAACCTCACCGCCGTCTTCGTACGGCTGAAGCTGACCCTGCTGCGCAACGGACTCCGCCAGTCGGCCGGCCGCACCGTCGCGTACGTCAGCTCGGTCATCGTCGGCCTGCTGTTCGCGGCCGGCGCGGTGCTGGGGCTGATCGCGCTGCGCGGCAACGTCCATGTCGGCGCGCTGGCCGTGCTGTTGACCGGGATCCTCACGCTCGGCTGGGCGGTGATGCCGATGTTCTTCCCGACGGGCGACGAGACGCTGGACCCGACCCGCCTGGTGATGCTGCCCCTGCGGCCGCGCCCGCTGATCGGCTCCCTGCTGGTGACGTCCCTGATCGGCATCGGCCCGGTCGTCACCCTGGCGCTGGTGACCGGCGCGGTGGTCGCGCTGGCGGACGGACCGGCCGCCGCGCTCGTCGGCGTGCTCGCGGTCGTCCTGGTGGTGCTGGTGTGCGTGGCGCTGGCCCGCGCGGTCGCCACGGCGTCGGTGCGGCTGCTGACCAGCCGTCGCGGCCGTGATCTCGCCGTCCTGAGCGGCCTGTTCATCGCGCTCGGTGCCCAGGCCGTCAACATCGCCGCCCAGAAGCTCGGCCGCCCGGACGGCCTGGCCGTCCTGGAACCGCTGGGCGACGTCCTGCGCTGGCTCCCGCCGGCCTCCGCGATCGGCGCGGTCGAGGCCACCGGCCAGGGCGCCTACGGGCGCGCGGTGGCCGGCATGGCCCTCGCGGCGGTGGCCCTGGCGCTCCTCCTCTTCTGGTGGCAGCGCTCGCTGACCGCCCTGATGACGTCCCCCGACTCCTCCACGCTCCAGGCGGTGGAGAAGGACAGCGCGCGCCGGTCCGGCAGCGGTGAGGGCGGGCTCGTACGCCTGCTGCCCGGCGGCCGTACGGGCCCGGTCATGCTCCGTACGCTGCGCTACGCCTGGCGCGACCCCAAGTCGAAGATGTCCTGGGCGACCGCCCTCGGTGCCGGCCTGCTGGCCCCGATCGTCTCCTCGGTCCAGGGCAACGGCAGCATCTACACCGCGTTCTCGGCCCCGGCGCTGCTCGGATTGCAGATGTACAACCAGTTCGGCCAGGACACCTCGGCCTTCTGGATGGTCGCCTCCACGATCGCCACCCCGCGCGACGCCTACCAGGAGCTGCGCGCCCGGGCGTGCACCCTCGCGCTGGTGGCCGTCCCGTACGTCACCCTGGTCTCGGTCGGCGCGGCCGCGTTCATCGGCCCGTGGTCCGACTTCCTGCAGGTGTACGGCCTCTCGCTGGCCCTGCTGGGCGCGCTGATCGGGACCGGCGCAGTGACGTCGGTGATCTTCCCGTACTCGATCCCCTCGGAGGGCAACAAGAACGTGGCTCCGGGCCAGGGCTCGATCGCCTGGTTCAGCCTCTTCGGCGGTGTCCTGGTGGGCGCCCTTCTGTGTGCCCCTCTCCTGGGCCTCACCATCTGGCTCCACGTCGCCGGCCTCCACCACCTGTTGTGGATCCTGCTGCCCCTGGGCGTCCTCTACGGCACCGGCGCAGCGGTACTGGGCCTCCGCCTGGCGGCCCCCCGCACCGTCAGGCGCCTGCCGGAGATCCTCGCGGCGGTGAGCAAGGGGTAAGGGCGGGCTGAGGGAGGGGCGGGTGGGCGGTCCGGGCTCCTGACGGGTATGCCCGGCTGACTGCTTCGGTCCGGCGGGCGCTGCTTGGCTGGGGGCGGGCGCTGCTCGGCTGGGGGGGGCGTTGCCTCGCGCGTATCCCCCACCCCCGAACCCACCCCCCGCCCCCTCCCCCGAAGGGGGAGAGGGGGAGGGGGCGGGGGAAGCCCCCGGCGTCGCCGCGGACGAGGCCGGCCCGGCGCTGTCCCCAACCGCCTCGGGCAACGGACGTGTTGCCGCTAGGCGCGCGCCGCTGGCCGGCCGAAGGGAGGCGGCAGCGGCTCGTCCCCCGCTCCCCGCAGAGCTGGCTCCGCGACGGAAAGCAACTGCTCCGACGGGGGCGGGGAGCCCTACGCGTTGGGCGCGTTGGCGGGCTCCCCGGCGGGGCCTCATCGGTGAGGCGGGGCACCGCATTCAGGACGGGACGGGGCACGCCGGCCGGGGCTGGTCGTGAGGTTATCCACAGGGCCCGGCGGGCGACGGGCAGGGGCGGTAGCGTCGTGGCATCGACAGAAAACGAGGGGTGGTGGGGGCGGTGCTGCGCACCGGAGTTGTGCTGGTCATGGGCTGGTTGGCGGTGCTGTTCTGCGCCGGAGCGGTGCAGGCCGCGCCGGGCGGTGCCGACGCCCCGACGCAGACCGCCTATCTCGCCGGGCAGTTGCGCAAGAACCCGGTCTTCATCAGCGACCAGATCCCGCGCGCCGTCCCCCGGTCGACGGCCCCGGACTTCGCCAAGGAAGCCCGGCGGCTGGGCGTCCCGACGTACGTCATGATCCTGCCGAACACCCACTACGGCTCCGAGGCCACCGGTCTGCTCGCCGGGGTCCATGACCGGCTGGCCCGCAAGGGCCTCTATGTGACGCTGAGCCCCACGGGTCTGGACGCGGTGCAGACGTACGGGGTGAGCCTCCCCGGTGCCGAGGACGCGAGCCGCGCGACGCTGTACGAGCTGCCGTACGACGCCACCCCGCGCGAGGTGTTCCGGCATTTCGTCGACGTGCTGACCTCCGGCCATGCGCATCAGCGCGCCGAGGCGGCGCACGCCAAATACGGCGACTCGGTGGACGAGTTGCCGCTCCTCCACACCGACCGGACCGCCCGCGAGGACCAGAGCTTCGCGACCGGCGTCGCCGTCACCGGCATCCCGCTGACGGCCGTGCTGCTCACCCTGTACGCCGTGCGGCGCCGCCGGGTACGGCGCGCTGCGGCGGCAGGCGGCGGCCTGAGCGCGGGGAAGGGGCCTGCCGCCCCCAAGACGACGGCAGGTACGAAGCGAAGCCCGGCCGGAAGCAAGACGAAGGGCACAAAGGGAAGCAAGAGAGGAAGCGAAAAGGGCGGCACCGGAGGGAGCACAGCCGGGCAAGGCGCGCGGACGAGGAGCATCGGGGCGTCGAGCGGGCAGCGTGTGAGGATGCTGCCGCTGGTCATGGCGGCCGTAGTCCTGGGCGGCCTGGTCGCGTTCACCGCCTCGCAGGTCTTTGACGACACCACCAGTGGGGACGGCTCGCGCCCGACCGCCGCCGATATGCGGGCGAGGGTCGACCGGGTGGCCGAAGGGCTGCGCCGTGACCCGTTGTACGTCGATCCCGAAAGCCCACCCGCGCTGGACGCCGCCGAGCGCACCCATCTGCGCACGCAACTACGGGCGCTGCGCATCCCGACGGTGATCGCCGCCGTCTCCAGCAATCCGGACGACGAGTCCGACGGCGAGAAGGACTTGCTGGTCAAGGCGCTACACGACCGGTTGCACCGCAAGGTCCTGATCGTGCTGGCCGAGCCCTCCGACGGCGGGATCGAGCTCGCCAACTACGGCACGCCCGTGGACCCGACGTATCTGATGAACCGGCCGCGCTACCTGGAGTACTCCGGGTCCGCCGACCCGGCCCTCGGCCGCCGTCTCGATCAGCTGCTGACGTACCTCGGCAAGGCCCCGACCGCCAAGCCGGGCGCCGCCGAGTCGGATCCCCTGGGCTACGACCCGCCGCCGGCCGTCGATCCGGTCGAGGAGCAGGCGCTGCCCGGTCTGTTCACCGGGGACTTCCACCCCGGCCTGGTGCTCGGCGTCTTCGCCGCGCTCCTGGTCACGGGGCTGGTGGCGGCCGGTTGCGGAACGATACGCGTGATCGTGATGGCCCGGCGTCGGCGCTACGGGGCGGGTGGTGGCTCCGGGGCCGCCCATGGCCCGCATGCTCCGGAGCGGCCCTCGTTGGCATGGCTGCGGCGGGCCGCCCGCCATGACCTGGATGCCCTCACCGCAGCGCTCGAACCGGCGACCGCACCGGAACCGGGAGCGCCGGAACCGATGGCTGCTGCGCTGCCCGCGGAGGCACAGCGCCGGGCCTGGGAGTGCCTGGATGCGGCCGCGTTGCTGATCGATGGTGACAGCGACGGCCGGATCGACGCGGATGCCACCCCGGCCGTGCTCGCCTGCGCCATCGTGCTCGCCCGCGCGGGCCGCACCGCGATTGACGAGCCGGCCGCGGCACGCCACGTCTGCCACCGCAACCCGCTGCACGGCCCCGCCCGTAAGCGCTCAGAGAAACGCCCGGGCGGCGGCACCCCCGGCGGCGCTACCCACCGCACCACCGCCGCGGCCGGCACTCGCGGCACCGGCGGTCCTGCCGGCCGTCGCCGCGCTGCCAGCGCGATGTGGACGCTGCCGGTGTGCGAGGGGTGCCGGGTGACACATGGTGCCGTGCTGAAACTGCGTTCCCAGGAGGGCAAGGGGCGCGGAGCGTACGTCCCGTATGCCACCCTGCCCGGGCCGCTGGCGGCGCTCGCCGACGGCGCCGAAATAGATCAACTCACCCGCGATGTACGGGAGTACTTCGGTGTGCACTGACCCTGGCGCCCCGGCAGCCGCGACCCAGCGACGAGACCGTCCCGCGCAACGAAGCAACTGGATCGCCCGACAACGCGACCGCACAACTGAACAACGTGACCGGGCCGCTCATCAGCGGGGCCAGGCCGCCCAACGGCGGGATGCGATCAGCCGGCCCGGCGCCACCCCGGGCGCACGGCCAGGCACCGCGGCTCCCCGGACCGGCGCCACCCGGGCCGCACTGCCAAGCCCCTGGGCGGCCCGCCGGCTGTGGTCCGCGCGCTCGCTCTCGCTCGCGCTCGGGATATCAGCCGCCACCCTGCTGTACGGTGCGGCCGCGCCCGCCATGGCCACACCCACCATGGCCACGACCAGGCCGACCTCTGTGGCCGCGGCCGCTGCCGCCACCGGGCGGGTGGGGCAGGCCGTCCACGGTCCGACCAGCCCGGGTAGGAAGATCGCGGAGGCGCTGCGGGGTTCGCCGGTGTATGTGGATCCCTCGCTGGCGACGGCCGTTGACGCGTCGCAGAAGCGGGAGCTGGTCGCGCAGATCAAGGAGACCAAGCTGCCGATCCGCGTCGTGCTGGTGCCGCTGGTCGAGGGGGACAGCTGGGGCGGTAAGCCCGAGCAGCTTGCCGAGGTGGTGCACGACCGGATGGGCGGCGGCCCGTCCATCCTCATCACGCTCGGGGACCTGCCCGACGACATCTCCGCCCGCGAATGGCCCGAGGGCGCCCATCAGGCGATGCATGCCGCCGCGGCGGTCTTCTTCCAGGACGACATGAAGGGCGCGGGGCTGGCCAAGCGCGTCTCCCGGGCGATCGGCATCATCAAGGCGGGCAACGGCGACAAGGTGTACAAGGAGGTCACGGCCGGCCTCGGCAAGCCGAAGCCCACGCAGTCGGGTGGGGCCGACGGGGCGGGCAAGGATGGCTCCTCCAGCGTGGGGAGCGGCAGGTCTCCGCTCGTCCGGCTGCTGAGCCTGGTCGTCGGGCCGGTGTTGCTGTTGGCCGCGGCGGGGTTGTTGTTGCGCCGGCGTTCGCGGCTGCGTGATCTCACGACGCCGTTCGCGCTGCCGCGCTCGGTCTTCGCCGCCGCCCGGCAGGCCGACGAGGCCGGGCTGCGCGACCGGGCCACCGAGGAGGTGGTGCGCCTGGGTGAGGAGGCCCGCGCGGCGCAGGGTGATCCGGCGGTTGTCGAGCGGGCCCTCGATGCGTACGCCGCGGCCGGTACGGTCCTGGACCGGGCGCGCGGAGCCGTCGACCTGGCAGGGGTGTTCGCGCTGGTCGCCGAAGGCCGCGCGGCGCTGTCCAAGGCTCCGGCGGCCCTCCCGCTGTGCTTCTTCCATCCGCTGCACGGGCCTGCCGTGCGCCGCATACCCTGGCGGCCGTTGGGCCGCCGAGAGCAACTGCGGGTGGCCGCCTGCGAGACGTGCCTGCGCGCGGTACGGACCCGGCGTGCACCGGAAGTGCTCACGGATCGGCGGGACGGCCGGCCGGTTCCGTACTTCGAGATACCCACCGAGGACAGCATCTGGGCGGCCACCGGGTACGGCTCGCTGCTGGGCGGGGACGGCGACTCGCTCGCCGCGCGCGTCCAACGCGGCGACTTCACCCGCACGTTGGGCTGACCCGGCCCCGGTTGCCGCTGCGGGGGGGGAGGGGAGGAAGCGACCGGCCGCAGGCGGGCACCCCGTCCCCGCGGGTGCTCGCCGCCGCGTTCGGCCAGCGCTGCCGCCACTGCTATCACTGCCGCCGCTGCCGTGATAGCTGATGCGCCGGGAGGAAATCTTCCGATGCTTTATCAACGCAGTAGCCGCCGAGGTCAATCAGTCGGCAAATGGATAGAAAGTTCAGCGAACGCCGCGAATTCATTGCGCCCACACCTCGACCGCGCCTCGACTTTTGCGGGAAATTGACGCGAAATGGCCGCAGTTGATTGCGCGAACCGCCACCAGAATCGCTTCGACAAAGCGGTTACACGGCCTTACGCTCCGCCGAAACAGCCGTTCGCACCCATCGGAAGGGTGGGGGCGCACGGGGGAGAACGTCTGCTGGGAGAGCGTTTTGCTGCACACGAAGACCGCTTGGCTGCGCGTCGCCGCGCCCGTCGCCGTACTGGCGCTGGCCCTCACGGCCTGCGGAGGAAAGAAGGATGGGTCCGCCACGCAGGACGGCCGGAAGAGCAATGCCGGGGCTGACGCTCCCAAGACGGAAAAGACGTCGGCCCCGGCCGTCGGCGGTGAGCGGAAGCCGGGCCAGACCGGCACCGGGCGGTTCAAGGAAGAGAGCGCGAATATCACCTACGAGGTCGTCGCGCAGAAGGTCCACGTGGGCACCGAGGCCGAGGCCAAGAAGCTGGTGTCGGATCCGAAGGACGCCAAGGGTCTGGTGGCCGCGACTGCTTGGGTGAAGTTCACGAACAAGGGCGGCGGTGTCGTCAAGGACATGCCCAAGGTGGGCAACGAGACCGAGCTCTACGGTGACGGCCGGCCCGGCGCCCTGCTGATAGGTGCCGCCGAGGATGGTCCCGGCTGCGAGGACACCATCGACATCGAGAACTGGAAGGCCGGGCAGAGCCACACGATCTGCCAGACCTACATGGTCCCGAAGGGCACCAAGTCCGTGGAGGTCCACTGGGCGGGCGAGGGCCAGAGCGACTCCCCGTTCGTCTGGAAGTTCAACAACGCGGGCTAGTGGCGTTGTTAGCGGGCGACGGGGATGTTGGCGGGTGACGGGATGTGGGAGGGCGGTTGATGGGGGCTGATGGCGGCTGATGGGGGCTGACGAGCCCCCATCAACCGCCCGCCGTCACGAGTGCCGAGGAGCCCTGACGAGGTGGCACGAGTGCTACGTCAGGGCCGGCGAGCTGCTGGCGTAGTCCGTCGGCAACCAGCCGGCCTCCTCCGGCCTCACCCCCGGCACGCGCACGCACACGCGCACGCGCACGCCCGCGCTGCGCCCGCGCCACGGCCCTGTTGTTGAAGGCCGTGGCGCGCCCGGTGCTGCCTGCCGAAGACCGGCCGTGGCGGGGCGTGCGCCTCGGCTGTTTGTGGCCAGGCGCACCCGGCCCGTCGCGGTCGGTGTTTCTCGCAGCCGGTCGGCCTCTCCCGGCCGATCCTCCGCTCAGGCCGGCAACGTCGCCGCGTTCAGGAAGGGTTCGATGGCGGCGCACCAGTCGTCGGGCTTTTCCCAGGGGAGGAGGTGTCCGGCGTCGGGGATTTCGGCATAGGCGCCGCGCGGGAGGACGCGGACCATCTCCTGAGCCTCGGCGCGGCCCAGTTCGGCGTCCAGGCCGCGGACGACCAGGGCCGGGCAGGTCACCTGGGCGAGCTCTTCCCAGTGGGCGTCATGGACCCAGGTCTCCCGGGCGGTGAGCATCTGGCGCCGGGAGAAGACCGGGCGCCAGCCGTCGGCGCGCTCGGCCATCACCTCGGCGAAGAACTCGCCACGGGCCGGGCGCGGCCGCTCCAGCGTCGGGTCGTCCTCGCCGAACCACTTGCGGACGTCCGCGAGCGTGGCGAACGGCACCGGCCAGGAGCGGAACCACTCGGTCCACTCGCGCTGCGAGGCCGCACCCAGCGCGGAGGCCCGCATATCGCAGATCACCAGCGCACTGACCAGATCCGGGCGCCGGGCCGCTAACTGCCATGCCGTCAGCGCACCCATGGCATGGCCGACGAGGGCGACCGGTGCCAGGTCGAGCTGCTCGATGGCCACGATGGCGTCCTGGACGTACGCCTCGCGGTCGTACGGCCCGTCGGCGGGCTTCTCGCTGCGGCCGTGGCCCCGCTGGTCCAGGGCGACCGGGCGGTGCCGGGCGCTCAGCCGACGGGCGGTGTCCGCCCAGTGCGAGGCACGGCCCATCAAGCCATGGAGCAGCAGCACGCCGGGCCGCTGCTCGCCCCCTTCCAACCCGCCGTCGATCTTGGGCGGGTCGGTGAATTCCCAGGCGGCGAGTCGTACGCCGCCGGCCCCTGTCACATCGATGCGCCGCACCATGTGCTCTGGCACCCCCAATCGTCCCTTGAGCAGCTCCACACTATCGAACCCCTATTCGAACGCACCGTTCCAGCGCCCAACACCCCTCGTTCGAGTGACCTCCCTCAAGGATTGGCCGCGCTCGCCACGGGGAGACATCTGCCGGGAGGCGGGCCCTACCGGGAAGGGGGCCCGTGGGGGAAGACCCTGAGAGCTCGGGGCTCCGGGTCTTGGGTGGGGGACATGGGGAGGCAGGGCCCCGGCTGCTCGCAGCGCCGGGGCCCTGACCGTCCCGCACTCTGTGGATGCATCCGAGCCCCCTCCCCGGCCAGGACAGGCCCTCGCAGGGCCATGCGTCAGCGTGACACGCAACCGGCCGAACCGCACGGATTCGCACAAGTCCGTTCAACGGGCAATCACTTGACGAGCCCATCGAACGGCGCATCAGCGCAGCTCAGCGGGCTCGTGGAGGAAGACGACGACCGGGGGAGGCAGGAAAAATTCGGGGAGGAGGGCACGGAGAAGGATTTGCGGCGAGCGCGAGCGCGCGCCCGGCCTGCGGAGAGTGCCGCGTCCTACGAGATTTTGGGACATAAATAAGGGTGGCCTGTGGCCAAGATCCCGTGGAGGGACTGGCCGGGCACACCTCGGCGGTCCGGGGGCGTGCCGCTGGATCGCCGAAGTGTGGCCCGCCGGACCGCCGCCGGACCTCGGCCTCCGCCGCAGCGCGGCCGCACCTCTGCCGGCTCCGCTGCACCTGCGCCGCACCGAATCGGCCCACCGAAACGGCCCGCGGAAACGGCCCACCGCGCCCACCCACCGAAGACCGCCGGCACAGCCCCTCGACACAGGTCGCCGCGACGGCCGCACACAGGGCCCGCCAAAACCGCCCGCCGCAACGACCACCGAAACGGTCCGCCGCAACGGCGATGAAACGGTCAACCGGCAACCCGCCGGGGCGGCCACCGAAACGAACGGCCGAGAGCCCGCCGGGGCGCCGCCGAAACGGTCGGCCGGCGGCCCGTCGGAACGGTGTCAGCGCTTGGCGACGAAGACGTGGGAGGCGATGTCGGAGGTCAGTTCGGCGGCCTCGCCGCTGCTGCCGACCAGGACGCCGGCCGGGGACTCCGTCACGCTCACCACGGCGCCCGGCTGCACTCCCGCTCGGCGGAGCGTGTACATCAGCTGGGCGTCCGCCTGGATCGGCTCGCCGATCCGGCGCACCACGGCCGTCTTGCCGTCCGCCCCGGCGTCCAGGTCCATCAGGCTCACCATGCCGGCGTCCAGGAACGGGTCGGCCTCGGCCTTCTCGCCCAGCTCCTCCAGGCCCGGGATGGGGTTGCCGTACGGCGACTCCGTCGGATGCCGCAGCAGCTCCACGACGCGGCGCTCGACCGCCTCGCTCATCACGTGCTCCCAGCGGCACGCCTCGGCGTGCACCTGCTCCCATTCGAGCCCGATGACGTCGACGAGCAGACACTCGGCGAGGCGGTGCTTGCGCATCACCCGCGTCGCCAGCCGCCGGCCCTCCTCCGTCAGCTCCAGGTGGCGGTCGCCGGCGACCGTCAGCAGCCCGTCGCGCTCCATGCGGGCGACCGTCTGGCTCACCGTCGGGCCGCTCTGTTCGAGCCGCTCCGCGATGCGGGCGCGCATGGGCACCACACCTTCCTCCTCCAGTTCGAGGATGGTGCGGAGATACATCTCCGTGGTGTCGATCAGTCCGGACATGCGTGCCCCTCGATGTGTGGTGCGGTGGCCCTGGACTCAATTCTGACGCATCCCACTGACATCGGTGCCTCCTCGTCCGCCCACCGGACCCTCACGGTGGTATGGCGCGGCCGTATTGACAGGGCACTGGTCCAGACCGCAACGTGATCCGCGCCACTGATCACAAGTGGCCGGGACGGGCATGGCCGGGACCGGGCGCGAACGGGACGGGCGCGAACGGGACGGGCGCGAACAGGACGGGCGCGAACGGGACGGCGTAAAGGCGAGGGGGAACGCGGGGTGGGTCCGAGCGGTGCCAGGTGGCCCCGTCCACAGGCCGCACCCGACAGCACAGACCGACACAGGCCGACACAGACCAGACCAAGCCAGACCGGCACGTCCCAGCACGGCACGACACAGCAGCCCCCGCACGCACAACGCAACGCAACGCACCACCGGATCGACAACACGAGAACACACACCAGACCCCCAGGAGAGGGAGGGCCCGCGGCAATGGCTGACAGCGACCGCAGTGACCGGCTGGCCGGGACGTACTTCGACGCCGCGATCGATCTGCTGCGGCAGGTCCGTGACGAGGAGGGCGAGCGGATCACCGCGGCCGGGCGGCTGATCGCGGACACCGTAGTGGCGGGCGGGCGGGTCTTCTCCTTCGGCGCCGGGCACTCCTCGCTGCCCGCGCAGGACACGGTCTACCGCGCCGGCGGCCTGGCGATCATGAATCTGCTCTCCGTCCCCGGGGTCGTCGGCGTGGACGTACGGCCGGCGACGCTCGGCAGCGCCCTGGAGCGCGTCGACGGGCTGGCGGCGGCCGTATTGGACACCAGCCCGCTGAAGGCCGGTGACGTGCTGGTGATCATCTCGCTCTCGGGGCGCAACGCGCTCCCCGTGGAGATGGCGATGAACGCCCGGGCCCTCGGCATCAAGGTCATCGGCGTGACGTCGGTGGCGTACGCGGAGGCCACCAAGTCCCGGCACGCGTCGGGCGGCTTCCTCAAGGACCACTGCGACCTCGTCCTGGACAGCCGGATCCCGGTCGGCGACGCGGAGCTGACGCTGCCGGGCATCGACGCGCCGTTCGCTCCGGCCTCGACGGTCGTCACCAGCGCGATCATGCAGGCCGTGGTGGCGACCGCGGCGGGCACGCTCGCCGAGCGGGGCATCGACCCGCCGTTGTTGCGCTCCGGCAACGTCGACGGCGGGCACGACTGGAACGCCCGGGTGATGGGCGACTACGCGGACCGGATCTTCTACCGGAGCTGAACCGGTCCGGGTTCCGGCACCGGGCCGGGTTCCGGCACCGGGCCGGGTTCCGGCACCGGGCCGGTCGGCAGGAACCGCGACCCGGGCCGGTCGGCAGGACCCGCGCCCGGGGCCCGTCGGCAGGCCCGCGGCCCGCCCCCGTCAGCAGGACGACGCGCCCGCGAGGTCCAATGCCGCGGCGATCCGGGCCGCGACCTCCTCCGCGTACTCGGCGTCCGCGCGGTCGAAGGGGCGGCGCGCGGGCGACCGCAGGAACGTCAGCACACCGAGCGTGCGGCCGCGGCTGCGCAGCACCACGCACAGGCCGTGCACGGCCCCGTCCGGCCAGTGGCGGGCCGCCGCCCAGCTCTCGGGCGCGGCGGCACCGGCGCTCGTACGGACCGAACCGCGCCGCGCGTACGCCTGGAGCGCCGGGTGGCCCGGTACGTAGGGCACGGGGATGCCGGTCGCGGTGAGCGCCACACAGGGTCCCGGGGAACCGGCCGGGGAGGCCAGCGTCCGCACCAGACCGCACGGCGCCCCGGCCCGCTCCCCCACGGGCTCCGCGCCCTCGTCGCCCAAGCCCGCTCGCCCGGCCGCGCGCCCCCCGTCACCGCTCTCGCACGCGCCGCCGGTCCCGCCACTGCCCTCGGTCCTGCAGGCGTCGTCGGTCCCGTCCGCGGGGTCGGTCCCGTGCGCGCCATCCAACCCGTACGCGTCGTCGATCTCGTACGTGTCGTCCGCGGTGACCGTCCCGTACGGGGCCGGGGCGGCCCGGTGGTTCGCGGCGAGGTCGACCAGGCCGTGGTCGGCGAAGCCCGCCAGGGCGAAGTCGAGGTGGACCGCGGCGGCCTCGGACGGGTCCGGGCACTCCGCGGCCGCCCGGCCGGCGCGGTGCAGCTGATGGGCCCGGAAGCGCAGCAGGGAGCCGTCCTGCTCGGCGCGTTTGGCGTCGGTGACGTCCTGGAAGAGCCAGGCGACGCCGAGCGGCACCGGCTCCTCCGCCAGCGGGGAGGCCAGCCGGACGAAACCGCTGCGCCAGCAACGGCGTGGATGCTCGGCGTCCTCGGAGCGCAGGGTGACCCAGAATTCGGCGACGGCCGGCGGGGCGCCCTCGCCCAGGACGTGCTGCAGGGCGCACTCCAGCTCCTCGACGCCCTGGTCCAGCAGTTCACCCAGTGGCCGGCCCAGCAGGGCGGTCCGGCCCACGCCCAGGGCGCGGGCGGCGTGAGCGTTGACGACCGCGGGCCGCAGATCGGCGTCGACCAGCACCACGCCCCACGACGCGTCCTCGAAGAGCGCCTCGCTGAGCGCGATGGAACGCTCCAGGTCGATCTGGGTGTGCACCTCGCTGAAGGCGCAGTACGCGCCCGCGACCCGGCCGTCCGGGCCGCGCACCGCCGAGCACTGGGTGCGGACCAGCACCCGGTGGCCGTCCTTGGTCAGCAGGGCGAACTCGTGCACCTGGCGGCCCGGGGAGCGCATCGCGGCCGTGAGGACGGTCTCGATGCCCTCGGCGTCCTCCTTGCGGACCGCCCAGCCGGCCAGGCCCGTACGGCCGACGGCCTCGGCGGTGGTCCAGCCCAGGATGCGCTCGGCCTCGTGGTTCCAGTGGGTGACCGTGCGGTCGGCGGTGAAGGCGACCAGGGCGGCGTCCATACCGTCCAGGAGGGCGGCGAGGAGTCCGGAGTCGTCGGACTCCTCGGCGGCGCGGCGCGGCGGGACCGACGCACCGGACGAAAGACCGGAAGAAGCCGACGAAGCAGTCACTGGCACCCCTCACGAACCCGGCTGCACGTGCCTCACCTGGGCACATTGAACTGGAACGTGACCTGCAACACACCCGTTTCCCGGAAATCGTTGTTTCCCGAAAAAAATCCGTTGTGCGGGGCGGGCCGGCTTCCTAGTGTGTGGAGCACACGAGAAGGGAGGTGGTTCGGCAGATGATTTCGCACCGGACGCGTGAGGTGGCTGCGGGCTAGCGGCCCGACGCTTCACCGAAGTGCAGCGCCGGACCAGCGCATACTGCAGATGCGCAGCCGGCCAATCCCAAGCAGTCACCCGACCCGCGGGCTGCCGGTTCGTCCGACCGGCCCTCTGCGCCACCGAGCGCGGAGGAACCAGCCCGCGGGTCGTCTGCGTTCCGCCCGGCCCCGGGCGACGGCCACCGGCCCCGGGCGACAGCCACCGGCCCCGACGGAAAGCCGCCGGGCCCGCGTCGGAAGCCGCACGCCAAGGACGGCGTCAGGGCGCCAGGCGCTCCACCCGCCAGGTGATCTCGGCGGCCCCGCTCCCCGTCCCGGCGTCGGCCGCCTTCTCGCGTACGTAGCGCAGCCGGTCGTGCAGCCGGTTGTGCCGGCCCTGCCAGAACTCGACCGTTTCGGCCGCGACCCGGTAGCCGCCCCAGTGCGGCGGCGCGGGCACCTGCTCGCCCTCGGGGTAGCGGGCCGCCAATTCCTCGTAGGCCTGCTCCAGTTCGGTGCGCGAGGCGACCGGGGCGGACTGGTCGCTGGCCCAGGCGCCCAGCTGGGAGCCGTGCGGGCGGGTGCGGAAGTAGGCGGCGGTCTCGTCGCGGCCGATGCGCTCGGCGGTGCCCGTCACCACGACCTGGCGGGCGAGGGGGTGCCAGGGGAACAGCAGCGAAACATAGGGGTTCTCGGCCAGTTCGCGGCCTTTGCGGCTGCGGTAGTTCGTGAAGAAGACGAAGCCGCGGTCGTCGAAGCCCTTGAGGAGCACGGTCCGTGAGCTCGGCCGGCCGGCGGCGTCCGCGGTCGAGACGACCATGGCGTTGGGCTCGTGCAGACGGGCCACGGTCGCGTCCGTGAACCAGCGCGCGAATTGGTCGTACGGGCTGGCGGCGAGGTCGGACTCGGCGAGTCCCTCGGCGCGGTAGTGCGCCCGCATGGAGGAGGGATCGGGGATCTCGTGATGCGCGTCGGCTGGGTGCACGGCCTCATCTTGCAACATCACCCGCGACCCGGTCAGCTGGGAGGGGCGGAAGTCTGCCCCTCGTCGACCAGCCGTAACCCTCCCGTCGGCAAATCGACCAGTGTGCCGGATCTCACGCTTCCCCGCAGGTGGGGGACCCGCCAAAATCATGGCCCGGACCACTGTGGCCCCCGGACAGGGGGAGCTATCGTGTTCCGTCCGGACTGACGGGACGCAATCACACCTGACGGGACGCACCGCACCTCCGTACCGCACGACACCGCGTCCGCCGGCCCGCGGCCCGACCCACCGCGGGCAGCACCTCGCGTGACCCGAGCCCTGGCGGGGCATCACCCGGGTGACCGGAACGGACCGCGAGCTGCCCGGCGCAGCCGCGTAACCGCTCCGGCACCGCACCAGAACCGACCGCACGGCAGCCGGTCACGGACCGTATGCCGACCCCATTTTGAGGAGCCGCCTGATGTCCGACTTCGTACCCGGACTCGAGGGAGTTGTCGCGTTCGAGACGGAGATCGCCGAACCGGATAAGGAAGGCGGCGCGCTCCGTTACCGCGGGGTCGACATCGAGGACCTCGTCGGACACGTGTCGTTCGAGAACGTCTGGGGGCTGCTGGTCGACGGGGCGTTCAGCCCCGGGCTGCCGCCCGCCGAGCCGTTCCCGATCCCGGTGCACTCCGGCGACATCCGGGTGGACGTGCAGTCCGCGCTGGCGATGCTCGCGCCCGTATGGGGCCTGAAACCGCTGCTGGACATCGACGAGGCGACCGCCCGCGACAACCTCGCCCGCGCGGCGGTCATGGCGCTGTCGTACGTCGCCCAGTCGGCGCGCGGGCAGGGCCTGCCGATGGTGCCGCAGAAGGAGATCGACAAGGCCGAGACGGTCGTGGAGCGCTTCATGAAGCGCTGGCGCGGCGAGCCCGACCCCAAGCACGTCAAGGCCGTCGACGCGTACTGGACCTCGGCCGCCGAGCACGGCATGAACGCCTCCACGTTCACCGCCCGGGTCATCGCCTCGACCGGCGCGGACGTCGCGGCCGCGCTGTCCGGGGCGGTCGGCGCGATGTCCGGCCCGCTGCACGGCGGCGCCCCGTCCCGCGTCCTCGGCATGATCGAGGAGATCGAGCGGACCGGTGACGCGGGGGCCTACGTCCGGCAGGCGCTGGACAAGGGCGAGCGGCTGATGGGCTTCGGCCACCGCGTCTACCGCGCGGAGGACCCGCGGGCGCGGGTTCTGCGGCGCACCGCGAAGGAACTGGCCGCGCCGCGCTTCGAGGTCGCCGAGGCCCTGGAGAAGGCGGCACTGGAGGAGCTCCACAACCGCCGTCCGGACCGGGTGCTGGCCACCAACGTGGAGTTCTGGGCCGCCATCGTCCTCGACTTCGCCGAGGTCCCGGCGCACATGTTCACGTCGATGTTCACCTGCGCCCGTACGGCGGGGTGGAGCGCGCACATCCTGGAACAGAAGCGGACGGGCCGACTGGTCCGGCCGTCGGCCCGATACGTGGGGCCTGGTGCGCGGAGCCCGCGCGAGATCGTCGGCTTCGAGGGCCTCGCGGGGCGTTAGAGCCCCACGTACCTGGCTGTCCCGCCGCGGGTCGTCTCGCCGTTGCGCTTTGCGGCGCCTCCCACGTACCTGTCTGCGGCGCCGCGGGTGTTGTTCGCCGTTGCGCCTGCGGCGGGCTGGGTGGGTGTCGGGTGCGGTGACGGACCTCCGGGGCCGGTTGTGTGGACTGCTGACGCTTTACGTCCACACAACCGGCCCCTCCGGCCCGCCCCCTCCCGTGAGAGGGAAAGAAAACGATGGTGGGGGTGCACGTGACGTCCACGTGCGCGCGGCCAACAGACCAGGCCCGCCCCCAACCAGCTAAGAAACTCCCACTCACGGGAGGGGCTGGACCGGAGGACGGAGTCTGGAGGGCCGGCACCGCACCCAAAACACAAACGCCCGCCGCCAGGCGCAACGGCGAACAAGCCCCGCGGCGGGACGGCCAAGTACGTGGGAATCACCCCTGCAAACGCAGGAGGTCGTCGATGATCTTGGACCACTGTTCCACCACCCGCTCACGGCGTGCCGAATCGTCCGTCAGGAGGTTCGCGAGGCCCAGGCCGCGGGCCATGTCGAGCAGGCCCTGCACCGTTTCGCGGACGCCGGGGACCGACTCGTCCGCGTCGAGCAGGGCCACCGCCGTACGGTGGGCCTCCCGGCCGACGCGTGCCTCCAGGGCGGTGACCCGCTCGCGGAGTTGCTCCTCGTCGGAGGCGGCCACCCACAGGTGCAGCGCCGCCCGGAACAGCGGTCCCGTGTAGAGGCCGACGAGTTCCTCGACGATGATCCAGGTACGGGCGATCGACCCGGCCGGCGGCAGGTTGTGCGCCACCGCCTTCAGGGCGCCCTGCCGCTTCTCCGCGACGTGCTCGACGGCCGCGGTGAAGAGGTCCTCGCGGGTGCGGAAGTGGTGCTGGGCGGCGCCCCGGGAGACGCCCGCGCGCTCGGCGACCACGGACACCGTGCTGCCGCTCCAGCCGCGCTCGGCGAGGCAGGAGATCGCGGCCTCCAGCAGCTTGCGGCGGGTGGCGCGGCTGCGCTCCTGCTGCGGCTCCTTGCCGGCGGGGGGCCGGACACCCGTCCGCGGCCGGCCCTCGGTTCGCGGCTCGTTGCCCGTTCGGCCGCCGTGGGACGGGGTCAGCGCGCCCATGCCGGGGCCCGTCGCTCCAGGAAGGCGGTCATGCCCTCGCGGGCCTCGGCGGAGCCGAAGAGCCGCGCGGACTCCTCCGCCAGCGCGTCCGTGTCGCGGTCGAAGGCGGCCAGCACCTCCGCGGTGACCAGCCTCTTCGAGGCCGCGAGCCCCTGGGGGGAGCCCTTGCGCAGCCCGTCCAGTACGGGGGCCAGACCGGCGTCGACGTCGTCGGCCGCGAACGTGACCAGTCCGATCCGGGCGGCCTCCGCCGGGCCGAACTTCTCGCCCGTCAGGTAGTAGCGGCCCGCGGCCCGCGCGTCGATGCGGGGCAGCAGCGGCAGTGAGATGACGGCCGGGGCGAGCCCGAGCCGGGCCTCGGTGAAGGCGAAGGTGGCCGCCGGGCCCGCCACCGCGATGTCGCACGCGCCGAGCAGCCCGAGGCCGCCGGCGCGGACGTGGCCGGTGACCCGGGCGACGACGGGCCGCGGCAGGGCCACGATCGCGCGCAGCAGCCGGGCGAGCTCCAGCGGCCCGTCCTTCGCCGTGCCCGACGTGGCCTCGGACAGGTCCGCGCCGGCGCAGAACGTCGTGCCGGTGTGGGTCAGTACGACCGCCCGGGTGCCGTCGTCGGCCGCGGCATCCGCGAGGGCCCGGTGCAGTGCGGCCACCAGCCGGGTGGAGAGCGCGTTGCGGTTGTGCGGCGAGTCCAGCGTGAGGGTGGTGATGCCGCGCTCGTGGGAGCGCGTCACCAGCGGTGTCACGGGTGCGTCGGTCATCGGGCGGTCGAACTCCTTTCCCTGGCGGGTGCGTTGACGCCGCAGGATGAGGATCTTTGCGGGACTGTGGGGTGGGGCGGGTGTCGCTTCCGCCCCGCCCCCACAGGATCATCGCTCAGTACGACTTGGGCAGCCCCAGGGTCTGGTGCGAGACGAAGTTGAGGATCATCTCGCGGCTGACCGGTGCGATCCGGGCGACCCGGGCGGCGGTGACCAGGGAGGCCAGGCCGTACTCCGCGGTGAGGCCGTTGCCGCCGAGGGTGTGCACGGCCTGGTCGACGGCCCTCACACAGGCCTCCCCCGCCGCGTACTTGGCCATGTTCGCGGCCTCGCCGGCGGCCGGATCGTCACCGGCGTCGTAGAGGTGCGCGGCCTTCTGCATCATCAGCCGGGCCAGTTCGAGTTCGATGTGGGCCTGGGCGAGCGGGTGAGCGACGGCCTGGTGGGCGCCGATCGGTTCCTTCCACACCTGGCGGGTGCGGGCGTAGTCGACGGCCCGGTCGAGGGCGTAGCGGCCCATGCCGAGGGCGAACGCGGCGGTCATGATGCGTTCGGGGTTGAGCCCGGCGAACAGCTGGAGCAGTCCGGCGTCCTCTCCCCCACTGCCGAACGCGTGGGAGGGGCCCCCACCCACCAGGGCGTCGGCGGGCAGCCGCACGTCGTCCAGGGTCAGTTCGAACTGCTTCTCCGCGGCGGCCAGTTCCATCCGGATGTGGCTGCGGCCGAAGCCCGGGGTGTCGCGCGGGACGATGAACAGGCAGGGCTTGAGGCGGCCGGTGCGCGCGTCCTCCGTGCGGCCGACGACGAGGGTGGCGTCGGCGATGTCCACGCCGGAGATGAACACCTTGCGGCCGTTGAGTATCCAGTCCCCGCCGTCCTTGCGGGCGGTGGTGGTGATCCGGTGCGAGTTGGAGCCCGCGTCGGGCTCGGTGATGCCGAACGCCATGGTGCGGGAGCCGTCGGCCAGACCCGGCAGCCAGGCCCGCTTCTGCTCCTCGGTGCCGAAGCGGGCGATCACCGTGCCGCAGATCGCGGGCGAGACCACCATCATCAGGAGCGGGCAGCCGGCTGCCCCCAACTCCTCCAGGACGATGGAGAGTTCACCGATGCCGCCGCCCCCGCCGCCGTACTCCTCCGGGAGGTTCACGCCGAGGTAACCGAGCTTGGCCGCCTCGGCCCACAGCTCCTCGGGGTGGCCGCCGGCGCCGACGACGCGGGTCAGGTACGCGCGGCCGTACCGCTTGCCGAGGGCCGCGACGGCGGCGCGCAGGGCCTGGTGCTCTTCGGTCTCGAGGACGGTGCTCATGCGGGCGTTCCCTCCTGTACGACGTCGGCGGTGTCCGCGACGTCCACGACGGCCAGCAGCGCGCCGACCTCGACCTGACGGCCGACGGCGGCGTGCAGGGCGGTGAGCGTTCCGGCGGCGGGAGACGTGATGCGGTGCTCCATCTTCATGGCCTCCAGCCAGATCAGGGGCTGCCCGGCGGTGACGGCGGCGCCCTCGGCGAGCCCTTCGGCGACGCGGACGACGGTGCCGGGCATGGGTGCGAGCAGGGAGCCGGGGGCGCGCTGCTCGCTGGGGTCGGTGAACCGGGGCAGGGCGGTGAGGGCGACGTCGTTGACGTACACCCGGTCGCCGTACGCGGCGACGCGGAACGTCCGTCGCACCCCGCCCACTTCGAGCACGACGCGGGAAGGTGAGGCGTGCACGACACGGACGCCGTCGGCTTCGAGCCCGTCGCGGGTGTGCCGGTAGCGGACCTCGTGCTCGATGCCGTACGGCTCGGAGCGGTAGCGCTTGGACCGGGGCTGCGAGGGGACGTTGCGGAATCCGCCGAAGCGGTGTCCCCGCGCGCCGGCCAGTGCGGCGGCGAGCGGCGCGTACGGGTCCTCGTCGGGGGCGGTCAGCTCGGCGAGGTGCCGGTCGTAGAAGCCGGTGTCCATGCGCCCGCCGGTGAACTCGGGGTGCCGCAGGGACCGTACGAGCAGGTCGCGGTTGGTGACCGGGCCGTGCACCGCGGCCCGTTCCAGCGCTCCGGCGAGCGCGCGGACGGCGGCGGCGCGGGTGGGCGCGTGCGCGACGACCTTGGCGAGCATGGCGTCGTAGTGCACGCCGATGGTGTCGCCGTCGGTGTATCCGGTGTCGAGTCGGACGGAGTCCGGGACGGCGAGCCGGTGCACGGTGCCGGTCTGCGGGGCGAAGGAGGCGGCCGGGTCCTCGGCGTACAGGCGGGCCTCGACGGCGTGTCCGCGCGGCGCCGGCGGCGAGGCGGTAAGGGCCTCGCCCTCGGCGATCCGCAGCTGCCACGCGACGAGGTCGAGCCCGAACACGGCTTCCGTCACGGGGTGCTCGACCTGGAGGCGGGTGTTCATCTCCAGGAAGTGGGCGGTGCCGTCCGCGACGAGGAACTCGACGGTACCTGCGCCGACGTACGACACCGCGCGCACCGCCCGCTCCGCCAACTCGTGGAGTTGCGCGGTGAGTTCGTCGGTGAGTCCCGGCGCCGGCGCCTCCTCGATCACCTTCTGGTGGCGGCGCTGCAGCGAGCAGTCGCGCGTGCCGAGCACCCACACGGTGCCGTGCGTGTCGGCGAGCACCTGCACCTCGACATGCCGCCCGCCCTCGACGTACGGCTCGACGAACACCTCACCGTCACCGAAGGCGGACCGCGCCTCGGCCCGCGCCGCCGCCAACTCGCCTTCCAAATCCGCCAGTTCACGGACGATCCGCATGCCACGCCCGCCCCCGCCCGCGGCGGCCTTCACCAGCACGGGCAGATCGTCCGGCCCGACCTCCGTCAGCAGCGCGATGCCCATCAGCTCCTTGGCGCGCGTCTTGGACGCCATCGCCTCGATCGCCTCCGGCGGTGGACCGACCCAGACCAGTCCCGCGTCCATGACGGCGCGCGCGAAGCCGGGGTTCTCGGACAGGAACCCGTACCCCGGGTGCACGGCGTCGGCGCCCGCGTCCAGCGCGGCCTTCACCACGAGGTCGGCCCGCAGGTACGTCTCGGCGGGGGTGGCCCCCGGCAGCCGCACGGCGAGGTCCGCCTCCCGTACGTGCAGGGCGTCCGCGTCCGGGTCCGAGTGCACGGCGACCGTGCGGATGCCCAGGTCACGGCAGGTGCGGAAGACACGGCAGGCGATCTCGCCGCGGTTGGCGACGAGCACACTGGAGATCATCTCTCCCCCTACATCCGGAAGACGCCGAAGCCGCCGCGGGCGCCCTCGTACGGTGCGGTGTGGATCGCGGACAGGCAGATGCCGAGCACGGTGCGGGTGTCGCGCGGATCGATGACGCCGTCGTCATAGAGCCGCCCGGACAGGAACATCGGCAGCGACTCGGCCTCGATCTGCTGCTCGACCATGGCGCGCAGCGCGGCGTCGGCCTCCTCGTCGTACGCCTGCCCCCGCGCGGCGGCGGACTGCCGCGCGACGATCGAGAGGACGCCGGCGAGCTGCTGGGGGCCCATGACGGCGGACTTGGCGCTGGGCCAGGCGAACAGGAAGCGGGGGTCGAAGGCGCGGCCGCACATGCCGTAGTGCCCCGCTCCGTACGAGGACCCCATCAGCACGGACAGATGCGGCACCCGCGAGTTGGAGACCGCGTTGATCATCATCGCGCCGTGCTTGATGATGCCGCCCTGCTCGTACTCCTTGCCGACCATGTAGCCGGTGGTGTTGTGCAGGAAGAGCAGCGGGATGTCGCGCTGGTTCGCCAACTGGATGAACTGGGCCGCCTTCTGGGACTCCTCGCTGAAGAGGACCCCCTGGGCGTTGGCGAGGATGCCGACGGGGTAGCCGTGCAGCGCCGCCCACCCGGTGACCAGACTGCTCCCGTACAGCGGCTTGAACTCGTCGAAGTCGGAGCCGTCGACGATGCGGGCGATGACCTCGCGCGGGTCGAAGGGCACCTTCAGGTCGTCGGACACGATGCCGAGCAGCTCGTCCGGGTCGTACCTGGGTGGCTCGGCGGGCTGCGGATCGCCGTACGCCTTGCGGTGGTTGAGGCGCGCGACGACCCGCCGGGCCTGCCGGATGGCGTCCTCCTCGTCGACGGCGAAGTGGTCGGCGAGCCCGGACGTACGGGCGTGCATCCCGGCGCCGCCGAGGGACTCGTCGTCGCTCTCCTCACCGGTGGCCATCTTCACCAGCGGCGGCCCGCCCAGGAAGACCTTGGCCTTCTCCTTCACCATGATCACGTGGTCGGACATGCCGGGGATGTACGCGCCGCCGGCCGTGGAGTTGCCGAAGACGACGGCGACGGTGGGGATCCCGGCGGCGGAGAGCCGGGTGAGGTCGCGGAAGATGCCGCCGCCCGGGATGAAGATCTCCTTCTGGGACGGCAGGTCGGCACCGCCGGACTCGACGAGCGAGATACAGGGCAGCCGGTTGGCGGACGCGATCTCGTTCGCCCGCAGGGCCTTCTTCAGCGACCACGGGTTGCTGGCGCCGCCGCGCACGGTCGGGTCGTTGGCGGTGATCAGGCACTCGACGCCCTCGACGACGCCGATGCCGGTGACGAGCGAGGCGCCCACTGTGTACGCGGGGGAGTCGCTGCCCCAGGCGGCGAGCGGCGACAGCTCCAGGAACGGGGTGTCGGGGTCGAGCAGCAGCTCGATGCGTTCGCGGGCGAGCAGTTTGCCGCGCTTGCGGTGCCGCGCGACGTACTTCTCGCCGCCGCCCGCGAGCGCCTTGGCGTGTTCCGCCTCGACCTCGGCCAGCTTGGCGAGCATCGCCGCCCGCCGCTCGGCGTAGCCGGGGCCGGCGGTGTCGAGCGCGGTTCCCAGTACGGTCACAACAGCTCCTCGGGTATGTCCAGGTGCCGGGCGCGCAGCCACTCCCCCAGGGCCTTGGCCTGCGGGTCGAACCGGGCCTGCGCCGCGGCGCCCTCGCCGAGCAGCCCGTCGACGGTGAAGTTGAGGGCCCGCAGCCCCGGCAGGACATGGCGGGCGACGGGCAGTTCGGCCGTCTCGGGCAGGAGGTGGCGGAAGCGGTCGACGGTCAGGGTGTGCGCGAGCCAGCGCCAGGCGGCGTCGGTACGGGCCCAGACGCCGACGTTCGCCGCACCGCCCTTGTCGCCGCTGCGGGCCCCGGCGACCAGGCCGAGCGGCGCCCGCCGGGTGGCGGTGACCGGCAGCGGCGCGGGCAGCGGCGGTTCGGGCACCGGGACCAGCGCGGCCGACTCGGTGACCGGCGGGATCGCCACCCGCTCCCCGTCCGGCAGGACGGCCACCTGCCGCACCTCCGCCCGGGGAACCGCCGCCGCCTCGAACACCCCGTAGGGGGCGCCCTTGCCGGGCGGCGCGGTCAGCTGGAAACCGGGGTAACTGGCCAGCGCCAGCTCGACCGCGGCGCCGCTGACCACCCGCCCGACCGCCTCCTGGTCGGCGTCCCGCACCACCAGCCGCAGCAGCGCGCCGGCCTCCTCCTGGACGTCGGCGTCGGCCCGGTCCGTACGGGCCAGCGTCCAGCGCACCTCGGCCGGCCGCCGGCCCGCCGCGTCGAAGGCCGCGGCCATCTGCGTCCGCACCAGCTCCGCCTTGGCCTCGATGTCCAGCCCGGTCAGCACGAAGGTGACCTCGTTGCGCCAGCCGCCGAGCCGGGTCAGCCCCACCTTGAGGTCCGGCGGCGGCGCCTCCCCGCGCACCCCGTCGATCCGCACCCGGTCCGGGCCGACCTGGGTGAGCCGCACGGTGTCCAGCCGGGTGGTGACGTCCGGCCCCGGGTAGCGCGCACCGGCCGTCTCGTACAGCAGCTGGGCGGTGACCGTCCCGGTGTCCACCACCCCGCCGGTCCCCGGATGCTTGGTGATCACCGCGGAGCCGTCCGCGGCGATCTCCGCGAGCGGGAAACCGGGCCGTCGCACGTCATGCCCCGCGAAGAACGAGTAGTTGCCGCCGGTCGCCTGCGCCCCGCACTCCAGTACGTGCCCGGCCGCCACCGCCCCCGCCAGCCGGTCCAGGTCCGTCGACGCCCAGCCGAAGTGCGCGGCGGCGGCCCCGCTGACCAGCGCGGCGTCCGCGACCCGCCCGGTGACCACCACCTCGGCCCCGGCCCGCAGACAGGCCGCGATCCCCTCACCGCCGAGGTAGGCGTTGGCGGTGAGCACCCCGTCGCCCCAGCCTCGCCCCAGCAGATCGTCGCCCTCCACATGCGCCACCCGCACCGGCACCCCGACCTTCGCCGCCAACTCCCGTACGGCGTCCGCGAGTCCGGCCGGATGGAGCCCACCGGCGTTGGTGACGATCCGCACGCCCCGCTCGACGGCGAGCCCGAGGGACGCCTCCAGCTGCCGCAGGAAGGTCCGGGCGTAGCCGCGCGAGGGATCCTTCTGCCGGTCCCGGCCGAGGATCAGCATGGTGAGCTCGGCGAGGTAGTCGCCGGTCAGGACGTCCAGCGGCCCGCCGGTCAGCATCTCCTCGAACGCGCTGAACCGGTCGCCGTAGAAGCCGGAGGCGTTGCCTATCCGCAGCGGCCCGCCCCCGCTCACGCGGTGGCTCCCCCGGCCCGGGGCGCGCGCCCCTTCCCCGGCGGGCCGGCGAACGCCTGCGCGATCCCCAGCCAGCGCTCCGCCTCCGCCCCCTCGGCACGCACCGACGGCAGGTCGTCGCGGTGCGCCCGCTGGGTCACCAGCAGGCAGAACTCCAGCGCGTCCGCGGTCACCCGCTGCCCGGCCCCGGCCGGCCCGTACGCCCAGACCGCCCCGCCCGGCGCCCGCAGCTCGACCCGGAACTCCTCGGCGGGCGGCGTGAGTTGACGGGCGGCGTAGGAGAAGTCCCGGGCGCGTACGCCGATCCGGGCGACATGCCGCAGCCGCACGGTGGGCAGCCGGGTGACGCCCAGCGCATCGGCGACGTCCTGCCCGTGCGCCCAGGTCTCCATCAGCCGTCCGGTCGCCATCGACGGGGCGCTCATCGGCGGCCCGAACCACGGCAGCTTCTCCCCCGCCGGCCGCTCGGCCAGCACCCGGAGCAGCTGCTCACGGCCGGCCCGCCAGTCCGCGAGCAGCTCCGCCGGCGGCACCGCGGCACCCGCCTCGGCGGCCTCGTCGACGAAGGTCAGCGGCGAGGCGAGCGCCTCCCGCGCGGCCCGCACGAAACCCTCCGGGTCGGTCGCCGACCGCAGCGCCTGCCGGTCCGTCCAGGCCAGATGCGCGATCTGATGCGCGACCGTCCACCCCTCGGCGGGCGTCGCCTCCGCCCACCGCCCGGCCGGCAACCCGGCCACCAGCGCGTCCAGCTCCTCGCTCTCGACCTTGAGGTCCGCCAGAAGATCCGCCAAGACGGCACCGGGGTCACGATCGGACACGGGGCACTCCCCTCGTCGGCCCCAACTGGCATGCCAGCGAGGCGTGTTGGCTCAGGCGACGGCGACTGGACGACTGCGCGGTCCGAGGGTGCCAGCGCGGGGAGAAACAATCAAGCATGCGTGAATGATTTTTGGCCGCGCGGGCGGGAGCAGGGCGGGGCGGTGCCCACGGTCCGCACCCCGGACCGACAAGCCGGCCGGCGTTCCGGCCGCCCGCTACCGCCCCGCGGACCGCACCGCCCCCACACTCGCGAGGACCACCAGCCCGATCGCGACGATCTCCGGCCACCCCAGCGCCTGGCCCAGCACCAGGAACCCGGCGGTGGCCGCGGCGGCCGGTTCCAGGCTCATCATGACCGCGAAACCCGAGGCCGGAAGCGTGCGCAGGGCGAGCAGCTCCAGCGTGTACGGCAGCACCGACGACATCAGCGCCACCGCGGCCCCCAGCCCCAGCGTGACCGGGTCGATCAGTGCGGCACCCGCGCTGACGACACCGAGCGGCAGACTGAGCAGTGCCGCCACGGTCATCGCCAGCGCCAGCCCGTCCGCCTGCGGGAAACGCCGTCCCGTACGGGCGGAGAGCAGGATGTACGCGGCCCAGAGCCCGCCGGCGGCCAGCGCGCACCCCGCGCCGACCAGGTTCAGCCCGTCGAACCCCGCACGCCCCAGCAGCGCCACCCCGCCGAACGCCAGCGCCGCCCACAACAGACTGAGCAGCCGCCGCGAGGTGGCCACCGAGAGGATCAGCGGCCCGAGGAACTCCAGCGTGACCGCCGCCCCCAGCGGAATCCGGTCGATCGCCTGATAGAAGAGCGAGTTCATCCCCGCCAGGGCCACCCCGAAGGCGAGCACCGTCCCCCAGTCACCCCGCGAGTAGCCCCGCACCCTGGGACGGCAGGCGATCAGCAGCACCAACGAGGCGACGACCAGCCGCAGCGTGACGACCCCGAGCGCCCCGGCCCGCGGGAAGAGCAGCACCGCCACCGACGACCCGAACTGCAGCGACACGATGCCGCCGATCACCAGCGCCACCGACCCGATCCGCCCGCGCGCCCCGGCGGCACCGGCACCCGCGGCCCCGGCCTCCGCCGTCAGCACCTCGGGCGAGGCCGGCACGGGCCGCGGAACCGCAGCCTCCCCGGAGCCCATCGCGGAAGCACCCATCACGGACGTGACGGGTGTGACGGATGTGCCCTCACCGGGCGCGGCAGTAGTCGAGTGGTCGTACGGGGTGGCGGATACACGTCCCTCAGGACCGTCGGCAAAAGCATGCACATCCCCACGCTAAGGCCCGCCCATCCGGTCCGTGAAATGCTCTTCTTCCTCTTGTTATGCTCCGCGCGCATGAGCATCGAGCTGCGTCACTTCCGCTGCTTTCTCGCCATCGCGGACACCCTGAGCATCACCCGCGCCGCCGAGCGCCTGCACCTCACCCAGCCGGCCGTCTCCCGCACACTCCGCCAGCTCGAACAGGAACTGGGCCTCCTGCTCGTCGACCGCTCCACCCACCACCTCGCCCTCACCCCCGACGGCGCCTCCTTCCGCGACCAGGCGGCCATCGCCGTCACCGCCTTCGACCGCGCCCTGCGCCTCGGCCGGCACACCGCCTGGCCCCTCCGCCTGGGCCACGCCTGGTCCGCCGCCGGTACGGGCACCACCGCCCTGCTCCGCCGCTGGCGCCAGGTCCACCCCGACACCCCCCTCGAACTCCTCCGCATCGACGACCGCACGGCCGGCCTCACCCGCGGCGACGTGGACGCGGCCCTGCTCCGCGGCGAGGTCCACACCCCCGGCCTGCTCACCGCCCAGCTGACCACCGAACCCCGCGTCGCCGGCCTCCCCGCCGACGACCCGCTGGCCCGGCGCCCCGCACTCTCCCTCGCCGACCTCGCCACCCGCACCATCGCCCTCAACACCGTCTCCGGCACCACCACCCTCGACCTGTGGCCCGCCGCGGCCCGCCCCACCTCCACCCTCCCCATCGCCAACCAGGACGACTGGTTCGCCGCCGTCACCGCCGGCCGCGCCGTGGGCGTCACCACCACCGCCACCGCCGACATGTACCCCCACCCGGCCATCGCCTACGTCCCGCTCCCCGACGCCCCACCCGTCCCCGTCCTCCTCGCCTGGCGCGACGCCCCCGGCCACCCCCGCATCCCGGACCTCATCCAGCTCGCGCGGGAGGTGATGGGGAAGCCTGACGAGGGAGGCACGGGGGCGTGAGACGGGACCGGGGAGACTCAGGCCCGGAACTCGCCCCGCTTGACGGCCGCGACGAACGCCGACCAGCCGTCCGCAGGGAAGAACAGCGCCGGACCCTGCGGGGCCTTGCTGTCGCGTACGGGGACGAGACCGGGGTGGCCGTCGGCGACCTCGATGCACGCGGCTCCCTCGCCGTTGCTGTAGCTGGACTTACGCCAGCCGGCTATGCCAGATGCGTCAGGAATCTTCTTCTTCATCTTCGTACTCTCTTAGGTAGCGGCGGACCAGGTCGAGAGATGCGCTCTCCGGCAATGCCATGGAGCGAGCGATGTCGAAGCGCTGGGTGAGCTGGAGAACGCGCCGCGGCGACTCTACCGACTCGCCCGTGGCGAAGCTTTCGGCATATCCGGTCGTCGTGCCGTTGGGAAGGGTGAGCAGGGTCAGGCTCCCCGCCAGCAGCGGATGCTCACCCTGCAGGAACGGCAGGACCTGAATCGACAGGTGCGGCGACCGAGCCATCGCCAGTACGTGGCGAAGCTGCCCGAGCATGCACGAGGCACCCCCTACCGGGCGTCGCAGTGCGGATTCATCCATGATCGCCCAATAGAAGGGCGGCTCTTCCTTGTCGAATACGCGCTTGCGGCGCATGCGGATGGCGACGCGTTCGCCCACTCCTTCTTCGGACTCGCCCGGGAGCGAGGTCCGGATCAAGGCATGGGCGTAATCATCGGTTTGCAGCAGCCCCGGAATCAGGCTGCTCTCGAATACCTGGATACGAGCCGCCTTGGCCTCCCCGAGAACCACCGCCCGCCCATAGTCCGGAATCGACGCATCCTGCGCCAGCGACAGCAACTCGGCAAAGAGTCCGGCCGTCGCGAAATGCGTGTCCAGATCCTCGGCGAGCGCCTCGGAGGGAAGCTGTTCCCCACGCTCGACCCGGCTGATGTACGTATGCGGATAGCCGACCTTGTCGGCGAGGCCCCGCTGGGAGAGGTCCGCGGCCTCCCGCAGGTGACGTAGGCGCCGTCCCAGCACCGTACGCGGAGTGGGCCTGCCGTCGTCCTCGTTGTTCAGCTCCATTGCACGAACACACCTTCAACTTGCTGTCCACTGGGGGACTTTGGTGACACGCACAGCGTGCACCGAGCGTGCTCGATCGGCAATGCTGAGTAACGAAAACCCCCGCGGTCGCGGCAACGACCCGGGGGCACGGTCATCAATCCTGTGGAGGTCGACGACGTGTATCACGCTACCGCGAAGCTGTTCGGTCCACTGGAGGCAGTGGCATGAGCGAGCGATCCGCGGGCCCGGCGCGGCTGTTGCCGTGGACGAGTCCGAACGGGAATCCCTGCTACCTCGTCGGTGACGGCACCGGATTCGTGTCCCGCTTGGCCGACGACGTCGAGAGCGTCCAGTTGGGCATGGCGGACGACATCCTCGATTACGCCGGGGAGATGCTCGCCGACCGTACGACCAGTGCGCAGGAAGTGCGTTTCCTCGCCCGTGGGTTGGCCGATGCCCTGCGGGATGTCCGGCGGATCGCGGACAGCCGTGAAGAACGGCCGGCCGCCGGGTCGGCCCCCGCAACCGGGCGCCCCGTCAGTCCGAGCTGAACTTCTTCACCACGGCCCAGATCACGACGATGACACCGATGGCCAGGATCAGCCATTCCCACCAGTCGAAGACGCCGTCGCCGCCGCCTCCGTAGGTGCCGGTGTGGTGGTAGTGGTGGGAATGGTGGGATCCACGGGCCAGTAGCTCGTAGGCGAGGTCCCCCGTAATCGGCTTCATGGGGCGGAGGGTAGGGGGACGGGAAGCGGGGGCGCCACGGCGGCACGGGTTCTGTGACCGGGATGAGATACGGGCGGGACGGGGGCGGGATGGGGGCGGACGGACGCGCGGGGGCTCAGGCGGGGAAGCGGCGGGCGATCCGGCGCCAGGTGAGTTCCAGGAGGGCCGAGGCCACGAGGGCGACGGCGACGGCCGCCCACGGCATCGCCGTACCGACCAGGCGGAGGTCGAAGAAGGTCTGGAGCCAGGGAGTGGCGAGGACGACGAGGAAGGCCACGGCCATGGTGAGGACGAGGGCGATCCGCCACCAGGTGTAGGGGCGGGCGATGATCGCCAGGACCCACAGGGCGGTGAGGAAGAGGGTCAGGGTCGCGGCACTGGTCTCGGCGGCGAGGGAACCGGGGCCGGTGTAGTAGGCGCGCGCCAGGAGGTAGGTGGCAAAGGCGGCCAGGCCGGTGATGAGACCGGAGGGGATCGCGTAGCGCATGACCCGGCGGACGAAGTGCGGGCGGGCGCGTTCCTTGTTGGGGGCGAGGGCCAGGAAGAACGCGGGCACCCCGATCGTCAGCGTGGAGAGCAGGGTGAGGTGCCGCGGCAGGTACGGGTACGGGATCTGCCAGCAGGCCACCAGGATGGCGAGCAGGACCGAGTAGACGGTCTTGGTGAGGAAGAGGGTGGCGACGCGGGTGATGTTGCCGATCACCCGGCGGCCCTCGGCGACCACCGAAGGGAGGGTCGCGAAGCTGTTGTTGAGCAGGACGATCTGAGCCACCGCGCGAGTGGCCTCGGAGCCGGAACCCATGGACACGCCGATGTCGGCGTCCTTGAGGGCGAGCACGTCGTTCACACCGTCGCCGGTCATCGCGACGGTGTGGCCGCGGGACTGCAGGGCACCGACCATCTCCCGCTTCTGCTGCGGGGTGACGCGACCGAAGACCGTGCCCTCGTCGAGGGCGGCGGCCAACGCCTCGCGATCGGCCGGGAGTTGGGGCAGTTGGCGGGCGTCCACGGGGGCGTCGGCACCCGGCAGCCCGAGCTTGCCGGCGACCGCGCCGACCGAGACCGCGTTGTCGCCGGAGATGACCTTGGCGTGCACCCGCTGCTCGCCGAAGTAGCGCAGGGTGTCAGGCGCGTCGGGGCGCAGCCGTTGTTCCAGGACGACCAGGGCGGTGGGCCGGACGTCCCGGGCGACCTCGGGGTCGTCCAGCTCGCGGGTGGCGCGGGCGAGGAGGAGGACGCGCAGGCCCTGGGCGTTGAGGTCGTCGGTCTCGGCCAGGGTCGGGTCCGCCGGTGACAGGAGGACGTCGGGGGCGCCCAGCAGCCAGGTACTGGACTCTCCGTCCGGGTCGTTGAAGGACGCACCGCTGTATTTGCGGGCGGACGAGAACGGGAGCGAGCGGGTACAGCGCCAGGACCCGTCCGCGGGATAGGCGTCGATGACGGCCTGGAGGGACGCGTTGGGGCGGGGGTCGGCGTCACCCAGGGCACCGAGGACCTGGCGGACGTAGGGCTCGCTCTGGACCTGGCGGACGTCGGGCTCGTGGGTGGGGGGCTGGTCGGTGGAGTGCCTGTCGGTGTCGGTGTCCGTGTCGGTGGCGGTGGCGGGGTCGGTGGCGGTGGCGGGGGCGGGGGCGGCGTAGGACTTGCCGGCGCCGTCGAGGATGCGCAGGTCACACACATCCATGCCGCCCTCCGTCAGCGTGCCGGTCTTGTCCAGGCAGACCACGTCGACCCGGGCCAGGCCCTCGATGGCGGGGAGTTCCTGGACGAGGCACTGTTTGCGGCCGAGCCGGATGACGCCGATGGCGAAGGCGACGGAGGTCAGCAGCACCAGCCCCTCGGGGATCATCGGGACGATGCCGGCGACCATCCGCCGGATCGCGGCGTCGCCGGGCAGCCCGAGGGTGAGCAGATGGCTGAGGATCAGGCCGAGCGCGGTCGGGATCATCATCCACGTCACGTACTTGAGGATCCGGCTGATGCCGGTACGCAGTTCGGAGTGGACCAGCGTGAAACGGCTGGCCTCCTCCGCGAGCTGGGCGGCGTACGCCTGGCGGCCGACCTTGGTCGCGATGAAGGCGCCGCCGCCGGCCACGACGAAGCTGCCGGACATCACCGGGTCCCCGGGCTTCTTCACGACCGGGTCGGCCTCGCCGGTGAGCAGCGATTCGTCGATCTCCAGCCCGTCGGTCTCCCCCACCTCGCCATCGACCACGACCTTGTCGCCCGGGCCGAGCTCGATGACGTCGTCGAGGACGACCTCGGAGGTGGGGATGCGGGATGCGGTGCCGTCCCGGCGGACGGTCGGCTGCGCCTCGCCGATCACCGCCAGCTTGTCGAGCGTCCTCTTGGCGCGCAGTTCCTGGACGATGCCGATGCCGGTGTTGGCGACGATCACAAAGCCGAACAGCCCGTCCTGGATCGGCCCGACGATGAGAATGATCGCGAAGAGCACGCCGATGATCGCGTTGAAACGCGTGAAGACGTTGGCACGGACGATCTCCCCGGCGGAGCGCGAGGACCGCACGGGCACGTCGTTGACCTCACCCCGGGCAACCCGTTCGGCGAGCTGCGCGGGGGTCAGGCCAGGGAGGGCTGGGGGGTGACCGGCGGAGGCGCGGTCAACGGACAACTGACCGGCCGCTTCGGGACCACCACCCGGCGCACGGTTGCCCGGCCCGGCCCGCTCCGACTCTGCCGGCTCGCCCTCGGCTGGTTCGTTACGCCCCCGACCGGCCGGCTCGCGGTCGTCCGACTTCCGCCCGCCCGGCTCACCGTCGGTCGGTTTTCGGCCACCCGATTCGCCGCTCGGTACGGGGTGCTCGGTTCCGGTTCGGGCCCGCTCCGTCATGCCCTCGACGTTACGGGCGAAATGCCCGGATTACCCGTCGGCTGGGCGACCCAAGGAGAGCGGCCCGAGGAGAGGGGTCCAAGGAGAGGGGGACGCCGCGTCCGACGTCAGTGCGCGTCCGTAGCGGTCGCCGCCTGCTTGGCCGCGGCGTCGCGCTTGATGGCGGCGTCCCGCTTGCGGACGTACCAGATGCCCAGCAGGCCGAGGCCGCCGCCGGCCAGGCAGGTCCACACCCACCAGGCGTGGCCGTGGTCGGCGAACCAGCCGTAGAAGGGGAGCTGGCCGAGGAAGAGCACGAACCAGATGATGGTGCCGCCGGTGATCGTGCCGACGACGGGGCCCTCGAGAGGCGCCGGAGCCTCGCGCAGTTCGGACTTCTTCCACATGGTGCTCAGCTTACGGGGGCCGGTCGGGCGGCCTTCCATCAGAGTTGCCGTTGAGGGCGACCCTTGCCCGCCAAGGGTCTACGCGCGGAGATAGCGATCACTGCATTGTTTATTCATACTGAACCTTTCTGGATCTGACTGTTTTGAATCGTTGATTCATCCAATCTGATCCGGATAGTGATGCTCCTGTACGTGTTCCGGGCCCTCGGGCCCCTGCGCCTGCCCAGGCCCGTCCGACTGAGGTCCCGCATGTCCCCCTCGGCCACCACGCCGGTCGACACCCTTGAGAACCCGGCCCCGCAGCCCCCGAAGAACGGTTTCGACCGGTTCTTCAAGATCTCCGAGCGGGGGTCCACGGTCGGCCGCGAACTCCGCGGCGGGCTGGCCACGTTCTTCGCGATGGCCTACATCATCGTGCTGAACCCGATCATTCTTGGCTCCGGAGTCGACAAGTTCGGCCACCACCTCGACAACGGTCAGCTGGTCACCGCCACCGCCCTGATGGCCGGCCTGAGCACCGTCCTGATGGGCGTGATGGGCAACGTCCCGATCGCCATCGCCGCCGGCCTCGGCATCAACGCCGTGGTCTCCCTCCAGCTCGCCCCCAAGATGAGCTGGCCGGACGCGATGGGCATGGTCGTGCTCGCCGGTCTGGTGCTGATGATCCTGGTCGCCTCCGGCCTGCGGCAGCGGGTCATGGACGCGATCCCCAACGGCCTGCGGCGCGCCATCGCGATCGGCATCGGCCTGTTCATCTCGCTGATCGGCCTGGTGGACTCCGGCTTCGTCAGCCGCAACCCGGACGCCGCGCACACCACCGTCCCGATGGGGCTGGGCCAGGGCGGTCAGCTCAAGGGCTGGCCGGTGCTGGTCTTCGTCATCGGCCTGGCCCTGATGTTCGTGCTGGTCGTACGCAAGACCAAGGGCGCGATCCTGATCGGGATGGTCACCATGGCCGTCGTCGCGATCATCATCAACGCGGTCACCAACACCCCGGACGCGGCATGGGGCCTGGCGGTCCCGAACGTCCCCGACAAGATCATCGGCGCCCCGGACTTCGGACTGATCGGCCACATCAGCCTCTTCGGCGGCTTCAAGGAAGTCGGCGTGCTCACCGGCTGCCTGTTCGTCTTCACCGTGCTGCTCTCCGGCTTCTTCGACGCGATGGGCACCATCATCGGCGTCGGCGAGGAGGCCGGACTGACCGACGAGAACGGCAACCTGCCGGGCATGGGCCGGATCCTGATGGTCGACGGCATCGCGGTCGCGGGCGGCGGCTTCGGCTCCGCCTCCGCCAACACCTGCTTCGTGGAGTCCACGGCCGGCGTCGGCGAGGGGGCCCGGACCGGGCTGGCGAACCTGATGACCGGCGGCCTCTTCCTGCTGGCGCTGATCTTCACGCCGCTGGCGACGGTGGTGCCCTCGCAGGCCGCCACCCCCGCGCTCCTCGTCGTCGGCTTCCTGATCATGGCCGCCAACGTGCGGGACATCGACTGGGGCGACCCCACCGTCGGCATCCCGGCGTTCCTGACGATCATCTCGATGCCGTTCACCTACAGCATCACCAACGGCATCGGCATCGGCGTGCTCGCCTACATCCTGCTGCGCACCGCCACCGGGCGTTTCAAGCAGATCCCGTGGCTGCTGGACGTCGTCGGCCTCTGCTTCCTGGTCTACTTCCTGCTGCACCCGATCGAGCTGGCGCTCGGGGTCAAGTAGCCGGCCGGCGCTGCCTCCCCCGCCGCCTGCCTCCTTCCTCTACGGCAACGAACACGGAGAGTTATTAGTTCCTGCCTCAGGGTAGCGGAGAGTGAGGGATTTGAGTAGGCGGCCCGGGGTGAACTCCGGACACTCGGGGTCCGGGGTGACCTCCGGATACTCGAGGTCCGGGGCGGCCTCCGGACACTCGGGGTCCAGGGCGAACTCGGACACTCGGGGTCCAGGGCGACCTCCGGACACTCAGGGCCCGGGGTGACCTCCGGACGCTCAGGCGGGGGTAGCCGCCTGGATGCGCCCGGACGTACCGGGGGCGTTCAAGTGACCGTTCCCCAGACGCCGAGGCGTTCGGTCTCGTCGACCGAGGTTTTGAAGCGTTCATCGAAGTCTTCGCGGATGAGCGTCCGGACGACATAGTCCTGGACGCTCATTCCGCGTTTTGTGGCGTGCTGCCGAATGCGCTCCAGCAGCTCCCCGTCGACGCGCAGGCTGAGCACTCGCGATCCCATACGGACACGGTCCCGCCCCTGAGTGGTCAGGTGTGTCACTTTCCGCCGCGTCCTCACTCATACGGGTGACGCGCGGGGAGCAGCCGGCTTCTCGCTTTCCTTAGAGAGGGTAATGAGTTATGCTAAAGACCATGCCGGAACTGTCCCACTCCCAGCCCGAAGGCGGGGAGGGCTCCCCAGAGGACGCGGCCGCGGTCAATGCTCTGCGGTCCGCCGTGATGCGCCTGTCCCGCCGCCTGAAGCACCAGCGGGTGGACGAATCGCTGACGCCCACCGAGATGTCGGTGCTCGGGATGCTGGCCCGGTGCGGCCACGCCACCCCCGGCGAGCTGGCACGCAAGGAGCATGTGCAGCCGCCGTCGATGACCCGCATCGTGGCCATGCTGGAGGCCAAGGGACTGGTCCGGCTGGAGCCCCACCCCGACGACCGCCGCCAGAAGGTCGTCACCCAGACCGAAGAGGCCGAGGCGATGCTGGAGGAGAGCCGCCGTCGGCGCAACGCCTGGCTCGCCGAGCTGGCCTCCGGGCTGGACGAGGACGAGTGGGCCAAGCTCCGGGCCGCCGCGCCCGTACTGGAGAAGCTGGCACAGCTGTAGAGAACACGAGGCCGAGGAGGCGAACCCACTTTGAGTACGGGACCCGGAGCACACTCCGCCCCCGCACCGAACTCCTACGACAACGCGGTTCATGGTGACGCGACTTACGGCGACACCGTTCACGCCGACACGGTTCGCGGTGACGCCGTTCACGGCGACGCGAACCCGGACACCGCGATACCGGTCCACTCCACTTCGGCCGATGTGACCGCACCCGATGTGACCACGCCTGATGCGACTGCACCCGATGCGACCACGCATGAGGTGACCAGGGCCGACGCGGCCGGGGGCGACGCGGCCAAGGCTGCCTCGCGCATCCGGGCCCGTGGCGGGCGTATCGCTGCCCCCGCCGCTGCCCCCGCCGCTGCCGCTCCTGCTGCCCCGAGTGGTACCGCAGGCCCGGGCCCGGCCGCCGCCGGTACGGACACGGCCGGTACCGCCGCGGTGAACAGCTCCCTCGACGCCCCTGCCGCCACCGGTGCTCGTGCCTCCAGTGGTGCTCATGCCTCCAGTGGTGCCCGTGTCGCCCCCGGCGCCCGTACAGCCAACGGTCCCGCTGCCGCACCGCGCACGGAAACACCGCGTAAGGGCACGTTCAGCTCTCTCCGGATTCGTAACTACCGTCTGTTCGCCACCGGGCAGATGGTGTCCAACACCGGTACCTGGATGCAGCGCATCGCCCAGGACTGGCTGGTGCTCAGCCTGACCGGCTCCTCCGCCGCGGTCGGTATCACCACCGCGCTGCAGTTCCTGCCGATGCTGCTGTTCGGCCTCTACGGCGGGGTGATCGCCGACCGCTTCGCCAAGCGCAAGCTGCTGCTGCTCACCCAGTCCGCGATGGGCCTCACCGGCCTCGCCCTCGCCGCGCTCACGCTCACCGGGCACGTCCAGGTGTGGCACGTCTACCTGGTCGCCTTCCTGCTCGGCCTGGTCACCGTCGTCGACAACCCGGCCCGCCAGGCGTTCGTCTCCGAGATGGTCGGCCAGGACGAACTGCGCAACGCCGTCAGCCTCAACTCCGCCAACTTCCAGTCCGCGCGCCTGATCGGCCCGGCCGTCGCCGGTGTCCTGATCACCGCCTTCGGCAGCGGCTGGGCCTTCCTCCTCAACGGCCTGTCCTTCGTGGCGCCGGTCGCCGGTCTCCTGATGATGCGGACCGCCGAACTCCACAAGGTCGACCGCGTCCCGCGCAGCAAGGGCCAACTGCGCGAGGGCCTGCGTTATGTGTCCGGCCGCCCCGACCTGATCTGGCCCATCGTCCTGGTCGGGTTCATCGGCACCTTCGGCTTCAACTTCCCGATCTGGCTGACCGCGTTCGTCTATCACGTCTTCCACCAGGGCGCCGGTACGTACGCCCTGTTCAACGGCCTGATGGCGGCCGGCTCGCTGATCGGCGCGCTGCTCGCGGCCCGCCGTGGCAGCTCGCGGCTGCGACTCCTGGTGGGCGCGGCGCTGCTCTTCGGCCTCCTGGAGGTCACCGCCGCGCTCGCCCCGTCGTTCTGGGTCTTCGCGGCGCTGCTCGCCCCGATCGGCATGGTCGGCCTGACGATCAACGTCACCGCCAACTCCAGCGTCCAGATGGCCACCGATCCGCTGATGCGGGGCCGGGTGATGAGCCTGTTCATGATGGTCTTCATGGGCGGCACCCCGCTGGGCGCCCCGATCGTCGGCTGGGTCACCGACGCCTTCGGCGCCCGGATCGGCTTCCTGGCCGGCGGGCTGATCTCCATGGCGGCCGCGGCCCTGATCGGCCTGATCCTCGCCCGGGTCGGCGGCCTCCGCCTCAAGATCGACCTGCGCCCCGGCCACCCGCACGTCAGGTTCGTCCCCCGGGTCCCCGGCAGTACGCGGTCCGAGGAGCAGGAATTGGCTCCGGCGGCGTAGGCACGCGGCGTAGCGGGCGGCGGCGTACGGCGGCTCGGCTGGCTCGTCGAGCCGAGCCACCGAGCCACCGAGCGGCCGGCGGTCGGTGGCTCGGCTGGTGGTCGGGCGGTCTGCCGGTCAGCTCGGCGACGGGCCGGAGGCGGCTTCCCTGCAGCCGTGGAGGTCGATGTGCACCGCGTCCTCGCCCCGGCTCGGCCTCTCCAGGACCCGGCTCGACCTCTCCAGCTCGATCTCCCCGACGTGGCATCTCCGACGGGGCATCTCCGGCTTGGCATCTCCCCCTTGGCATCTCCCGCTTGGCATCTCCGGCTTGCTCCCGGCCCGGCCTTCCCGCCCTCAGGGCGTCAGGGCGTGGTGCGGCGCTGGTCGTCGCTGGTTTGGCGGAGGCGGTCGGTGTGGCGGGTGAGGTCGTCGATGCGGGCGGCGAGTTGGGGGTGGCGGTGCCGGAGGTGGGGGCGGGTGGCGGTGAGTGGGGCGATGAGCCGGGCGGCGTCGTCGTCGCCGAGGGCCTGGCCGAGTTCTTCGAGGGGCGTGCGGGCGGCGGTGGGCAGGTCGGTCAGGGCGGTGATCTGGCCGGCGAGGCGGCGCAGTTCGGCGGCGTTGCGGCGGGCCCAGGCGGTGACGCTGCGGTCGGCGGCGCGGCGGTCGCGGGTGGCCTTGACGCGTTGCTCGCCGGTGGTGCCGGCGGCGCCGGGGCGGAGCCGCAGATAGCGGCGTTCGGCGGCCTGGCGGCTGGCCACCCCGAGCGGTTCGGCCAGGTCGGCCCAGCTGGCGCCGGCCTCCCGGGCGGTCTCGATCAGCCCCGTCTCCCACGTCGCGAGCCGCTCACGTACCTCCCGCAACAACAGCAGCGAGGCCAGCACCTGCTCGACACGGCCGCTCTCCGCGGCTGACGGGGCGTCCCCCGCCGCCGGCACATGGTCCGGCTCGCCGGCCGGGGCCTCGGGCTCCTCCGTGCGGGCGCTGCGCAGGGCCTCGTCGATGGCGCGGAGCGCAGCCGTGGCGGCGGGGAAGGACGCGGGTACGGCGCTCCGGGGGTGTTCGTCTGCGGGCACGGGCCTCTCCTTCGCGACGTGTCGGCGACAAGACGCGGGACACCACGAGGTCGATACCCGTCTCGGGGCAAGACCTCAAGATGTCCGGACCTCGCACCGTCAACTCGCCGATGACGTCCTATGTGTCATCCACCCGATGACACGTTACCGCGGGAGTCAGGTGAAGCGCTCGGCGGAGGGCGGGAGCCGGTCGGTTCCGGTCGGTTCCGGTCGGTTCCGGGCACGGCCGTACGGGGTCCGGCTGCGCCACACTGACCGCATGAGACTCTTCGCCGCCGTCCTGCCGCCCGCCGCCGTGCTCGACGAACTCGCCGCCGAGGTGGCGCTGCTGAAGAAGCTTCCCGCGGCCGAGCGTCTGCGCTGGAGCGCACGGGACGGCTGGCACTTCACTCTCGCCTTCTACGGCGAGGTCCCCGAGGACACCGTGCCCGAGTTGCGGGAACGGCTGGGCCGGGCGGCCCACCGCCGGGATCCGTACGAGCTGCGGATCGCCGGCGGTGGCCGGTTCGCGGACCGGGTGGTGTGGGCCGGCGCGGACGGCGACCGTCCCGCCATGCGCAAGCTTGCCGACTCGGCGGCGGCCGCGGGCCGGCGGGCGGGCCTCGAGGTGGACGAGCACCGCCCCTACACCCCGCACCTCACCCTCGCCCGGAACCGCGTCGGCCATCTGAAGCTCGCCCCGTACGCGGCCGCCCTGAAGGAATTCAGCGGCCGCTCCTGGACGGTCGGGACGCTCTCCCTGATGCGCAGCCATCCGCCGGCCCCCGGTACGGCCGGAGCGCAGTCCCACTACGAAGAGATCGCGTCCTGGCCGCTGGGCGAGTGAGGAGAGCGGGCGGTCCGGCCCGGTGAAATGTTCGGGTCCACCCCGGTTACGCTCAGGGGGTGGACCCGAAGACCCGTAACCGCATCATGTCCGGCCTGCTCGCCGTGCTGCTCATCGTCGTGATCGTGGCGGCAGCGCTGCGCTGACGCCCACCCGTGCGCGGCTGACGGGCCGCGGATCAGGAGTCGCGGTCACGTCCGCGGGCACGGCTTACGAGCGAACCGGGGTTCACCAGGCGAACGCCTCCGGGGACGGCCCGGGGCCGGGGAAGATCTCGTCCAGCGAGGCGAGCAGCTCGTCCGGCAGCTCCAGCTCGATGGCGCGCAGCGCGGAGGCGAGCTGTCCGGCGGTGCGCGGGCCGACGATCGGGCCGGTGACGCCGGGCCGGGTCAGCAGCCAGGCCAGGGCGACCTCGCCGGGCTCCAGGCCGTGCTTGTCGAGCAGGTCCTCGTAGGACTGGATCTGCGCGCGGACCTTCGGGTCGGCGAGCGAGTCGGCCGAGCGGCCGGAGACCGACCGGGCGCCGCCGCCCTCGCGCTCCTTGCGGAGTGCGCCGCCCAGCAGCCCGCCGTGCAACGGGGACCAGGGGATGACGCCCAGGCCGTAGCCCTGTGCGGCCGGGATGACCTCCATCTCGGCGCGCCGCTCGAAGAGGTTGTAGAGGCACTGCTCGCTGACCAGCCCGTACGAACCGCGGCGCGCGGCCGTCTCGTTGGCGCGGGCGATGTGCCAGCCGGCGTGGTTGGAGGAGCCGGCGTAGAGGATCTTGCCCTGCTGGACGAGGACGTCGATGGCCTGCCAGATCTCGTCCCAGGGGGTGTCCCGGTCGACGTGGTGGAACTGGTAGAGGTCGATGTAGTCGGTGCCCAGCCGCTTGAGGCTGGCGTCCACCGCGCGCCGGATGTTGACGGCGGAGAGCTTGTCGTGGTTGGGCCAGGCCGCCTCGCCGTCCGGGGCCATGTTCGCGTAGACCTTGGTGGCCAGCACGGTCTTGTCGCGCCGGCCGCCGCCCTTGGCGAACCACGAGCCGACGATCTCCTCGGTGAGGCCCTTGTTGTCGCCCCAGCCGTAGACGTTGGCGGTGTCGAAGAAGTTGACGCCCGCGCTGAGCGCCGCGTCCATGATCGTGTGGCTGTCGGCCTCGTCCGTCTGCGGGCCGAAGTTCATCGTCCCGAGGACGAGTCGACTGACCTTGAGTCCGGTGCGTCCGAGCTGCGTGTACTTCATGGTCGTTCAGCCAACGCCTTTAAGTGCGCTCTAAGCAAGGGGCGTTGCCCGGTGTCGCCCACGTACCTGTCTGCGGCGCCGCGGGTCGTCTCGCCGTTGCGCGCTTTGCGGCGCCTCCCACGTACCCGTCTGTCCCGCCGCGGTTGTTCTCGCCGTTGCGCCTGCGGCGGGCCAGGTGGGTTGTTGGGTGCGGTGACGGGCCTCCGGGGCCGGTTGTGTGGACTGCTGACGCTTTACGTCCACACAACCGGCCCCTCCGGCCCGTCCCCTCCCGTGAGAGGGGAAGTTAAGGACGGTGGGG
>NZ_JAZBJP010000010.1:0-202229 GCF_036352915.1 Streptomyces bugieae
GGGCGGGGCCGGGGGGGGGAGGGCCCCCGGGGGTAAGAGAGGGAAGAGAGCTGGTCAAGAGCTCCGGCCAGTCCCGCCAGGACCCCGCCGATCGAGGTCCCCCAGCAAGGTCACCAACCAGCAAGGTCCCCACCCAACAAAGTCACCAAGTCGACAAGCTCCCCAGCCAGCGAGGTCCCAGGTCGGCAAAGTCCCAAGACCGGCAAGGGCCCCAAGGGAGGCGAGCCGCGCAAGCCAGCCCTGCCGGCGGTGTTAGCCGTGGATGCCCCGCGGAGGGTGCTAGCCGTGGATGCCGTGGAGGGCCATGGCCACGGCCGCCTCTGTGATGTCGGTCGGGTCCTCTGCGGCGCCGAGTTCGATGCGGCGGACGGCGGCGTCGACGACGCCCTGGAGGAGCATCGCGGCGAGTCGGGGCTGTTCGTGACCGAGGGCGGCGAGGGCTTCGACGATCATGGCGATGAGGCCGCCGTGTGCCGCGCGGATCTTCTCGCGCGCGCCGGCGTCCAGCTCGCCGGCGGAGATGGCGACGACGGCACGGTGGCGCCGGTCGCCGACCAGGGCGAGCTGTCGCCGGACGTACGCCTCGATCTTCTCCTCGGGGGTGGCGGCGCGCTCCATCGCCGCCTCCACCTCGGCGGCCCATACGGGAAAATCGACCGCGCACAGCTCCTCGACAACGGCTGCGCGCGAGCGGAAGTACTCGTACACGGAGGAGCGCGCGAGTCCGGTGCGCTCGGCGAGGGCCGGGAAGGTCAGCGCTTCGGTTCCGCCTTCCGACAGCAAGGTGCGAGCGGCGTCCAACAGGGCGCCGCGCTGCATCGTCCGGTGCTCGGCCACGGAGGCCGCTCGAATCCTGGGCACGTCACCACTCTACGGATGGCGTGCCCGGCGTGGCACTCCGCATGGCGACACGGCGTCCCGGGGTGGGCGAGCGCTCGGGTGCCGTGGCGATTCGGCGGGCGCCTCGGCACGCGACTCGGCGTCGGGCCCCACGCAGGAGGACTCAGCGGCCGACGTCGGCGAGCTTGGCCCTGAGCTGCAGTACGGACTTGGTGTGGATCTGGCTGACCCTGCTCTCCGTGACCCCGAGGACGTTGCCGATCTCGGCGAGGGTGAGGCCCTCGTAGTAGTAGAGGGTGACCACGGTCTTCTCGCGTTCGGGCAGGGTGTTGATGGCGCGGGCGAGCAGTCGCCGGAGTTCGCGGTCCTCGGCGATCTCGACGGGGTTCTCGGCGGCGGTGTCCTCGAGGGTGTCCATCAGGCTGAGCCGTTCGCCGCCCTCGCCGCCGACGTGCAGCAGCTCTTCGAGGGCAACCACATTGGCCAGGGACAGCTGGCTGAACACGCCGTGCAGCTCCTCCAGGGCGATGCCCATCTCCTCGGCGACCTCGGCCTCGGTCGGGGTGCGGCGCAGTTGCGCTTCGAGGGTGGCGTAGGCGCGCTCGACGGCGCGGGCCTTCTGGCGTACGGAGCGGGGGATCCAGTCCAGGGCGCGCAGTTCGTCGATCATGGCGCCGCGGATGCGCGTGATGGCGTAGGTCTCGAACTTGATGGAGCGTTCGGGGTCGAACTTCTCGATGGCGTCGATCAGTCCGAACACTCCGGAGGAGACGAAGTCGGCCTGTTCGACGTTGGGTGGCAGGCCGACGCTGACGCGGCCGGCGACGTACTTGACGAGCGGCGAGTAGTGCAGGATCAGCTGTTCCCGCAGCCGCCCGTCGCCGGATGCCTTGTAGGAGCGCCACAGCTCGTCGAGTGAGGTGGGCGGGGCGGGGCGCACGCTGCCGCGTGCGGCAGGTGGTACTGCCGCACGGTCAGACCCGGAGGTGTGCTGGGGCATTCGTCGCCTTGAGCCGTTCTGCCGAGACGCGGGTGGATGGATGTGTGAGGGATGAATTGGGTGTGAGCGTAGCGTGACCGGAGCGTTGCGGTCCGCGAGGAGGGCGAGTTCGGGCGTGCGCAGATACGTTCCGCTGCCCGCACCTCAGGGTTACCTCGTACGGCGTGTCGACGCGTGTGTGCGATGCCGGGCGTGCGCCGGTGGCGAGGCGTGGGGGTGGACGCGGCGACGGGGCGGGCGTGATGTCGTGTGCCCGCCGCGCACTATCGCTGTTGCACCGTGGGCCGGACACGGGTCACGAAGCACGGCAAAACTGGATTCTGCGGTCATTCCCCTCACCCTTTCACCCGTTCGCCCCAGGTCAAGTACCGCCTCGCCGGGAACCGTCGGTCGTCTCGGCGCGTCGGGCCAACTCCCAGCCGTCACCGCACCTTTGAACGAATCCGAGGGACTGCAGCTCGAAGAGTTTGTTGTGGGCGATGTCGCGGGTCGTGCCGGCTTCCCGCGCGAGATGACCGGTGCCCGCGCTTCCGCGCGCGGGCAGTGCCTCCAGTACGCGGGTTGCGACGGGGTCGAGGAGGTCGCGGAGGTGGGTCGGTCCGCGCCGCTCGGGGGCGAGGTCGCCGATGCTGCCGACGAGTTCGATGACCTCGTCGGCGTCGGTGACCAGGGCGGCCTCGCCGCGCAGGAGTTGGTGCACTCCGGCGGACAGGCCGCTGGTGACGGGGCCGGGCATGCCCATCGTGAAGCGCCCGAGGGCGAGCGCGCGGCGGGCGGTGACGAGCGAGCCGCTGCGGAGTTCGGCCTCCACGACGACGGTGCCCCGGGTGAGGGCGGCGATCACGCGGTTGCGCTGGACGAAGCGGCTGCGGGTGGGGTGGTCGCCGGGTGGTAACTCGGCGATGACCAGGCCCTGTTCGGTGATGCGGTCGATCAACTCGGTGTGGCCGCGCGGGTAGGCGTAGTCGACGCCGCAGGCGAGTACGGCGATGGTGGCGCCGTTGGCGGCCAACGCGCCGCGGTGGGCCGCGCCGTCGACGCCGTACGCGGCCCCGGATGCGACGGCCCAGCCGCGCTCGGCGAGCCCGGCGCTGAGGGTGGTGGCGAGGTGGGCGCCGTATTCGGTGCAGGCCCGGGCGCCGACGACAGCGACGGAGCGCAGCGCCCAGAGCCGGAGGTGGGCCCTGCCGCGCACCCAGAGGCCGATGGGGCGGGCGTCGCCGAGGTCGTCGAGCTGGCTGGGCCATTCCTCGTCGCCGGGGCAGAGGAACCGGCCGCCGAGTGCGGCGACGGCGGCGAGGTCCTCGGCGGGGCGGGCTCGTGCGGCGCGCAGCCGGAGGCCGGCGAGCTTGGTCCGGCCGGCGCCCGGGGGCGGGGCCGCGTCGTCGTCGGTGAGCGCGTGCAGCAGGGCTACCGGGCCCACGTCGTTCAGCCAGCGGCCGGCGGTTTCGTCGCCCGGTTCGAGGATCCGGGTGAGGGCGGCGCGGGCGCTGCGGTGTGGTTCGTAGAGCGGGTGGGGAGTGGGTGGGTGGCCGGGTGGGTGAGTGCGGTCCGGTGGGGTCGTGGGGCGGGGTGACGGGCCGTCTGTGGCGTCGGCGGGTGTCCGGTGATTCCGGTCGTTGGGGTTCGGGTCGGTGTTGCTGCCTGTGAGAGGGCCTTCGGTGTCGGGGGCCGGGCCGGGAGTGGCGAAGCCCCATTCGTCGAGTCCGGTCATGGGTCGGTCAGTCCTGGTTCCGGGTGGCTGGTGGGCGGGTGGGTGCGGTGTCGTGGGCGGCCCCGCGGGTGTCGCTGCCCACGGTGGTCAGGGCGCCGCGTCGTACGCCGGTGCGGAGTTCCCGGGCCCAGTTGACGTCTTCGCTGGTGGGGCGGTCACGGCCGGCCAGGTCGGCGGCGGTCCAGGCGACGCGGAGGACGCGGTCGAGTCCGCGGGCGGTGAGGAGGCCGCATTCGAGGTCGCGTTCCGCCTGGGCGAGGGCGCCGGGGTGGGCCTGCCAGCGGGTGCGGAGTTCGTGGCCGGGTACCTCGCTGTTGGTGTGCCAGGGGGTGCCGGCGAGGCGGGCCGCGGCGCGTTCGCGGGCGGCTCGTACGCGGTCGGCCACGGTCGCACTGGATTCGGTGCCCCGGCTCAGTGCGATGAGCTCGGAGCGGGCGACCGGTTCCACGGCGATGCGCAGGTCGACCCGGTCCATCAGGGGGCCGGAGAGGCGGGCGCGGTAGCGGCGGATGGAGGAGGGGCGGCATTCGCAGCCGCCGCCGAGGGTGCCGTGCCGTCCGCAGGGGCAGGGGTTGGCGGCGAGGGCCAGGAGGAAGCGGGCCGGCATGCGGATCATGCCGGCGGCCCGGGCGACGACGACATGGCCGGATTCCAGGGGCTGACGCAGGGCGTCGAGGACGCTGGGCCTGCATTCGGCGGCCTCGTCCACGAAGAGGACTCCGTGGTGGGCGAGGGATACCGCGCCGGGGCGGGGCAGTCCGGTGCCGCCGCCGACGAGGGAGGCCATGGTCGCGGAGTGGTGTGGGGCGCAGTAGGGCGGCCGGTCGACCAGCGGCTGTCCGGGTGGGAGGGTGCCGGCGACGGAGTGGACGGCGGTGACCTCCAGCGATTCCTTGGGGGTGAGGGGTGGCAGCAGTCCGGGGAGGCGCTCGGCGAGCATGGTTTTGCCGGCGCCGGGCGGTCCCTTGAAGAAGATGTGGTGGCGTCCGGCGGCGGCCACCTCCAGGGCGCGGCGGGCGGTGTGCTGACCTGCGACGTCGGCGAGGTCGGGGACGTGGTCGCCGCGCGGCAGGCCGGCGCCGGTACCCGTGCCGGGCACGACCAGGCCCGCCAGCAGCGGGTCGGGGCGGCCTTCCTCCAGGCCGTCTTCCTCTTCGGGTACCGGTTCGTCGGCGAGGACGGCGATGAGCTGGCGCAGGCTGCGGACGCCGAGGACGGAGATGCCGGGGACGAGGGAGGCCTCGGCGGCGGTCCGTTCGGGGACGACGACCTGGCGGTACCCGGCGTCGGCGGCGGCCAGGACGGCGGGGAGGACGCCGCGTACGGGCCGGACCCGGCCGTCCAGGCCCAGTTCGCCGATCATCATGAGGTCGGTGAGTTCGCGGGGGTCGAGGCGCTCGGCGGCGCCCAGGACGGCGCAGGCGACGGCCAGGTCGAAGCCGCTGCCGCCCTTGGGGACGGAGGCCGGGCTGAGGCCGACGGTGAGCTTCTTCTGTGGCCATTCGGCGCCGGAATTGACGACGGCGGCGCGCACGCGGTCCCGGGATTCGATGAGGCTCTTGTCGGGGAGTCCGACGAGGGTGAAGGCGGCGACGCCGGGTTCGAGGTCGGCCTGGACCTCGACGACGACTCCTTCGACGCCGACCAGGGCGACCGAGCACGTACGGGCGAATCCCATTCAGGCCACCCCTCGCACATGCTCGACGGACGGGGCGCCGCGGGTGGGCAGGACGACTCCGATGACATCGATCCGGACGCCGCCGGGCGGTGGGCCGCCGTGGCGTTGCATCCAGCGTTCGGCCAGCGTGCGGAGGCGGGCGGTCTTCTCGGGGCGGACGGCGGCCATGGGGTGTTCGTACCGGCCGGCGCGGCGGGTTTTGACCTCGCAGATCACCAGGGTGTCGCGGTCGGCGGCGACGAGGTCGATCTCGCCCTCCCGGCAGCGCCAGTTACGGGCCAGGATCCGCATGCCGGCCTTGATGAGGAGCCGGGCGGCCAGGTCTTCGCCGTAGCGGCCGAGGGCGCGTCGCCGGACGTCGGTGCGTGGATGCGCGGTCGTTGCCGGGGGTGCGGTCGTTGCTGGGGGGCGCCGCTTTCGGGTCGTCCCGGGGCGGGGCGGCGGTGCGGTCGTCTTGGGTTTCGCGGGTGCCGTCTTGGGTTTCGCGGGTGCCGGGAGTGCCGCTGGTGTCGCGTGTGGCGCGCGGATCGGGCGGGGCGTGGGCGGGGTCTGGGTGTCGGGTCCGGCCTGGTGCCGGGCGTGCGTGGCGTTCATCGGTACCACCTCCGGCACCGACTGTGACTCCCCCGCCCGGAAGTATTGGATCTTGGTGGACAACCGGCCGGTTGTGGATAACTCGCTCACCCGGGCGAGTGAAGGCGGCCGCGCGCCCCGCTCCACGCGGCCGCTTGGAGAGCACCGGTCGTCGACTGCTCGGGCGCGCCGATCAGCTGCCGGGAAGCTCCAGGTCGCTCTTGTTGAGCTCTTCGATGTTCACGTCCTTGAATGTGAGGACGCGCACCTGCTTGACGAATCGGGCCGGCCGGTACATGTCCCAGACCCAGGCGTCCGCCATCGAGACCTCGAAGAAGACCTCGCCCTGGACGGAGTGCACCTGCATTTCGTAGTCATTGGTGAGGTAGAAGCGACGCTCGGTCTCGATCACATATTTGAACAGCCCGACGACGTCGCGGTACTCCCGGTAGAGCTTCAGCTCCATCTCGGTCTCGTACTTTTCGAGGTCCTCGGCGCTCATGGCAGATCCCCTTCAGCCGTGCGTCCCCCTATTGTGCGTCAGGCCCGCTCGGTCTCCAGGAGCACCGGCGCACTCGGGGGCCCTTCGTCGAGCAGTGTGCGCAGCAGCTCGGCGAGTCTGGTCGGGTACACCGTCTCATGCGAGGCGGAGAGTTCCTCCGAAGTCCACCACTTCAGTCCCGAGACGCTGCGTCGTTCCAGGGCCGTCTGTCCTCCCATGTGGGTGGCAGTCCGGTCGGTTCTCGCCAGGTAGTACCACTCGTCCTGTTCCCAGCGTCGTCCGTCGAAGGGGAAGGTGCAGTGCCGCTTCCACAGGACGGGGCCGAGGACGACGCCGGTGATGCCGGTCTCCTCGGCGAGTTCCCGGCGGGCGGCTTCCTCCCGGGTCTCCTCGCCTTCCAGGCCGCCACCAGGGGTGAACCACCAGGTGTCGGTCGGGTCGTCCGGTTCGAAGCCGTGGAGGAGCAGGATCCGGTCGTCGGGGTCGAGGAGGATGACGCGGGAGACCTGGCGCGCCGCGACGGCCGGCTCGGCCTCCGTCCTCAGCCCGTCTTCCGGGTTCGGCCGCTCAGGCACGTTGGCGCCCCTTGCGGCGGGCGATCGGGCCGTAGGCCGCGCCGCCGAGGATGAGGACCGCCCCGGCCACTATGGCAAGGGCGATGGGCTGGATGGGTCCCGGCTGGGAGGTGCCGCCGGGGAGGGCCGAGAAGGCGGCCGGGCGCTGCATCATGCCGACGCTGCCGAGCGGCCAGGCGCGGGCGTCGACCCGGGCGGCGACGGCGCCGCGCGGCACCGAGCCGTGGTCGCCGTCGGTGAGGTGGACGCGGGAGTCGAGGGAGTCGCTGCGGTGGTCGCCGAGCAGGAAGAGCTGGCCGGTGGGCACCTTGGCCTTGAAGCCGATGGGCGAGGCGGGGCCGCTGCCCTGCAGATACGGTTCCTCGATGGGGGTGCCGTTGACGGTCAGCCGGCCCTGCTTGGTGCAGCAGGCGACCTTGTCGCCGCCGACGCCGACGACGCGCTTGACCATCGGCAGGTCGCCCCAGGTGGAGTCCTTGAAGACGACGATGTCGCCGCGGCGTATCTCGGAGCCGTCCACCTTCTCGGCGATGACCCGGGCCCCGGCCGCGATCGTCGGCGACATCGAATCGGTCGGCACCGTATAGGGGCGGTAGGTCAGGGCCGCCCATACGAAGCCGCCGAGGAACAGCACACAGCCGGCGGCCACCGCGAGACCGGACAGCACACTGCCCGCCGTCCGGCTGCGGCCGTCGGTCCTGTGTTCCGTACTGCTGCTCATCCCAGCGCTCCCACCCCGCAGGCCCGGCCCGCGTCGAAGATCCGGGACGGCACCTTACCTGGGGTTACGCCCTGCGGTCAGTACCTGGGTCCGGGCCCGCGGTCCCGTTCCGCGGACGCTCCCACCCCCACCAAGCCAACCACCCCCAAGGCCCCCGTCCCGGGAGAAGCCCCCACCAGCCCCGGCAAAACGGCGTACGAGAAGCCCCCGAAGTCCCCACCAGACCTCCCAAAACGCCGACTGCCCGGGACTCGCCCGGGCAGTCACCACCGGGTGGCACCCACAGGCACCACCCGGCCACACCTCACGCGCTACTCCCGGCCGCCCTCCGGGCCGGCCCCCGCGTCCGTACCGGCGTCCCCGGCCGCACCCACGCTCGCGCCCGCGGCCTGCCTCCGCCGCCGCCACACCACCAGCGGTACCGCACCGGCCAGCCCGAGGGCCGCCGGGGCCGCCGCCATGGCCTTGTCGAGGCCGGGCTGGTCGAAGGTGTCCGGGACCGGCAGGGTCGCCCAGCGGTTGACCGGCCAGGCGATGGTGAAGGCGCGGCCGACGACCTCGTCCTCCGAGACCGTGCCGCGACCCTTGAGGTTCTGGTGGTAGCGGGAGTCGAGGGAGTCGTCGCGGTGGTCGCCCATCACCCAGATCCGGCCCTTGGGGACGTGGATCGGGCCGAACGCGCGGTCACCGCACGGGGTGGCGCCGGGGAAGATGTACGAGCTCTCCTTGAGCGCCTTGCCGTTGACCTTGACCGGGCCGCTGCCGTGGCACTCGACGGTGTCGCCGCCGACCGCGATGACCCGCTTGATCAGGTCCTTCTCCTCGGCCGAGGGCATCAGCCCGATGAAGCTGAGGACCTTCTGCACGGGGTTGGGCTCGGGGGTCGGCGTTTCGTTCAGCCAGCCGCCCGGGTCGTGGAAGACGACGACCTCACCGCGCTGCGGTTTCGCGCCGAACCAGGGCGTCAGCTTGTCGACCAGCACCCGGTCCCCGCGCTGCAGAGTGTCCTGCATCGAGTCGGACGGGATGGAGAACGCCTGGACCAGGAACGTCTTGATCAGCAGCGCGAGGAGCAGGGCGATCCCGATCAGAATCGGCAGCTCTTTCCAGAAGGCGCGCGGCTTCTTGCCCTTCTTCATGCTGCCGACGGTCTCCTCACCCGCTGGTCCGTCCGTCGCACCGGAGCCGCCGGACGGATCCGGTGCGCCGGCACCGTCCGGCTTGTCCAGGGCCACCGGGCCCTGCGACCGCGTCCGTGCGGCGGCCGGTGACTGCGGCCGTGACGGCTCTGACTCCGCTCGTGACTGTGTTGGTGACTGGGGCACGGAACTCGCCGCCGGCTGCGGGGTCTCACCGCGCCGTGCCGGCTCTTCGGGCTCTCCGGTTCCGGACCGCGCGCCGACCGCCAAGTCCCCCACGTCTGCTCCTCACTCCACGCACTCGCCCGCCCGTCAACCGGTGCAGGCCCACCACTCCCATAACGAGCGGGAGTTCCGCAGGGGTCGGGAGTACGGTCAAACTCTCGGGTGACAGCCTATGCGGCACGCCCGCCGCGGACGCCTTGGCGCCCGGCGCGTCGCGCACCGTCCCGAACGTGTCCGGTTCTTCCAGGCGCCGCCAGTGGCTGAACGGCCAGGCGATCACCACTGCCCGGCCCACGACGTTGTCCTCCGAGACCGTGCCACGGTACGGCTCGTCCAGGTGGAAGCGCGAATCCGCGGAGTCCGAACGGTGGTCGCCCATCACGAAGATCCGGCCGGTGGGGACGTTGACGGTGAACTTGATCTGGGACGGCGGATTGCCCGGATGGATGTACGGCTCGGTGAGCGGGCTGCCGTTGACCGTCACCCGGCCCTGCTTGTCACAGCATTTGACGGTGTCGCCGCCGACCGCCACGACCCGCTTGATCAGGTCCTGCTCGTCGGCCGACGGCAGCAGCCCGATGAAGGTCATGGCGTCCTTGACCGGCTGGAAGGCGCCTGCGTCGTCCGTGGGCTGGTGCTGCTCGCCCTTGAGCCAGCCTCCGGGGTCCTTGAACACCACGACGTCGCCGCGTTCCGGCTTGGAGCCGAACCAGGGGGTGAGCTTGTCGACCAGCACCCGGTCGCCGATCCTGATCGTCTGCTCCATGGAGCCGGACGGGATGACGAAGGCCTGGACGAGGAACGTCTTCAGTACGAGGGCGATGGCCAGCGCCACGCCCACCAGGATGGGGATTTCCTTGAGGTAGGAGCGCTGCCTGCGGCGCTTGATGCGCTTGGCCTGGCGGCGCCGTTCGGCCCGCCCGCCGGTCGCCGGGCGCCGCGGCGTGGTACCTCCGCCACGTCCGCCCGCCGGGGCCTCCCCGGGCGCTGCGGTGTCGCCGTACGCGCCGTCCCCGTCGCCGTACGCACCGCTGCCCGCGTCGTGTGCGCCGCCGGTCCCGCGTCCGGTCCCGCTGCCGCCCTGGCGCCCGTGCCGGGGGCGTCCGCGGCTACCCATGGGGGCCTGCCGGGGCCGGTATCCGGGCGAAGGAGCCCGGTGTGTCGATCGTGCGCCAGCGGCTCACCGGCCAGGTGATCAGATCCGCCCGGCCGATGACCTCGTCGACCGGGACCGTGCCACCACCCGGTTCGCCGAGGTGGTCGCGGGAATCGCTGGAGCGTGCGCGGTGGTCCCCCATGACCCAGAGCTTCCCTTCCGGCACCACGATGTCGAACTCCACCGAGGACGGCGCGTCCCCCGGGTGGAGATAGCCCTCGTCGACGGGCTCACCGTTCACTTCGATCCGCCCCCGTTTGTCGCAGCAGGTCACATGGTCGCCGCCGATGCCGATCACGCGCTTGACGTAGTCGGTGTCGGCGGGCCGGGCCAGGCCCAGCGCCGCTCCGGCGCCGCGCAGCAGGCCCGTGACGGGATTCTCCCCCTGCTCCCTGTGAACGAACGACCCGATGCCGTCGAACACCACCACGTCGCCCCGCGCGGGCTCACTGCCGAAACGGTACGCCAGCTTGTTGACCAGCACCCGGTCCCCGATGTGGAGGGTGTTCTCCATGGACGAGCTGGGGATCAGGAACGGTTGCGCGATGAAGGAACTCAGCAGCAGGACGAAGGCCAGGCAGAGCGCGAGCAGGGTGACCGGCCGGTGGCGCAGCCCGGCGAGGCGGGCGGTGAAACGCGCGGAGCGCGACCCCTGCTCCGGCCCCGCGTCGGGGGTGGGAGAGGGGTCGCGCTCCGTGAGATGTGCGTCGGTGTCCATCGGGCCCTGAGCCTATCCGGCCGGATCCGGACACCCGGCGCGAGAGGGGCTTTGCGTTGCCGGGGCGCAAAAAATCGCGCTCCGGGGCGGCGCGGCTCAGCTCTCGCGCTTCTCCTTGATCTTGGCGGCCTTGCCGCGCAGCTCGCGGAGGTAGTACAGCTTGGCGCGACGGACGTCACCGCGGGTCACGACCTCGATCTTCTCGACGATCGGGGTGTGCACCGGGAAGGTGCGCTCGACGCCGACGGAGAAGCTGACCTTGCGGACCGTGAAGGTCTCGCGGACGCCCGAGCCCTGACGGCGGATGACGACGCCCTTGAACTGCTGCACACGGGAGCGGTTGCCCTCGATGACGCGGACGTGGACGTTGATCGTGTCACCGGGGCGGAAGGCCGGGATGTCGCTGCGCAGCGACGCGGAGTCGACGGAGTCGAGAAGGTGCATGACCCACTGCTTTCTTCGCTGATGCCACAGGTCATCAACGGAATATCGATAAGGAATGCTTCGGATGCTGTTCCGTCGGGCGGGCGTCGTTCCCCCTGTGGCAGGGGCGCGCGCCGGACGCACACAACAGCGGCCTATTCTTCCACGGCCTCGGTCGTCCGCCCAAATCGGCCGTCCTCCCCGGGCGCCCAGCCCAGGGCGGCGAGGATCGCGCGGTCGTGTTTGTCGAACGCGGCGGGGTCGGCGCGTTCGATCAGATCGGGGCGGTTGCGGACGGTGCGGCGGAACGCCTGGTCCCGGCGCCAGCGGGCGATCTTGCCGTGGTGGCCGCTGAGCAGCACCTCGGGGATCGTACGGTCGCGCCACTCGGGGGGCTTGGTGTAGACGGGCCCCTCCAGGAGGTCGGCCATCGGGCCGGGGGCGAAGGAGTCGTCCTGGTGGGAGGCGGCGTTGCCGAGGACGCCGGGCAGCAGCCGGGCCACCGCCTCGACCATGACCAGGACCGGGGCCTCGCCGCCGGCCAGGACGTAGTCGCCGATGGACACCTCGCGGACGTCGACGCGGTCGCCGTATTCCTCGATGACGCGGCGGTCGATGCCTTCGTAGCGGGCGGGGGTGAAGACCAGCCAGGGCTTGGTGGAGAGTTCCACGGCGAGCTGCTGGGTGAACGGCACACCGCTGGGGGTGGGGACGACGATGACCGGCGCGCCCTCGCCGGAGGCCAGGACGGCGTCCAGCGCCTCGCCCCACGGTTCGGGCTTCATGACCATGCCGGGTCCGCCACCGTAGGGGGTGTCGTCGACGGTGTGGTGCTTGTCGTGCGTCCACTGCCGCAGGTCGTGGATGCGCACGTCGAGCTGGCCGCGGGCGCGTGCCTTGCCGACCAGGGAGACGTTCAGCGGTTCGAGGTATTCGGGGAAGATCGTGACGACGTCGAGCCGCATCAGCTGTCCTCGCGGCCGGACGCGATCTCCGCCTGGCTGTCGTCGAGGAGGCCGGCCGGCGGTTCGATGACGGCGCGCTGCTCCTCCAGGTCGATCTCCGGGACGATCTCGGCGACGAACGGGATCAGGACCTCGCTGCCGTCGGGGCGTTCGACGACCAGCAGGTCCTGGTAGGGCAGGTGGGAGATCTCGGAGATCCGGCCCACAGTGGTGCCGTCGCGGGTGACCACGTCGAGGTCGATCAGCTGGTGGTCGTAGAACTCCTCCGGGTCCTCGGGGACCTCGTCGGGGTCGACCTCGGCGATCAGGAGGGTGTTGCGCAGCGCCTCGGCGGCGGTGCGGTCGGTGACGCCTTCGAAGCGCAGCAGCAGCCGGCCGCTGTGGACCCGGCCGGTCGCGATGGTCAGCGGCCCCACGGAGGACGGGTCGGTGGCCAGGACGGCCCCGGGCGCGAGCCTGAGCTCCGGCTCGTCGGTGCGCACCTCGACGGTGACCTCGCCCTTGATGCCGTGGGCGCGGCCGATCCGCGCCACTACCAACTGCACGCTTGTTTCTCCCTTGACGACGACTACGGGCCGGGGCGGGCCGAAGCCCTCCCCGGCCCGAGCCGGTGTTCAACGTGTCAGCGGACCTGGTCCACGTCGACGAGGTCGACGCGGATGCCGCGGCCGCCGATGGCGCCGACGACGGTCCGCAGCGCGCGGGCGGTGCGGCCGTTGCGGCCGATCACCTTGCCGAGGTCGTCGGGGTGGACCCGGACCTCCAGCACCCGCCCGCGACGCAGGGTGCGCGAGGCTACCTGCACGTCATCGGGGTTGTCGACGATGCCCTTGACGAGGTGCTCGAGGGCTTCCTCGAGCATGCTCAGGCCTCGGAGGACTCGGAGGTGGACTCGGCCGCAGCCTCGTCCGCCTTCTTGTCAGTCTTCTTCGCCTTCGGGGTGATGGCCTCACCCTTCGGCTCGTCACCGGAAGCCTTGGCGGCGGCCTCGAAGAGGGCGCGCTTGTCGGCCTTCGGCTCGGCCACCAGCAGCGGCGCCGGGGCGGGCTCGCCCTTGAACTTCTGCCAGTCGCCGGTCTTCTTGAGGATGGCGAGAACCGGCTCGGTCGGCTGGGCGCCGACGCTCAGCCAGTACTGCGCACGGTCGGAGTCGACCTCGATGCGCGAGGGGTTCTGCACCGGGTGGTACAGACCGATCTCCTCGATGGCCCGGCCGTCACGGCGGGTACGGGAGTCGGCGACGACGATGCGGTAGTGAGGCGAACGGATCTTGCCCAGACGCTTCAGCTTGATCTTGACTGCCACGGGAGTGGGTTCTCCTGGATTTGACGTGGTTGGGCACGGCGAGCTGCCGCGTGGGGTTGCGGTACCCGAATGCCCGATGGACGCGTCAGCCGGAGGAGAGAGGGGTCCTGTGCGACTGTCGAGTACAGCTAGCCATTGTGCCACACGCGGTTGGGTCAGCCGACCGCGGCCACCTCGGGGATCCGGAAGGGCTTGCCGCAGCCGCCGCAGACGATCGGCGCCTGTGCGAGGACGGACGGAACGACCCGGACGTTGCGCCCGCAGTCGCAGACGGCCTTGACGCGGACGCCGCCTCCGGAGGAGCCGTGCCGGGCGGCCGGGCCCCGGAAGCTGCGGGCGGTGTCGGTGGCGGTCGCGGCCGAATGCGCCTTGAGGGCTCTGCCGAGCCGTTCGATGGTCGGGCGGTAGCGCCGTCTGGCTTCGGGGTTGAGCGTGACCAGCGAGAAGCCGCTGCTGGGGTGCGGCTCGTCGGCGTGGTCCAGGCCCAGTTCCTCGGCGATCGCCAGGAATCGACGGTTGTGGTAGCGGCCTGCCCGGGAGGTGTCGCGGACGCCGCGGGCGGCGGCGATGCCGTGGACTGCCTCGTGGAGCAGCCGTTCGAAGGAGAGTTCGGCGCCGCAGGCGGACGAGGACTCTCCGATCAGGGACTCGGGCGCGGCCAGGTCCGGCAGCTCGGGGTGGTGCCGTTGAATGTCGGCCCACGCGAGCGCCAGCTCGGCGGCGAGAACAGGCGGTGTCGTGCTCACGTCGTAACAACGAGCCAGGGACGCCCAGTGTTCCGATTCCGGGCCATCCCAAATAATTTGCACGTACCAGTCAGTTTCCGGGCATGCGCCGTGCGGGAGGGCGCCTACGCCGATCTGCGCAGAAGCCGCCCACCGGGCCGCAAGCCGGGACGTACCCCCGCGTATGCACCGGAGGTGCCCGCGGACTGCCCGCGGTCCTTCCCCGTGCGCACCCGGGTACGCCGCACGGCGTAACGACGGCCGGCCACTACGGAGAGCGCCGCGGCGATGCTACGGGGCCTGCCTGTGCGTCCCCGCGCCGGCCCGTGCCCCACCGTAGGGCGCGCGCGGGCGCCGGGCGAGGGCGCGCGGAGGTGCGGAGGCGACCCCGGCGGGAACGCTGGCGTGGCGGAACCGCGCCGGCCGGGGCACCCTGGAACGGCGCTTCAGGGAGCGGCCCCGGCGCATACGGGGGCGCGCGGGAGACAACCCCGGCGCACCCCCTGGACGCCCGGACGGATGCGCAGTTGTCTGGGTTGCGGGGGCGCACCACGCGTGATGACGGGGGCGATCGGTACGGCACAGGTTCGGTTCTCGGCGAATAGGGGCGCTATCGATGTCACCCACGCTCGTACGGCACCAGCTTCCGGACACTGCATCCCTGCGCTGTGAGGGCCCGCCCCTACCGGCCGGGTCGCGGGCGCGCGCCCGTGACTGGGCCGAGATCCAGGAAGGGATGCTGGTACCGCTCTACGAAGCCGCGTACGACCGGCTGGGCATCGGGCCGGGCACCCGGCTGCTGGGACTCGGCTGTGGTTCCGGTCTGGCGCTGCTGCTGGCGGCGGCCCGTGGGGCGCAGGTCAGCGGGGTGGACGCGGACGAGTCGCGGCTGGAGCTGGCGCGCGAGCGGCTCACGCCGGACGGCCTGCCGGAGCACACCCAGGTGGTCAGCGGCGGTCTGGAGGCGGCGGCGTCCGGGGACACCACGTTCAACGTGGTCACCGCGTTCCATCCGGTGGGGTGTGTGAGCACCGTCGAGGGGCTGGCGGCGTCGCTGACCGCGGCGGCGGGGCTCGCCGAGCGCGGCAGCGCGGTGGTGCTGGGCGGCTGGGGGCCTGTGGAGCGGTGCGCCACGGCCGGGGTGCTGCGGGTGGCGCAGCGGCTGGCCGATGCGGGCGGTGACCGGGCGGCCGGTGCCGCGAGGTGGCAGCCCAGCGGCCGGGACGATCTGGAGGAGCTGGCGGAGCGGGCCGGGCTGCGGCCGGACGGTTCGGGCCGGGTGGCCTGCCCGTTCGGGTACGCGGACCTGACGAGTGCGGTGCGCGGGCTGCTGTCGACGGGCGTGTTCGACGCGGCGCTGCGGGTGGCCGAGCAGCGGCAGGTGGAGAAGGAGCTCGCGGAGGCGCTGCATCCGCATCAGCGTCCGGACGGGACGGTGTGGATGCCGAACGTCTTCCGCTATCTGATCGCGCGGACGCGGTAGCCGGCGCCCGGGACCGCGGTCGATGCGCCGAGCCCCCGGCCACGAGGTGTGGCCGGGGGCTCGCGAGGCGTACGGCGGGGTGCCGTCGAGGGCCGGTCAGCCCATGAACTTCTTGAATTCCTCGGGGAGTTCGAAGTTCTTCGGGTCCTGGTCGGCCTGCGGCAGACCGAGCGGGTTGCCGGCCTGGGCGGCCTCGCGGCGGGCGGCCGCGGCCTGCTCGTCGGCCTTGCGCTTCATCGGGTTGCCGCTCTTGCGCTTGCCCTTGGCCTGCTTGACCTGCTTCTTCTTCCGGGCACCGCCCCCCATGCCGGGCATCCCCGGCATGCCCGGCATCCCGGGCATGCCGCCCTGGGCCATCTTCGACATCATCTTGCGGGCGTCGAAGAACCGCTCGACCAGGTTCTTGACCGTGCTGACGTCGACGCCGGAACCGCGGGCGATACGGGCGCGGCGGGAGCCGTTGATGATCGTCGGGTCCTGGCGCTCGGCCGGGGTCATGGACTTGATGACGGCGGCGGTGCGGTCGACCTCGCGCTCGTCGAGGTTGTTGATCTGGTCCTTCATCTGGCCCATGCCCGGCAGCATGCCGAGCAGCTTGGAGATGGAGCCCATCTTGCGGACCTGCTCCATCTGGGCCAGGAAGTCGTCGAGCGTGAACTCCTTGGGGCCCTTCGCCAGCTTGGCCGCCATCTTCTCGGCCTCTTGCTGGCTGAAGGTCTGCTCGGCCTTCTCGATCAGGCTGAGCATGTCGCCCATGCCGAGGATGCGGGACGCCATGCGGTCCGGGTGGAACGCGTCGAAGTCGTCCAGCTTCTCGCCGTTGGAGGCGAACATGATCTGCTTGCCGGTGACGTGCGCGATGGAGAGCGCGGCACCACCGCGGGCGTCGCCGTCCAGCTTGGAGAGCACCACGCCGTCGAAGCCGACGCCGTCGCGGAACGCCTCGGCGGTGTTGACCGCGTCCTGACCGATCATCGCGTCGACGACGAAGAGGACCTCGTCGGGGCCGACCGCGTCGCGGATGTCGGCGGCCTGCTGCATCATCTCGGCGTCGATGCCGAGGCGGCCGGCGGTGTCGACGATGACGACGTCGTGCTGCTTGGTCCGCGCGTACTCGATCGAGTCCTTGGCGACCTGGACCGGGTCGCCGACGCCGTTGCCCGGCTCGGGGCCGTAGAAGGCGACGCCGGCGCGCTCGGAGACGACCTGGAGCTGGTTGACGGCGTTGGGGCGCTGGAGGTCACAGGCGACCAGCAGCGGGGCGTGGCCCTGTCCCTTGAGCCAGCGGCCGAGCTTTCCGGCGAGGGTGGTCTTACCGGCACCCTGCAGACCGGCGAGCATGATCACGGTCGGCGGCTGCTTGGCGAAGCGGAGCCGGCGGGTCTCGCCGCCGAGGATGCCGATGAGCTCCTCGTTGACGATCTTGATGACCTGCTGGGCCGGGTTCAGCGCCTGGGAGACCTCGGAGCCGAGGGCGCGCTCCTTGATCTGCTTGATGAAGGCCCGGACGACGGGGAGGGCGACGTCCGCCTCGAGCAGCGCGATGCGGATCTCGCGCGCCGTGGCGTCGATGTCCGCCTCGCTCAGGCGTCCCTTGCCCCGGAGGTTTTTGAAAGTACTCGCCAAGCGGTCGGAAAGCGTATCGAACACGGCGGTCGTCGATCCTCGGGGTCGGGGGCGGGGTGCGGTCAGTCGGCTTCTAGGGTATCGGGCCCGGCAAGCGAACCGTTCCTGCCCTGTTTACCGCCCCGTTCCGGGGTGCCGGGCCCGCCCGCTTCCCCGTACGGGGCCGTACGGCTACCGCAGCGCCGCCTCCACCGCCGACGCGACCTCGTGGGCCGCCGCGTCGGTCAGGGGCGCGCCGTCGGTGCTGGTGACGTAGAAGGCGTCGACCGCGTCCGCGCCCAGGGTGCTGATGTGGGCGCTGCGGACGGCCACCCGGGCGGTCTCCAGGGCGCGGCCGATGCGGTGCAGCAGGCCGTGCGCGTCATGGGCGCGGACCTCGATGACGGTGGCGGTGCGGGAGCTGCCGGTGGCGACGGTGACCCGCGGTGGCGGGGCGTGCACGGTGCGGACGCGGCGGGCGTAGGCGCGTTCGCGTTCGGCGAGCCGGCCCGGGATGTCGAGGGAGCCGTCCAGGGCGCGGACCAGGTCGGCACGGAGCCGGTCGGCCTCGGGCAGCGAGCCGTATTCGGCGGCCACCCGCCAGCTGAGCAGCAGCACCGGGCCGTCGCCGATCGGGTCCAGGAGCTGCAGGTCGGCGGCGCGCACGGCGAGCCGGTGCAGGGCCAGCACCCCGGCGGCGGCGGGCAGCACGCCCGGCTGGTCGGGGACGGCGATCAGCAGCTCGACGCCGACCGGTTCCGGGCCGTCCGTTTCGGGCGCGTCCTCGGCGGGGGCCTCGGCGCGGGTGCGCAGCGCGAGGACCGGGCCGCCGGTGCGTCCGGCCTCCATGGCCAGCCGTTCCTGTTCCGCGGTCGGCCCGTCGGCGCCGCGCTGTTCCGCCTCGGGTTCCCCGGCGAGCCGTGCCGCGACCCGTTTGACCAGGTCGGCGACGAGTCCGCCGCGCCAGGCGCTCCAGGCGGCGGGCCCGGTGGCCAGCGCGTCGGCCTCGGTGAGGGCGTGCAGGAGTTCCAGGGTGCGGGTGGTGCCGACCGCGTCGGCGACCGCGCCGACGGTCTCCGGGTCGTCCAGGTCGCGCCGGGTGGCGGTCTCGACGAGCAACAGGTGGTGCCGGACGAGGGTGGCGATCACCGCGGTGTCGCGGGCGTCGAAGCCGAGCCGGGCGGCCATGTCGCGGGCGATGGTCTCGCCGGCCACCGAGTGGTCGCCGGGCCAGCCCTTGCCGATGTCGTGCAGCAGCGCGGCGACCAGCAGCAGGTCGGGGCGGTGCACCCGGCGGGTGAGCGCGGCGGCCCGTACGGCGGTCTCGACCAGGTGGCGGTCGACGGTCCAGGTGTGGACGGGGTTGCGCTGCGGGCGGCAGCGGACCCGCTCCCAGTCGGGCAGCAGCCGGGGGATGACGCCCTCGGCCTCCAGCGCCTCCCATACGGGCACCGTGGGCGCGCCCGCGCCGAGCAGCGTGACCAGCTGTTCCAGCGCCTCGGCGGGCCAGGGCTCGGGCAGCGGCCGGGTGGCGAGGGCACTCGCGCAGCGGCGGATCGCGGCGGTGGCCAGCGGCAGTCCGGCCTGCGCGGCGGCGGCCGCGGCGCGCAGCACCAGCACCGGGTCCCGTTCGGGCCGGGCGGTGCGGGCCAGCACCGCTTCCCCGTCGAGTTCCACGACGCCCTCGGCAAGCGGTGAGCGCTCCCCCTTGGCGGCGGTGCGGCCGGTCAGCAGGCCGCGCAGGACGGGTTTGACGGCGCGGGCGCGCAGCACCCGGCCTACCTCGCGCCAGGTGACGTCGGCGGCGTAGGAGATGGTGCGGGCTGCTTCGTAGGTCTGGCGGAGCAGGGCGTCCGCGTCGAGCACACCGAGGGCGGCGGCGACCTGGTCCTGTTCCTGGAGGGAGAGCCGGTCGGTGGCGCGCCCGGTGGTGAGGTGGAGCGCGTCGCGGGTGTCGAGGAGGAGGGTGCGGGCGGCCTCCAGGCCGCCGCGGGGTGCGTCGGCAAGCCAGGAGGCGGCGACCGCCCGGAGCGCGGTGGCGTCGCGCAGCCCGCCCCTGGCCTCCTTGAGGTCCGGTTCGAGGAGGTACTGCAGTTCGCCCTGGCGCTCGGCGCGCTCCTGGCACAGGGCGTGCAGCTCCGGCAGCCGCTTGGGGGCGCTCTCGCGCCAGTCGGCGTACGCCGTGGAGCGCAGCCGGGTGCTCAGCTCCGGGTCGCCGGCCAGGTGGCGGGCGTCGAGCAGGCCCAGCTGCACCTTGAGGTCGTCGCGGGCGGCCCGGCGGGCCTCGGCGGGGGTGCGGACGGAGTGGTCGAGGTCCATGCCCAGGTCCCAGACCGGGTACCAGAGCCGGTCGGCGAGGGCGGCCAGGGCGCGCGGGTCGGCGCGTCCGTCGTGGAGCAGGAGGAGGTCGAGGTCGCTGCGGGGGGAGAGTTCGCCGCGGCCGTAGCCGCCGACCGCGACCAGTGCGGTGCCGGACAGCCCGGCGGCGGTGGCGTGCCGGTTCAGCAGGCCGGCCAGCCACTCGTCGGTCAGTCGGGCGAGCGCGGCGCGGCGGTCTGGTCCGGTGGTCTTCTCGTCCTGGAGGAGCCGCACCCGGGCCGCGGGGTAGCCGCTGCCGTCCGCGGGCCCCTCGTCCTGGCCGGATGCCGCTGCCGTTCCTGCCGTGTCCTCGACGCTGTCGGTCAACTCCCGCGCTCCTTGGTCGTGTTGTCCCCCGCCTGCCCCGTGGCCCCCGCCGTACGCCCTGGCCGCCGCCCTGCGTGTCCCCGGCCCGCCCGCACGCCCGGTCCGGGCCGCGGCCGGGCGGGCGGCCATCCGCCGCACGGGCGGCGGACGGCCGTCCGTCCCGGGTGCGTCAGAGCGCGTCCGGCCCCCGCTCGCCGGTGCGGACGCGCACCGCGTCGTCGACCGGGACGCTCCACACCTTGCCGTCGCCGATCTTCCCGGTGCGGGCCGCCTTGACGACGATGTCGACGAGTTCCTCGGCGTCCGCGTCCTCGACGAGCACCTCGATCCGGATCTTGGGCACCAGGTCGACGGTGTACTCGGCCCCGCGGTACACCTCCGTGTGCCCGCGCTGCCGGCCGTAGCCGCTGGCCTCGGTGACGGTCAGCCCGTGCACCCCGAAGGCCTGCAGGGCGTTCTTCACCTCGTCCAGCCGGTGCGGCTTGATTACTGCCGTGATGAGCTTCACGCGTCCACCTTCTTCGTCAGGGCCTCGCCGAGTGCCGGTCCCTTGCGGGCCGCGGTGCCGCCGCCCGCGCCGGTGAAGTCGTACGCGGTCTCCGCGTGCGCGGCCTGGTCGATACCGGAGATCTCCTCGTCCTCGCTGACCCGGAAGCCCATCACCAGGTCGATGACCTTGGCAAGGACGTAGCTGACCACGAGGGAGTAGAGGAGTACGCAGACCACTCCGACGGTCTGCTTGCCGAGCTGTTCGAAGCCGCCGCCGTAGAACAGGCCCTTCGCCTTGCTCTGCACCCCGCCGGTGGCGAACAGGCCGATCAGCAGGGAGCCGGCGACACCGCCGACGAGGTGGACGCCGATCACGTCGAGGGAGTCGTCGTAGCCGAACTTGTACTTCAGGTTGACGGCCATCGCGCACAGCACGCCGGCGATCGCGCCGACCGCGATGGCACCGAGCGGGCTGACGCAACCGCAGGCCGGGGTGATGGCGACCAGTCCGGCGACCGCGCCGGAGGCCGCGCCGAGGGTGGTGAAGGAGCCGTGCCGGAGCTTTTCGTACGCGAGCCAGCCGAGCATCGCGGCGGCGGTGGCGACCTGGGTGTTGACGAAGGCGACCGCGCCGACGCCGTCGTCGTTGCCGAGCCAGGAGCCGGCGTTGAAGCCGAACCAGCCGAACCACAGCAGGCCCGCGCCGAGCATCACCAGCGGCAGGCTGTGCGGCCGCATCGGGTCCTTCTTGAAGCCGATCCGCTTGCCGACGACGAGGATGACGCCGAGCGCCGCGGCACCGGCGTTGATGTGGACCGCCGTACCGCCGGCGAAGTCGATCACGCCGAGGTTGAACAGCCAGCCGCCCTCGGCCCAGACCCAGTGGGCCACGGGGAAGTAGACGAGGGTGACCCACAGGGCGATGAACAGCGCCCAGGCGGTGAACTTCACCCGGTCCGCGAGCGCACCGCTGATCAGCGCGGGCGTGATGATCGCGAACATCAGCTGGAAGACCGCGAAGACGTAGATCGGGATGGTGGTGGCCCCCCACAGCTGGGTCAGGCCGATGCCGCTGAGTCCGGCGAACGAGCCGTTCCAGCCGAGGAAGCCGCCGGCGTCATTGCCGAAGGCGAGGCCGAAGCCGTACAGGACCCACAGGATCGTGACGATGCCCAGGCTGATGAAGCTCATCATCAGCATGTTGAGCACGCTCTTGACCCGGACCATGCCGCCGTAGAAGAAGGCGAGCCCGGGGGTCATGATCATCACCAGTGCGGAGCAGACCAGCATGAACCCGGTGTTGGCCGGGCTCAGTGTCACTTTGTCTGCCGCGATCGTCAGGATGCCTGGGGGCATCGGCGTCTCCTCGTCGTCGATGCGGCCCGTGCGGGCGTGTTTCTGGTGGGCCGACTTCGCGATGAGGTTGTCGCAGGGTGGTTTCGGCCAAACCTTGCCGGTGTTTCACCGCAGTGACGAAGACCGCCGCGGTGTTACGCCCCGGTGAACTCCGCGATCGGCCCCACATTCACCCGTTCGGTCGGAGGAAACATTGCGCCCCGTCGCCGCCACCACCCAGTGAGCAACCCCCGAGGCGAGCAACCACCTCCGCGGGAGCGGCGCCGGCCTGGGCGCAGAGGCGAACCGGCCGCGGTCCGCCGCCCGCGTGACCTGGCAGGGGGGAGCCGAGTCGGGGTGTACGGGGCGGCGGCCGCGGCCGGTGTTCCGGGGGCGGGGCCGGTCAGACGGCCTCCGCGGTTTCCGGGAGGGAGCGGGCGAGGTCGTCGCTGAGCCGGATGACCTCGGCGACCCCGCCGAATTCCCGGGCGGCGGTGTCCACGGTCTTCCGCAGCCGGGTGTTGACCCGCTCCGAGCGGACCTGCCGGGCGAACGGGATGGCCTTCTGCGCCATCTCCGCGCAGGCCACCGGCTCCTTCTGCAGCAGCCGTACGGTCGCCATCCCGATGAGGTTGAGCGCGTACGACCGCTGGTGCTCGGGGTCCTTGCCGAACAGCTCCACGGCCCGCTCCATGACGGGCTCGGCGAGCGAGGCGTACGTGGGGCTGCGGCCGGCGACGTAGGCCAGGTCGCGGTAGGAGTGGGCGTTCTCGGCGTTCAGCTCGGCCTCGGAGAAGAACCGGATCCAGTCCGGCTCGGGCTCGCCGGGCATGACGTCGGAGAAGGTGTCCTCGGCCATCCGCACGGCCCGCTTGACCTTGCTCGGCTGCCCCATCCCGGCGTAGGCGCGGGCCTCCATCGCATACAACATGGCCTGGGTGCGCGGGGTGGCGGTCTCCCGGCTGCCGTACTGGGCGAGGTGGATGAGCTCCAGGGCGTCGTCGGGCCGGCCGAGGTGGATCATCTGGCGGCTCATGCTGGAGAGGATGTACGAGCCCAGCGGACGGTCGCCGGCCTCCTTCGCGGCGTGCAGCGCCAGCACGAAGTACTTCTGCGCGGTCGGCTGCAGCCCGACGTCGTAGCTCATCCAGCCGGCCAGCTCGGCGAGCTCGGCGGCGACCTTGAAGAGCCGCTTGGTGACCGGCTCCGGATGCGTCTCCTGGAGGAGGTCGGTGACCTCGTGGAGCTGGCCGACGACGGCCTTGCGCCGCAGTCCGCCGCCGCACTGGGCGTCCCACTGGCGGAACATCGCGGTCGTCGACTCCAGCAGGTCCAGCTCGGGCTTGGAGAGCCGGACCGGGCGCCTGGCGCGGTCGGGCTGCGGGTCGGCGCCGCCCGGGGACGCCGGGACCGGCACCAGCCAGCGCTGCATCGGCTCGATGAGGCTGGGTCCGGCGGCGAGCATGAGCGAGGTGCCGAGGAAGCCGCGGCGGGCGAGCATCAGGTCGCTGCGGGAGAACTCGCTGATGAGGTTGACCGTTTGGGTGCCGGCCCAGGGCAGGTCCACACCGGAGACGGACGGGGACTGGTGCGCGGAGCGCAGGCCCAGCTCCTCGATGCCGACGACGCAACCGAAGCGCTCGGAGAACAGCTCGGACAGGATCCGGGGGATGGGCTCGCGCGGCTGCTCACCGTCGAGCCACCGGCGCACCCGGGAGGTGTCGGTGCTGATGTGGTGGGCGCCCATCTGCCGTGCGCGGCGGTTGACCTGGCGGGCGAGCTCGCCCTTGGACCAGCCGCTGCGCATGAACCACGAACCCAACTGCGCGTTGGGCTGCTTGACGGCGTCGGTGCCGCCCGTGCCGCCGTTGCCGCCCACTGGAAGCCCCCATCCCGATTGCTGCTTGGTGCCTGGCGCGTGCCTGGCGCGTTGCGTGGTGCCTGGTGCCGTCATGCGAACCGCCCGCAGGCGGCGGTCCGTTGCGACGCCTGTCCGGGGTACATCTACCCGACCACGGATTCCGGCCACACCTTTTGGCCTGTGCTCGACCGGTGCGTTGCCACCGGCATACCCGTGCGAACGATGCCCCTCCGGGGTTCAGGCACCGAAAGTAATCCTACGATCACGCTCCCCGCGAGGGCGATCGCGGAAACGCCACCATTCGCCACCCCTTCGGATGAACTCCGGGCGCTGCTCTCGCGATTGACTTGACACAGGTCGAGCACGTCCGGGCGGAACGAAGCGCGCAGCGGCTCCCGCGGCACTCCGCACCACCCGGCGCACTCCGGCACACCACCGGCCCCACGGGCCGTGAACGGAGCGTGAAGGGCGCCCGTCGTCAACCCACCGACTCGTAACCACTGCCAGGCACCACCCGTTGGAGGGGGTATGGGCTTCACGATCGGCGGCATCCGGGAGAGGCGATCCGCCTCCCGGCGCCGCGCCCGCTCGACCGAGATCACGGCGGTGGCGGAGTACACCGGGCTGTGGGGCTGGGACGTCGTCCCCGGCGCCCGGGCGGCCCGCGCCGCCGGCGGCCGTCCGGACTGTTCGTGCGGCGCCCGCGACTGCCCCGCGCCCGGTGCCCATCCGCTGGAGTTCGCCGGGGAGCTGGCGGCCGGGGCGACGCTGGAGAAGGCCGCGGCGGCCTGGGCGGAGACCCCGGGGGCGGCGGTCCTGCTGCCGGTGGGCCGGTCCTTCGACGTGCTCGACGTGCCGGAGGCCGCGGGCCGCCACGCGCTGGCGCGGCTGGAGCGGATGGGGCTGCCGCTCGGCCCGGTCGCGCTGGCCCCGACCGGCCGGGCGCTGTTCTTCGTCGCCCCGGGTGCGGCCGCCGAGCTGCCCGATCTGCTCTACCGGACGGGCTGGGACGACGCCGCGCTCGACCTGCGGGCGCTCGGCCCCGGGGCCCATGTCACCGCGCCGCCGTCCGACCACGGCGGGCAGGGCCCGATGCGCTGGCTGCGCCCGCCGGCCCTGGAGACCGCGGGCCGGCCCCCGCAGGCCCGGCTGGTGTTGGGCACGCTGGCCTATGTGTGCCATCGCGCGCCGCTGAACGGCTGAGCCGCGGCGGCCGGCGCGTACCGGCATCCGGTGCGTACCGGGAAAGCGGAGCGCCCCGGTGCGGCCGGCCGTGGAGCCGGGCCCGCGTTCCGGGGCGCTGCGAGGTCCGCGCGGACGGGCGCGCTAGTCGCCGATAAGCGCATCCACGAACGCCTTCGGCTCGAACGGCGCCAGGTCGTCCGCGCCCTCGCCCAGGCCGACCAGCTTGACCGGGACGCCGAGCTCGCGCTGGACGGCGATGATGATGCCGCCCTTGGCCGTGCCGTCGAGCTTGGTGAGGACCACGCCGGTGATGTCCACGACCTCGGCGAAGACCCGGGCCTGGACCAGGCCGTTCTGGCCGGTGGTGGCGTCCAGGACGAGCAGCACCTCGCCGACCGGGCCGTGCTTCTCGACGACCCGCTTGACCTTGCCGAGCTCGTCCATCAGACCGGTCTTGGTGTGCAGCCGGCCGGCGGTGTCGATCAGGACGACGTCGGCGGCCTCGGCGATGCCCTCCTTGACCGCGTCGAAGGCGATCGACGCGGGGTCGCCGCCCTCGGGCCCGCGGACCGTACGGGCACCGACCCGCTCGCCCCAGGTCTGCAGCTGGTCGGCGGCGGCGGCGCGGAAGGTGTCGGCGGCGCCGAGGACGACGGACTTGCCGTCGGCGACCAGGACGCGGGCGAGCTTGCCGGTGGTGGTGGTCTTGCCGGTGCCGTTGACGCCGACGACCATCACGACGCCCGGGATCTCGTCGCCGCCGTTGCCGATGCCGTTGGCGGTGTGGACGGTCCGGTCGAGGTCCGGGCCGATCAGCGTGAGCAGTTCCTCGCGGAGGAGTTCGCGCAGGTCGTCGGGGGTGCGGGTGCCGAGCACCTTGACCCGCTCGCGCAGCCGCTCGACGAGCTCCTGGGTGGGGGCGACGCCGACGTCGGCGGTGAGGAGGGTGTCCTCGACCTCCTCCCAGGTGTCCTCGTCGAGGTGCTCGCGGGAGAGCAGGTTGAGCAGGCCCTTGCCGAGGGTGTTCTGCGAGCGGGAGAGCCGGGCGCGCAGCCGGACCAGCCGGCCGGCGGTGGGCTCGGGGACCTCGACGGGGGGCGCGGCGGGCGCCTCGGGCTCGGCGGCCGGTGCCTCGGCCGCGGGGGCCTCGGCGGTGGGCAGCGTGACGTCCTCGACGGTGCGACGTTCCTCGTCGCTGGGGGCTTCGGCCTCCTCGCCGACGTGCGGTTCGGCGGGGGGCGCGGTGACGGAGGGCTGGGGGGTGGCCGGCGGGGGCGGCGGCAGCTGCTTCTTCTTGCGGCCGCTGACGACGAGCCCGCTGATCGCGCCGAGCACGACCACGGCGATGACTACAGCAAGGATGACGTATTCCATAACCCCTCCAGTATCAGCCACGCCCCGTGGGCGGGACCCTCACGCGCCGGTTTCCGGCTCCGGCCCGGACCGGCCCGGGGCCTGGTCGCGGGGGTCCGACTGGACCCTTCGACGAGTGTGGGTGACACTCGTCCTCGTTGAGGGGTCCAACGGTGCGAAGTAGCAGAAGTTGGATCAAAGTACGATGGTGGACGGCCGCGCAACGCGCGTAGAGTCCTGGCAACCAAGGCTCTGGCCAGGTACCACAGCCGCTGCCTGCACCTCCTCCCCCGGGGGTGCCCCCCAGATCCCCGCACGGAGATAGCTGCACCTATGGGCACCAGCACCACGTCCACGTCCCGTCCCGAAACCGAAGGCGCCGTCGAGACCCGCGGCATCGAGCCCGTCCCGGATCACGAGCGCCGAGGACGCGTCCGCGAACTCTTCCCGACCTGGGTCGCCGCCAACATCAGCGTGCTGTTGCTCACCATGGGGGCCTCGCTGGTGATCAACAACAGCCTGAACTTCTGGCAGGTGCTGATCGTCGCCGCGATCGCCTCCGCCGTCTCGTTCGGCATGGTCGGGCTGCTGTCGGTCTCCGGCAAGTGGGGCGGCGCCCCGGGCGCGATGCTCTCGCGGGCCGCCTTCGGCGTGCGCGGCAACTACTTCCCGGGCGCGATCCTGTGGGTCGCCCGCTTCGGCTGGGAGACGATCAACGCGGTCACCGGCGCGTACGCCATCCTGACCGTGCTGCACCTGGTGTTCGGCATCGAGGCCAACAACGCCCTGGTGGTCGTGACCCTGCTGGCCTTCGTCGCCTGTACGTTCCTGGTGAGCGGCATGGGCCGCAAGGCGCTGAACGTGTGCAACAAGTACTCGACGTACCTGTTCAGCGCGATCAGCGTGGTCGTGCTGGTCTACCTGGTCGCCACCGCGCCGTGGAGCTCGATCCTCCACAAGTCGCCGGGCTCGACCACCCTGATGATCGCGGGCATCGGCACCATCGCCGCCGGCGGCATCAGCTGGGTCCCCACCGGTCCGGACTTCGCGCGCTACCTCCCGCACTCCGCCTCCGGCAAGAAGATCGTCGGCACGACCATCTCCGGCGCGGCGCTGGTACTGATCCCGATGGTGCTCATGGGCGGCGTGATGGCGGTCTCCAACCCGGAGCTGGCCAGCCAGAACACCGACCCGATGTCCTTCCTCGGCCAGGTCCTGCCGCGGGCCATCGCGATCCCGTACCTGATCACCGCGCTGGTCGGCATGATGCTGATCAACAGCCTGTCGATGTACTCGGCCGGCTTCACCGCGCAGACCATGGGCGTCAAGCTGCCGCGCGCCCTGGCGGTCAGCATCAACGCCGCCATCAGCCTGATCGGCGGGCTGTTCATGATGCTGGTGGCCAAGGACTTCATCGGGCAGTTCATCGCCTTCCTGACGCTGCTCGCGGTCTCCTTCTCCGCCTGGATCGGGGTCTACGCGGTCGACATGTTCCGCCGCCGCAAGCTCGCGGTGCGCTATGACTCCGCCGGCCTGATGGACACCGGCCGCACCAGCCGCTACTGGTACACCGGCGGCTTCTGCTGGCAGGCCATGGCCGCCTGGGCGGTCGCGCTGGTGGCGGGCCTGTGCTTCACCAAGGTCCAGTGGTTCGCCGGCCCGCTGGCCACGACCTGGATCGGCGAGAACGGCCTGGGCTGGGCGGCCACGATCGCGATCGCCGCGGTGGTCTTCGCGGTCCTCCCGGCGGCGAAGGAGTCGGTCCCGGCGGCCGCTGCCGAGGCACCGGCAAAGGCCCGGCAGTCGGTCGAGGTGAGCTGAGCCGCCCCATCCCGGGAGGCTCCCGCCCTCTGGCGACCTGACGCCGCGTCAGCTAACGTCCCCTTCGCCAACCGTCCTTGGCGAAGGGGACGTTGCCATGTCCGGTGCCCTGTCCGATGTCACGCCCGATGCCATGCCCGGTGCCCGGCCCGCGCCGGCCGCACCGCCCGCCCGGCCCGTCACGGTCCTGCGCGTCAACCTCGTCGACCCGGCGCCCACCGCCGCCTCGCTCGCCGCCCGCTACCGGGCCGCCGTCGAGATGGCCGCCTTCGCCGACGACCGCGGCATCACCATGATCCAGACCGAGGAGCACCACGCCACGGACAACGGCTGGATGCCCTCGCCGCTCACCTTCGCGGGCGCCGTCTTCGGCGCCACCCGCCGGATCGGGGTGACGGTCTCCGCGCTGATCACCCCGCTGCACGACCCGCTCCGGCTCGCCGAGGACCTCGCCTCGCTCGACCTGCTCAGCGGCGGCCGGCTGGTCACCGTCGCGGGCATCGGCTACCGGCCCGAGGAGTACGCGGCCCACGGCAAGGACTGGGCCGGCCGCGGCGCACTCCAGGACGAGGTGCTCGGCACCCTGCTGTCCGCCTGGACCGGTGAACCGTTCAGCTACCGGGGGCGTACGGTGCGGGTCACCCCGCGCCCCTTCACCCGGCCGCACCCGCTGCTGCTGGTCGGCGGCAGCTCACGCGCCGCGGCCCGGCGCGCCGCCCGGCTGGGCCTCCCCTTCTTCCCCAGCGCCCGCCTGCCCTCACTGGAGGCGTACTACCACGAGCAGCGCGCCGTCCACGGCACCGACGGCTGGGTGCTGCAGCCACCCGAGCGGACCTGCCTGCTGCACGTCTCCGAGGACCCGGACCGCACCTGGGCCGAGTACGGCGGCCATCTCCTGCACGAGGCGCGGACCTACGCCTCCTGGCAGTCCGCGGGGATCCGCTCCGCGGTGCGTTCGGCGGCGACGGACACGGAGGCGCTGCGCGAGGAGGGCGTCTACCGGGTCGTCACCCCGGACGAGTGCCTCGCGCTTGCCCAACAGGCGGGCGCCCAGGGCTCATTGATCCTCCACCCGCTGTGCGGCGGCATGCCGGTGGACGAGGGGTGGCGGTCGCTGCACCTGTTCGCGGAGCGGGTGCTTACGCGGCTTGGTCCCCCCACGTAGCCGTCTGTTCCGCCGTGGTGGTTTCTCGCCGTTGCGCCTGCGGCGGGCCAGGTGGGTTGTTGGGTGCGGTGACGGGCCTCCGGGGCCGGTTGTGTGGACTGCTGACGCTTTACGTCCACACAACCGGCCCCTCCGGCCCGCCCCCTCCCGTGAGAGGGAAAGAAAACGATGGTGGGGGTGCAGGTAATGCCCACGAGCCCGCAGGCAACAGACCAGGCCCGCCCCCAACCAGCTAAGAAACTCCCACTCACGGGAGGGGCTGGACCGGAGGACGAAGTCTGGAGGGCCGGCACCGCACCCGACAAAACAACGCCCGCCGCCAGGCGCAACGGCGAGACGACCCGCGGCGGGACGGCCAGGTACGTGCGGGGCGCCGCGAAGCGCGCAACGGCGAGACGACCCGCGGCGCCGCAGACAGGTACGTGGGAGGCAAAAGCCAAGCGCAGCGGGACTTAGCCCTCTGGATAGAAGACGAAGAGTGTGCAGCCCGTGTCCGAGTGGGGGAGGTGCCAGGAGCCCGCGGGGGCGTGGAGGAACGAGCCGGCGGGGTGGTCGCCGAAGCCGTCGTTGAAGGTGCCGGAGACGACGAAGACCTCTTCCGGTCCCGGCTCGTGTACGTCGATCCGTTCCCAGGCGGCGCCCGGGTCGATCTCCAGGACCAGGGCCTTGGCCCCGTTGTCGCCCGTCCACAGGGGGCGGATCCGGACGCCGGGGAACAGCTCCTTGACGGGTGCGTCGGACACCTCCGACCACACGTAATCGTCCATCTCCTGGCCGCTGATCGCGGTGCTGTGTTGTGTCATGGCGCCATCCTCATCGGGCCGGCACCCCCGCTCCCAGTGTCAGGAATGACATCCTCAGGTACTTTCCTGCCATGACCGTGGAGGATGACGACAGCCCGCCGCATCGCGTGGTCGCCCTGGTCCACGCGCCCCAGGGGCCCTTCGAACTCGGTTGTGCGGCGGAGGTGTTCGGGACCCGCCGCCCCGGTGTGCCCGTGCGCTACGAGTTCACGGTGTGTGCGGAGACGCCGGGGCCGGTGCGGACGACGGCCGGTTACGACATGCTCGTCAGCGCCGGGCTGTCCGCGCTGGCCGCGGCGGACACGGTCGTCGTCCCGGGGTGGATCCCGCTGGACGAGCCGCTGTCCCCCGCCGTCCGCGAGGCCGTGCTCGCCGCGCACCGCAACGGCGCGCGGCTGGTCAGCATCTGCTCCGGAGTCTTCGCGCTGGCGCAGACCGGTCTGCTCGACGGCCGCCGGGCGACCACGCACTGGGCTCGGGCGGCCGAACTGGCGCTTCGTTTCCCGGAGTTGGAGGTGGACGCCGGGGTGCTGTACATCGACCACGGCGATGTGGCCACGAGTGCGGGAGCGGCGGCCGGGGTCGATCTCTGTCTGCACCTCGTACGGAACGACCACGGCGCGGCCCACGCGGCGCGGATCGCCCGGCACATGGTCATGCCGCCGCACCGGGAAGGGGGCCAGGCCCAGTACGCCGCCCCGGCCGCGCAGGACCGGATCGATCCGGCGCCGGCGATGGAGCGGTCGCTGGCCCCGTTGCTGGAGTGGGTCGCGGAGCGGCTGTCCGAACCGGTGACGGTGGAGGACATGGCGGAGCGGCTGCGGGTCTCCGCGCGGACCCTGGCCCGCCGGTTCGCCGAGCAGCTCGGTACCAGTCCCGGCCAGTGGCTGCTGGGCCGGCGGATCACCGCGGCCCGGACCCTGCTGGAGGAGACCGATCTGCCCGTCGAGGCGGTCGCGGTGCGGGTCGGCCTGTCCTCGGCGACCAACCTCCGGCGCCGCTTCCAGCAGGTCCTGCACACCACACCGGCGGCGTACCGGCGGGCGTTCCACACGACGGGCAAAGGGTCCGGGGAACGGAAAAGCTGATGCCCCGGACCGCCTGTCGGTCCGGGGCAACAGCTTGCACTGAGGAGTGGGCTGGCGGGGGGGTTAGCCCATCTCCTCCAACGCCTTGCCCTTCGTCTCCTTCACGAACTTGAGCACGAAGGGGATCGAGAGCAGGGCGAAGAACATGTAGATCACATAGGTACCCGAGAGGTTCCAGTCGGACAGGCTCGGGAAGCTGGCCGTGATGGCCCAGTTGGCGATCCACTGCGCGGAGGCGGCGACGCCCAGCGCGGCGGCGCGGATCTTGTTCGGGAACATCTCGCCGAGGAAGACCCAGACCACGACGCCCCAGGAGAGGGCGAAGAAGAGCACGAAGACGTGGGCGGCGATCAGGGCCACGGTGCCTTCGGTGGCCGGCAGGGTGCCGGCCGCGGTCTTGGCGGAGAAGGCCCAGGCCTCCAGGCCGAGCGCGACGGCCATACCGACCGAGCCGATCAGTGCCAGCGGGCGGCGGCCGATCTTGTCGACGAAGATCATCGCGATCACGGTGCCGATGATGTTGATGATCGACGTGGTGAAGCTGTAGAAGAACGAGCTCTCGGGGTTGATGCCGACGGACTGCCACAGCGTCGAGGAGTAGTAGAACGCCACGTTGATGCCGACCAGCTGCTGGAAGACCGAGAGGCCGATGCCGACCCAGACGATCGGCAGGAAGCCCATCTTGCTGCCGAGCAGGTCCTTGAAGCTCGACTTGTGCTCGCGGCGCATCGCGTCCTGGATCTCGGTGAGCCGGGTGTCGAGGTTGACGGTGTGGCCCTCGACCTCGGCCAGCACCTCCTTGGCCCGGGTCATCTTGCCGATGGAGATCAGGTAACGCGGCGACTCGGGGATCGCGAAGGACAGCAGGCCGTAGAGGACGGCCGGGATGACCATCACGCCGAGCATCCACTGCCAGGCCTCCAGGCCGGCGATGGTGCCGCGCTGCTTGCCGTCGGCGAGGTTGAGGATGCCCCAGTTGACGAGCTGGGAGATGGCGATGCCGATGACGATGGCGGCCTGCTGGAAGGAGCCGAGGCGGCCGCGGTAGGCGGGCGGCGAGACCTCGGCGATGTAGGCCGGGCCGATGACCGAGGCCATACCGATGGCGAAGCCGCCGATGATCCGCCAGAGGGCGAGGTCCCACAGCGCGAACGGCAGGGCGGATCCCACGGCGCTGACGGTGAACAGCACCGAGGCGATCTGCATCACCCGGATGCGTCCTATCCGGTCGGCGATCCGGCCGGCGGTGGCGGCTCCGATGGCGCAGCCGATCAGGGCGACGGCGATCACCTGGGCCAGGACGGCGGACCCGACGTCGTAGCGGCTGCGGATCGCCTCGACGGCGCCGTTGATCACGGAACTGTCGTAGCCGAAGAGAAAGCCGCCCATCGCGGCAGCCGCGGTGATGAAGATGACATGGCCGAGGTGGTCGGGGTGGGCCTTACGGCCTTCCGGGACCGTCGGCTGCGCGGTGCTGGTCAACGTGAACTCCAGTGGCCCGGCTGCGCTGCCGGGCGTAGGGGGCTGGCCCTTCTAGTGGTGCATAGGTTGGGGGTACCCACCACTTGAAGGTAAAAGCAACGTTGCAGAGACTATGCCTTCAAGTTTCGAAGTCAATAGGCCGAGATGGATTTGTTTCCCCGCAGTTCAGGGGAGGGTTCATTCAACTTGTGAATTGATCAGGAACTGATGCCGCGTCGGACACGCGCTGCGATCAGTGCAGCCGCTGGCTGATGACCTTCGAGACGCCGTCCCCTTGCATCGATACCCCGTACAGGGCGTCCGCGACCTCCATCGTGCGCTTCTGGTGCGTGATCACGATGAGCTGGGAGCTCTCCTGCAGCTCCTCCATGATCCGGATCAGCCGCTGGAGATTGGTGTCGTCCAGCGCCGCCTCGACCTCGTCCATGACGTAGAACGGGCTGGGCCGCGCCTTGAAGATCGACACCAGCAGGGCCACCGCGGTCAGCGACCGCTCGCCGCCCGACAGCAGCGACAGCCGCTTGACCTTCTTGCCCGGCGGCCGGGCCTCGACGTCCACGCCGGTCCCCAGCATGTCGTCCGGGTCGGTGAGCACCAGCCGCCCCTCGCCCCCGGGGAAGAGCCGCGCGAAGACGCCCTCGAACTCCCGGGCGGTGTCGTGGTACGCCTCGGTGAAGACCTGCTCCACCCGCTCGTCGACCTCCTTGACCACCCGCAACAGGTCGGCCCGGGTCTTCTTCAAGTCTTCAAGCTGCTCGCTGAGGAACTGGTGGCGCTCCTCCAGCGCCGCGAACTCCTCCAACGCCAGTGGGTTCACCTTCCCGAGCTGCTGATACGCCCGCTCGGCGGCCCGCAACCGCTTCTCCTGCTCGGCCCGTACATAGGGCACCGGCTGGTTGCGGGGGTGCTCCGGGTCGTCCGGCAGCGTCTCGCCCTCCGCCGGCGGCGACGGCGGCACGGGCTGGTCCGGGCCGTACTCGGACTGCAGCGCGGCCGGCTCCACCCCCAGCTCCTCCAGCGCCCGGGCCTCCAGCTGCTCGATCCGCAGCCGCTTCTCGGCGCCGAGCACCTCGCCCCGGTGCACCGAGTCGGTCAGCTTGTCCAGTTCGGACTTCAGGTCCCGGGCCGCGTTCCGCTCGGCCACCAGCGCCTGTTCCCGCTCGGCCTTGGCCCGCTCCGCGGCGGCCCGCTCCTCCTCGGCCCGGACCACCGACACCTCGACGTGCGCCAGCAGCTGCCGCGCCCCCGACGCCACCGCCCCGGCCACCGTCGCCTCGTGCCGCAGCCGGGCGCGCCGCCGCTCGGCCCGCGCCCGCGCCTCCCGCTCCGCGCGCGCCCCCCGGTCCAGCGCGTCCGCCCGCCCGGCCAGCGCCTTGACCCGCTCCTCGTGCGTACGCGCCTGGAGCCGGGCCTCCATCTCCGTCTGCCGGGCGTTGGCCCCGTCCGCCGCCAGCCGGTCCCGTACGGAGGTGTCGGGCTCCTCGTCGCCGACGCCCGGCTCCTCCTCGGCGACGGCCAGCCGCTCGGCCAGCTCCTCGGCCTCCTCGGTGGCCCGGACCAGCGCCTCCTCCGCACGGGCGGCCGCCGCGGCGGCCCGCTCGGCCTCGCCGGCGGCCGCCCGGGCCTGCCCGCCGAGCCGACCCAGGTCCCCGGCGACCTTGGACTTCTCCCGGTCCGCGGCCCGCCGCCGCTCGGCCAGCTCCTCGACCAGCGCGGCGCACTCCGCCCGCCGCCCGTCCGCGGCTCGCTGCTCCTCGGCCAGCCGCCCACAGCGCGCCGCCAGCGCCTCCAGCTCGGCGGCCGCCTCGTCGACGGAGGCCTGCACCTCCAGCAGACTCGGCGCACCGGCCGAGCCGCCGTGCGCGAAGTGCGCCCCGAGCAGATCGCCCTCACCGGTCACGGCCAGCAGCTCCGGCCGCGCGGCCACCAGGTCCTCGGCGTCCTCCAGCGTCCCGACGACCACGACGTCCCGCAGCAGCCGGGCCACCGCGGCCGTCAACTCCGGGGGCCCCTGCACCAGTTGACCGGCCGGTACGGGCTCCGCGCGCGGCCCGGGCACCCGGTGCACGGCGGCCGGGGCGACGTCCGCCGCCCCGCCCTGCGCCGGCACCGTCCCCGTTCCGCCGGCCCCCAGCACCATCGCCGCCCGCCCGGCGTCCTGCTTGCGCAGCAGCCGGATGGCGTCGGCGGCGGTGGCCGGATCGCTGACCGCGACCGCGTCCGCCGCCGCACCGAGCGCGGCGGCCACCGGAATCTCGAAGCCGGGCGTGACGGTCAGCAGTTCGGCGGCCGGCCCGAGCACCCCGCTGAGCTGCTCGGACGCGGCCAGCAGGGCACCGGTGCCGTCCTTGCGGCGCAGCCCGAGGGCGAGCGCGTCGTGCCGGGCGGCGGTCGCGGCGCGCTTGCGCTCGGCCGCGGTCAGCGCCTCCCGGGCGGCGGTCAGTGCGGCGTCCGCCTCGGCCAGCTCCCGGCGGGCCGCCTGGTGCCGGGCTGCGCTCTCCTCGTCGTCCGCGTCCAGCCCCTCGACCTCGGCCTTGAGCTGCTCGTACTCCTCCTGGGCCGCGGCCGCCCGCTGCCGGGCGTCGTCCCTGGCCTCGGCGAGCCGGCCGATCTCCGCCTGGGCCGACGCGGCCCGGCCGCGGGCCGCGGTGACCTGACCGCTGAGCCGGGCCAGGCCCTCGCGGCGGTCGGCGATGGCCCGGGCCAGGTCCCGCAGCCGCCGCTCCTCGTCCGCCAACTGGCGCTCCAGCGCGGCACGGTGCTCGACGGTGTCCTCCAGCGCCCGGGTCGCCGCCTCCAGCGCGGCCGCCAACTCCGCCTCCTGCTCGCGGATCCGGGCCGCCTCCCGCTCCATGTCGTCCGGGTCGCGCCCGGTCCGCTCCTCGGGCGGGGCCGCGGTGGCGCTCTTGACCCGCGCCTCGGCCAGCGAAATCGTGCCGCGCACCCGCTCGGCGAGCTGCGACAGCTCGTACCAGGTCTGCTGGGCGCGCTGCACCCGCGGGGTGAGCGCGCGGACCTCCTCCTCCAGGGCCGCCTCCCGGCGCTGGGCGGTGCGCAGCCGCTCCTCGGCGGCCTGCTTGCGCTCCTTGAGCGCCGCCTCGTCGGCGATCTCCGCCCGCAGCGCGGCGCGCTGCGTGACGAGGTCGTCGGCGAGCAGCCGCAGCCGGGCGTCCCGCAGATCGGCCTGGATGACGGCGGCGCGCCGGGCGACCGCGGCCTGCCGCCCGAGCGGTTTGAGCTGCCGCCGCAGCTCGTCGGTCAGGTCCTGGACGCGGGCGAGATTGGCCTTCATCGCCTCCAGCTTCCGCAGCGCCTTTTCCTTGCGCTTGCGGTGCTTGAGGACGCCGGCCGCCTCCTCGATGAAGGCCCGGCGGCCCATCGGATCGGCGTGCAGAACGGAATCGAGCTGGCCCTGCCCGACGATGACGTGCATCTCCCGGCCGATACCGGAATCGGAGAGCAATTCCTGGATATCGAGCAGCCGGCAGGTGTCCCCGTTGATCTGGTACTCGCTTCCGCCATTGCGGAACATGATCCGGGTCAGGGTGACTTCGGCGTACTCGATCGGCAGTGCACCGTCGGAGTTGTCGATGGTGAGCGAGACCTCGGCCCGGCCGAGCGGCGGCCGCCCGGTCGTCCCGGCGAAGATGACGTCCTCCATCTTCCCGCCGCGCAGCGACTTCGCGCCCTGCTCCCCCATGACCCACGACAGCGCGTCCACGACATTGGACTTGCCGGAACCGTTGGGGCCCACGACACAGGTGATTCCCGGTTCGAACCGGAGTGTCGTGGCGGAGGCGAAGGACTTGAAGCCTCGCAGGGTCAGACTCTTGAGGTGCACGCCGTTGGACTCTACCGGCCGCCCCTTGACGGGCCACCCCAACATTCCGCCGCCGGCCCCCGCCCCCGGTACGCGCCCAGGGCACCTGGGGATACCGCGCCGTTCATTTTCGGTTTCACCGCGGAAAGCGAAGGGCACATCATGCGGTAAGGGAGGGGCGGGCCGGCCGGAGCGGCCGTATCGGTCACAGGCCGCATTGATCGCGGACGGTATCCATCACGAGAAGTGCCGGACGGCGGACGACCGGCCGGGCAGAGATCCGGGAAACGACCAAAGATCCGGGAAACGACGAAGGGACGCCGAAGCGTCCCTTGCAGATCTTGAAGAGAGCGGTGCCTCAAGCGGCTGGCAAGCAGCCCTACCGGCCCTCGTCGGGTCAGGTGAGCGCGGGCTCCGCCTGGGGTACGTCGATGTCGAGCATCGAGTCGTCGCGACGTGCGGCAGCGGACAGCATGTCGTTTTCGGCCTGCATCCGGATAAGCTCGGATTCAAGGTCTTGGACGCGCTGCTGAAGCCGTCGCATCTCGGAGAGGACTCGGGGGTCGGAGCCGCCGACGTAACCGAGAAGCGCCTTTGCCATGATGGATGGTCCTCCACAATGAGTGACCGACCGAAGCGGTGTGGGTCGTGAGGGATTCGCACCCGCGGCTTGTCATTCTCTGGTGTACTCAATGCCAAACAGCTAAGGTGCGCGGGGATTCCAGAGTCTCACCAAACGGTTAGACGGTCAACACGATCACACCCCGTATCCTCGGGCACCTGAGAGTGCGCGGCCGCGAGGGCGCTGCGCCGACTCCCCAGAAAGGTCCCGCGGGGGCGTGGAGATCATCCGTACAGCGGCAGCCTTGCACGGGTCGGCCGAGTTGGCAACCACCAGGCCTTATCCGCCGTAAGCAGCTGACGAAGACGCACCGCCAAGATCGCGGATATCGGCCGTACGGCCGGTTCCGGTGGCCGGTATCAGCGGATCTCGAAGCCGTCGTAACCGCCCCGCGGCGTGGCCCATATCTCAGTGACTCCGTCTACTCGCCCGGGCGTGTCACCGGTCCGCAGCCAGTCGAGCAACTGATCGCACCGGTCCTTCGGGCCCTCGGCGACCACCTGGACGCGGCCGTCTTCGAGATTGCTCGCGAATCCGCTGAGTTCACCGATTCGCAGGGCGTTCGCACGGGTGAACCAGCGGAACCCCACACCCTGCACCCGCCCCCGTACCCATGCGGTCACCCGCACCTCTTCTTCCATGTGTGCACGTTAACTGGCCAATTGCTCAACGGACACTTCGGCCCCATGCGTCATGGCGTACAGTCCCCCGACAGCGAAACTCACCCTTACGGGTGAGCGTGTTGACGCTGAGGACGGAAGGAAGACAGCGGATGGGCCGCCATCGACGTCTTGCGAACCCCACGCCGGCAGCCCCCGGCCCACGGCCTGTTGACGCCCCGACGGCAACGGGACCGGCCGCCGGCCAGGCCGGCCCGGTGCGGCACCGCTCGCACCGTGCTGCCCGCCCCAGGGGCGCGGCACCGGTGCGCACCGGCCTGCTCGGCGTCTCCGCGGCGATGGCGATGGGGGCCGTGGCGGTCGCCTCCGGACTGATCCCGGGCGGCGGCCAGTTCGACGGCGGTACGGGCGACGGGCCCGGCGAGCGGGTACGGGCCGGCGCCCTGCCGGAGACCACCGCGCCGCAGGGGGGCCTCTCGGCGTCCCCCACCGATCGCGCCACCCTCCCGGCCAGCCGCGGCAGCGCCCGCTCCGCGGTTCCCGGCAGCACCGGCCCCACCACCCCGACGACCTCCCCCTCGCCGCACCGCCCCGCCAAGTCCCCCACCCGAAAGGCCGATTCACCGTCCGGCTCCGCCGCGCCAACCGGCCACCCGTCGGCCTCCGCGTCCACGGCTTCCCCGCACCCCACCGTGTCCGCCGCCGGCGGCACCGGCAGTGAGTCGTCGGCCGAGGCCCAGGTGCTGGCCCTGGTCAACCAGGAGCGGTCCAAGGCCGGCTGCTCCCCCGTGACCGCCGATCCGGAACTGGCCTCCCTCGCCCAGCGGTTCAGTGACGACATGGCCCACCGCAACTTCTTCGACCACACCGACCCCGACGGCCACACCCCCTGGGACCGCGCCGAGGCCCAGGGCATCAGCGACCTCGGCGGCGAGAACATCGCCCGCGGCCAGGCCACCGCCCAGGCCGTCATGGACACCTGGATGCACAGCCCCGGCCACCGCGCCAACATCCTCAACTGCGAGTACAAGACCCTCGGCGTCGGCGCCCACTTCGGACCGGGCGGACCGTGGTGGACCCAGGACTTCGGCTTCTGACCCGCGCGCCGACCGGCCTCGCAAGGACCCGGCCGCTGACCTGCGCCTGAGGGGCTCCTGACCCGCCCCCGCGCCCCGGGAGGGCGCTCTGGTGCGCCGTTCATGCGCCCTGCATATGCCACCGAGGCCCCCGGTAACTTCGCCGTCCATGAAGGGACTGGGGAAGTACTGGGGATGGGCGGTCTTCGCGGTGCTGATCGCGGCCTGGCTGACCTCGGCGTTCGGACCGGGGGTGCTGCTGACCCTCTCGGCGCTGAGCACCGTGTACTTCTTCTTCCGCGTCCCGGCGTGGTGTGGCGCCTCGGGGCGGGAGGGGACGTGCCGCAACAACAGCCAGGGCGTCCTGATGGGCTGCCATCTCCGTCAGCACAAGTGGCAGAAGTTCAAGCTGGTCGTCGTGCGGGAACGGTGGCGCCAGCTGGCGAGGGAACTGTTCCCCAACGCGACGTCCGCCCTGGCGACGATCGGCGGCGTCCTCGCGGTGCTGTCGGGTGTCGCCTCCGTGCTGCAGCCGTTCTGGGGGAAGGGCTGGTAGCCGCGCGCTGTGGGGACGGCCGGTGAGCGCGCAGGGCCTCTGACCGAGAGGTGCCGGTCAGAGGCCCTGGTGCCGACCCGGAGGCCCTTCACGCACCGTAGCGGCCGGGCCTGCGGGGTCGTGATGCCCGGGTCCGTGCCGGTCAGGCGGACAGCGCGGCGCGGCCCGCGAGGGTGACCCGGGCCTGCTCGGCGATACGGCGGCCGAGGTGTTCGGCGGTGGCGACGTCGGCCTTGTGGACGCCCTCGGGGCCCTGGTCGTTGTTCGACTGGGCGGCGGCGCCCAGGAAGAAGCCCAGCCGGTTCAGGTCGTTCTCGGACGCGGTGGAGGAGTTCCAGCCCGGCAGCAGGTTCAGGCCCACCCAGGTCATGCCGTGCTGGGCGGCGAGCACCGTGAAGAACTGCAGGGTGTGGAGCTTGTCGCCGCTCTTGGAGGCGGAGTTGGTGAAGCCCGCCGCGAGCTTGTCCTGCCAGGCGCGGGTCGCCCAGCGCGCGGAGGTCGCCTCGGCGAAGACGTGGAACGCGCCGGAGGCGGTCCCCATGTAGGTCGGCGAGCCGAAGACGATCGCGTCGGAGGCGTCGAGCTGCTCCCACTGGGCCTCGGTGATCTCGTCGACCTTGATCAGGTGGACGGTGGCACCCGCCTCGACGGCGCCGGCCCGGACGGCCTCGGCCAGGACGGCGGTGTGACCGAAACCGGAGTGGTACGCGATCGAGACGACGGGCGCGGGCAGAGCAGGGGTGGTCACGGGATCTCCTCGGGGGACGGGGCCCCGGGCGGTCGTCGCCGGGGCGTCTGCACCGAGAAAAGCACTAACTTTTCGAAAGTGCAACCCAAGAGATAGCGCCAGCATCTCAGATAGCGCTTTCCAGCGGAAAGCGCTATCGCGGAGTATGGTGTGAGGATGGCGACGACCGAGACCGCGGACCGGACGAACGGGGAGGCCGCCGGCGGCTGTCCGGACGACCTGGCCTACGACGTGTTCGCGCGCAACTGCCCCTCCCGCGACACGCTCAAGCACATCACCGACCGCTGGGGCAGCCTGACGCTGGGCGCGCTGCTCGACGGGACGTTCCGGTTCAACGAACTGCGCCGCCGGGTCGACGGGGTGAGCGAGAAGATGCTGTCGCAGACCCTGCACGCGCTGGAGCGCGACGGGCTGGTGCACCGCGAGGCACAGCAGACCAACCCGCCGCGGGTGGACTACGCACTGACCCCGCTGGGGCACCAGGTCGCCCGCCAACTCCGGGCGCTGATCGACCTGGTGGAGGACCGCATGCCGCAGGTGCTCCGGGCGCAGGAGCGCTACGACGCCGAGCACGCCGCGCGCTGAGCCGCCGGCGGCAAGGACTTCCCGGGGAAGAGCGCGGACCCGTTCAGGGGCGCGGCGGCCGCTGGCAGCGCGGGCAGAAGTAGCTGGAGCGGTTCATCCACGGCCGGCGGCGGATCGCCGTACCGCAGCGGCGGCAGGGCTCGTCCTCGCGGCCGTAGGCGTCCAGCGAGCGCTCGAAGTAGCCGGACTCGCCGTTGACGTTGACGTAGAGGCTGTCGAAGCTGGTGCCGCCGACGGCCAGCGCGGCGCGCATCACGTCCCGTACGTGCCCGAGCAGCTCGGCGGTGCGCGGGCGGGTGAAGGTGGCGGTCGGCCGCTCGTAGTGCAGCTTGCTGCGCCAGAGCGCCTCGTCGGCGTAGATGTTGCCCACTCCGCTGATCAGGGTCTGGTCGAGCAGCGCCCGCTTGACGGTGGTCCGGCGGCGGCGCAGCGCGTCGTGGAAGGCGGCGTCGTCGAAGGCCGGGTCGAGCGGGTCGCGGGCGATGTGCGCGATGACGTCGGGCAGTTGGTCGGGGTCGCCGGGCACGGTGTCGTGCAGCGACAGGCCGCCGAAGGTGCGCTGGTCGACGAAGCGGAGCTCGGTCCCCAGGTCGTCGGCGAACCGCAGCCGGATGCGCAGGTGCTTCTCGTCCGGCGCGTCGTGCGGCTGGACCAGCAGCTGGCCGCTCATGCCGAGGTGGGCGAGGATCGCCAGGCCGTGGGTCACGTCGGGGGTGACGAGCGGCGCGATGCCCTCGGCGGCGGTCTGCGCTGCCGGGGTGCCGCCGGTCACCGGGATCCAGAGGTACTTGCCGCGGCGGCGCGCGGTCCCCAGGCGCAGCCCCGTGAGGCGGGCCGCGAAGTCCTCCGCCCCCGCCGTGTGCCGGCGGATCGCCCGCGGATGCCGCACCTCGACCTCGTCGATGGTGCGGCCGTCGACCCAGCGCTCCAGTCCACGGCGGACGACCTCGACCTCGGGCAGCTCGGGCACGGCGGACTCCTCGGAACGACGACGGGTGGGAAGGAGGGGAAGAACGCGGGGAAGGACGTGGCGGAAGCACTTCGGCGCAAGGTTGCGGCGGAGGGGCTTCGGCGGGCGGGGAAAGACTTCTGACCCCGTCCGGGGCGACGCGTGGTCGCCCCGGACGGGGTCAGGAGAGGTGCTTCAGTGTGCCGACGACGAGCCGTCGTCGGCGGTGGGAGCCGATCCGTCCGGGCCCGGCGACGCCGCGTCGCCGGAGGCCGCCGTCTTGGCCGCCTCGTCCGCCGCGGCGCGAATGGCGCGCCACGCGGACTCCGCCGCCTGCTGCTCGGCTTCCTTCTTGCTGCGGCCGGTGCCGGTGCCGTACGAGACACCACCGACGCGGGCGGCAGCAGTAAAGGTCTTCTCGTGGTCCGGGCCGGTCTCGGTGACCAGGTACTCCGGGACGCCGAGACCCTCGGTCGCGGTGAGTTCCTGGAGGCTGGTCTTCCAGTCCAGGCCCGCGCCCAGGCTGGAGGACTTCTCGATGAGCGGGTCGAAGAGCCGGTGCACCAGCTCGGCGGCCGCGTCGAGACCCTGGTCGAGGTAGACCGCGCCGATCACCGCTTCGAGCGTGTCGGCGAGGATGGAGGCCTTGTCCCGGCCGCCCGTGCCCTCTTCGCCGCGTCCGAGGCGGATGAAGGCACCGAGGTCGAGGCCGCGCCCCACCTCGGCGAGCGCACGCGAGTTGACCACCGCGGCCCGCAACTTGGCCAACTGGCCTTCGGGCAGGTCGGGGTGGATGCGGTACAGCGTGTCCGTGACCACCAGGCCGAGCACCGAGTCCCCGAGGAACTCCAGCCGCTCGTTGGTGGGCAGACCGCCGTTCTCGTATGCGAACGAGCGGTGCGTCAGCGCACGCACCAGAAGGGCGGACTCGAGCTGGTACCCGAGCCGCCCTTCCAGAAGCGTGTGGGACGAGGCTGTGTCCGCCGGAGTCGTTTCCTCCCCGCGCTTGCGGGATGCCGAATGGGCGTCTTCCGCCTTCTTGGGGCTAGACACAGTGCCTGTCACCAGCCGCTCAGACCTCGAGGACCTGGCGCTTGTTGTAGGTGCCGCAAGCGGGGCACGCGATGTGCTGCTGCTTGGGCTCGTGGCAGCGCTCGCACGCCACCAGGGTGGGGACCGCAGCCTTCCACTGCGACCGGCGGTGGCGCGTGTTGCTGCGCGACATCTTCCGCTTCGGAACAGCCACGGCTACTTCTCCTGAGGTTCATCCCCGCCGTCGCGGGGTGCGTTGTCCTTCTCGCCGTCCTTGCTGGTTTCGGCGAGTCCCTGCAGTGCCGCCCAACGGATGTCGACGGCGTCGTGGTGGTGGTCCGGGTCGTCCGCGAGCCGCACTCCGCAATCGGAACACAGGCCCGGGCAGTCGTCCTGGCACACCGGCTGCATCGGCAGTGCGAGCACCACCGCATCGCGCAGCACGGGTTCGAGGTCGAACAGGTCGTCCTCGATGAAGAGGGTGTCCTCCTCATCCTCGGCGTCGTCGCCCGCGTCCTTGTCATGGACCCTGGCATCGGCGTCGGGGTAGGCGAACAACTCCTGGAAGTCGCTGTCGAGCTCTCGCTCCAGCGGCTCCAGACACCTTACGCACTCCCCCTTGACCGTTGCACGGGCGGTGCCCGTGACGAGCACCCCGTCCATGACCGATTCGAGGCGGAGGTCGAGCTCGATCGAGGCGCCCTCGGGCACACCGATGACCTCGTTGCCGAGGTCCCGGGGGGCCTCGACGGAGCGGGAGACCCTCTTGAGCGCACCGGGACGCCGGCCCAGCTCACGCGTATCGAACACGAGAGGGGCGCGGTGGTCGAGGCGGGCGTTGATGGCTTCCTGCTTTCTACGGGGTTTTCGCGCCGCCCGTGCTTCGCTGGGAAATCCGGGCAGCAGAGATCGCGGAAATACGCGCGACCGAAGAGCCAGGATACTGGAAGCGCCCCGATAGGCCCAATCCGCCCCCGCTCCCCCGGCCACACCCGGTCCGCGGGCGGGCCGGACACATATGGGCCGCACACCGGCCTCGTACGGGGACTTCGTACGGGGCGGCTCCGCACGAGCCACGCGCAGGCCGGGCCCGGGGGCCGTTCCGGCTGGGGACGGGCCGCGTGCCGATCGTCCGGCGGCCGCGTAGGTGGGGGCGAGGCGCGGGTCACGCGCCGGGCGGCGGGGCGGCGGGGCGGCGGGGCGGCCACCGGGGGGCGGGTGGCGGGGCCGAAGACCCGGGCTCCCGTATCCCGTACACCATACCTACGCATACCCCCGTGATCCCGTACACCTAGGGGGCGGGGGAACAGATCCCGTAGGGGACACGAGGCCCCCCTGCGGGGCCACAACCAGGCGGAAGGCGGGGGTTATTCCGGCGCGGGGGGGCGCAGCGGAGCGTGGGCGGGGCTGCTCCGGCGGCGGCGCGGCGAGACGCGGGCAGAGTCGGTCCGTTGGCGGCTACGGGGCTTGTGCCGTTGGCGGCTGCAGGGCTCGTTCCGGTGGCGGCTACGGAGCTCGTTCCGGTGGTGGGCTACGGGTGGTTCCCTGGCCCGGCGCGGTACGGGGCCGCCGGGCCAGGGCCCGGTGGCGGGCCTCCCGCACCGACTCGCGGCCGGGCAAGCGCCGCCCGAACCACCTCCGGGCGCCCGGTCGAGCGCCGTCCGAACCGCCTCCGGGCCCGGTCGACGCCACCAGCCTCGCCGGCGACCGACCGAAGGCCACCCGCAGCGCCCGACACCCCCGCGGCCGGCCTCGCCGGGGAGATGCCTCCTACTGGCGGCCCTCTTCGTATTGGCGGAGTTGGTCGAGGTTGATCATGCTCGTGTCGAAGAGGCTCGTTTCGTCCAGGGCGGCGGGCTGGGCGGGCGTGTGCGGGGCGTGCTGGGGCTGCTGGGGGACCTGGGGCTGGAGGTAGGCGTTCGGGTCGTAGCCGGGCTGCTGGGGCTGCTGCTGCCAGTCGTAGGCGTACGGGTCCTGGTGCTGGGCGTACGCGGCGGCCTGCTGGGGCTGCTGGTAGCCGTAGACGTCCTGCTGGGGGTAGGCGGCCGGGTCGGTGTAGTAGCCCTGCTGCTGTGGCTGGAGCGGCTGCTGGTGCTCCAGGGGCTGGTCCTGCGGGACCACGGGCGTCTGCGGTTCGCGGTCGGCGCCGATGCCGGCCAGCTCGGCCAGGTACTCCGCGTCGGCCTGCGGCTGTGCGGTCTGCGGGTCGCCCTGGGCCGCCAGGTGCACGCCGAGTTCGTCGATCGCCCGGGCGCCCTGGAGCTTGTCGCGGCCCCGGCCGACCGCCTCCAGCGTCTTGGTCAGCACGGCCTGGAAGGCGCCGAACTTGGCGTCCACATAGGCGTCCGCGCGCTGCCTGAGGGTCTCCGGGTCGGCGCTGCGCTCGGGGGCCTCGGCGTCCTCGTAGCCCTGTTCGTCGAGTCCGGGGCCCCGGCCGAGCAGCTTCTCGCGGCCGCGGTCGACGGATCCGATGGTCTTGGTGAGGACGACCTCGAAGTTGGCGAGCTTGGAGTCGACGTAGTCGTCGGCCTCGGCGCGGATCTCGGCGGCCTCCTGGGTGGCCTCGGCGAGGATCCGGTCCGCCTCCTCCTGCGACTGCCGGGCGACCTCGGTGTCGGAGATCAGCGAACCGCGCTGGGCGTGCGCGGACTCGATGATCCGCTCCGCCTCGGCGCGCGCCTCCTCGACCATCTGCTCCCGGCCGCCGAGCAGCTCCTGTGCCTGGGCGAGCGATCCGGGCAGCGCGGCGCGCACCTCTTCCAGCATGGCGAGCAGCTCGGCGCGGTTGACCACGCACGAGGCCGACATGGGCATGGACCGGGCGCCGGCGACGGTCGCGACGATGTCGTCGAGCTTCTTCTGCACGTCCACCTTGGACTCGCCACTCTCTGAGGGTTGGAACGACGGAACGGGACGACTGTACGTCCACCGGCCCTCCGCCCGACACCAACTGACGGTACGTCAGAAAGTGCCCGCGGCGGGTGCGCCGGGGCGGTGATCAGCTCTTCTTGCGAAGCCGCTCGGTGAGCGCGTCGAGCACGAACGGCGGGACCAGGTGGGAGACGTCGCCACCCCAGGCGGCGACCTCCTTGACGAGGCTGGAGGAGAGGAAGCTGTAGGTGGGGTTGGTGGGGACGAACAGGGTCTCCACGCCGGAGAGGCCGTTGTTCATCTGGGCCATCTGCAGCTCGTAGTCGAAGTCGCTGACCGCGCGCAGGCCCTTGACGATCGCGGGGATGTCGCGCTGCTTGCAGAAGTCGACGAGCAGGCCGTGGAAGGACTCGACCTGGACGTTGCCGTACTCGGCGGTGGCCCGGCGGATCAGGTCGATCCGCTCGTCGACCGTGAACAGCCCCTGCTTGGACTGGTTGATCATCACGGCCACATGGACGACGTCGTACAGCTTGGAGGCACGGGCGATGATGTCCAGGTGCCCATTGGTGATGGGGTCGAACGACCCCGGACAGACGGCGCGGCGCAACGCGGGTTCCTCGCTCTCCGATGCGGTCATGACACGCTTGCTGACGTCGGTTCGGCGGACGTCGAAGCGGCGCGACCGTACCAAAGCGTCCCCTCGCCGTAACGACGGGCCTTGATCGCGGTGAAGCCGTCCGGCCACGGGAACGCGCCGCCTCTGGTGCTCCGTTCCACGGTGACGAGTGCATCGTCGGTCAGCCACCCCTGACCACGGAGTGTGAGCAGGATCTCGCACAGCTCTGCGTCGCTCACCGCGTACGGCGGGTCCAGGAAGACGATGTCGTAGGGCTCGCCGGGGGCCGGGGCGGCGGCGGTCTGTTCGGCCTTGCCGGGCCGCACCTCGACGCCCGGGAGGCCGACCGTGCGGACGTTGTCACGGATGGTGCGGACGGCGCGGGCGTCGGCCTCCACCAGCAGGACGTGTGCCGCGCCGCGGGAGAGCGCCTCCAGGCCGACCGCGCCGGAACCGCCGTACAGATCGAGCACCCGGGCGCCGGTCAGGGGGCCGTCCAGCGACTCCCAGGTGGAGAACATGCCCTCGCGTGCCCGGTCGGAGGTCGGGCGGGTGCCGTTGCCGGGTGGTACGGCCAGGCGGCGGCCGCCGGCCGTACCGGCGATCACGCGGGTCATGGGCCCGTCCTTACGTCGTGCGGGGTGCAGGGGTGGTGGCGGAGCCGCGCGGGCTCCGTCCTCCACGATATTCCGTCGTCCGGCGGCGGGCGCCCGCCGGAGGCGTCCGGGCGGCACCCCGGTCCGTGATCGTTCTCACCCGGCCGCGGGCGGCGCACGGACGGCGCGGCCCGCCGTCCCGGCTCGCTCAGCCCTTGTCCAGATACTGCTCCCGTTCCTCGTCCAGCAGGGCGGACAGCGCGATCCGCAGCTCCGGGTAGCCGGTCAGCTCGGGGTCGTCGCCGACCAGCGCGGTGGCCTCCTCGCGGGCGGCGGCGATGATCTCCTCGTCGTCGATGACCGTGAGCATCCGCAGCGAGGAGCGGACGCCGGACTGGGCCTGGCCCAGGACGTCGCCCTCGCGCCGCTGTTCCAGGTCGATCCGGGAGAGCTCGAAACCGTCGAGGGTGCCGGCCACCGCGGCGAGCCGGGCCCGCGCCGGGCTGGCCTCGGGCATCTCGCTGACCAGCAGGCACAGGCCGGGCGCCGATCCACGGCCGACCCGGCCGCGCAGCTGGTGCAGCTGGGAGACGCCGAACCGGTCCGCGTCCATGATCACCATGACGGTGGCGTTGGGGACGTTCACCCCGACCTCGATGACCGTCGTCGCGACCAGCACGTCCAGCTCGCCGGCCGCGAACGAGCGCATCACCTCGTCCTTGTCGTCCGGCGCCATTCTGCCGTGCAGCACTGCCACCCGCAGGCCGGCGAGCGGGCCCTTGGTGAGCTGGTCGGCGATGTCGAGCACCGCGAGCGGCGGGCGCTTCTCGGCGATGTCCTCCGGCGAACTCGCCGCGGCCGCCGCGTCGTTGCCCCCGGACGCGCCCTTCTTCCCCGGCTTGGGCGCGTCCTCCTCGTCGCCGATCCGCGGGCAGACCACGTACGCCTGGTGCCCGGCCTCGACCTCTTCGCGGACCCGCTCCCACGTGCGCGCGAGGAAGTGCGGTTTGTCCTTCGCGGGCACCACGTGGCTGGCGATCGGCGAGCGTCCGGCGGGGAGTTGGTCGAGGACGGAGGTCTCCAGATCGCCGAAGACGGTCATCGCGACCGTCCGCGGGATCGGGGTCGCGGTCATCACCAACAGGTGCGGCGGCTGTTTGCCCTTGCCGCGCAGGGCGTCGCGCTGCTCGACGCCGAAGCGGTGCTGTTCGTCGACGACCACCAGCCCCAGGTCGTGGAACTGCACCTTGTCCTCGATCAGCGCATGCGTGCCGACGACGATGCCGGCCTCGCCGGTGACCAGGTCGAGCAGCGCCTGCCGGCGGGCCGCGGCGCCCATGGAGCCGGTCAACAGCACCACCTTGGTGCCCTGCTCGGCGCCGCCGAGCATCCCGCCCTCGGCCAGCTCCCCCATCATCTCGGTGATCGAGCGGTGGTGCTGCTGGGCGAGCACCTCGGTGGGCGCCAGCATCGCGGCCTGGCCGCCGCTGTCGACGACTCCGAGCATGGCGCGCAGCGCGACCATGGTGTTGTGCGTGACGGTGAAGTGGTCGGTCACATAGGCGTGGGAGGGGTGCGCGACGCTGATGCACTGGACGGGCTTGCGGCCCACGTGCTCGATCGCGCGGATGGAGCGCCGGAAGCCCGGAGCGTCACCGGCCCCCTCCTCGGGCAGCGCGACATGGACGTCGTACCCGCCCGCCCCGGTGTCCTGCAGCTGGGCCGCGCCGCCCAGGGAGCGCACCAGCCAGGCGAGGTCGGCGGCCAGCGGGCCGGACGCGGCGCGGAACACGTCCCCGGCGCCGGAAGCCTCTCCCCCGGCGTCCAGCAGACCGCGCAGCACGGCCCGCCGGTCCTTGACGGGGGCGTTGCGGCAGGCGGCCGGCAGGCCGTCCTCGGGGAGGGACCGGCCCAGGCGGTACGGGTCGAGCGGTCGCTCCCCGCCGTCGTCGAGGTCCACCGGTGTGGCGGGCGCGATGGACCACTTGGGCCGGCCGTCGGCGCGCAGCAGGTCGGCCCGTAGCTCGCGGGTCGTCAGCACCCGCTCGCCCGTCTCGCGGGACCCGACGATCCACAGGTGCTCGTCGTCGCACTCGGCGGTGGAGCCGTCCGACAGCACCAGTCGCCACACCTCGCGCTCGCCCTGCGGGAAGACGCCGTCCACCACGGCGCGCTCGCCGCTGGGCACCACCACTTCGGTGCCGACGGTCATCTCCCCCATGGGCCGGAAGCCGCTCGGGGTGAGCACCAGGGCGTCCAGCGGCTGGGCCTTGCCGGAGCCGACCTCGCCCTGGAGGAGGCGGTGCATGGGGTGTTCGGTCGCCAGGTCGTCGAAGATCTCCCGGCTGACCTTCTGCTGGCCTTCGGTGAGCGTGAACGGCAGCTCGGCGTCGAACGCGTCGAGGATGCCGTCCTTGACCAACTGCCGTGGCACGGCGGGGAGTTGGGTGTCGGTCAGGCGCCTGCGGGCCAGCGCGACCTGCATCACGAACGCCTCGTCCCACTTCAGCCGGTCCCGCGCACCGGCGATGTCGGCCTTGCTGTCGGGGCGGTGGATCTTCAGCAGCGCCTCGGTGAGCGGGACCAGCGACCGGCCCTCGCGCAGTGCCTCGGGAAGCGGGTCGACGGCGTCCTGGGCGCTGGGCAGCACCGCGTCGACCGCCTTGGTGATCTTCCAGGACGCCATCTGCTGGCAGGCCGGGTAGATCGGGATGAGCTGATTGGCGAAGGCGTCCACGGCGTCGCCGTCGGTGTCGCCGTCCAGGAGCGCGTATTCGGGGTGGGCGAGCTGGAGTTTGCGGTTGAAGACGGAGACCTTGCCGGCGAACATCGCGCGGCGCCCGGGCAGCAGTTCCTTGTGCGGCTTGTGGATGCCCTTGCCGAAGAAGACGAGCTGGAGCCGGCCGCTGCCGTCCGTGAGCGTCACTTCCAGGCGCTGTCCCCGGCCGGCGTTGAATTTGTGCACCCGGGCGTCGGCGACCCGGGCGACGACCGTGACGTGTTCGTCCAGCGGGAGGTCGGCGAGGCGGGTCAGCTCGCCGCGCTCGGCGTAGCGGCGCGGGTAGTGGTGCAGCAGGTCACCGACCGTGTGCAGGTCGAGATGCTCGGCCAGCACCTTCGCGGTGGTGCCGCCGAGGATTTTCTTCAGGGGTTCGTCGAGCGCAGCCACGCGTCTATTGCACACCACGCCTCTGACAATTGCGCCGGTCCCGGCCGCCGGGGCGCCGTCACTCCACGCCGATGAGCAGCGGGGCGGTGCGCTGGCCGCCGTCGTAGACGACCGTGTCGACGGCGAGGTGCCGCTCGCGGACGTGCCGTTCCAGCCGCTCGGCGAGGGCGGCGGGCGCCCCCGCGCCGAGGACCAGGGTCACCATTTCCCCGCCCGCGGACAGCATCCGGTCCAGCACCGTCATGGCGGTGACGGTGAGGTCCGAGCCGATCACCGCGACGTCGCCGTCGATCAGCCCGAGGACGTCGCCGGCCTGGCAGACGCCCGCCATCGTCCACGACTGCCGTTCGGCGAGGGCGAGCTCGGCGTAGCGGGTGGCGCCGGCGGCGGAGGTCATGGCGACCGCGTCCTCGTCGAAGCTGCGGTCCGGCTCGTGCACGGCCAGCGCGGCGATGCCCTGGACGGCGGCGCGGGTGGGGATCACCGCGACCCGGACGCCTTCGGTGCGGGCCTGTTCGGCGGCGGCCGCGGCGGTGTGCCGGAGTTCGGGGTCGTTGGGCAGCAGCATGACCTCGCGGGCGTGGGCCTGCCGGATCGCCTGCACCAGTTCGCCGCTGGCCGGCGGCTCCCCGGGGCGTACGGTGACGGCCGTCGCACCGGCCCCGGTACACAGGCCGGCGAGCCCGGCGCCCGGCACCACCGCGACCACGGCCCGCGCTGCCAGGGCCGGCTCCTTGGTGCGGCCGGCGCCGCCGAAGTGCGTGATGCGGATCCGGTACGGGCGGCCGGCCTCGATGCCGGCCTCCACGGCGGCGCCCGCGTCGTCGACGTGGACGTGGACGTGCCACAGCCCGTCGCCGCCGACCACCACCAGGGAGTCGCCGAGCCCGTCGAGCCGGGTGCGCAGCCTTGCCACGGCCTCGTCCGACGCCTCCAGCAGGTAGATCACCTCGAAGGCGGGTCCACCGGGCTCTCCGCAGGCGTCGGCCGCCGTGTGGGCGGCGACGTCGCAGCCGGCGGCCTCGGGGAGCGGGGCGTCGGCCCGTACGGCGACGGGGGTGGCGGTGACCTCTCCGGAGAGCGCGTCGGCGAGCGCGCCCAGCAGCGCGACGAGCCCGCAGCCGCCGGCGTCCACGACGCCCGCCCTGCCGAGCACGGCCAACTGCCCGGGGGTCTCCTGCAGGGCCGTACGGGCGCCTTCGTGGGCGGCGCGGGCGACCGCGGCGGCGTCGCCGGCCTCGCCTGCGGCGCGTTCGGCGGCGTCGGCGGCAGCGGTGGCGACGGTCAGGACGGTGCCCTCCACGGGGTGGGCGACGGCCTCGTACGTGGAGGCGGCGGCCCGGCGCAGGGCCCGGCGCAGCGCCTCGGCCGAGCGGTCACCGGTCGCGGTGTCCGTGCCGTCCGTCCCGCCGCCGGCCGCCAGGACGTCGGTCATCCCGCGCAGCAGCTGCGCCAGGATGGTGCCGGAGTTCCCGCGCGCTCCTATCAGGGCGCCGTGTGCCATCGCGCCGATCGCGTCGGCGAGGCCGGGGGCGGTGCCCGCGGAGGCATGGCCGTCGAAGGCGGCCTCGACCGCGCGCGCCGCGGATTCCAGCGTCAGATAGAGGTTGGTGCCGGTGTCGCCGTCGGCCACCGGGTAGACGTTGATCGCGTCGATCCGCTCGCGTTCCCGGCCGAGCGCCTCCAGCGCCAGCCCGCACCAGGAGCGGACCGCGGCGGCGTCGAGCGGGTACGGCACATCGTCCTCCTGGGTCACGGGCTGCACCGCACAGTAGCCGCGCCCCGGTGGGGAGGCCGGGGCGGGGGCCGGGAGGTGCGTGATAGTTTCGTTCTACGGGAGCGGTCGTTGTATGCTGCTCCGGTTGCCCGATGAGAATCGGGCCATTTCCTCTCCTGACGGTCGCCGGTCGGGCAATGCACTCGGCCCGTCGGGATTTCACCGTAAGTGCATCTGAAGTCTTTGGAGTGACCCGTGGCTGCCAACTGCGACGTCTGCGGCAAGGGGCCGGGCTTCGGCAAGAGTGTCTCGCACTCGCATCGCCGTACCAACCGTCGTTGGAACCCCAACATCCAGACGGTGCGTGCAGTGATCGGGCGCACGCCGAAGAAGCTGAACGCCTGCACCTCGTGCATCAAGGCCGGCAAGGTCTCGCGCTGACGCCTTAGTCGTAGCGCAGCCGGCCGGTTGCCTGGGAAGCCGGTCCACCCGTGGGGTGGACCGGCTTTTTGCCGTTCCGGTGCCGCCGCGGGCGGGCGGTTCACCCCCCGTCGCGCAGCCGCCAGCCGTGGTCGACCGGCCCGATGCCGGCGCCCAGCCGGAAGCCGGCCGCGATCGCGCCGGTGACGTAGTCCTTCGCCGCGGCGGCGGCCCGCGGGACGGGGTCGCCCTTGGCCAGCTGCGCGGCGAGCGCGCTGGCGAGGGTGCAGCCGGTGCCGTGGGTGTGCCGGTTGTCGTGGCGCGGGGCGCGCAGCCAGTGCTCCTCGGTGCCGTCGGTGAGCAGGTCGACGGCGCTGTCACCGGCACCGTCCGCGGCCGTGAGGTGGCCGCCCTTGATCAGCGCCCAGCGCGGCCCGAAGTCCAGGACGGCGGCGGCCGCCCGGCGCATGTCGGCCTCTCCGTGGACGGCAACGCCGGTGAGCTGGGCCACCTCGTCGAGGTTGGGGGTGGCGACGGTGGCCGTCGGCAGGAGTTTGGTGCGCACCGCGTCCAGGGCGCTCGCGGCGAGCAGCGCGTCACCGTGTTTGGAGACGCCCACGGGGTCGACGACGACCGGGACGTCCAGTGCGGCGAGCAGATCGGCGACGGTCTCGACGAGTTCCGCCGAGGAGAGCATGCCGGTCTTGACGGCCTGCACGCCGATGTCGTCGACGACGCTGCGGAACTGGGCGCGTACGGCCTCGGCGGGCAGGTCCCACGCGCCCTGCACGCCCAGGGAGTTCTGGGCGGTGACGGCAGTGAGCACGCTCATGCCGTGGGTGCCGAGCGCCAGCATCGTCTTCAGGTCGGCCTGGATGCCCGCGCCGCCGCCGGAGTCGGACCCGGCGACGGTCAGGACGCGTGGAGGTATGTGCATGCCGGCGAATCTACCCGCCACCAGGGGCTACTCGGCGTCGGCGTTGTCCCCGAAGTGGTCCCAGCCGGCCTTCGCCCAGGGGGCGCCGTCCACCGTCACCTGCGGCAGCGCGGAGGGGTTGAGGACCTCGCCGATGACCTTCCACCGGGCGGGCAGCTTCACGTCCGGCGGGAAGGTGGCCACGATCGCGTGGTCCTCGCCGCCGTTGAGCACCCACTGCATCGGGTCCACGCCGACCGCGGTGCCGATGTCGGACATCTGCGTGGGGATGTCGATCGCCGCGGACCGCAGGTCGATCCGGACCTTGCTGGCCTCCGCGATGTGCCCGAGGTCGGCGACGAGCCCGTCGCTGACGTCGGTCATGGCGGTGGCGCCGAGCCCGGCGGCCGCGGGACCGGCGTGGTACGGCGGTTCGGGGCGGCGGTGCGCCTCCACGAAGGCGCGCGGCGAGCGGAAGCCGCGGGAGAGGACCGCGTGCCCGGCGGCGGACCAGCCGAGCCAGCCGGTCACCGCGACCACGTCGCCGGGCTGGGCGCCGGCCCGGGTGACCGGCTCCTGGTTGCGCAGGTCGCCGAGGGCGGTGATGGCGACGGTGATGGTGTCGCCGCGGACCACGTCCCCGCCGACGACGGCGGCACCGGCCACCTGGCACTCGTCGCGCAGCCCGTCCATCAGCTCGGTCGGCCAGGTCGCGGGGAGTTCCGCGGGCACGACCAGGCCCAGCAGGATCGCGGTGGGCACCGCGCCCATCGCCGCGATGTCGGCGAGGTTCTGTGCGGCGGCCTTGCGGCCGACGTCGTAGGCGGTGGACCAGTCACGGCGGAAGTGCCGGCCCTCCAGGAGGATGTCGGTACTGGCGACCACCCTCCGGTCCGGCGCGGTGACCACCGCGGCGTCGTCCCCCGGCCCGATCCGTACCGCCGGAGTGGACGTGAGCCGGGAGGTGAGCTCCCTGATCAGACCGAACTCCCCCAGCTCGCCCACGGTGCCCTTCATGCTGTTGCCCTTCTCATGTGTACGGACCGTTGTACGGACGGTCCGTACGTGGCTGACGGTTGCGCCGCACCTGCCGTGTTCACCGCGCGGGTCTCCCCGCTCCGCACGGTGACGCGGTACCGTGGCGTCCCTTCTTCCCCCATGATCCTCGTAGCCGCCCTGGAGGTTCCGTGGTACAGGCCTACATCCTGATCCAGACCGAGGTCGGCAAGGCCTCGGCCGTCGCGGAGGTGATCGCGAAGATCCCCGGTGTGCTGCAGGCCGAGGACGTCACCGGTCCCTACGACGTCATCGTGCGCGCACAGGCCGACACCGTCGATGAGCTGGGCCGCATGGTGGTGGCGAAGGTCCAGCAAGTGGAGGGCATCACGCGCACCCTCACCTGCCCGGTCGTTCATCTCTAGCTCCCCCGTATGCTCGGCCGGGTGATCTCTTCGCGTCGCCGGTGCCGCCCGATCCTGGCCCTTCCCCTGCTCACCGTGGCGTTCGCCGCGGTGAGCTGTTCGTCTTCCGAGGACGTGGCCGTCCCGTCCCCCCGGGGCGAGGCGGCGCGGCACTGCCGGGCACTCCACGAGGAACTGCCGCGGACCGTCGACGGACTGAAGCGGCGGACCGCCGAGCCCGTCTCCGACTTCACCGCCGTCTGGGGCGACCCCGCCGTGCAACTGCGCTGCGGGGTGCCGAAGCCGGACGTCCTGAGACACGGGAGTGAACATTACAACCCCAACCCGGAGGCGGCGGAAGTCAACGGCGTCCGGTGGCTCTTCGAGAAGCAGGACGACGGCTACCGCTTCACGACCGTGCTGCGCAAGGTGTACGTCGAGGTGACCGTGCCCGGGAAGTACGCCCCCGAGGTCAATGTGCTCCCCGACCTCGCGGGCGCGGTGAAGAAGACCGTCCCCGCGGGCATCTAGCCTCCTGGCGCGGGCCGGCCGCGGTGCTAGCGCAGGCCGGTCGAGCGCTGCAGCGCCGCCTCCAGGAGGCGGTCGATCAGCTCCGGGTAGCTCACTCCGCTCTCCTGCCACATCCGCGGGTACATCGAGATGGGCGTGAAGCCGGGGAGCGTGTTGATCTCGTTGATCACGAACTCGCCGTTGTCCTGCAGGAAGAAGTCCGCGCGGACCAGGCCCTCGCAGGACGCCGCCTCGAAGGCCGCGACGGCCAGTTCCTGGACCTTCGCGGTCTGCTCGGCGGTCAGCGGCGCCGGCACGATGCCGGCGGCCGAGTCGATGTACTTGGCCTCGAAGTCGTAGAAGTCGTGCGCGGTGACCGGCGGGATCTCGGCCGGCACGCTGGCCCGCGGCCCGTCCGCGAACTCCAGCACCCCGCACTCGATCTCGCGGCCGCTCAACAGCGATTCCACGAGGATCTTGGGGTCGTGCCGGCGGGCCTCCTCGATGGCCTCGTCCAGGCCCTCCAGGCCGTCGACCTTGCTGATGCCCATGGACGAGCCGGCCCGGGCGGGCTTCACGAAGAGCGGCCAGCCGTGTTCGGCGGCGAAGTCCACGATCTTCTTGCGGGCCGCCGTGGGGTCCTTCTCCCACTCCCGGGGGCGGATGACCTCGTAGGGGCCGACCGGCAGCCCGAAGGAGGTGAACACCCGCTTCATGTAGTCCTTGTCCTGGCCGACCGCGGAGGCCAGCACGCCCGAGCCGACGTAGGGCACGCCGGAGAGCTCCAGGAGGCCCTGCAGGGTGCCGTCCTCGCCGTACGGGCCGTGCAGGACGGGGAAGACCACGTCGACCTCGCCGAGCGCCTTGGGCACCGAACCGGGCTCGGTGTAGACCACCTCGCGGTTGGACGGGTCGACGGGGAGCACCACTCCGCCCTCGGTGGACTCGGCGAGCTCGGCCACGCTGGGCAGCCGCCGGTCCGCGATGGCCATCCGCTCGGGGTCGTCGGCGGTGAGCGCCCAGCGGCCGTCGGTGGTGATGCCGATGGGCAGCACGTCGTACTTGTCGCGGTCGATGGCGCGCAGTACGGCTCCGGCGGTGACCACGGAGATGGCGTGCTCGGAGCTGCGCCCGCCGAACACGACGGCGACGCGGGGCTTGTGGGAGGAGGTCTGGCTGCTCATATCGCGTTGAGGGTACCTGCTGACCGGCGCGGCGTCAGTGCGGCGGCCGCCGTTGGTGGCGTGGCGCCGGCACCCGCCGCGGACGGCCGGGTTTTCGTCCCGGTTCGGTGCCGTTTCCCGGTGCCGTTGTTCAGTGCCGCTCGGATTTGGCGCTGCGCGCCATCAGTTCCTTGAGGGCCACCAGGGGCGGCTTGCCGTCGTGGACGATGGACACGACCGTCTCGGTGAGCGGCATGTCGACGCCGTGCCTGCGGGCCAGATCCAGAACGGATTCGCAGGACTTGACGCCCTCGGCGGTCTGCTTGGTGACCGCGATGGTTTCCTGGAGCGTCATCCCGCGGCCGAGGTTGGTGCCGAAGGTGTTGTTGCGGGACAGCGGCGAGGAGCAGGTGGCGACGAGGTCGCCCATGCCGGCGAGGCCGGCGAAGGTGTGCGCGTCGGCGCCCATGGCGAGGCCGAGCCGGGTGGTCTCGGCGAGCCCGCGGGTGATCAGTGAGGCCTTGGCGTTGTCGCCCAGGCCCATGCCGGTGGCGATGCCGACCGCGAGGGCGATGACGTTCTTGACCGCGCCGCCCAGTTCGCAGCCCACCACGTCGGTGTTGGTGTACGGGCGGAAGTACGAGGTGTGGCAGGCGGTCTGCACCCGGCGGGCGACCGCCTCGTCGGCGCAGGCGACGACCGCGGCGGCGGGCTGCCGGGCCGCGACCTCCTTGGCGAGGTTGGGGCCGGTGAGCACCGCGACCCTCTCGGCGGGGGCCTTGGCGACCTCCTCGATGACCTCGCTCATCCGCTTGGCCGTGCCCAGTTCGACGCCCTTCATCAGGGAGACCAGGATCGTGTCGGCGGGCAGCAGGGGCGCCCATTCGGCGAGGTTTCCGCGCAGCGTCTGGGACGGCACGGCCAGGACGGTGAACTCCGCGTCGCGGGCCGCCCGTGCCGGGTCGGTGGTGGCCCGTACGGCCTCGGGGAGCTCGACGCCCGGCAGGTAGTCGGGGTTCGTACGGCCGTTGTTGATGGCGTCGACCAGGGCCGCGCGGCGCCCCCACAGGGTCACCTCGCATCCCGCGTCGGCGAGCACCATCGCGAATGCGGTGCCCCAGGACCCCGTGCCGTAGACGGCGCAGCGCGTCACTTGCCTTCATCCTCCTGTGCCTGCTGGGTGCTTCGGGCCTGCTGCGGGGCGATCGCGCCTTCGGTGGCGGGGGCCGGCTCAGCGGCGGCCTTGGCGGCCTCGCGGGCGGCCCGGCGTTCCTGGGCGATGGCCTTGCGCCAGTCGTACGGTGCGGCCGGTGCGGGCTCGCCGCGCAGCTGGGCCAGCTGCTCGGTGATCGCGCTCATGATGAGGTCGGTGACGGCGCGCAGCACCTCGGCGGTGGGTTCCTGGTCGTAGTAGGCGCTCAGGTCGACCGGCGGCCCCGCCTTGACCCGCAGCGTCTTGCGCGGGAGGAGCTGGAGCTTCTTCTCCTTGGCGTACGGCGGCATCGCGTCGTTGGCGCCCCACTGGGCGACCGGGATGACCGGGGCCTTGGTCAGCAGCGCCACCCGCGCGGCTCCGGTCTTGCCCTGCATCGGCCAGAGCTCGGGGTCCCGGGTGAGGGTGCCCTCGGGGTAGAAGGCGACGCATTCGCCCTTGTGGATGGCGGTGACGGCGGCGCGGAACGCGTTGGCGGCGTCGGTGGTTTCCCGGTAGACCGGGATCTGTCCGGTGCCGCGCATCATCAGGCCGACAAAGCCGCTCTTGAAGAGTCCGGCCTTGGCGAGGAATCGGGGGACCCGACCGGTGTTGTACTGATAGTGCGCATAGGAGAGCGGGTCGAGATAGGAGTTGTGGTTGACCGCGGTGATAAATCCACCGTCGGCCGGAATGTGCTCCATTCCCTGCCAGTCCCGCTTGAACAGAACCAAGAGCGGCGGTTTGCAGATGACCGCGGCCAAGCGGTACCAGAAGCCGATTCTGCGGCGGGACACTGGGACACCCTCCTTGTGGGACCTGCGTAGCTGCTACGGGCCGGCAGCCGCACAAGTGTCGCCCCAGGTACCCGCTATGTCGAGGACACCGTAACCCCGGCGCTCCCCCGGGGCGTCGGCGGCGGGTGAGAATGGCGCGGATGCGAAGAGACGGAGCGGACGGCGAGGCAGCGGCGGCCTGGAGCCTGGTGGTGCCGCTGAAACCGCTGGTGCGGGCCAAGAGCAGGCTTGCCCGGGCCGCCGGGGAGGAGTTCCGGCCGCGGCTGGCCCTGGCCTTCGCCCTGGACACCGTGGCAGCCGCGCTGGCCTGCGGTGATGTGCACGATGTGGTGGTTGTCACGGACGACCGGTCGGCCGCGGAGCGGCTCGCGGCGCTGGGGGCGCGGATCGTGCCCGACACTCCGGCGGGCGGGCTGAACGCGGCGCTGGCGCACGGCGCGGCGGCGGTCCGGGAGGGTCGTCCGGGCGCGCCGGTGGCCGCGCTGAACGCGGATCTGCCCGCACTGCGCCCGGCCGAGCTGGCCCGGGTGCTCCATTCCGCCGCGGTATTTCCCCGTGCATTTCTCGCGGATGCGGCGCATTTCGGGACAACACTTCTGACCGCGAGTTCCGGGGTGGAATTGGCACCGGCATTCGGAGGCGCCTCGCGGGCCCGTCATCTGGCGTCGGGCGCGCGAGAGATCACCGCACCGGACGTGCCGTCGGTACGCCGGGACGTGGACACCGGCGAGGATCTGCTGGCCGCGCTGGCGCTGGGCGTGGGCCCGCACACGGCGCGGCAGGCGCCGCTGGCGGCGCGGACGGCCGCGGGGGCGGGCGGCGCCGGGGCGGCCGTGGACCCGTCCGGGCCGGTGCCGCCGCAGGTCAGAGCGTCTGGAGCGTGATCAGGTCGATGTGCCGGGCGTCGTCTTCGCCGGTGACCTCGATGCGCACCCGCTGACCGGGCCGGAGCAGCAGCAGCCCGCCGGCGTCGAAGGCGGCCGCGTCGAAGGGCAGCGGGGTGCCGTCGTCGAGCAGCACGCTGCCGGAGCGGGTCTGGGGGTCGTACGTGTACGCGGTGGCCTGCATGGAAGAGAGCCTAGACGGCGGCCGGGGCCCACAAGCACCGCGGGCCGGGCTCCCCGGAGGGAGACCGGCCCGACGCATGGCGTCGCCGCTGCTGTGGTCACCGCTTGCGGGCGGTGGTCTTCTTCGCGGTGGTCTTGCGCGCGGTGGCCTTCTTGGCGGGAGCCTTCTTCGCCGTCGCCTTCTTCGCGGGCGCGGTCTTCTTGGCCGTCGCCTTCTTCGCGGTGGTCTTCTTGGCCGGGGTCGCCTTCTTGGCGGCGGCCTTGGCGGGGGCCTTCTTCGCCGCCGTCTTCTTGGCGGTGACCTTCTTCGCGGTGGTGGCCTTCTTCGCCGCGGCCTTCTTCGCCGGAGCCGCCTTCTTCGCCGCGGCCTTCTTGGCGGTGGCCTTCTTCGCGGCGGCCTTCTTGATGGCCGCGCCACCGGTGAGGCTGCCCTTGGGGGCCTTCTTGACGGAGACCTCGCCGCCCTTGGGGAGCTTCTTCGAGCCGCTCACCAGGTCCTTGAAGCCCTGACCGGCGCGGAAGCGCGGCACCGAGGTCTTCTTGACCCGCACCCGCTCACCCGTCTGCGGGTTGCGGGCGTAACGGGCCGGGCGGTCGACCTTCTCGAACGAGCCGAATCCGGTGACCGAAACGCGGTCGCCGGAGACCACTGCACGGACGATCGCGTCGAGTACGGCGTCGACCGCGTCCGCGGCGTTCTGGCGGCCGCCGAGCTTGTCGGCAATGGCTTCTACGAGCTGCGCCTTGTTCACGTCTTCCCCTTCGGAGACATTGCTGGAAGGAAAGTTTCCAAGCTTTTTCGCACGTTAGGCAGATATATACCGCAAATCAAACACGAAACGGGCTAATCACCCTTGTGCCGCAACGAACTCGACCTTCACGGACTTCCGTCGGCATGCACATCTTCGGGATAACGACCTTCGTCGAGGTCTTCCATGAACCACTCCAGACGCCGTGCCGCGTCCGCAAGATCGTGTTTAGCCGCGGCCGTGATGACGAGCAGCTTCCGGGTCAGCGCCATCCGTACGCCCTCCGGGACTTGCAGTGTCCGCACTCTTGCGTGTGCGTCCTTGAGTCGGTCGGCGACGACGCCGTAGAGCTGGAGTTGGTCGTCGCGTTCCATGCGCTAATTGTGCCATCTGCGGCGAGTTGTCGCTTCACGGGGCCTCAACAGGCGTCTCCACAAGCCGATGCGCCCCCTGCCAACTGCACAGGGGGCGCATCGTACGCAATAACGCTTTGAGCCAAAAACCCGAGGTCAGACCTCGATCGTACGCGGCTTGAACGACGGGCGATTCGCCTCGTACGCCACGATTGATGACTCCTCCCGAAGGGTGAGGCTGATGTCGTCCAGCCCCTCCAGCAGACGCCAACGGGCGTTCTCGTCCAGCTCGAAGTCCGCGCTGATGCCCTCCGCCCGGACCTGCCGGTCCACGAGGTCGACGGTCACCTCGGCGGCCGGGTCGGCCTCCACCAGCTTCTGCAGCCGGTCCACCGTCTCCTGCGGCAGGACGACCGTCAGCAGGCCGTTCTTGAGGGAGTTGCCGCGGAAGATGTCCGCGAACCGCGAGGAGATGACGGCCTTGAAGCCGTAGTTCTGCAGCGCCCAGACGGCGTGCTCACGCGAGGAACCGGTGCCGAAGTCGGGGCCGGCGACCAGCACCGTGGCGCCTTTGTACTGCGGCTTGTTGAGGACGAACTCGGGGTCCTTGCGCCAGGCCTCGAACAGCCCGTCCTCGAAGCCGTCGCGGGTGACCTTCTTCAGCCAGTGGGCCGGGATGATCTGGTCGGTGTCGACGTTGCTGCGGCGCAGCGGGACGGCCCGGCCGGTGTGGGTGGTGAAAGCTTCCATGGTTCAGACTCCCGCGGGCGTGGCGACGTCGGACAGGTCGGCCGGTGAGGCCAGATGGCCGAGAACCGCCGTTGCGGCGGCCACCTGCGGCGAGACCAGGTGCGTACGACCGCCCTTGCCCTGGCGGCCCTCGAAGTTGCGGTTGGAGGTGGACGCCGAGCGCTCACCGGGCGCCAGCTGGTCGGGGTTCATGCCCAGGCACATCGAGCAGCCCGCGTGCCGCCATTCGGCGCCGGCCGCGGTGAAGACCTTGTCCAGCCCCTCGGCGACCGCCTCCAGGGAGACCCGGACCGAGCCGGGAACGATCAGCATCCGTACGCCGTCGGCGACCTTGCGGCCCTCCAGGATCGACGCCGCGGAGCGCAGGTCCTCGATGCGGCCGTTGGTGCAGGAACCTACGAAGACGGTGTCCACGGTGATCTCGCGCAGCGGCTGACCCGCCGTCAACCCCATGTACTCCAGGGCCTTTTCGGCGGCCAGTCGCTCCGAGGCGTCCTCGTACGAAGCCGGGTCGGGGACGCGCGCCGAAAGCGGGGCGCCCTGGCCCGGGTTGGTGCCCCAGGTGACGAACGGCGCCAGCTCGGCGGCGTCGATGTGCACCTCGGCGTCGAAGACCGCGTCGTCGTCGGTGCGCAGCGTCTTCCAGTACTCGACCGCGGCGTCCCAGTCCGCGCCCTGGGGGGCGTGGTCGCGGCCCTGGAGGTAGTCGAAGGTGGTCCGGTCCGGGGCGATCATGCCGGCCCGGGCGCCCGCCTCGATCGACATGTTGCAGATGGTCATCCGGGCCTCCATCGAGAGCTTCTCGATGGCCGGGCCGCGGTATTCGATGACGTATCCCTGGCCGCCGCCGGTGCCGATCCGGGCGATGATCGCCAGGATCAGGTCCTTGGCGGTCACGCCCTCCGGCAGCTCGCCGTCGACGGTGATCGCCATCGTCTTGAACGGGGCCAGCGGCAGCGTCTGGGTGGCCAGCACGTGCTCGACCTGGCTGGTGCCGATACCGAACGCCAGCGCGCCGAAGGCGCCGTGGGTGGACGTGTGGCTGTCACCGCAGACCACGGTGGTACCCGGCTGGGTCAGTCCCAGCTGGGGGCCCACGACGTGGACGACACCCTGCTCGACGTCGCCGAGCGGGTGCAGCCGGACGCCGAACTCGGCGCAGTTCTTCCGCAGCGTCTCCAGCTGGGTGCGCGAGACCGGGTCGGCAATCGGCTTGTCGATGTCGAGGGTCGGGGTGTTGTGATCCTCGGTGGCGATGGTCAGGTCCGTCCGGCGCACCTGGCGGCCGGCCTTGCGGAGGCCGTCGAACGCCTGCGGGCTGGTGACCTCGTGCAGCAGGTGCAGATCAATGAAGAGGAGGTCGGGCTCGCCTTCCGCGCGCCGGACGACGTGGTCGTCCCAGACCTTCTCCGCGAGTGTCCGTCCCATCGCTTTCCCTCCGGCCGGCCGCTGTGCCGGCCTTGCTCGTCCATGCGCGATCGCCCGCAGAACTCCCCCTGCCGGGCCTTACGCCGGGCCCTGGTCGAGGGCCCACACCTACAGACTGACGACTTCCCTGGAAAATTGAACTTGCGTTTCACACTGTGAGACGTGAGTATCGTTGCATGGACAACTCTAGCGGCGTCGGCGTTCTCGACAAGGCAGCTCTGGTTTTGAGTGCCCTGGAGTCCGGTCCGGCCACCCTCGCCGGGCTGGTCGCGGCGACAGGGCTTGCACGACCCACGGCCCACCGGCTGGCCGTGGCACTGGAACACCACCGGATGGTGGCGAGGGACATGCAGGGCCGGTTCATCCTGGGCCCACGGCTCTCCGAGCTGGCCGCGGCGGCCGGCGAGGACCGCCTGCTGGCCACGGCCGGACCGGTACTGACCCACCTGCGCGATGTGACGGGCGAGAGCGCCCAGCTCTATCGCCGGCAGGGCGACATGCGGATCTGCGTGGCGGCGGCCGAGCGGCTGTCCGGACTGCGGGACACCGTCCCGGTCGGCTCCACGCTCCCGATGAAGGCCGGCTCGGCCGCGCAGATCCTGATGGCCTGGGAGGAGCCCGAGCGGCTGCACCGCGGCCTCCAGGGCGCCCGCTTCACGGCGACGGCCCTGTCGGGCGTACGGCGCCGCGGCTGGGCCCAGTCGATCGGCGAGCGGGAGCCCGGCGTGGCCTCGGTCTCCGCGCCCGTACGCGGCCCCTCGAACCGCGTGGTGGCCGCCGTCTCGGTCTCCGGACCGATCGAGCGGCTGACCCGCCACCCGGGCCGGATGCACGCCCAGGCGGTCATCGACGCGGCCGCCCGGCTCTCCGAGGGCCTGCGCCGCAACGGCTGAGCGACCCGGCCGGCCCCGGCCCGAACCACGCGGCCCGGCCCCGCTCCCGTACGGCGAGCTCCGTCCGGGACCGGGGCCGGGCGGCCGCGCCCCGGTTCAGGCCGCCAGCCGCTCGGCCGCCCGCTCCCCGCGGCGGGCGACCGGCACCACCCCGCGGGCCGCCCCCAGCCCGTAGGGCGGCATGTTCGCGTAGACGTTCTCGTACGAGCCCGCCGGGACGGCGTAGGTCTCGTGCCAGATGCCGACGCGCCCCCGCCCCGCCCGTGCCCGCCGGTTGAAGGCGGCCCAGGCCGGGCGGTGCGCACCGCCCTGGTCGCTCGCGTAGGCCAGCAGCTTCTCCTTCGACTCCCAGTACTGCAGGACCGCGACGTTCCGCAGTCCGGGCAGGAAGCGGTAGCCGAGCATGCCCCGCTCCGGGTCACGCGCCAGCTCCTTGAGCATGGGCGTCATCGCCCGGAGCACGGGCAGCCAACTGCGCACCGCCCGCCAGTCGTTGATCCGCACCCCGACGAGGAAGACCACCACCTCCCCGGTACCGTCCGCCGTCATCCGTCCCTGCACCGGCTTGCCGCTCATCACAGCCCCCTTGGTCACACCATGACGCTGGATAGCGTCGCTATCCATAATTGGATAGTGCCACTCCCCAAGAGGGAGTGCAAGTGGTAGGCGACCGGCGCAGCCCGGGAGCGCGGGAGCGCAGCGGGGTGGGCGCCGCGACGATGTCGAGACCGCAAGGCCTCAAGGCGTCCAACAGGCGCTTCGGAACGGGCCGTTGAGCCACCGGAACAGCGAGAAGGCCCCCCGCATGATGCGGAGGGCCTTCCCTCTTACGTACCCCCGACCGGATTCGAACCGGCGCTACCGCCTTGAGAGGGCGGCGTGCTAGGCCGCTACACAACGGGGGCAAGATTTCCTGCAGTTGAGCCTGTCACGAGGACACGCTGCGCTGGGCTACCAGGACTCGAACCTAGACTAAATGAACCAGAATCACTCGTGCTGCCAATTACACCATAGCCCATGGTGGTTTAGACCAGTACCCCCGACCGGATTCGAACCGGCGCTACCGCCTTGAGAGGGCGGCGTGCTAGGCCGCTACACAACGGGGGCCCTAGCGATCCCATCCGGCCGGAGCCGGATGCTGTCACCGCAATACCATCGGGAGCGACCCTGATGATCTACGGGATGGATCCGTACCCCCGACCGGATTCGAACCGGCGCTACTGCCTTGAGAGGGCAGCGTGCTAGGCCGCTACACAACGGGGGCTTTGCAGATGAGCTCTGCGAGCTGGCCTACCAGGACTCGAACCTAGACTAACTGAACCAGAATCAGTCGTGCTGCCAATTACACCATAGGCCATCAAAACGCAACCCCCTGCGGGGGTGGTATTTGACTTACGCTTCCCGGCCGGGCCTCTCGGCCCTCTCGGGCGGCGCAGGAAGAACATTACCTGATCGTGGACGGGGCTCCAAAACCGATAACTCCGTGCAGCAGCTCGGGCAGCTCCGCCAGGCTCGCGATCCGCCGCACCCCGGCCGGCAGCTCCCCGCCGGCGCCCGTGCGGTCCAGCCAGACGGCGCCCAGCCCGGCGTCCCGGGCGCCGAGCGCATCGATGTCGAGCCGGTCGCCGACGTAGACCACCTCTTCGGGCCCGAGGCCCAGCGCGGCACAGGCGCCGTGGAAGGCCTCCGCCGCGGGCTTGGCGTGCCCCAGCTCGTCCGCGCACAGCACCGCCTCGAAGTGGGTGCGGATGCCCAGCGTGGCCAGCTTGCGCTCCTGGTTGGCGACGGAGGAGTTCGACAGCACGGCCTGCCGCACCAGGGGCGCCAGCGCCGTCAGCGCGGGCTCGGAGTCCGGGAAGAGCGCCCAGGACGCCTCGTAGTGCGCGATGTACCGCGCGAACCAGGCGTCCGCCTCCTCGTCGCTCAGCGCCACGCCCAGGAACGTCCGGGCGCGCTCCCTGCGGTGGTCGAGGAATCCCAGCTCACCGGCGAGGAAGCGGGCGAACTCGGTCTCCATCGCCGCGCGCCAGCGCGTCAGCGCCGCCTCCTCCCCGCCGTAGGCGGCCAGCAGGCCTTCGGCGCGCAGGTGCCGCAGCGCACCGGCGCGGTCCGACCCGGTGTAGTCGAAGAGTGTGTCGTCGATGTCCCACAGGACGGCGCGGAGGGGCATGAGGGCAATCTAACGCTCCTGGGCGGTGCCGGGAGGAGATATGCCGAGGGCCCGGAAGCCGGTGCGGCTTCCGGGCCCTCGGGCGCCCGTCGTGGGTCAGCCGGCGAGCTTGGCCAGCGCGGCGTCGATGCGGGCGAGGGTGCGCTCCTTGCCGAGGACTTCGAGGGACTCGAAGAGCGGCAGGCCGACCGTGCGGCCGGTGACGGCCACCCGGACGGGGGCCTGGGCCTTGCCGAGCTTGAGGCCGTGCTCCTCGCCGGCGGCCAGGACGGCCTCCTTGAGGGGCTCGGGGCCGGCGTTCCAGTCGGCGGCGGCGAGCTTGGCCCGGGCGGTGGTGAGCAGGGCGACCGGGTCGCCCTTCATCGCCTTGGTCCAGGACGCCTCGTCCTCCACCGGCTCCTTGCGGAACAGGAAGTCGACGTTGGCGGTGATGTCGGACAGGACGGTGAGGCGGGTCTGGGCGTGCGGAGCGATCGCGCGCCAGGCGGCCTCGTCGAAGTCCGCCGGCTCCCAGTTGGCGAACGGGGCCGCCAGCCAGGGCTCGCACCGCTTGATGAAGTCCTCGACGTCCAGCTGCCGGATGTGGTCGGCGTTGATCGCCTCGGCCTTCTTCAGGTCGAAGCGGGCCGGGTTGGCGTTGACGTCCGCGATGTCGAACTTCTCGATCAGCTCGGGCACCGAGAAGATGTCCTGGTCGGCGGAGAACGACCAGCCGAGCAGCGCGAGGTAGTTGAGCAGGCCCTCGGGCAGGAAGCCGCGCTCGCGGTAGAGGTTGAGCGAGGCCTGCGGGTCGCGCTTGGAGAGCTTCTTGTTGCCCTCGCCCATGACGTACGGCAGGTGGCCGAACTCGGGGATCGACGAGGCGATGCCCAGCTCGATCAGCGCCTTGTACAGGGCGATCTGGCGGGGGGTGGAGGAGAGCAGGTCCTCGCCGCGCAGGACGTGGGTGATGCCCATCAGGGCGTCGTCGACCGGGTTGACGAGGGTGTAGAGCGGCGCGCCGTTGGCCCGGACGATGCCGTAGTCCGGGACGTTGTCCGGGGTGAAGGTCAGCTCGCCGCGGACCAGGTCGGTGAAGGTGATCGGCTCGTCGGGCATCCGGAAGCGGACGATCGAGCTGCGGCCCTCGGCCTCGTACGCGGCCTTCTGCTCGGCGGTCAGCTCGCGGCAGGTGCCGTCGTAACCGGAGGGCCGGCCGGCCTTGCGGGCGGCCTCGCGGCGCTCGTCGAGCTCCTCGGTGGTGCAGTAGCAGGGGTACGCGTGGCCGGCGGCGAGCAGCTTCTCGGCGATGTCCTTGTAGCGGTCCATCCGCTGGGACTGGCGGTACGGCGCGTGCGGGCCGCCGACCTCGGGGCCCTCGTCCCAGTCGAAGCCGAGCCAGTGGAAGGAGTCCAGCAGCTGGTTGTAGGACTCCTCGGAGTCGCGGGCCGCGTCGGTGTCCTCGATCCGGAAGACCAGGGTGCCCTTGTGGTGCCGCGCGTAGGCCCAGTTGAACAGGGCGGTGCGGATCAGGCCGACATGGGGGTTACCGGTCGGGGAGGGACAGAAACGGACGCGGACGGGGGTCGCGTTAGCCACGCTTGATCACCTTGTTGGTGAGAGTGCCGATGCCTTCGATGGTGACGGCGACCTCGTCGCCGACGTTGAGGGGGCCGACCCCGGCCGGGGTGCCCGTGAGGATGACGTCGCCGGGGAGCAGGGTCATGGCCTCGGTGATGTGCACGATCAGGTCCTCGATCGGGCGGATCATGTCGCTGGTGCGGCCGAGCTGGCGCTGTTCGCCGTTGACCGTGCACTGGATCGCGAGGCCCGCGGCGACGTCGGCGGGGGCCAGCCCGGTCTCGACCCAGGGGCCGAGCGGGCAGGAGCTGTCGAAGCCCTTGGCCCGGGCCCACTGCTTCTCGCGCTGCTGGACGTCGCGCGCGGTGACGTCGTTGGCGCAGGTGTAGCCGAGGATGACGTCCTTGGCGCGTTCGCGGGGCACCTCGCGGCACATCCGTCCGATGACGACGGCGAGCTCCGCCTCGTGGTGCACCTCCTGGGAGAAGGAGGGGTAGGCGATGGGGTCACCGGGGCCGATCACCGAGGTGGACGGCTTGAAGAAGGTGACCGGCACGTCCGGGACGGCGTTGCCCAGCTCGGCGGCGTGTTCGGCGTAGTTGCGGCCCACGCAGACGACCTTGTTGGGCAGGACGGGAGGCAGCAGCCGGACCTTGTCGAGGGGAACCTTCTGGCCCGAGCGCTCGAATTCCGCGAAGGGATGACCCTTGATGACGTCGAGTTCGTCGCCTTCGAGGACGCCGAAGCCGACGTTGCCGTCGATGGAGAATCTGGCGATGCGCACGGGTGCCGCTGCCCCTCAGTGATCATTGACCGGAGTTGACACTCCAGGCTATCGCCCCTTTTTGGGCGCGCGCTCACCTATGGGCGCCGAGGCGGTCCGCGGCCGCTGCCCCTTGGCCGCGTGGTTACGCGGTGACGGCCTGCTCGGGGGCGTCCATCAGGACGGTGCGCCGGGGGTTGGCGGTCTGTGTGGGGAGATCGACGGTGTGCTCCGGAGCCTCGGGGAGGGTGGTGCCGAGCTCGTCGGCGTCCTTGAGGTGGGCCAGGGTGGTGCGCCGCGGGTTGGCTATGTTGCGGAACATCATCGTCGTCTTCACTTCGGTATGCCTCGTGTGGTCGAAAGCTGGTGATCGGCCGGTGGAAAAGCCGTTGCGGAAACCTGTCTTGTCGGTTCCGGCAACTGTGTAAAGCGTCAGGCTATGCGCGCTATTCCCTCCGAAGCGCTGGGGAACTCAACGATCTTCCTGTGAGTTTGCTCACGAGCCGTGCGACAAAAGCCGCATTTCCCATGATCAACATCCCTGGGCGAATCGGACAATGACGGATTGAAGCGCACGTTCCGCTCCCGATCACCGCACCTGGGACAGCCGGCAGAGGCGTGCGACTCGCGGGCAAACGTCCGATATCTCCAGCGGCTTCTTCTACAACTCGTGACGTGGTCCGTACATTGCGTCATCCACGTCACAGCCACCCGCTCCGCTCTTGTTGGAGATCCGGCACTGTGCTGGAATTCCACGGACCGCCGCACGTTTCAGCCGGCGCGCAGGGCGCAAGGTGGCGCCGCGCGGTGGTGCCGCTCTCTCGGCCAGAGGGGGCAGCCCGCCGGTCATTTCACGACCGCCCATGGGGGATTCACGGTCCCCTATACGACTCGACACCGTCCCGCCGAGGTGGGACGCCTGGTCCAGAGGTTGCGACGCTAGTGCAGGGACGTTTCAAGAGGGATGGCAGCGCTGCGGCGGAACCGGAGCTGCGCGGCGGAACCGACCGCGCCTCCTCGCCCCAGCGCGACCGCAACAACCCGGCGGGCGGCCTGACGCCGTCCGACCGCGGCGGCCAGGCGCCGGGCGGTGACGCCACGGACACCGGTGCGCCCAAGGCCGCGACCGGCCCCGGTTCGCGAATAGCGCTGCGCAACTGGCGCATCAGCACCCGACTGGTCTCTCTGCTCGCGCTGCCCGTGGTCGCCGCCACCACGCTCGGCGGCATGCGCATCGCCACGCAGCTGGAGAACATCGACCAGCTCGACAAGATGCAGATGCTCACCGAGATGACCCGGCAGGCGACCGAGCTCGCCGACGCGCTGCAGGTCGAGCGGGACAAGTCGGCCGGTCCGCTGGCCGGCAGCGGCAACGCCAAGGACGACGCGAACGTCGTCGCCCCCCGTGAGGCGACCGACCGCGCCAAGCTGTCCTTCAACCAGGCCACCGGCGACATCCAGGGCCAGGACGCCACGATGGCCGGCGTCCGGGCGACCATCCTGGAGATCGGCCGCCAGCTCAACACCCTCAACGAGATCCGCGCCAACGCCTACAAGGACGACGGCAACACCGCGCGGACCGTCACCAGCTACAACCAGCTGATCAACTCGCTGCTGTCGCTCTCCCAGGACATGGCGCAGGCGACCAGCAACCCGGACATGATCCGCAGTACCCGTGCGCTGGCGGCGTTCTCGTCGGCCAAGGAGTACGCGTCGATCCAGCGAGCCCTGATCAGTGCCGGTCTCGCCCACAAGGGCGGCCCGGAGCTGTCCGCCAACGACCGCCAGGCCGGTCACAACGCCGAGATCAGCGAGAAGGCCGCCCGGGACCGGTTCTCGCAGATCTACGCCAACAACGCCGGCGCGCTCACCCGCGGCCTGGACGGCAACAACGACGAGATCAAGGCGGCGTCCGCCTTCTCGCACCGCGCCTTCGCCAGCGCCTCCGGCATCCGCAGCCAGGACTACCGCTACCTCGACTGGTACGACTCCGACACCGTCAAGATCGACGAGATGTCGCGGATCGAGACCACGCTGCTGTCGGAGATGGAGCAGAAGTCCCGCGAGGCCCGCGACGAGGCCACGCAGGACGCCCTCATCAACGGTGCGCTGATCCTGCTCGTCCTCGGCGTCTCGCTGGTCGGCGCGTTCGTCGTGGCCCGCTCCATGGTCCGCTCGCTGCGCCGGCTGCAGGACACCGCGCAGAAGGTCGCCCAGGACCGGCTGCCCGAGCTGGTCAAGCAGCTGTCCGAGTCCGACCCGCAGGACGTGGACACCTCCGTCGAGTCGGTCGGTGTGCACAGCCGGGACGAGATCGGCCGGGTGGCCGCGGCCTTCGACGACGTGCACCGCGAGGCGGTCCGCCTCGCCTCCGAGCAGGCGCTGCTGCGGGGCAACGTCAACGCGATGTTCACCAACCTCTCGCGCCGCTCCCAGGGTCTGATCCAGCGTCAGCTCTCGTTGATCTCCGAACTGGAGTCCCGCGAGGCCGACCCGGACCAGCTCTCCTCGCTCTTCAAGCTCGACCACCTCGCGACCCGTATGCGCCGTAACGGCGAGAACCTCCTCGTCCTCGCGGGCGAGGAGCCGGGCCGCCGGTGGACCCGCCCGGTGCCGCTGGTCGACGTGCTCCGTGCCGCCGCCTCCGAGGTGGAGCAGTACGAGCGCATCGAGCTCAACGCCGTCCCGCAGACCGAGGTCGCCGGCCGGGTCGTCAACGACCTCGTGCACCTGCTCGCCGAGCTGCTGGAGAACGCCACCTCGTTCTCCTCCCCGCAGACCAAGGTCAAGGTCACCGGCCACGCGCTGCCCGACGGCCGGGTCCTGGTCGAGATCCACGACACCGGTATCGGCCTGTCCCCCGAGGACCTCTCGGCGATCAACGAGCGGCTGGCCAGCCCGCCGACCGTGGACGTCTCGGTCTCCCGCCGGATGGGTCTGTTCGTGGTCGGCCGGCTGTCCCTGCGGCACGGCATCCGCATCCAGCTCCGGCCGTCCGACTCCGGCGGCACCACCGCACTGGTCATGCTGCCGGTCGACGTCGCCCAGGGCGGCAAGAAGCCGGCACCCAGCACCGCCAAGAGCCCGTCCGGCGAGGTCGGCGGTGCGCCGTCCAGCCGGCTCGCCGGGCTCCAGCCGCGCGGCCAGGTCGGTTCCGGCCCGGGTGCCGGCGGCCGTCCCGCGCTGCCCGGCCGCGGCGGTCCCGGTGGCGGACCGAACGCCTTCGGCGCCCCGTCCGGGCGTCCCGCGCCCGCCGGCGCCGCACCCGGTGCCCCGGCCGCGGGCGGCGACGCCCGTCCGCCCGCCGCACGCTCCGGCGGTGCGCGCCCCGCGCTGCCCACCCGCGGTGCGGACAACGGCCCCGCCGCGACCGTCGCCCCGCCCACCGGCGCGCCCCGCCGCGAGGAGCGCGCGGAGCTGCCGGCCCGCGGTCCGGCGGCCGAACTGCCGGGCGGTACGCCGGCCGGCGGCGGCCGCGGTGGCCAGGACGCCTTCGGCGGTCAGCAGCAGCCGGGCGGTACGAGCTGGGGTGCCCGCCGCGAGCGCGGCGACGACGACTGGCCGCTGACGCCCCGCGAGGCGCAGGACCGGCCGCGCGGCCACGAGGAGCCGGAGACCACCGGCAGCTTCGAGCGGCCCGCACCGGCCGGCGGCCCCGGTGACACCGCCGCGTTCGCCCGTCCCGACTTCAACGCCCCGCCGCCCGCGGCGAAGGCCCCGGAGCGCGAGCCGGACCGGTACGACACGGGCCAGTACCCGACGGACCGTTACGACACCGGCGAGTACCCCGCGGACCGTTACGACACCGGCGAGTACCCGGCGGACCGCTTCCCGCAGCCCGCCGCCGAGGCCGACCCGTACGAGACCGGGCAGCTCGACACCCGTCAGCTGCAGCAGCCGGACGCGGACCGGGCCGGTTACGCCGACGACCCGCAGAGCACCGGCCAGTTCCCGATGGCCGGGCGGCAGGACGGCCGCGCGCCCGAGCCGGACGTGCTCGGCGCCGCCGACGCCGGTCCCGGTGACGGCCGCACGCCGATCTTCGACACGATCGAGTCCAACTGGTTCAGCCACCCGGCGGCAGCCGCTGCCGGTGTGCCGCCGCAGGGCACCGAGGAGCCGGAGGCGCCGCGACTGCCGCGCCGCGGATCCGCGGCGGCCCCGGGTGCGCCCGCCGAGCCGCAGGGCAACGGCGCACGCAACCCGGAGCGGGCCGACGCCACGGCGCAGTGGCGCAGTTCGCCGAACGACGAGACCTGGCGGCAGGCGGAGCAGATCCGTCAGCCGGCCTCGGGCGGTATCACCACCTCCGGGCTGCCGCGCCGGGTCCCGCGCGCCAACCTCGTCGCGGGCACCGCCCAACAGCAGCAGCCCGCCCAGAGCGGTCCGCAGGTCTCCCGCGCGCCGGGCGATGTGCGCGGCCGGCTGACCAATCTCCGTCGCGGTATCCAGCAGGGCCGGCAGGCCGGGACGTCGTCCACCGGCAACCACGGCATTGTCGATCCCACACACCAGCAGGAGCGTTAGTTGAGTCCGATGAGCCAGGCGGCGCAGAATCTGAACTGGTTGATCACCAACTTCGTGGACAACACCCCCGGGGTGTCCCACACGGTGGTGGTCTCCGCGGACGGACTGCTCCTCGCGATGTCCGAGGGCTTCCCCCGTGACCGCGCCGACCAGTTGGCGGCGGTGGCCTCCGGGCTGACCTCGCTGACCTCCGGCGCGTCCCGCATCTTCGAGGGCGGGAGCGTCAACCAGACCGTGGTGGAGATGGAGCGTGGCTTCCTCTTCATCATGTCCGTCTCCGACGGATCGTCGCTGGCCGTGCTCGCGCACCCCGAGTGCGACATCGGCCTGGTCGGCTACGAGATGGCCCTGCTGGTCGACCGCGCGGGCACGGTGCTGACGCCCGACCTGCGCGCCGAACTCCAGGGCAGTCTGCTGAACTGACGGCGTCCGCAGCGCCGCCCCGTCCAGCACCACACCAACCATTCGTGCCGCACCCCCCACCGGCCCAACCCGACGACAGCGCGCGCTGTCCCGTCCGGAGGACCCCATGACCCCGCCACCTGCCTCGCCCGGCCCGTACGGCGCCTACAGCCAAGCGCCGTACGGGAGCGAAGGTGACCAGCCGCTGGTGCGCCCGTACGCCATGACCGGAGGCCGGACCCGGCCGCGCTACCAGCTCGCCATCGAGGCGCTGGTCAGCACGACCGCCGACCCCGCGCAGCTGCCCGGGCTGCTGCCCGAGCACCAGCGGATCTGCCACCTGTGCCGTGAGGTGAAGTCGGTCGCCGAGGTCTCCGCGCTGCTGCACATCCCGCTGGGCGTGGCGCGGATCCTCGTCGCGGACCTGGCAGAGGCCGGGATGGTGGCGATCCACCAGCCCGGTGGCAGCGGCGAGGCCGGCGGTACGCCGGACGTGACCTTGCTGGAGAGGGTGCTCAGTGGACTTCGCAAGCTCTGACGGCGGCTTCGCCGCGAGCCCGGCCCGCGCCACCACGTCCGCGAAGATCGTGGTGGCGGGCGGCTTCGGCGTGGGCAAGACCACGTTCGTCGGCGCGGTCTCGGAGATCAACCCGCTGCGCACGGAGGCCGTGATGACCTCCGCGTCGGCGGGGATCGACGACCTCAGCCACGTGCAGGACAAGACCACGACGACCGTGGCGATGGACTTCGGCCGCATCACGCTGGACCAGGACCTGATCCTGTACCTCTTCGGTACGCCGGGCCAGGACCGCTTCTGGTTCATGTGGGACGACCTGGTCCGCGGTGCCATCGGCGCGGTCGTGCTGGTGGACACCCGCCGCCTGGCCGACTGCTTCCCGGCCGTCGACTACTTCGAGAACAGCGGCCTGCCGTTCGTCGTCGCCCTCAACGGCTTCGAGGGACATCAGCCCTACACGCCCGACGAGGTGCGTGAGGCGCTGCAGATCGGTCCCAACACCCCGATCATCACGACCGACGCCCGGCACCGCAGCGAGGCCAAGAGCGCGCTCATCACGCTCGTCGAGCACGCGCTGATGGCCCGCCTCCAGTAGGAACCGGCCGGCGCTCCGGTTCGTCATCTGTAGTGGGCGAACCGGCAGTTGATTCTCATGGGGGGCGCCGCCCTGCCCAGGGCTGCGCCCCACCATCCGCGAAGGGATCTGTGTCCTTCGACACGCCCACAAATTCGCTTCATAACGTTTCGACAGTGAATCCCCGAGGTTTCGACACCGCACGCGCATGCCCGGCTTCGCTGCGCTCACGGATCGCCTGTCTTTTGCTGCACCTCGCCCTTAACGCCCCTTTTATCTGAGGGCCTTCCGGGCCTGCTCCGGCTTTGCTCAGTGTTTGGAACGCACCGCCCTGACGTGCTGAAATTCGCTGAACTCCGGAGTAGGAACGCCCAGAAGAAACGGCACAGCAGGTAGTGCCGGCCGCCGAGAGGTTGTTGGTCGAGTGAGGCGAAGCACGTCGAGCCCCGAGCCGCAGGAACCGCGGCGGGGCAACTTCACCCCGCCACCGAGAGGTGGCGTACCGGCTTCCGACGCGCCCGAGGACACGGTCGCGAAGCCTCCGGTCACCGGTAGCAAGTACTCCCCGCGCAACTGGCGGGTGGCCACCCGGCTGAACGCGATCCTGCTGATCCCCGTGCTGCTCGCCCTGGTCCTGGGCGGCCTGCGGGTGAACACCTCGTTCGCCACCTGGCAGGAGGCGCAGGACGCGGAGAACACCGCGAAGCTCGTGCGTGCCGCGCTGTCCTACAGCACCGCCCTGATCGACGAGCGGGACCGCACCGCGGCGCCGCTGTTGGAGGGCAAGAAGAACGACCCGGTCGTCCAGGAGGCCCGGGACGCCACCGACTCCGCCGCGGACGCGTTCCACAAGGCCGCCAAGGCCATGCCGGACAAGCCGGGCCTGAAGCGCCGGCTCGCCTCGTTCGAGAAGGTCGAGCCCAAGCTCCAGCAGCTGCGCCAGGCCGCGTACACCTCGAAGCTGCACGGTGTGCAGACCGAGGAGGGCTACGTCGAGGTCCAGCACCCGCTGATGGAGTTCGCCAACGAGCTCGGCCTGGGCACCGGCAACATCACCTCGTACGGCCGCACCGTCTACGCCGTGGCGCTGGCCAAGGCGGCCGAGTCGCTGGAGCGCTCGATCGGCACCCATCTGCTGGTCGACCCGGCGACGCCGCAGGGCGGCAAGGAGCACAAGCTCCAGCTGACCGCCTTCGCGTCGTACCGCTACCTGGAGGGCATCGCCATCGGCGAGTACACCTCCGGCGGCACCCCGGAGGACGTCGAGCGGCTGCAGAAGGACGCCGCCGCGCTGAAGCAGGCCGCGCAGCAGAAGATCGCACAGGCAAAGGAGCAGGCGCAGGCCGCGAACCGGCCGTTCCGCACCCCGCCGTCGATCGACCAGATGTCCACCTTGATCGGGACCGGCGCGGCGCCGGAGACGCTGAGCCTGAAGGGCATCACCTCCGACAGCTACTTCGCGGCCGCAACCGGCAAGTTCAACATGTACCGGTCCATCGAGAAGGACCTGGCCGACAAGGCCGTGAACGAGGCCGCGCAGATCTCCGCGGACGCCAAGCAGTCCACCTTCGTCGACTCCGCGATCGTGCTCGCCGCGCTGATCATCGCGTTCGTCGTGGCCGGTCTGATGGCCCGCCGGATGAGCCGCAACATGCGCCAGCTGCGCAACGCCGCCTTCGGTGTCGCCGAGCAGCGGCTGCCGATGCTGGTCGACCAGCTCTCCCGGACCGCCCCGGGCCGGGTCGACACCCGCGTCACCCCGATCCCGATCGCCACCACCGACGAGATCGGCGAGGTCGCCCGCGCCTTCGACCAGGTGCACCGCGAGGCCGTCCGGCTGGCCGCCGAGCAGGCGCTGCTGCGGGGCAACGTCAACGCGATCTTCACCAACCTCTCCAGCCGCAACCAGGGCCTGATCGAGCGTCAGCTGGAGCTGATCACCGACCTGGAGAACAACGAGGCGGACCCGGACCAGCTGGAGAGCCTCTTCCGGCTCGACCACCTCGCGACCCGTATGCGCCGCAACGGCGAGAACCTCCTCATCCTCGCCGGCGAGGAGCCGGGCCGCCGCTGGAACCAGCCGGTGCCGCTGGTCGACGTCCTGCGGGCGGCGATCAGTGAGGTCGAGTCGTACGAGCGAATAGACCTCACCGGCGTGCCGGAGAGCGAGATCCACGGCACCGCCGTGACCGACCTCGTGCACCTGCTCTCCGAGCTGCTGGAGAACGCCACCACCTTCTCCTCGCCGCAGACCAAGGTGCGGGTGACCGCGACCCGGCTGCCCGACGGCCGGGTGATGATCGAGATCCACGACAAGGGCATCGGGCTGACCCCCGAGGACTTCGCGGACATCAACCACAAGCTGGCGAACCCGCCGAGCGTGGACGCCGCGATCTCCCAGCGCATGGGCCTGTTCGTGGTCGGCCGGCTGGCCGACCGGCACGGGATCCGGGTGCAGCTGCGCCCCTCCGGCGAGCAGGCGGGCACCACGTCCCTGGTCATGCTGCCCGAGGCGATCACCCACGGTGGTGGCGGCGACGAGCAGTTCGAGGACGACTTCACGGTCTCCCGGATCGTCCCCGAGCACCAGCAGGCGGCCTACGAGGGCCACCAGCGCACCGCCGCCGAGCTCGGCTTCGACGACAGCCGCTACGCCCGCACGGACGCCGCGGACCTGGACATGGTCGGCCGCTCGCTGATGCGCGAGGAGCGCCGGGCGGCGCTGGAGGCGCAGGCCACTGGTGGCGAGCGCCCGGCCGAGGGGCCGGAGGCCGGCAATCCGCTCTTCCGCGACCCGGCGACGTCCGCCACCGGCTACCAGGGCCACCCCGCCCCGGGCTATCCGGAAGCTGATCAACCGCTCTACGACGACCGGTCGCACGGCAGCCAGGCGTTCGGTGATCCGGGCTTCCCGGAGACCACCGGCCAGCAGCCATACGTCTCGCACGAACCGGTACAGCCGGACGAATGGTCCGAACGCCACGCATTCGAGGGCTACTTCGGGACCGAAGCGGAATCTGACCGGAATACAACTGCCGCTCCCGCTGACGCGCCCGAGCGCGTACCATTCGAGCGTCCGGGCCCCACACCGAGCGACTCGCACTCGCTGACGGACGCCGGCCTTCCGCGCCGCGGAGGCCGCGACCAGCAGGCACAGCAGGTTCAGCAGCCGCGGAGCGCGCCGGAGACCGGCCAGGACGGCTCCGACTGGCGCAGCTCGAACGACGAGCGCTGGGAGCGGGCGGAGCGGCTGCGCGAGCCGAAGGCGGGCGGAGTCACAGCCTCCGGTCTTCCCCGTCGGGTGCCCAAGGCCAACCTGGTCGAGGGTTCCGCGGAGCAGACCCCGCAGGGCGGCCCCCAGGTCTCCCGCGCCCCGGAGGACGTCCGCGGCAGGTTGAGCAACCTGCGCCGCGGAGTCCAGCAGGGACGCAGTGTCGGCACGGACCCCTCCGGGGTCCCCCAGAATGACCAACAGGGCTTCGGCCCCGGCAGCACCTACGATCAGGAGCGTTAGTGTGAGCCCGATGAGCCAGGCGGCGCAGAATCTGAACTGGTTGATCACCAACTTCGTGGACAACACCCCCGGGGTGTCCCACACGGTCGTGGTCTCCGCGGACGGACTCCTTCTCGCGATGTCCGAGGGCTTCCCCCGTGACCGCGCCGACCAGTTGGCGGCGGTGGCCTCCGGGCTGACCTCGCTGACCTCCGGCGCGTCCCGCATCTTCGAGGGCGGGAGCGTCAACCAGACCGTGGTGGAGATGGAGCGTGGCTTCCTCTTCATCATGTCCGTCTCCGACGGATCGTCGCTGGCCGTGCTCGCGCACCCCGAGTGCGACATCGGCCTGGTCGGCTACGAGATGGCCCTGCTGGTCGACCGCGCGGGCACGGTGCTGACGCCCGACCTGCGCGCCGAACTCCAGGGCAGTCTTCTCAACTAGCAAACAGGCAGTGCGTTTCCCGCCGCCGCGTCTTATGGTTCGGTGGCGCGACCGGCGTCAGACAGGCAAGTTGAAGGAGGAGACGTGGCAACGCCCCCTAGCGGATACCCGTACGGTTCCGGGCAGGAGTCCGGGCCTGTGGGCGAGACCCATCACAACCGCTTCAACTTCCCGTCTGCGCCGAGCCGCCGGCCGCAGCGGCCCCAGCCACCGCAGCCGGGGCCGTACGACTCCCAGCCGTACGAGCCGTCGGTGTACGACCAGCCGCAGGCACCGCGCATCCAGCCGGTGCAGCCGCCGCGGAAGCCCGAGCCCGCCCCCTCCGGGGCGAACAACCCGCTCGTGCGCCCGTACGCCATGACCGGTGGCCGGACCCGGCCGCGCTACCAGCTCGCCATCGAGGCGCTGGTCAGCACGACCGCCGACCCGGCCAAGCTGCAGGGCCAGCTGCCGGAGCACCAGCGCATCTGCCACCTCTGCCGCGAGATCAAATCGGTGGCCGAGATCTCGGCCCTCCTCTCCATCCCCCTCGGCGTCGCCCGAATCCTCGTCGCCGACCTGGCGGAGGCCGGGCTCGTCGCCATCCATCAGCCCGGCGGGGACGAGACCGCCGGCGGACAGCCAGATGTGACACTGCTCGAAAGGGTGCTCAGTGGACTTCGCAAGCTCTAGCGGTGCAGCCCGCTCCACCACCTCCGCGAAGATCGTGGTGGCGGGCGGCTTCGGCGTGGGCAAGACCACGTTCGTCGGGGCCGTCTCAGAGATCAATCCGCTGCGTACCGAAGCCGTGATGACCTCCGCCTCCGCGGGGATCGACGACCTCACGCACGCGCCGGACAAGACGACCACGACCGTGGCGATGGACTTCGGCCGGATCACGCTGGACCAGGACCTGATCCTGTACCTCTTCGGTACGCCGGGCCAGGACCGCTTCTGGTTCATGTGGGACGACCTGGTCCGCGGTGCCATCGGTGCCGTCGTCCTGGTGGACACCCGCCGCCTGGCCGACTGCTTCCCGGCCGTCGACTACTTCGAGAACAGCGGCCTGCCGTTCGTCATCGCCCTCAACGGCTTCGACGGGCACCAGCCCTACACGCCCGACGAGGTCCGTGAGGCCCTCCAGATCGGCCCGGACGCCCCGATCATCACCACGGACGCCCGGCACCGCAGCGAGGCCAAGAGCGCGCTCATCACGCTCGTCGAGCACGCCCTGATGGCCCGCCTGCGCTAGCACCGCCGCGTACCGGCCCCCCGTGCCCGTACGCCGCACCAGCCGGAAGGCCCCCACATCGCGTGATGCGGGGGCCTTCGGCGTGTCCGCGGCACGAGCCGCGAGCGGCTACTTACGCGCCGGGCACTCCTTCCAGGCGAAGTGGTACACGGTGTTGATGCTGCCGTCGGTGGAGTCCATGGCCATGAAGCTGGTGGCCTTGGGGTCGGCCGACTTGCCGTCCACCCTCAGCTCGGTGTTGATGTTGAAGTAGCGCTCCTCGCCGCAGGGCGCGTAGACGAGCGCGTCGATGTCGGTCTCGTCCGAGGACTGCCAGTTGTTGTCGTAGGGGCCGGCGAAGCTGTGGCTCTTGCGCGCCGTCTGCTGCTGGCCCTGGAAGTAGTAGTTCGCCTGCTCCAGGCCCTTGGCGCCGGGGGCCAGCGAGGCGTAACCGCGGTAGTCGGCACGGGCGATCGCGTAGGTGAAGCCCTGCGGGACGTGGACGTTGAGGGCGATCTGGCAGTTCTTGCGGGCGTCGGTGGGCTTGCTGGTGCCGCCCGCCTGGGCGAGGTACTCGCTGTAGGTGACGGTGAAGGCGGTGTTGTCGGGGGCGATGGCCACCGCGGCGCTGCCGGGTCTGCAGCCCGATCCGTTGACCGTGGCGACGGTAATGGTGATCTTGCCGGTCGGCGGGTCGTCGCCGAACCGCGCTGGTGTGGTGGGGGATGCCGATCCGGCGAGGAGCAAGGATGCCACTGCGGCACCAGCACTGAGCGTGCTGAGCATGGGCTCTTCCTTCCGGTCGTCCTAGGCCCGCGGGGCGGGAACACCAGGAGTGAGGATGACGAGCGCATGCCAGCACGGGGATCTCCCCTTGACCAGCTCTGCTCCGCAGGATTGGGGCGAACCTACGCCTTGATTCGGACGTCGGCTGCCGAATCGGAATACCCGGACGCCGAGGTACTGATGCGACGTCAACTACCTTTGTTCACAAGGAAGTTGAAACGGGAACAGGAAGGGCCCCGCAGCCGTGCCGCGGGGCCCTTCCGTGGGTGTTCGGTCAGCGCTGCCAGCTGGTCGCGCCGTGGAAGCCGGTCTGGCGCTCCAGGCGGCGCCAGCGGGCGGCGGTGGCGCGCGGGCCGGCCGGGGCGGCGGCCGGGCGGTGCGCGGCGCGGGCCAGCAGGACGGCGGTCAGGGCGGCGAGCTCTTCCTCGCTGGCCTGGCCCTTCTCCACGCGGATCGGGTCGGTGCGGTGGGCAGGATTCACGGTGTCTTCTTCTCCGTCGTCGCGTCGTCGGTGAGTCGCGGGTGCGGGATGGCTACTGGGGCGGGTTGCCGTGCTTGCGGGCCGGGAGGTCGGCGTGCTTGGTGCGCAGCATGTCCAGGGCCCGGATGAGCGTCCGGCGGGTGTCGGCGGGGTCGATGACGTCGTCGACCAGACCGCGCTCGGCCGCGTAGTACGGGTGCATCAGCTCGGACTTGTACTCCTTGACCATGCGGGTGCGCATGGCCTCGGAGTCGTCGGCCTCGGCGATCTGCTTGCGGAAGATGACGTTGGCGGCGCCCTCCGCGCCCATCACCGCGATCTCGTTGGTCGGCCAGGCGTAGGTCAGGTCGGCGCCGATGGACTGGGAGTCCATGACGATGTAGGCGCCGCCGTAGGCCTTGCGCAGCACGATGGAGATGCGCGGCACGGTGGCGTTGCAGTACGCGTACAGCAGCTTGGCGCCGTGCCGGATGATGCCGCCGTGCTCCTGGTCGACGCCGGGCAGGAAGCCGGGCACGTCGAGCAGGGTGACGATCGGGATGTTGAAGGCGTCGCACATCTGGACGAAGCGGGCGGCCTTCTCGGACGCCTCGATGTCCAGCACACCGGCCAGCGACTGCGGCTGGTTGGCGATGATACCGACCACCTTGCCGTCGAAGCGGCTCAGCGCGCAGATGATGTTGGTCGCCCAGCGCTCGTGGACCTCCAGGTACTCGCCGTCGTCGACGATCTCCTCGATGACCTTGCGCATGTCGTACGGGCGGTTGCCGTCGGCCGGCACCAGGTCCAGCAGCGCGTCGCCGGAGCGGTCGGCCGGGTCCTCGCACGGCACCGCCGGCGGGTTCTCGCGGTTGTTCGCCGGCAGCAGGGAGAGGAGGTAGCGGACCTCCTCCAGGCAGGTCTGCTCGTCGTCGTAGGCGAAGTGGCAGACACCGGACGTCTCGGCGTGCACATCGGCGCCGCCCAGGCCGTTCTGGGTGATCTCCTCGCCGGTCACCGCACGGACCACGTCCGGGCCGGTGATGAACATCTGGGAGGTCTCGCGGACCATGAACACGAAGTCCGTCAGGGCCGGGGAGTAGGCCGCGCCGCCCGCGCACGGGCCGAGCATGACCGAGATCTGCGGGATGACCCCGGAGGCCTTGGTGTTGCGCTGGAAGATGCCGCCGTAGCCGGCCAGCGCCGAGACGCCCTCCTGGATGCGGGCGCCGGCGCCGTCGTTGAGCGACACCAGCGGGGCACCGGCCTGGATGGCCATGTCCATGATCTTGTGGATCTTCGTGGCGTGCGCCTCGCCGAGCGCGCCGCCGAAGATCCGGAAGTCGTGTGCGTAGACGAACACCGTGCGGCCGTGGACCGTGCCCCAGCCGGTGATCACACCGTCGGTGTACGGCTTCTTCGCCTCCAGACCGAAGCCCGTCGCCCGGTGCCGGCGCAGCGGCTCGACCTCGTTGAACGAGTCCTCGTCCAGCAGCAGCTCGATCCGCTCGCGCGCCGTCAGCTTGCCCTTGGCACGCTGGGCCTCGGTCGCCCGCTCGCTGGGTCCGCGCCGGACCTGCTCACGGATGGCGTGCAGCTCGGCGACGCGCCCGCGGGCGTCGTTGGCGCCGGCGGGCAGATCTTCGACAGTGGTCATGTATCGACGGTACGTGTGCGGGGCGCCGCACACCGATGTCGGTTTCGTACAACGTCACATGCGTTTTGGTGGGCAGGCAGTACAGAACCCTCCTGTACGCGGCCCGCGTCCCGGCCTCCGTTCGGGTGGCCGGGCCCCGGTTCCTCTGTATGAGCCCGACAAACGGCCGCCGAGTGATGTTGTGGTGACCGGTGGTCCGCGGGCCCGGACGAGCGGCGGTCCGGCGCAGGTCAGCGCAGCCGCACCGTGCAGCGGTGGGTGGCGCAGACCGTACCGGGGCGGACCCGCAGCCGCAGGCCCGGGCCGCTCGCCAGCACCTCGATCGACGGGTCGCGGTCGAGCACCGCCCGCACCGGCCGCGACCAGGTGATCTCCACCGGATCACCGGTCCGCACGGGGGCCGCGACGCACAGCCGGGCGGTCCGCCCGCCCGGCGCCTTACGCACCAGCACGCTCGCCGGGCCACTGCTGCACAGCGGCCCGGCGCTCCCCGCCCGCCAGAAGTTCGCGGCCGTTACGCCGAGCGGGTGGACGGCGATCGCCTGGCGGCAGGCGTCGTTGGCGAGCACGGTCAGCCAGTGCGGGTCGGCGGCCCGCGCCGCGACGGCCCGCGCGGACGCTCCCGGCATCAGGAGATACGCATAACGGGCATCAACCGGATCGAGCCCGTGATCGCACCACAACGTGACATACCGCCTGGTGAACGGTTCCGGCGACGAGGTGGTGTTGATGTCGTGCCAGGAGCCGGTGCGGGCCTCGCGCAGCGCGTGCAGGGGGGTGCCGCCGGGGAAGACGTAGCCGCCGTGCCCGGCGAGGTGGGCCCAGCGGGCGCGGCGGAAGGCGGTGCGGCGGCCGAGCGTGCCGGGCTGCCGGACGCCGTCGACGGTGAGCGCGGCCGTGCCGTACTCCCCCAGGCACCGGTTGTCGACGACGGTCTCGACCGTCACGCCGTCCCGCGCGGCGATCCCGGCGCCCAGGCAGACGACGCAGTCCGCGAGCGCGAACCAGGACTTCCGGGCGCTCAGCGTCGAGGACAGCCCCCGCAGATGCTGCCCGAGGGCGGCGAATTCCCCGTCGGTGGTCCCCCCGACCCACCGGACGTCGGGCTTCGGCTCGCCCCAGCCGCCGCCCTCGTTGTCCGCGAGCGGTTTGGTGGAGACGGTCGTGCCGGGCAGCCGGTACGGATCGACGGTCGGCCAGAAGGCATCGGTGTACTGGTCCCCGCCGAAGTCCGCACCCCACCAGTACGTCATCCCCGCACCGGTGTGCCAGCCGCGGCGGTTCTCACCGTTGCCGTTCTCGTAGTACGTGATCCGGTCCGAGCACATCGCCACGTTCGCGGCCCAGCCGGGGCGGCGGTGCACGGCGCGGTCCATGGCCGCGAGGAGCCGGTGGCCGACGGACTCGGCGGCGGCGGGCCCGGGCCCGTCGGCGATCTTCCGCAGCCGGGCGAGGTCGGCGACGCCGTACTGCCGGTCGGTGAGGACCGGCAGGGTGCGGTCGCGGGCGATCCAGCCCTTGACCATCGCGTGCCAACGGTCCCGTTCGGCGGCGCTCGCGCTCTCGCCGAGCAGCGCGATGGCGGCGATCAGCGCATGCCCGTGGTAGTGGTCGCTGCGCAGCACCCGCCGCTCGTCGTTGCGGAGGTAACCGCGGCTGATCGCACGGCCGTTGACGCTGTCCATCATCAACCCGTTGTGCAGCAGCGGCGCGTACGCGTGCGCCACGCTGTCCGCGATGATCTGCCGCCCCGGATCGGTGACCTCCCACTCCGACCCGTCGAGCAGCGCGAACAGCCGCCCCAGCCCGTCCAGCAGAACGTAGCCGTAGGTACCGGAGTAGGCGACCCAGGTGTGCTGCACGAACGAGCCGTCGGCGTAGAGCCCGTCGCCCTCGCTGACGTACGGGAAGACCGGCGAGAGAGCGTCCCGGGCCAGTGCGATCTTGGCGGGCGCCCGGCCGAGGATGCCGCGCAGGGCGACCACCCGGCACAGGTCGACGCGGTTGGCTCCGGTGCTGGTGCCGGTGTAGTCGCCGAGCATCGTGTCCGGCACGAAGTGGTCGACGGCGGCGAGACAGCGCCCGCGCAGTTCCTCGGTCAGCCCGCCCGGCAGCCGCTCCTCCACGTACACCAGCGTGTCGAGGAGGAGCCTCGGACTCCCGATCTGCCACTCCCACCAGTTGCCGTAACGGGTGGTGCCGGGGTGGTAGACGGTGTCGTCCAGATGCGCGAGTCCTTGGCGGACGGCGTCGGCGAGGTCCGGGTCTCCGGTGTGCCCGGTCCCGGCCTGGGCACATGCCTGGGCCATCGTGTTCAGCCGGCCGTAGCTCTGGGTGATGCCGGAGGGCGGGTCGTACGGGCAGTCCGGCCACAACGAGCCCGCGGCCGGCCGCATGCTCGCCAGGAACCCGGCGGCGAGTGCGCCGGTCTCCTGAAGCACGGCCGCGTACGGCGGGGCGTCCGGGTCGAACCCGGTCCCGAGCGAGAGCTCGCACCAGCGGCGCCGTAACAGGGCGTACGGGTCCTCGGCCCCGTACGCGACCGGTCCCGCGAGCCCGCAGGCGCTCACGGCGGACAACGTGAGAAAGCCTCTGCGCTTCAGCACGCTTGTAGCATCCCCACGTTTTTGCGGGGCCTACCACGTACCCGTCTCTCCCGCCGTCGTTGTTGCTCGCCGTTGCGCGCTTTGCGGCGCCCCGCACGTACCCGGCTTTCCCGCCGCGGGGCTTGTTCGCCGTTGCGCCTGGCGGCGGGCGTGGTGTGTCGGGTGCGGTGCCGGCCCTCCAGACTTCGTCCTCCGGTCCACCCCCTCCCGTGAGTGGGAGGTGAGGGCTGGTTGGGGGCGGGCCTGGTCTGTTGGCTGCACGCTCGTGGGCACTACGTGCACCCCCACCGGCTTTAACTTTCCCTCTCACGGGAGGGGGCGGGCCGGAGGGGCCGGTTGTGTGGACGTAAAGCGTCAGCAGTCCACACAACCGGCCCCGGAGGCCCGTCACCGCACCCAACAACCACCTGGCCCGCCGCAGGCGCAACGGCGAGAAACCACCGCGGCGGGACAGCCAGGTACGTGGGGAGTTATTCCTGCGGCTCGACCCCAGCCCGCAGCAACCCGTACGCGTACGCGTCGTCCAGTGCCTGCCAGGACGCCGCGATGACGTTTTCCGCTACGCCGACCGTGGACCACTCGCCACGGCCGTCGCTGGTGGAGACCAGGACGCGGGTGATGGAGCCGGTGCCGAGGGCGCCTTCCAGGATGCGGACCTTGTAGTCGACGAGTTCCATGTGGGCGAGCTGCGGATAGATCCGCTCCAGGCCCACCCGCAGCGCGCGGTCGAGCGCGTTGACCGGGCCGTTGCCCTCCGCGGTGGCGACGATCCGCTCGCCCTTGGCCCACAGCTTCACGGTCGCCTCGTTGGCGTGCGTGCCGTCGGGGCGGTCCTCGACGATCGCCCGCCAGGACTCGACGGTGAAGTAGCGCAGGGCCTTGCCGCGGACCTCCTCGCGCAGCAGCAGTTCGAAGGAGGCGTCGGCCGCCTCGTACGTGTAGCCGGCCAGTTCCCGTTCCTTGACGCGTTCGACGACCCGGCCGACCAACTCGCGGTCGCCGCCCAGGTCGATGCCCAGTTCCTTGCCCTTGAGCTCGATGGAGGCGCGGCCGGCCATGTCGGAGACCAGCATCCGCATCGTGTTCCCGACCAGCGCCGGGTCGATGTGCTGGTAGAGGTCCGGGTCCACCTTGATCGCGGAGGCGTGCAGACCGGCCTTGTGGGCGAAGGCGGAGACGCCGACGTAGGGCTGGTGGGTGGAGGGGGTGAGGTTGACGACCTCGGCGATGGCGTGCGAGATCCGGGTGGTCTCGGCGAGCTTGCCCTCGGGCAGCACCTGCCGGCCGTACTTGAGCTGCAGCGCGGCGACGACCGGGAAGAGGTTGGAGTTGCCGACCCGCTCGCCGTAGCCGTTGGCGGTGCACTGGACGTGGGTGGCGCCGGCGTCCACCGCGGCGAGGGTGTTGGCGACCGCGCAGCCGGTGTCGTCCTGGGCGTGGATACCGAGCCGGACGCCGGTGTCCGCGAGGACGGTCCGGACGACCGCGGTGACCTGCGCGGGAAGCATCCCGCCGTTGGTGTCGCAGAGCACCACGACATCCGCACCGGCCTCCCCGGCCGTGCGGACGACCTGCTTGGCGTAGACCGGGTCCAGCGCGTAGCCGTCGAAGAAGTGCTCGCAGTCGAGGAAGACCCGGCGGCCCTGCGAACGGAGGTAGGCGACGGTGTCCCGGACCATCGCGAGGTTCTCCTCCGGGGTGGTGCGCAGCGCCAGTTCGACGTGTCCGACGTGGGACTTGGCGACCAGCGTGATGATCGGGGCCCCGGAGGCCAGCAGGGCGGCGACCTGGGGGTCGTCCTCGACGCGGACGCCGGCCTTGCGGGTGGCGCCGAACGCGACCAGCTGCGCGTGCCGGAAGTCGATCTCCTCGCGGGCGCGCTGGAAGAACTCGGTGTCCCGGGGGTTGGCGCCGGGCCAGCCGCCCTCGATGAAGCCGACGCCGTACTCGTCGAGGTGCCGGGCGATGGTCAGCTTGTCGGCGACGGTGAGGTTGATGCCCTCGCGCTGCGCACCGTCGCGGAGGGTGGTGTCGAAGACGTGGAAGTCGTCGGGCACCGCGCCGGCGGGACGGGGGGCGGGCGACGGGGAGGCTTGGGGTGCGTCCGTCATGCGGTCTGGCTCCTGTCGGGTTCTCGGTCTACCGGAATAACCGGTGCCACCGCCCCTCCATGCTCCCTCGCGCTCCGCCTCCGGTGGGGTGTGGGCCGGAAACGAAAAAACCTCTCGCGGGTGCGAGAGGTCTGCGCGCGGGTCTGGGACGACGGTGGCCGCGCCGTACTCGGGTCGTACGGGGCGGTCACTGCGGACCGGCGCGCCTGCTGCCAATAATCATGGCGAACGAGAGCACGGTCCGCAGTGTGCCATATCGGACGCACTGCGCACTCGGCGGTCTCACTATGCGGGCGGCGTGTCCACGGCGGCCCAGCGGCGGAGCGCGGCGGTGGCCCGGGCGCGGTCCCCCGGCGACAGCTTGTCGAAGCGCACGTGGTGGCCGGTGTGCGGGGCCAGGTAGACGTGGGCGTCACGGCTGCCGGGGCCGGTACGGAACGGTTGGGACCGGACGGGGTCGTTCTCGCCGTAGACGAACGTCAGCTCACTGCCGTGGTGGCGCACCCAGCGGTCGATGTCCGGCATGGCCCGCGGCTGGAAGCGCATCGGGATGTGCCGCGGCACGAGGGTGCGGATCCGCTGGATTCCGGGGTAGCGCAGCATGCCGGCCAGCTGCGGGGCGGCCCGCTCGGTCATGCCGAGCTGGGTGCCCAGCTGGTAGAAGGACGCGGTGACCAGGGAGACGTAAAGGTCGGTGTAGCCCTGGAGGCCCATCACCCCGTCGAACCAGGCGTAGAGCGCCGCACCGGTCGCGGAGCGTCCGGGGATGCGGCGGCAGCCCGCCTCGCCCTGCCCCATCCAGAAGCGCTCCGGCAGCATCAGCGTGGTGAATTCCAGCAGCCGGTCGGCGCTGCCGACGATGTGCAGGGTGTCGCCGTGGGCGGCGGCGGAGCGGGCGATGCGGCCCGCCGTCTCCGTCCTGCGGGCTCCCAGCAGCTGGCGCTGGACCGCGGTGAGCGCACGGCGGCAGGCGGGGCTGCCGACCCGCTCCAGGAAGCGGTCCTCGGCGGCGCCGTCCCGGGCGTCGGTGATGTCGGGCGCCGAGTACACCACGGAACCGGCCACGTCGTGCGGGTAGAAGCGCCGGTGGTAGACGGTGGCCATACCGCTCTTGCTGCCACCGGTGGAGATCCAGGCGGCGCGGTAGATCGTCTTGAGCGCCCGCACGATCCGGTGGTGGTCGGTGGCCGCCTGCCAGATGTCGAGCTTGGTCCAGTCGGTGGGATGCGGGGTGGAGGTGCCGAAGTAGCGGTGCTCGACGCTGATCTGGTTGCTGTCGAGGATCTCGGTCGGCTCGGCGCGCAGGGCGGGGTCCTGGTAGTCGAGGTCGTAGCCGTTGGTGTTCAGCACCATCGGCCGGTCGGTGGCGCGGTGCAGCAGGAACAGCCGCTGCTCGAAGGTGCCCCGGTCGGGGTGCCGGTGGTCGACCGGCTGGCGGTAGCGCAGTTCAAGCGCGCGGTAGCCGGCCGGGGCGGGGTTCTCCTTGACCACCCGCATGCCGGGGATGGCCGAGAGCCGGGCGGAGAGGTCGTCGGCGGCCGGGCGGGCAGCGACCTCACGGGCGGCGGCCGGCCGGCCCTCGGCGGGCCGGGCCGGCGCTGCGGACGGGGCCGCGGCGCCCGAGGCCAGCAGCCCCGTCAGCAGCAGCGGCATGAGGAGGTACCTGGTCTTCTTCATGCCGCCCAGCCAAGCCGCCGGGGGCCGGGGCGCGGATCCCCCGGAGACGGGAACGGCCTCCCCTGGGCAGGGGAGGCCGTTTTCGGCCGGGAGACCACCTCAGTCGGCGGCGGGCGCCCCCACGGGCGAGCGGTCGGCACCCGTGCCTGCGGCCGGCCTGCCGACCCGGTGCAGATCGATGGTCCGGGTCTCCCGCATGGTGATGTAGACGATCAGCGAGACCGCGGCGCAGCCCGCCACGTACCAGTAGTAGCCGGACTCGATGCCGCCGTTCTTGAACCACAGGGCGACGTACTCCGCGGTGCCGCCGAACAGCGCGTTGGCGATCGCGTAGGGCAGGGCGACGCCCAGGGCGCGGATGCCGGTGGGGAACAGCTCGGCCTTCACACAGGCGTTGATCGAGGTGTAGCCGGTGACCACGACCAGCGCCAGCAGTGACAGCCCGAGCGCCGGCCAGAAGCTGCCGGCGTGCCTGAGCAGCATCATGATCGGCACGGTCAGGAAGGTCGACCCGACCGCGAAGGTGATCAGCAGCGGCCGCCGCCCGATCCGGTCCGACAGCTTGCCGGCGAACGGCTGCAGGCACATGAAGAGGAACAGCGCGCAGAAGCTGACCAGCGAGGCGGTCGGCTTGGCCATACCGGCGCTCTGCGAGAGGTACTTGGTCAGGTAGGTGGTGTACGTGTAGTAGGCGACGGTGCCGCCCATGGTGAGGGCGATGACCAGGAACGCCTCGCGCTTGTGGGCCAGCAGCGCCTTGATCGTGCCGCGCTCGGGGTCGGCCTGGGCGCCCTCGTCGTGGGCGTAGACCTCCGTCTCCAGCATGTTGCGCCGCAGGTAGAAGACGATCCCGGCGCCCAGCGCGCCGACGATGAACGGGACCCGCCAGGCCCAGCTGTGCAGCGCGTCCTCGGACAGGGTGCGCTGGAGCACGATCTGCAGCCCGAGGCCCAGCAGCTGGCCCGCGGTCATCGACACGTACTGGAAGCTGGAGGCGAAACCGCGCTGCCCTTCGGCGGACGCCTCGGTCAGGTAGGTGGCGCTGGCCGCGTACTCCCCGCCGACCGAGAGGCCCTGCAGCATCCGGGCGAGGAGCAGTACGGCGACCCCGCCGTAGCCGGCGGCGGCGTACGTGGGCGCGATCGCGATCAGGATCGCCGAGGCGGACATCAGGGTGACGGTGAGTGTCAGGGCGGCCTTGCGGCCCTTGCGGTCGCCGATCCGGCCGAGCAGCCAGCCGCCCACCGGCCGCATGAAGAAGCCGACGGCGAAGATCCCCATGGTGTTCATGAGGTTCGCCGTGTCATTCCCCTTGGGGAAGAACGCATCCGCGAAGTACACCGCGAAGCTGGCGTACACGAACCAGTCGAACCACTCGACCATGTTGCCGGCCGAGCCGACCCAGATCTTCTTCCACTGCTCTCGTCCCATAGCCGATCACGGTCGCGGACCGGTCGTCCTTCGGCAAGGGAGCGCACGGCAACGATCGGGCGTATTTACGTGCGTTGTGGTCACGGGGCGGCGCGCGTCACCGGCCGCGGGTCGCCGTGCGCGGTCGGCTACGGGCGCGGGACGCTGAGGGATTCGTCCAGGAAGTCCCGTATGTGGTCGCGGACCTGTTCGCGGTCGGTGCCGGGCAGGCCGACGACGAGGTGGGTGCCGAAGCCGTCGAGCAGGGCGCGGGTGCGGGTGGCGAAGCGTTCGGCGTCGACGGGGCGGAACTCGCCCTTGGACGCGCCCTCGACGAGGAGCGCCACCAGGTCGCGGTGCCAGGCGAGTTCGAGTTCCAGCTGGCGTTCGCGGGTCTCGTCGTCGGCGTTCTGGGAGCGGTTCCAGACCTCCAGCCAGAGGGTCCAGCGCGGGTCGCGGTGGCCCTGGGGGAGGTAGAGGTCGATCAGTGCGTCCAGCCGCTCGCGGGCCGGGACGCGGCGGGAGAGGGCGGCCCGGCGCTCGGCGCCGAGCTGCTCCTCGCTCCACTGGAGGGTCTGCAGCAGCAGCTCGTCCTTGGTCCCGAAGTAGTACAGGATGTGGCCGCTGCTCATGCCGACCTCACGGCCCAGACCCGCCATGGTCAGCCGGTCCAGGCCCTCCGCGGCGATGGTGGCCATCGCCGCGGCCAGGACCTGCTCGCGGGGCTGGTTGAGCCGGCGCCGGGGACGGCGCACGGGACCGGGCACGGGGACCTCCGGGTCGGCTGGTCGGGGCCTTGGGGATCAGGCCTTGGGCTGCTGCTGGGTGATGCAGTGGATACCGCCACCCGCTGCGAAGATCGTACGGGCGTCCACGAGCGTCACGGTCCGCCCGGGGAACAGCCGGCGGAAGATCGCGGCCGCCTCCTCGTCCCGCGGGTCGTCGAAGGCGCACAGCACGATGCCGTCGTTGCACTGCAGGTGGTTGATGTACGAGTAGTCCACCAGCTCGCCGTCCTCCTCGATGACGGTGGGCGCGGGGATCTCCACCACCTCCAGTTGGCGGCCCTTGGCGTCGGTGGCGGCGCTCAGCAGCTTGACGATCTCGTTGCAGATGGCGTGGTCGGGGTGGTCCGGGTTCGGCTGGGTGTGGACCATGACGACGCCGGGGCGGGCGAAGGCGGCGACGATGTCGACGTGGCCGCGGGTGCCGAACTGTCCGTAGTCGGCGGCGAGGCCGCGCGGCAGCCAGATCGCCTTGGTGGTGCCGAGGTGGGCGTGGATCTCCGCCTCGACCTCTTCCTTGGTGCGGTCGGGGTTGCGGCCCGGGTCGAGCTGGACGGTCTCGGTGAGCAGGACCGTGCCCTCGCCGTCGACGTGGATGCCGCCGCCCTCGTTGACCAGGGGGGTGGCGTAGCGGCGGGCCCCGGCCAGCGCGCCGACCTGCTCGGCGATCTTCTCGTCGAGGTCCCAGCGGGCCCACTCCTGGGCGCCCCAGCCGTTGAAGACCCAGTCGGTGGCGGCGAGGTTGCCCTTGCCGTCGGTGAGGAAGGTCGGGCCGATGTCGCGCATCCAGGCGTCGTTCAGCGGCCGTTCGACCAGCTCGATGTCGTCGCCGAGCAGCTCGCGGGCGCCGGCCAGCTGGCCCGGGCCGGCGACGACGGTGACCGGCTCGTACTGCCGCACCGCGCGGGCGACCGCGGCCCACGCCCGGCGGGCCTCGGCCAGCGTCTCGCCGCCCTCCTCGCCGAAGGTGAAGTTGGGGCCGGGCCAGGCCATCCAGGTGCGCTCGTGCGGTGCCCACTCCGGGGGCATGGCGAAGCCGTCGGCGACGGGAGTGTTCATGTGGGGTCCTTGGGAGGGAGCCGGTGGGTCAACGGACACCGGTGTGGTCGGGAAGCGGTGGGTCAGAGGAAGTACAGGCGCGAGAGCGAGACGGTGTCGGCCGGCTCGGAGCGCATCGGGTCGCCGTCGAGGGTGACCAGTCCGCTGCGCGCGTCGACCTGGACCTGTCCGACCCGGGAGTTGTGGACGAGGCTGCCGGGGCCGATGCCGCGGGTGCCGCGGACCGCGACCCGGCGGCGGCGGGTGGGCATCTTGTCGTTGCCCTGGTCGACCGCGGCGCCCGCGACGAAGGCGACGGAGATCTCCGCGGGTGTCGCGCCGTGTGCCCCGAACTGCGGGCCCAGCACGAGGGGTTCGCAGGTGTCGGTGGCGGCGTTGGGGTCGCCGGTGACGCCATAGGCCGGGAAGCCGGACTTCAGCACCAGCTGCGGCTTGGCGCCGAAGAACTGCGGCGTCCAGAGCACGATGTCGGCCATCTTGCCGACCTCGATCGACCCGATCTCGTGCGAGAGGCCGTGGGCGATGGCGGGGTTGATGGTGAGCTTGGCGATGTAGCGCAGCACGCGGGCGTTGTCGTCGTGCGGGCCGTCGCCCTCCATCGGCCCGAGCTCGGCCTTCATCTTGCCGGCCATCGCGAAGGTGCGGCGTACGGTCTCGCCGGCCCGGCCCATGCCCTGGGCGTCGGAGGAGGTGATGCCGATCGCGCCGAGGTCGTGCAGGACGTCCTCCGCGCCCATGGTCCCGGCGCGGATCCGGTCGCGGGCCATGGCGGCGTCGCCGGGCAGGTCGGTCTTCAGGTCGTGGACCGAGACGATCATGCCGTAGTGCTCGGCGACCGCGTCCCGCCCGAAGGGGAGGGTGGGGTTGGTCGAGGAGCCGATGACGTTGGGGACGCCGGCCATCTTCAGGACGTTGGGGACGTGCCCGCCGCCGCAGCCCTCGATGTGGAAGGCGTGGATGGTGCGGCCGTCCAGGACGCGCAGGGTGTCCTCGACGGTGAGGCATTCGTTCAGGCCGTCGCTGTGCAGCGCGACCTGGACGTCGTGGTCCTCGGCGACCCGCAGCGCGGTGTCCAGGGCGCGGGCGTGCGCGCCCATGTCCTCGTGCACCTTGAAGCCGCAGGCGCCGCCCTCGGCGAGCGCCTCGACGAGCGGGGCGTCGCCGGAGGAGGAACCGCGGCCGAGGAAGCCGATGTTGACCGGCCAGGCGTCGAAGGCGTTGAACGCATGGCCCAGCGCCCAGGGGGAGTTGACGCCGACGCCCCACACGGGGCCGAATTCCTGGCCGATGATCGTGGTCACGCCGGAGGCCAGCGAGGCCTCCATGACGCGCGGCGAGAGCAGGTGGACGTGGGTGTCCACGGCGCCGGCGGTGGCGATCATGCCCTCACCGGAGACGATCGAGGTGCCGGTGCCGACGACGACGTCGACGCCGTCGAGGGTGTCGGGGTTGCCGGCCCGGCCGATGGCGTGGATGCGGCCCTCGCGGATGCCGATGGACACCTTGCGGATGCCCTGGACCGCGTCGATGACCAGCACGTTGCTGATCACCACGTCGCAGGTCTCGCGGACCGCGGCGGCCTTGAGCAGCAGCCCGTCCCGGGCGGTCTTGCCGAAGCCGGCCAGGAACTCGTCGCCGGGCTTCTGGGCGTCCGACTCGACCCGGACGACCAGGCCCGAGTCGCCGAGGACGACCCGGTCGCCGGCGCGCGGGCCGTGCACCGACGCGTACTCGTGGGGATCGATGCTCATGCCTGCTCCTCCGCTCCCAGGTAGCCGCAGGCGGCGGCCCGCCGCAGCGCTTCTTCCTTCGCGCCCGGTGCGTCCAGCGGGCCGTCCACGAGACCGGCGAAGCCGATCGCGATCCGGTCGCCGCCGATCGGCACCAGACCGACCTCCGAGGTGCCGCCGGGGTCGAACCGCACCGACGAGCCGGCCGGCACGCACAGCCGCATGCCGTACCCGGCCGCGCGGTCGAACTCCAGCCGGGGGTTGGCCTCGAAGAAGTGGAAGTGGGACGTGACGCTGATCGGCACCTCCGCGGTGTTGCGCACGGTCAGCACCACCGCGGGCGCCGGCTCCGGGTCGGCCGGGCCGGGGAGCACGGCGCCGGGCGCCGGGGCCGCGGTCTCGTCGCGCTCCCCCGCCGCGGCGCCGATCGGGTCGGTGACCACCGCGAGCCGGGAGCCGTCGTCGAAGACGGCCTCCACGTGGACCTCGGTGACCACGTCGGCCACGCCCGGCAGGACGTCGTCCGGGCCGAGCACGCTGCGTGCCGCCTCGATGGCCTGAGCGAGGCGGCGCCCGTCCCGCGCCGCCTCGCAGACTGTGTCCGCGATCAACGCGGTCGCCTCGGGCACGTTCAGCTTCAGTCCGCGGGCCCGGCGCGTCCGCGCCAGCTCGGCTGCGCCGAACAGCAGCAGCCGGTCGCGTTCCGTCGGGGTCAACCGCATCCCGTCCCACCTTCCAGCTCGATTAGAGCATCACTCTAACCATGAAAATAGTCAACGCGGAAGCGTTGACCTACGGCATGGGCATGAGTCACATTGAGCGCTGTTCTAAATAAGCGGTGAATAGAGCACCGCTCTAAATGATCTCGCGGCGAACCCGCAGCGCGAGTCCTCGCTCACTCCGAGCACTGTCCACATGACGGAGCACTGCACGCAGAGCACTGCTCACACACTGCTGTCCGGCCTCTCAGGGGAGCCTCATGCCGATCGAACAACGCGGAGTCGACACCATCCCGGACGAGGAGCGCACCAGCGGTCCCCGAGATCTCATCTCGATCCTCCTCGGATCGAACCTCGCCCTCGGCGTGGTGATCTTCGGCTGGCTCCCGGTCTCGTTCGGCCTCGGCTTCTGGGGCTCGATCAGCTCACTGGCCGCCGGCACCCTCGTCGGCGCCGTGCTGACCGCGCCGCTCGCGCTGGTCTCGCTGCGCAGCGCGACCAACCTCTCGACCAGCAGCGGCGCCCACTTCGGCGTACGCGGCCGGCTGATCGGCTCGATCATCGGCCTGCTGCTCTCGCTCGGTTACACCGCGCTCACGCTGTGGGTGGGCGGCGACGCCATGGTCGGCTGTCTGCACCGCCTGCTGGGCCTGCCGGCCGGCGGCGCGTCCTACGCCGTCGTCTACGCCGTCCTGGCGGGCTGTACCGCCGTGGGCGCGGTCTACGGCTACAAGGTCCTGCTGCGGATGAGCAAGGTGCTCTCCATCGGCCTGACGATCCTGCTCGTGGTCGGCGTCTTCGCCTACGCGCGCCACTTCACCACCGGCCCGGTGCACGGCGTCCCGTACGCGCTGGGCGGCTACTGGCAGACCTGGCTGCTCTCCGCGGTCTCCGCCGGTCTGAGCGGCCCGATCGCCTTCATCACCCTGCTCGGCGACTACAGCCGCTACATCTCGCCGCGCCGCCACTCCTCGAAGAAGGTCTTCGCCGCCACCTACCTCGGCCTGGTGATCGGCCTGCTGGTGCCGCAGCTGTTCGGTACCTTCAGCGCGCTGGCGGTCGGCGCGGGCGACGACTACGCGGGCCCGCTGGTGGCCGGCGCCCCGGCCTGGTACCTGGTCTTCCTGCTGCTCAACGCCTCCGCCGGCTCGGTGGGCAACTCCGGCCTGATGCTCTACAGCATGGGTCTCGACCTCGACGCGATCCTGCCGCGGGCGACCCGCACCCAGGCCACGTACGTGGTCGCGGGCGTCTCGACCGCGCTGGTCTACGCCGGCCACTTCCTGTGGGCCGCGCAGGACGCCATGACGTCCTTCGTGCTGCTGATGACCGCGATCGGCACACCCTGGGCGGTCATCACGGTCATGGGCTTCGCGCGCTGCCGCGGCAACTACGACGCCGACTCGCTGCAGGTCTACAACCGCGGCACCCGCGGCGGCGTGTACTGGTACAAGGCCGGCTGGAACGTCCAGGCCACCGTCGCCTGGGCGCTCGGCTCGGCGGTCGGCCTGCTGGGCGTGGACACGCCGTTCTACCAGGGCCCACTGCTGGCCCACACCGGCGGCATCGACATCAGCTTCCTGCTGGCCGCGGCCGTCGCCGGGCTCGCCTACCTGCTGCTCACCGCCCGCCGGCCGCGCCCGGTCCCCGCGCTGCGGACCGTCGCCACTCCCCCGCCGGCCACCGCACCGGAGGCCCCCGCGGAGGTCGGCCGTACCGGGCAGGCGCCGGGGTCAGCCCAGGGGGTGCATCCAGCCGTGGGCGTCCTCGGCGACGCCGCGCTGGATGTCCAGCAGCGTCTCGCGCAGCTTCAGCGTGACCTTGCCGGGCTCGCCGTCGGACTGGGTCCACTCGGCACCGTCGCGCTTGACCGTGCCGACCGGGGTGATCACCGCGGCCGTACCGCAGGCGAAGACCTCGGTGAGGGTGCCGTTCGCGGTGTCGGCCTGCCACTGGTCGATGGAGACCCGGGCCTCCTCCGCCTCGAAGCCCAGGTCGCGGGCGACGGACAGCAGCGAGTCACGGGTGATGCCGGCGAGCAGCGAGCCGGTGAGCGTCGGGGTGACGATCTTGTCCCCGTACACGAAGTACAGGTTCATCCCGCCGAGTTCCTCGACCCACTTGTGCTCCACGGCGTCGAGGTAGGCGACCTGGTCGCAGCCGTGCACCGCGGCCTCGGCCTGGGCCAGCAGCGACGCGGCGTAGTTGCCGCCGGTCTTGGCGTCGCCCACGCCGCCGGGCACCGCGCGCACCCGGTCCTCGGAGAGCCAGATGGAGACCGGCTTGACGCCACCGGGGAAGTAGGCGCCGGCCGGCGAGGCGATGACCACGAAAAGGTACTCGTTGGCCGGCTTCACGCCCAGCCCGACCTCGGTCGCGATCATGAACGGGCGCAGGTAGAGCGACTCCTCGCCGCCGTGCGCCGGCACCCAGTCCTTGTCCTGCCGGACCAGCAGGTCGCAGGCCTCGATGAAGGTCTCGACGGGCAGCTCCGGCATGGCCAGCCGGCGCGCCGACGCCTGGAAGCGGCGGGCGTTGGCGTCCGGGCGGAAGGTCGCGACGGAGCCGTCGGGCTGGCGGTACGCCTTGAGGCCCTCGAAGATCTCCTGCGCGTAGTGCAGGACGTTGGTCGCCGGGTCGAGGGAGAGCGGCCCGTACGGCACGAGCTGTCCGTCGTGCCAGCCGCGGCCCTCGGTCCACTTGATCGTCACCATGTGGTCGGTGAAGTGGCGCCCGAAGCCCGGGGCGGCCAGGATCTTCTCCCGCTCCGCGTCGGACAGCGGGTGCGAGGAGGGCTTGAGCTCGATCGTGGGCGTCGTCATGTATGCGTGTCCTTCACTGCGTGGTCCGCGCCGGGCGGTTGGCGGTGGCCGCGTACGTCGGGATCTTGGCGTACCGGTCGTTACTGGGACGTCCGAGTTTCCCCGCGGGCGGCGGCCCCTCTTCCGATTATCGCTCGGGGGTGTCCGCCGCCGTACTCGCGTCTGCGGTCTCCGGGTCCGATGGTCGCATCCCGCCCGGCGTTAGCACAGGGTCGACCGGCGGGCGGCAGGCGGCCGGGAATGCGGACAGCGCCGGAACCCCGTGGGGGCCCGGCGCTGTCGGTGGGTTTCTGCGTGCGCTGCGGGCCTCAGCCCGCTACGCGTGCGGCGAGCGCGTCGCCGATCTCGTCCGTGCTGCGGGCGGTGCCGTCCCGGGCCTCCAGGTCGGTCGCGACGGCCGTCTCGATGCGGGCGGCCTCGGCCTCGTAGCCGAGGTGGCGCAGCAGCAGCGCGACGGAGAGGATCGTGGCGGTCGGGTCGGCCTTGCCGGTGCCGGCGATGTCCGGGGCGGAGCCGTGCACCGGCTCGAACATGGACGGGAACTCACCGGTCGGGTTGATGTTGCCGGAGGCCGCCAGGCCGATGCCGCCGGTGACGGCCGCGGCGAGGTCGGTGAGGATGTCGCCGAAGAGGTTGTCGGTGACGATCACGTCGAACCGCTCGGGCTGGGTGACGAAGAAGATCGTCGCCGCGTCGACGTGCAGGTAGTCGGTGGTGACCTCGGGGTATTCCTGGCCGACCTTGTCGAAGATGTTCTTCCACATGTGGCCGGCGTAGACCAGCACGTTGTTCTTGTGGACCAGCGTCAGCTTCTTGCGGGGGCGGGCGTTGGCCCGCTCGAACGCGTCCCGGACCACGCGCTCGACGCCGTAGGCGGTGTTCACGCTGACCTCGGTGGCGACCTCGGCGGGGGTGCCGGTGCGCAGGCTGCCGCCGTTGCCGGTGTACGGGCCCTCGGTGCCCTCCCGGACGACGACGAAGTCGATGTCCGGGCGGCCGGCCAGCGGCGTGGTCGTGTTCGGGAAGAGCTTCGACGGGCGCAGGTTGACGAAGTGGTCGAAGGCGAAGCGGAGCTTGAGCAGCAGCCCGCGCTCCAGCACGCCGGAGGGGACGGACGGGTCGCCGATCGCGCCGAGCAGGATCGCGTCGTGCTGCTTGAGCGACTCCAGCTCCGCGTCCGGCAGGGTCTCGCCGGTGGCGTGCCAGCGCCTGGCCCCGAGGTCGTACTCCTTGGTTTCCAGCTTGACGTCCTGCGGCAGGACGGCGGTCAGGACCTTGAGGCCCTGGGCCACGACTTCCTGGCCGATGCCGTCACCGGGGATCACTGCGAGGCGAATGCTGCGAGACATGTTTGGACCCTACTCTTCGTCCCATTGATTGACACGTAACGTCCGCCATGCGGACATGCGGGGAAGTCGGTCAGCCGCCGTTCATCCGGACGACCCGTAACAGTCGGATCATGCTGCCAAATTCGGCCACATGACTGGTACCCCCCGGGCGTCCACGCCCCCGCCCTCGCACACCCCGCGCGTCGGTATACCGGAGCGGCTCGCGGCCCGGATGACCATGCCCGAGCAGCACGACTACCTCCGCACCAAGCTGACCCGCCGGGGGCTGCTGCGCACCTCGGCCGTCACCGCGGGCGCGGTGGCCGGCTCCGGCCTGCTGGCCGGATCGGCACAGGCCACCTCCCCCACCCTGCTGGCGTCCTCCGCCGCCGCCACGGTCGACGGCTCGCTCGTCGCCCCGTTCGGCCGGCACCTGGCCTTCGGCGCCGACCCCAAGTGCCAGATGCGGGTGAGCTGGCAGGTGCCGTTCGCGGTCCGGCGGCCGTACGTCCGGGTGGGGCTGAAGCCCTGGGACCTGGGCCGCAAGATCGAGGCCGAGGTGCGGCCGCTGCACACCCCCGCGCTCACCGCCAAGCTGCCGGCCGTCGACCAGTACTACCTGCACGCGGCGCTCGACGGCCTGCGCCCGGGCACCACGTACTACTACGGCGTCGGCCACGACGGTTTCGACCCCGCCGACCCGCGCCACTTCTCCACCGTCGGCACCTTCCGCACCGCCCCGGCCCGCGCCGAGACGTTCGTCTTCACCGCCTTCGGCGACCAGGGCGTCAGCTACCACGCGCTCGCCAACGACCAGTTGATCCTGGGTCAGAACCCGTCCTTCCACCTGCACGCGGGCGACATCTGCTACGCGGACCCGGACGGCCAGGGCTCGGACCACGACACCTACGACGCCCGGGTCTGGGACCAGTTCCTCGCGCAGACCGAGTCGGTGGCCAAGTCCGTGCCGTGGATGGTGACCACCGGCAACCACGACATGGAGGCGTGGTACTCGCCCAACGGCTACGGCGGCCAGAACGCCCGCTGGTCGCTGCCCGGCAACGGCCCCGACGCCGAGAACGCCCCGGGGATCTACTCCTTCACCTACGGCAACGTCGCCGTCGTCGCCCTCGACGCCAACGACGTCTCCTACGAGATCCCCGCCAACCAGGGCTACACCGGCGGCAAGCAGACCCGCTGGCTGGACCGCCGCCTCGCCGAACTGCGGGCCGCCCGGGGCATCGACTTCATCGTGGTCTTCTTCCACCACTGCGCCTTCTCGACGACCAACTCGCACGCCTCCGACGGCGGGGTGCGCGACGCCTGGCTGCCGCTCTTCGACAAGCACCAGGTGGACCTGGTCATCAACGGCCACAACCACGTCTACGAGCGGACCGACGCCATCAAGGGCGGCCGGGTCACGAAGAAGATGCCGATCGGCGAGTCCGTCGACGCCGCGCGCGAGGGCATCGTCTACGTGACGGCCGGCGGCGCGGGCAGGTCCCTCTACGACTTCCCGGTGCCGGACAGCTACGAGGGCCACGTCAAGGACCTCGACCACGTCGACACGTACCACTGGTCGAAGGGCCAGGTGAAGACCAAGGACACCGTGGAGTGGTCCCGGGTCCGCTACACCGGCTACTCGTTCCTCGCGGTCGAGGTCGCCCCGGGCCAGCGCCCGCGGATGACGGTCACCGCCCTCGCCGAATCCGGCGAGCGCATCGACCACTTCGAGGTGACCCGCTCCCACTGAGCGCACCCACCTCGCGTACGCACTCCCGCACGCAGGGGCGCCCGCACACCGGGCGCCCCTGTCGGCGTCACGAGGGGCAGATCAGCCGGGCGACGGAGCACCGGAGCCGCCACCAGCAGCGGCACGGCACCGACGCCCGGGCCCCGGCATGCGCGCGGAGCATCTCAGTGTCCGGTGGAGCCGCCGTTGTCCCGGCGGTCGAGGGCACGCTGGAGGGCGGCCGCGGCGTTCCTGCGGTCGGCGTCGTTGGTCGTACGCGCGGAGTGGCGGGTCCTGCGGACAGCGGTCTCGGCCATGATTCACGTCTCCAATGCCAAAGCCCCGAGAACGGATGGGATGCGTCGATCCAGAAGCGGGCCGGAAAGGGCGGGGGCTCCGGCGCAACAGGGGTCACCTGCGCACACGCACCGGGCCACATCCGCAGTCGCTCGATGGAGCGTTACGTTCGGCTCCTACAAAGCTAGGACAGCCCGGCCGTGATGTCTGCACAATTACTTGGGCTTCCTACTATCTGAGACGGATTCCGTGTACTCGAACGAGTGATCCACGGACATCCGCAGCTCACGGGGGGTCGCGCCTGGCTAGCGTCGCGTTGTCGCTCGCGCAGGACGGCCGAGCCCACACCGCACAGGAGGCGCCCGTGACCACAACGCCCGGCCCCGATCTGGACGAGACCCGGTGGCAGGCATGGAATGCCATGGCACTCCCCGAGGGATTCCACGCCGAGATCGTCGAGGGGTTCATCGAGGTGTCGCCCACCGGTCACCACCGGCACAGCAAGGTCGGCAACAGGCTGCGCCGGGAACTGAGCCGGTTCCTGGACGGGGAGTCGAAGCCGTACGTGGTCAACAACGCCCTGAAAGTCATCCACGAGCGTCAGAGCTGGATCCCGGACGCCGTCGTCTGCCCGGAGGACGACGACAGGTTCGTCACCGATGACGGGCTCGGCCTGGCCGCCCGTGGGGTGCGGCTGGTGGCGGAGGTGGTCTCACCTGGCCAGAGCGAGGAGCGCGACCGGGTCCGCAAGCGCCGCGCCTATGCCCGCGCCGGCATCCCCGTCTATGTGCTGGTCGACGACCAAGACGGTGGCGGCAGCGTCACCGTGCTGGCCCAGCCCGCCCCCGAGGAGGCGGACTACCGCCTGAGCCACCGGGTGCCGTACGGCGCGGAAGCGATCATCCCCGAAGGCCCCGCCAAGGGATTCGTCATCGGTGAGGCGATCACCGGGCCGCCGCGGAACGCCCGTACCTGAGCCGAAGCCGACGGCCCGGCCCCCGAGACGGGGAGCCGGGCCGTGGTCGTACCCGTGGGGGTCAGCCCATGTGCGGGTAGCGGTAGTCCGTCGGGGGGACCAGGGTTTCCTTGATGGAGCGGGTGGAGGTCCAGCGCATCAGGTTCTGCTTGGCGCCGGCCTTGTCGTTGGTGCCGGAGGCGCGGCCACCGCCGAAGGGCTGCTGGCCGACGACGGCGCCGGTGGGCTTGTCGTTGATGTAGAAGTTGCCCGCGGCGAAGCGGAGCTTCTCGCAGGTCGCGGCGGCCGCGGCGCGGTCCTGGGCGATGACGCAACCGGTCAGGCCGTACGCCGAGGCGGACTCCATCTGGGTGAGCATCTCGTCGTAGTCCGCGTCGTCGTAGACGAAGACGCCGAGGATCGGGCCGAAGTACTCGTCCTTGAAGATCTCGTTGTCCGGGTCGGTGGAGACCAGGACCGTCGGGCGGACGAAGTAGCCCTCGCTGTCGTCGTACGTGCCGCCGGCCACGACCTCGATGGTCGGGTCGGCCTTGGCGCGGTCGATCGCCGCCTTGTTCTTGGCGAAGGACCGCTCGTCGATGACCGCACCCATGAAGTGCGACAGGTCGGTGACGTCACCCATGGCGAGCGACTCGACCTCGGCGGCGAACTCCTCCTTGAAGCCGGCGTTCCAGAGGGAGGCCGGGACGTAGGCGCGGGAGGCCGCGGAACACTTCTGGCCCTGGAACTCGAAGGCGCCACGGGTCATGGCGGTCTTCAGCACGGCGCGGTCGGCCGAGGGGTGGGCGACGATGAAGTCCTTGCCGCCGGTCTCGCCGACCAGACGCGGGTAGGTCTTGTACTTCTCGATGTTCGCGCCGACCGTCTTCCACAGGTACTGGAAGGTCTTGGTCGACCCGGTGAAGTGGATGCCCGCGAGGTCCGGGTGGGCCAGCGCGACCTCGGAGACGTCCTTGCCGTCACCGGTGACCAGGTTGATCACGCCCTTGGGCAGCCCGGCCTCCTCCAGCAGCTCCATCAGCAGCACGGCCGCGAAGGTCTGGGTCGGCGAGGGCTTCCAGACGACCACGTTGCCCATGAGGGCGGGGGCGGTCGGGAGGTTGCCGGCGATCGCGGTGAAGTTGAACGGCGTGATCGCGTAGACGAAGCCCTCAAGGGGGCGGTGGTCCGAGCGGTTCCAGACGCCCGGGGAGTTCGCCGGAGGCTGCTCGGCGAGGATCTGGCGCGCGAAGTGCACGTTGAAGCGCCAGAAGTCGATCAGCTCGCAGGGGGTGTCGATCTCGGCCTGCTGGGCGGTCTTGGACTGGCCGAGCATGGTGGCGGCGGCCAGCGTCTCGCGCCAGGGGCCGGACAGCAGCTCGGCGGCCCGGAGGATGATCGCGGCGCGGTCGTCGAAGGACATCGCGCGCCAGGCGGGCGCGGCGGCCAGCGCGGCGTCCACCGCGTCCTGGGCGTCCTTGACCGTGGCGTTGCCGTACGTGCCGAGCCGGGCTCCGTGGTTGTGCGGCTGGACGACGTCGAAGCGCTCGCCGCCGCCCATCCGGCGCTCGCCGCCGATGGTCATCGGCAGCTCCCGCGGGTTGCCGGCCAGCTCCTTGAGCTTGGCCTCCAGACGGGAACGCTCGGCGCTGCCGGGTGCGTAGGTGTGGACCGGCTCGTTCACCGGTACGGGGACCTGGGTCACAGCGTCCATGGCGGCCGTTTCTCCTTCGGTGGTCGGTTCGTACGTACGTAAGGGGCCGGGGGGTCAGCCCCGGGCCGCCGTCATCCCCGGGTCGCGAGCGACCGCAGGAAGAAGGCCAGGTTCGCGGGGCGCTCGGCGAGCCGGCGCATGAAGTACCCGTACCAATCGGTGCCGTACGGGATGTACACCCGCATACGATTCCCCTCGGCTACCAGCCGGCGCTGCTCCGCCTCGCGGATGCCGTAGAGCATCTGGAATTCGTAGTCCGCCGGCTTGCGGCCGTTGCGGTGCGCCAGCTCCTGGGCGATGGCCACCATCCGCGGGTCGTGCGACCCGATCATGGGGTAGCCCTTGCCGGCCATGAGGATCTTCAAGCAGCGCACATAGGCCCGGTCGACCTCCCGCTTGTCCTGGAAGGCGACGGTCGCGGGCTCCTTGTACGCGCCCTTGACCAGTCGCACCCGGGAGCCTTCCCCGGCGAGCGCCCGGCAGTCGTCCTCGGTACGGAAGAGGTAGGACTGCAGCACCGCGCCCGTCTGGGGGAACCGCTCGCGCAGCTCGGCGAGGATCGCCAGGGTCGAGTCGACCGTGGTGTGGTCCTCCATGTCGAGGGTGACGGTCGTCCCGGCCTCGGCGGCCGCCTCGACCACCGGAGTGACGTTCTGCAGGGCCAGCTCGTGGCCGCCCGGCAGCGCCTGGCCGAAAGCGGACAGCTTCACCGACATCTCGGCCTTCACGCCGAGCCCGTGCTCCTTGAGGGCCTCGGCCAGCCGGAGGTAGGCGTCGCGGTTGCGCAGCGCCTCCGTCGGGTCCGTGATGTCCTCGCCGAGGTGGTCGAGCGTGACCTCCAGTCCACGCGCGGCCAGGTTGCGCACCGCGGCCATGGCCTCGTCCAGACGCTCGCCGGCGACGAACCGTTCCACCACGGGGCGGGTGACCGGAGCGGCCGCGACGACGCGTCGGATGCTGTCGCTGCGCGCTGCGGCGAGGAGCACGGGACCCAGCATGGGGCACCTCCACATTCAGGGTGACAAGTACCGGGCGGCGCCGGGCAGGGCGGACGCGTCGGCAAGATTGAGCCACCTGAAATTTAAGGATCGCGCCACTTCGCGGCCATCGACAGCTGTCACGCCTTCGTGGCCGGGATCTCAGACAGATGTATGAGAATGGGAACAGGGACGACCACTGCGACAGGAGAGGGGCCGAACGGCGGATGCGGGGCGACTACCAGCAGCTCGTGGACGAGATCTCGGCGGCGCTCGGTGCACCGGCGACGCTGGAGGACCGGGACTTCGGGCTGATCGCGTTCGGCGCGCACGAGGGCGAGGACGACGAGGTCATGGACCCGGTGCGGACCCGGTCGATCCTGCAGCGCCGCTCCTCGGCGGCGGTCCGGGCCTGGTTCGAGGCGTTCGGGATCGCCCGGTCCACGACGCCGCTGCGGATCCCGCCGGACCCGGCCGCCGGCGTCTTCCGCGGCCGGATCTGCCTCCCCGTACGCCACCGGGGCGTGGTGCACGGTTACGTCTGGCTGCTGGACGACGGGCACCTCACCGACCTGGCCCTGGGCGGCCGGGGCGCCCCGCCCGACCCGCGGATCGCCCAGGCGATGGAGACCGCGGCCCGGATCGGCGCGCTGCTGGCCGACGAGGCCCGCGCCGGCTCCGAACTCGGCGATCTGCTACGGGAGTTGCTGACCGGCCCGGCCGCCGGCCGGTCGGCCGCGGCGACCGCCCTGCGCGACGCGCTCCGCGACGCCCTGCGCTTCACCCCCGGTCTGCCGCTCACCCTGGTCGCGGTGGCGCCCTGGGACACCTCGGACACCGATGCGGCCCCCCTGCCGAGCCTGCCGGGTCTGCTCGCGGCGTGCGCACTGCGCTCCCCCGGCGGTCCCACGGGCCCGCCCGGCCCGCCCGTCCTGGCCGCGCTGGTCCGCCTGCGTGCTACGGGCGGGTCGGCCCCCGCCCGTACGGTGGCGGAACACCTGCTGCGCTCCCCGCGGGCGGGGAGCGCCCCGGCCGCCGCGGCTCCGGCCGGCGCCGGGCGATCCCGTTCCGCCGATCGCTCCGCACCACCCCGCCCGGGCGCGGCCGGCATCGGCAGCGCCACCCGGGAGCCGGCCGAACTCCCCACGTCCTGGCAAGAGGCCCTCGCCGCGGCCCGCGCGGCCCGCGCCGAGCCCCGGCTGGGCCCGGTCGCCCAGTGGGACACCATCGGCTCGTACCGCATGCTGACCGCCCTGCCGGTCACCGATCCCGACCCCGTGATCGGCCCTCTGCTCACCCCCGCACACGCCGAACTCGCCCGCACCGCCGAGGTGTTCCTCGACTGCGCGGGCCAGGCGAGCCGCACGGCCCAGGCCCTGGGCATCCACCGCCAGACCCTCTACTACCGCCTCGGCCGCGTCGAAAAGCTGACGGGTCTCGACCTGGATGACGGGGAGCATCGGCTGCTTCTCCATATGGCCCTCAAGGTGGCGAGGCTGTAAGCCTTCCGCTGCGCTTGGCTGTGCCTCCCACGTACCCGGCTGTCCCGCCGCGGGTCGTCTCGCCGTTGCGCTTTGCGGCGCCTCCCACGTACTTGGCTTTCCCGCCGCGGTTGTTGTTCGCCGTTGCGCCTGCGGCGGGCTGGGTGGGTGTCGGGTGCGGTGACGGGCCTCCGGGGCCGGTTGTGTGGACTGCTGACGCTTTACGTCCACACAACCGGCCCCTCCGGCCCGTCCCCTCCCGTTGGGGGAGAAGAAAACAGCGGTGGGGGTGCACGTAATGCCCACGAGCGTGCAGCCAACAGACCAGGCCCGCCCCCAACCAGCTAAGACACTCCCACCCACGGGAGGGGCTGGACCGGAGGACGAAGTCTGGAGGGCCGGCACCGCACCCGACAACACCACGCCCGCCGCCAGGCGCAACGGCGAACAAGCCCCGCGGCGCCGCAGACAGGTACGTGGGAGGCACAGCCAAGCGCAGCGCCCCGCGGCGGGAAAGCCAGGTACGTGGGCGAAGAAACACCCGGTTCACCGGACACGCCCCCCACCGAAACACTCGCTTTCTAGCGTCCGGCCTGACGAAATGGCCCCGGCGCCGGAGGAGACGTGGCATGAGCGAGGCCGTTGCGGAACGCAACGAAGAGACAACGCACGGCGGGGCACCCGACGACGTACGGCCCAAGCCAAGCGCAGCGGAAAGCGCAGCAGAGACCCTAGAGGACTACACCCTCCGGTTCGCGCCCCGCAGTTACCGCCGGTGGACGCCGGCCGTGGTGGCGACCACCGCGCTGGGCGGGATCGCGTACATGGCGGACTTCTCGATCGGCGCCGGGATCGGGCTCACCCACGGCACCGGCAACGCACTGACCGCGATCCTGGTCGCGGCCGTGGTCATCTTCGTCACCGGTTTCCCGCTCGCCTACTACGGGGCCCGCTACAACATCGATCTGGACCTGATCACCCGTGGTGCCGGCTTCGGCTACTACGGGTCGGTGCTCACCAGCGTCATCTTCGCCAGCTTCACCTTCATCTTCTTCGCGCTGGAGGGCTCGATCATGGCCCAGGGGCTGCGGCTGGGCCTCGGGCTGCCGCTGTGGCTGGGCTATCTGGTCGCCACGCTCCTGGTGATACCGCTGGTCATCTACGGCATGAAAGCGCTGAGCAAGCTCCAGGTCTGGACGACGCCGCTGTGGCTGCTGCTGATGGTGGGGCCGCTGGTCTACCTGGTCGCCACCGACCCGGGCACCGTGCACCGCTTCGTGTCGTACGCCGGGACCGACGGCCACGGCGGGATCAACACCGCCTCCGTGCTGCTGGGCGCGGGCGTCTGCCTGTCGCTGATCGCGCAGATCGGCGAGCAGATCGACTATCTGCGGTTCATGCCGCCCAAGACCGAGGAGAACAAGCGCACTTGGTGGGCGGCCGTGATCATGGCCGGGCCCGGCTGGGTCGTGCTGGGTGCGGTGAAGCAGGCCATCGGCCTGTTCCTGGCCGTCTACATCCTCGCGAAGGCCGGGCCGGCCGCGGCCACCGAGCCGATCCGGCAGTTCACCGGTGCGTTCGCCGCGATGCTGCCCTCCTGGCTGGTGGTGCCACTGGCCGTGGTCCTCGTCGTGATCAGCCAGATCAAGATCAATGTGACCAACGCCTACTCCGGCTCGCTGGCGTGGACGAACTCCGTCACCCGGGTCACCAAGCGCTACCCGGGGCGGATGGTCTTCGTCCTGGCCAACCTGGCGTTCGCGCTGATCCTGATGGAGGCCGACATGTTCAGCTTCCTCAACGGGATCCTGGGCTTCTACTCCAACTGCGCCATCGCCTGGGTCGTCACCGTCGCCACCGACATCCTCGTCAACAAGTACCTGCTGAAACTGTCCCCGAAGATCCCGGAGTTCCGCCGCGGCATGCTCCACGCGGTCAACCCGGTGGGGGTGGTGGCCTTCACCGCGGCCTCCGGCCTGTCCATCGCGATGTACTTCCACGCGCTGGGCGACGCCCTCCAGCCGTACTCACCGGTGGCCGCCGCGGTGCTCGCCTTCGTCCTCACACCGCTGATGGCGGTTGTCACCAAGGGCCGTTACTACCTGCGGCGTTCCGACGACGGGATCGACGAGCCGCTGCTGGACGCGGACGGCAACCCGAGCGCCACGAGCTACCCGTGCCACGTCTGCCGGCAGGAGTTCGAGCGCCCCGACCTGGCCGCCTGCCCGACCCACGACGCCATGGTCTGCTCACTGTGCCTCAGCACGGACCGCTCGTCCGAACACGTCCTCCCGGCATCCTCATAACCCACCGGCGCCCACCCCCACCCACCGTTCCCCCTCCCCCAACGGGAGGTGACGGGCCGGAGGGGCCGGTTGTGGGGACGTAAAGCGTCAGCAGTCCCCACAACCGGCCCCGGAGGCCCGTCACCGCACCCACAAACCACCCAGCCCGCCGCAGGCGCAACGGCGAACAACACCCGCGGCGGAACAGACGGCTACGTACGGGGCGCCGCAAAGCGCAACGGCGAGCAACAACCGCGGCGGGACAGCCAAGTACGTGGGCGGCACCACAAAGCGCAAGCTCAGAGCACCTGCCCGCTGGTGACCCGCCGCAGCGCCGCCGCCAAGTCGTGCCCCGTAGGAAGCGCGTCGGGGGTGACCAGGGACTGGACCATCAGGCCGGTGAGGAGGGCCTGGTAGAAGGAGCCGACGACGCGGGCCGCCTCGGCGTCGACCTCCGTGTCGGGGACGCCCTCGAAGATGGCGACCAGCCCCTCGCCGCCCTCCGGCAGTACGGCCCCGATCGCCTCCCGCAGGCCCTCGTCGCGCGGGAGCAGCCCCAGCACCTCGACCTGGGCGGCAATGAACTCCGGTTCCGTGGCGATGTGTTGGAGCACCCGGTCCCAGGTCTCGGCGAACCGCTCCAGCGGATCGGCGGAGGTCCGCGTGCCCTCCGTGGCGGCCGGCGCCTCGGCCATGCTCGCGCCCCACTCCTCGCTGGACGCGATCACCGCCTGGCGCATCAGGGCGTCCTTGGAGCCGTAGTGGTAGCCGATGGAGGCGAGGTTGGCGCCGGAGGCGGCCACGATGTCGCGGGCGGTGGTACGCGCGTACCCCTTCTCCAGCAGGCAGCGCTTGGCGCCTTCCAGAAGATCTTCACGGTGTCCCATGACGGCAGCCTAATCGCCGGCATACGCTCGTACCAGACGGGTGTCTTATACGTACGTCTACGGCGACCAGGTCCCTGCGCATGCCCATGGGCATGTCCTTGAGCACGCCCATGCGCCGGTCACCGGCCCCCCTCGCCACCGGGCCCCTCCGCACCCCTCTTCCTCCGCTCCTCAGGGGGCGTGGCCTCGGGCGTCTGCTCGGTGTCGCGCCGGGTGTCGTCCGGCCGGCCCTCGCGGGTGCGCTCCCCCGCTCCGGCCCCGGCCATCGGCCGGTCGAACAGTTTGTTGCGCTCGCCCGGCGTCCGCGGCGAACGCCCGGTCTCCGTTCCGGGACGCGGCCCGGTGGGCCGCACCGCGTTCGTGCCGCCCGGCTCGCCGTGGGCGGGGTCCGTGGCGACCGGCCGGATCAGCCCGTAGTGGCGGTACAGCTCGGTCTCTTCGGACGGGTCGAGGTGCGCGTCGGCGTCGATCCGCGGGGCTTTCTTGATCGTCTCCTTGGCGTGCGGAACGTGCAGTTCGTCGCCGGTCCGGCGGGCTCCGGCGAGCGGGATGAACGTCTCCTTCATCCCGAAGAGGCCGGTGCGCACGGTGATCCACTCGGGCTCGTTGGTGGCGTCGTCCCGGTAGACCTGCTGCACCGTGCCCACCTTCGCGCCGTTCGCGTCGACCACGTGGAGGCCGGTCAGCTTCTGCGGGGTGTCTCCCAGAGGTGCGTTCATGGGTCTCGCTCCTTCCGCACGCGCCGGTGCGGCACGCACAGTTCCCATTGCGCGACGCCCGCTTCCGGCTTGCGACTCGAAAGGCCACGGGAGTGCCGGGCCGGGCGGCCCTGGGAGCCCCCTCGCGGCTCCCCCGGCCCCACCCCCCGCTACGCCATTCGGGTGAATGCCTGACCGGCCGGCCGCACGGGCCGCACCCGCGGGGCGTGCGTACGAGGCCGGCACGCGAACGGGCCCGGACCCCGCCGAAGCGGGAGCCGGGCCCGTTGACCTGCGAAGACCGTCCGGTCAGTGACCGAGGTTCACCGCGCGTACGGACGTCGCGCCGATCTCCTCGGAGATCTCGTTGAGCACGTTCGCCGGAATGGTGTCGTCGACGGTCAGCACGACCAGCGCCTCGCCGCCGACGTCGGCCCGGGAGACCTGCATGCCGCCGATGTTGATGCCCGCCTCGCCCAGGATGCGGCCGACCGTGCCGACGACGCCGGGGCGGTCGGTGTAGCGCATGAACGCCATGTGGTCGGCGAGCGTGAGGTCGATCGAGTGGTCGCCGACCGCCACGATCTTCTGGACGTTCTTGTGGCCGGCGAGCGTGCCGGAGATCGACACCTCCTCGCCGCCGGCGAGCGTGCCGCGCACGGTGACCACGTTGCGGTGCTCGGGCGACTCGCTGCTGGTCGTCAGCCGCACCTCGACGCCGCGCTCCTGCGCGAACAGCGGGGCGTTGACGTAGGACACCGTCTCGTCCACCACGTCCTCGAACACGCCCTTGAGCGCGGAGAGTTCGAGCACCTTGACGTCGTGCTGGGTGATCTCGCCGTACACCTCGACGTCGAGCCGCATCGCCACCTCGCCGGCCAGCGCGGTGAAGATCCGGCCGAGCCGCTCGGCCAGCGGCAGCCCGGGCTTGACGTCCTCGGCGATCACGCCGCCCTGGACGTTGACCGCGTCCGGCACCAGCTCGCCGGCCAGCGCCAGCCGCACCGACTTGGCGACCGCGATACCGGCCTTCTCCTGCGCCTCACCCGTCGAGGCGCCCAGGTGCGGGGTGCACACGACCTGGTCGAACTCGAACAGCGGGGAGTCGGTGCAGGGCTCGACGGCGTACACGTCCAGGCCCGCGCCGGCCACCCGGCCCTCCTTGAGCGCGCTGGCCAGCGCCACCTCGTCGACGATCCCGCCGCGCGCGGCGTTGACGATCCGGACCGACGGCTTGACCTTGTGCAGCGCCTCGTCGCCGATCAGGCCGATGGTCTCCGGCGTCTTGGGGAGGTGGACGGTGATGAAGTCGGCGACCTCCAGCAGCTCGTCCAGGGTCAGCAGCTTGACGCCCATCTGCGCGGCGCGGGCCGGCTGGACGTACGGGTCGTAGGCGACGACCTTCATGCCGAACGCCGACATCCGCTGGGCGACCAGGACGCCGATCCGGCCGAGGCCGACCACACCGAGGGTCTTCTCGCTGAGCTCGACGCCGGTGTACTTGCTGCGCTTCCACTCGCCGTTCTTGAGCGCGGTGTTGGCCTGCGGGATGTTCCGCGCGGTGGCGACCAGCAGGCCGCAGGCGAGCTCGGCGGCGGTGACGATGTTGGAGGTCGGGGCGTTGACGACCATCACGCCGGCCTTGGTGGCGGCGGAGACGTCGACGTTGTCCAGGCCCACGCCGGCGCGGGCGACGACCTTCAGCTTCTTGGCGGCGGCGATCGCCTCGGCGTCGATCTTCGTGGCGCTGCGCACCAGGACGGCGTCGACGTCGACGATGGCGGGGAGCAGTTCGGCACGGTCCGCGCCGTTGCAGTGCCGGATCTCGAAGTCCGGGCCGAGGGCGTCGACGGTGGCGGGCGACAGCTCTTCGGCGATCAGTACGACAGGTTTCGAGCTCACGTGGTCTTCAGTCCTCACTAGTCCTTCGCGGACGGCCGTCCCGACGGCCGAAGGCGGTGAAGGGGGAAAGCCGCGTGGAAGACGCACGACATTGTGAGCCTGAACGCGCTTGTGATGGGCAGTGTAGTGGCGGTGGGGGGCGCGTCCTGTGCCGTTGCGGAAGGATCACCCGTGCGTGGTTCTACGCGGTGGACAAGGCGCCGCGGCGGAGCGCGGCCGGTCATACGGACGAGGGGGCCGCGAGTGTTTCGCGACCCCCTGTCCACTGCCCTTACGCCTCGTCGTCGACCCAGCTCATCAGCTTCCGCAGCTGCTTGCCGGTGGTCTCCAGCAGGTGGTTCTCGTCGGCCTTCTTGTACTCGTTGTACTTCGGCAGACCGGCGTTGTACTCCGCCATCCAGTTGTTGGCGAAGGTGCCGTCCTGGATCTCGGTGAGGACCTTCTTCATCTCGGCCTTGGTGGCGTCGGTGATCACCCGCGGGCCGGTGACGTAGTCGCCCCACTCGGCGGTCTCGGAGACCGACCAGCGCATCTTCTCCAGGCCGCCCTCGTACATGAGGTCCACGATGAGCTTCAGCTCGTGCAGGCACTCGAAGTACGCGATCTCCGGCTGGTAGCCCGCCTCGACCAGGGTCTCGAAACCGGCCTTGACCAGCGCCGAGGCGCCGCCGCAGAGCACGGCCTGCTCACCGAACAGGTCGGTCTCGGTCTCCTCGGTGAAGGTGGTCTTGATGACGCCGGCGCGGGTGCCGCCGATGCCCTTGGCGTAGGACAGCGCCAGCGCGAAGGCGTTGCCGGAGGCGTCCTGCTCGACGGCCGCGATGCACGGCACGCCGCGGCCCTCCTCGTACTGGCGGCGCACCAGGTGGCCCGGGCCCTTGGGGGCGACCATGCAGACGTCCACGCCGGCCGGGGCCTTGATGAAGCCGAACCGGATGTTGAAGCCGTGGCCGAAGAACAGCGCGTCGCCGTCCTTCAGGTTGTCCTTGATGGACTCCTCGTAGACCTTGGCCTGGATCGGGTCCGGCACCAGGATCATGATGACGTCGGCCTCGGCGGCCGCCTCGGCGGGGGTGACCACGCGCAGGCCCTGCTCCTCGGCCTTGGCCTTGGACTTGGAGCCCTCGTGCAGACCGACGCGCACGTCGACGCCCGAGTCGCGCAGGGACAGCGCGTGGGCGTGGCCCTGGCTTCCGTAGCCGATCACCGCGACCTTGCGGTTCTGGATGATGGACAGGTCGGCGTCGTCGTCGTAGAACAGCTCGGCCACTTCGGGTTTCTCCTTGGATCTAGCGGGGTGCCCACACAGTACGTCGGGCGGGGTGAGGAAGGTCGGTGGGTCTCGCCATACGGTCCGGTCGGAGCGCGGCGGACGGGGGCGGTCAGGCCGAACGGTCCAGCGCGCGCAGCGAGCGGTCCGTGATGGAGCGGGCGCCCCGGCCTATGGCGATCGTGCCGGACTGCACCAGTTCCTTGATGCCGAACGGCTCCAGCATCTTCAGCATGGCCTCCAGCTTTTCACTGGATCCGGTGGCCTCGATGGTGACGGCCTCGGGCGAGACGTCCACGGTCTTGGCGCGGAAGAGCTGGACGATCTCGACGATCTGCGAGCGGGTCTCGTTGTCCGCGCGGACCTTCACCAGGACCAGTTCGCGCTGGATCGCGGAGCCGGGCTCCAGCTCGACGATCTTCAGGACGTTGACGAGCTTGTTGAGCTGCTTGGTGACCTGCTCCAGCGGCAGCGACTCGACGCTGACCACGATGGTGATGCGGGAGATGTCGGGGTGCTCGGTGACCCCGACGGCGAGCGAGTCGATGTTGAAGCCGCGGCGGGAGAACAGCGCGGCGATCCGGGCGAGGATGCCGGGGGTGTTCTCCACCAGGACGGAGAGCGTGTGCTTGGACATGGTCTTCTCTCTTTCGCTCTTCGTCGTCTCAGTCGTCTTCGTTGTCGCCGAAGTCGGGACGCACGCCGCGGGCGGCCATGACCTCGTCGTTGGAGGTGCCGGCGGCGACCATCGGCCACACCTGGGCGTCCTCGTGGACGATGAAGTCGATCACGACCGGGCGGTCGTTGATGGCATTGGCCTCTTCGATGACCTTGTCGAGGTCGGCCGGGTCCTCGCAGCGCAGTGCGACGCAGCCCATGGCCTCGGAGAGCTTGACGAAGTCCGGGATGCGGGTGCCCGCCGAGGGCTGCTTGCCGTCCGCTTCGGGGCCGCTGTGCAGCACGGTGTTGGAGTAGCGCTGGTTGTAGAAGAGGGTCTGCCACTGGCGGACCATGCCCAGCGCGCCGTTGTTGATGATCGCGACCTTGATCGGGATGTTGTTCAGCGCGCAGGTGACCAGTTCCTGGTTGGTCATCTGGAAGCAGCCGTCACCGTCGATCGCCCAGACCGTGCGGTCCGGCTGGCCGGCCTTGGCGCCCATCGCGGCCGGCACGGCGTAGCCCATGGTCCCGGCGCCGCCGGAGTTGAGCCAGGTGGCGGGCTGCTCGTACTTGATGAAGTGGGCGGCCCACATCTGGTGCTGGCCGACGCCGGCGGCGTAGATGGTGTCGGCGGGGGCGAGCCTGCCGATCCGCTCGATGACCTGCTGCGGGGACAGGCTGCCGTCGTCCGGCAGGTCGTAGCCCAGCGGGTAGGTCTCCCGCCAGCGGTTGAGGTCCTTCCACCAGGCGCTGTAGTCGCCCTTGTGGCCGGCGTCGTGCTCGGCCTGGACGGCCACGATCAGGTCGGCGATGACCTCGCGGGCGTCACCGACGATCGGCACGTCCGCGGCGCGGTTCTTGCCGATCTCCGCCGGGTCGATGTCGGCGTGCACGACCTTGGCGTACGGCGCGAAGGAGTCCAGCTTGCCGGTGACCCGGTCGTCGAAGCGGGCGCCGAGGGTGATCAGCAGGTCGGCCTTCTGCAGCGCGGTGACCGCGGTGACCGAGCCGTGCATGCCGGGCATGCCGACATGCTGCGGGTGACTGTCGGGGAAGGCGCCCAGCGCCATCAGGGTGGTGGTGACCGGGGCGCCGGTCAGCTCGGCGAGCACCTTCAGCTCGGCGGTGGCACCGGCCTTGAGGACGCCGCCGCCGACGTAGAGCACCGGGCGCTTGGACTCGGCGATCAGCCGGGCGGCCTCACGGATCTGCTTGGCGTGCGGCTTGGTCACCGGGCGGTAGCCGGGCAGGTCGGTGTGCGGCGGCCAGCTGAACGTGGTCTGCGCCTGCAGGGCGTCCTTGGCGATGTCGACCAGGACCGGGCCGGGACGGCCGGTGGACGCGATGTGGAACGCCTCGGCGATCGTCTTGGGGATCTCGGCCGGGTCGGTGACCAGGAAGTTGTGCTTGGTGATCGGCATCGTGATGCCGCAGATGTCCGCCTCCTGGAAGGCGTCCGTGCCGATCGCCTTCGACGCCACCTGACCGGTGATCGCGACCAGCGGGACGGAGTCCATGTGGGCGTCCGCGATCGGGGTGACGAGGTTGGTGGCACCCGGGCCCGAGGTGGCCATGCAGACCCCGACCTTGCCGGTGGCCTGCGCGTATCCCGTGGCGGCGTGTCCGGCGCCCTGCTCGTGGCGGACGAGGATGTGCCGGACCTTCGAGGAGTCCATCATCGGGTCGTACGCCGGCAGGATCGCACCGCCGGGGATGCCGAACACGGTGTCGGCCCCGACCTCCTCCAGCGCACGGATGAGGGACTGCGCGCCCGTGACGTGCTCGACGGTGGCGGTCGGCTGCGGTCCGCCGGCGTTACGGGCCCGCGGCTGCGGATGGTGGGCCCCGGAGGCCTGCTCGGTCATCTGCGTCTCTTCTCGAAGCTGAGGGTTTTGACGGGATTTGTGAGGTTGCTGTGCAACAAAAAACCCCTCGTGCCGGGTGGCAAGCGAGGGGAGCGCGTCGGTGCGGTCTGCTGGGCGGCGTAAGGGGCCCAGCTTCAGCCGACGCGCTTTCCAAGTACGAGAATTCGGGTGCGCATGGCACTGACCCTCCCCCTCTCGTGCACCGAGTGTCAAGTGGGTGGGACGGAGGTCTCACTATTTGAGCGCAATGGGGGATGCACCATGGCCTCCGGACCGGCCAGACCCCCACGTCGGGCGGGCACTCCGCTGCCGCTGAGCACCACCGCGCGCCCCTGTCCCGCGTGGTCGGGAACGGGGTAACCGGTACGGGTCAGCGCCCGGCGCAGCCGGTGCTCGTCGAGCGGGCCGGAGAAGGCCAGGCCCATGCCGTGCGTGCAGCCCATGGAGCGCAGCGCGAGGACCTGTTCGGGCAGGTCGACGCCGTCCGCGACGGTCTGCATGCCCAGGTCGCCGGCGATCCGCAGCAGTCCGGCGGTGATCTTGTGCAGCCGGGAGGACTCCACCACGCCGTCGACCAGGCCGCGGTCCAGCCGCAGGACGTCGACGGGCAGCCGGCGCAGCGCGGTGATCGCGGCGTACCCGCTGCCGAAGCCGTCGAGGGCGATCCGTACGCCGAGCCGGCGCAGGGCGACCAGTCGGCGCTCCAGGTCGTCCAGCGGGATCCGGGAGTCACTTTCGGACAGTTCCAGGACGAGCTCCCGGGCGGGCAGTCCGTGCCGGGTGAGGAGCGCTTCGACGCCCTTGGGGGACAGCGCGCGGTCCAGCAGCCGGCGGGCGGAGAGCCGGACCGCGACCGGGATCTGATGGCCGGCGCGGTGGCGCGCGGCGGCCTGCCGGACGGCCTCCTCCAGCTGCCAGCGGTCGAGCTCCGCGGCGCGGTCGCCGCCGTCGGTGTACCGGCCGCGGTCCCCGACCCGGAGGAATTCGGCGGGGGTGAACAGGATGCCCTCGGCGGAGCGCCAGCGGGCGTGCGCGGCGACCGCGGTGACCCGCCCGGTGGCCAGGTCGACGACGGGCTGGTGCAGCAGCGCGAATTCGCCCTCGTTGAGGGCCGTGCGGAGCTTGGAGGCGAGCTCGGCGCGGTGCGCGACCTCGTCCTGCATCTGGGGGGCGTAGAGCTCGACCCGGCCCTTGCCGGCCTGCTTGGCGCGGTACATCGCGAGGTCGGCGTTGCGGAGCAGGCCGGCGGGGGTGACGCCCGGTTCGGCGAAGGCGACGCCGATGCTGGCCGCCACGCGGACGTCCCGGCCGTCGATGCGGTACGGCTCGGAGAGCTTGATGCGCAGCCGGTCGGCGATCTCGTGGATGCGGAACTCGCGGGCCGCGCGGTCGCGGGTGCCGTCGCCGGTGATCAGCGCGGCGAATTCGTCGCCGCCCAGCCGGGCCGCTATGTCGCCGGCGCGGACCGAGTCGGCGAGCCGGCGGGCGGCCTGGATCAGCAGTTCGTCGCCGGCCTGGTGGCCGATGGTGTCGTTGACCTGCTTGAAGCCGTCGAGGTCGATGTAGAGCACGGCGGTGTCGTGGTCACTGGCCCGCCGGCCGGTGACGGCCTGGGTGACGCGTTCGGTGAACAGCGCGCGGTTGGGCAGGTCGGTGAGCGCGTCGTGCGAGGCGTTGTGCTGGAGCTGGGCCTGGAGCCGGACGCGTTCGGTGACGTCGCGGGAGTTGAAGATCAGGCCGCCGTGGTGGCGGTTGACCGTGGACTCGACGTTCAGCCAGCCGTCGACGCCGGAGCGCTGTCCGCCGGCGCGGAAGCGGCATTCGATGCGGGTGGTCGGCTCGTCCTGCGGATCGGCGGCGAGGAACCGGCGGACCTCGTGCACCACCCGGCCGAGGTCCTCGGGGTGGATCAGCGTGGCGAGTTCGGAGCCGATCAGCTCCTCCGCGTCGCGGCCGTAGACGCCGGCGGCGGCCGGGCTGACGTAGCGCAGCACGCCGGAGGGCGCGGCGATCATGATGACGTCGCTGGAGCCCTGCACCAGGGAGCGGAAGTGGTTCTCCTTCTGGGCGAGTTCGTGGGTCAGGGTGATGTTGTCGAGCAGCATGATCCCCTGGCGGACGACCAGGGCGAGCACGACCGTGCAGCCGGTGAAGAGGACCACGCGGTCGATCCGCCGCCCGTCGAGAACGTTGGTGAGGATGCCCAGGGTGCAGACCGCGGCGGCCAGATACGGGGTGAGCGCGGCGAGCGAGCCGGCGAGTGGACGGCTGCCGTGCGGGACGCGGACGGCGGCGGGCTCGGCGAGCTCCTCCGGCTCCTCCTCCTCGGCCCGGCGGGCGACCCACGGCGCGTACGCGAGCAGCATCGAACCGGCGAACCACCCGGCGTCCAGGATCTGCCCGGAGCGGTAGTGCTCGCGCAGCAGCGGGGAGCTGAACAGGGCGTCGCACAGCACCGTCAGCGCGAGCGCGGCGATGGCGGTGTTGACGGCCGAGCGGTGCACCGAGGAGCGCCGGAAGTGCAGGACCAGGACCATGCTGACGAGCACGATGTCCAGCAGCGGATAGGCCAGTGACAGGGCGCTCTGCGCCACGCTGCGGCCCTGGAAGTGGGCGGTGTGCGCGAGCGCGAGGCTCCAGGAGAGGGTGAGGAGCGAGCCGGCGATCAGCCAGGAGTCCAGGCCCAGGCAGACCCAGCCGGCCCGGCTCACCGGGCGCTTGGCGAGCACCAGCAGGCCGACGATGGCCGGCGGCGCGAACAGCAGGAAGCAGAAGTCGGCCGGCGAGGGGCTGGGCACGGTCTCGCCCAGGATGACCTCGTACCAGCCCCATACGCCGTTGCCGATGCCGGCCATCCCCGAGGAGGCGGCGAACAGCATCCAGGCCGGCCGGAACCGGCTGCGGTGCCGGCGGGCGTACAGACCACAGGAGAAGGCCGCGACCAGGGCCGCGAAGCTGAGGCCGAAGTCCCCCATGAACAGGGCGACTTCGGTGGACCCCCAGCCGAAGGCGGCACCGAGGGCATAGCCGCCGCAGACCACGGCCAGGACGACCTGTGGCACCGGGCTCGGCGGACTGCCGGCCGGCGTCGGTGGCCTGGAGAGCATCGCCCCGGGGGCGCTCACCGCACTCTCCCGTGGTCCCGTGTCGTCCGGCGCCTCGCACGGGGCGCCCGGTGGTCCCGCCGCTTCTCCGCGGGCGCTCGTGGATCCCGCATCTCGCGGATCGTCCATCGGCCGTACATCGCCCGTCGCCCCCCTCGCGTTCCGGATCTCGCATCGCGCCGCGGCTGTCCCGGCGCGATCCCCGCTCGGACGATACACCAGTTCCGTCACTCAGCGACATAGGGTATCTACGGAGCGTGACGGCGTGCGGGGTGGTGAATACCCACCGCAGTCGTACGGCCCCGTAGCGCCATCCGCGCCCCGGTCAGCCGGCGGTCGCGACGACGTTCCGCAGGGGTTCGCCGGCCGCGAAAAGCGCCAACTGGTCCCGCAGCAGCCGCTTCGCACGAGGCAGGAAAGCAGAGCTGGGGCCACCGACGTGTGGAGTGATGAGCACGCCCGGAGCGTGCCACAGCGGATGCCCGGCGGGCAGGGGTTCGGGCTCGGTGACGTCGAGCGCCGCGCGCAGCCGCCCGGATTCGAGCTCGGCGAGCAGTGCCTCGGTGTCGACGATGGCCCCGCGCGCGATGTTCACGAGGAGTGCGCCCTCCTTCATCCGCGCCAGGAAATCGCGTCCGACCAGGCCACGGGTCTCGTCGGTGAGCGGAGTGGCGAGGACGACGACGTCCGCTTCGGGCAGGAGGGCGGTCAGGTCGGAGAGTGGGTGCACGGGGCCGCGCACAGTGTCACGCGCGGTGCGTGCGACGCGCACCACCCGCGCACATTCGAAAGGCGTGAGCCGGTCCTCGATGGCACTGCCGATCGAACCATAGCCCACAATGAGGACCGACTTGTCGGCGAGGGCGGGCCGGAAGTCCGGCCGCCACTCCCCCGCGTCCTGCGCCCGGACGAAGCCGGGGACGTCGCGCAGCGCGGCCAGAATCAGGGTGAGCGCGAGTTCGGCGGTGCTGGCGTCGTGCAGTCCGCGGGCGTTGCACAGCTGGGCCCCGGCCGGCATCTGCGGCAGCCCGGGCAGCATGTGCTCGATCCCTGCGGTGAGGGTCTGCACCACCCGCACCCGGTTCATGCCGGCCAGCGGCCGCAGGCTGACCTCCGTGCCCTTCATGTAGGGGACGGCGTAGAAGACGCACCGGGCCGGATCGGCCGGGTACTCGGGGCCGGCGTCCCAGTGGACGTAGTGGAGGCCGCCGGGCAGGCCCTCGATCTCGTCGGGCGGGATCGGGAGCCAGACGTCGTTCGGTTCGGTGCGCTGGTCTGCGGTTGCCATGGCCCGAGGCTATGCGAAGGGATGTTCTGCTCAGACGTTAGTTTGGTCCGTGCCCTTGATCGGGGGCGAGGGGACGGAGGCACAACCAGGTGGAGCGCAGGACAATCGGTGCGGCGGCTCTGGAAGTGGGCGCCGTGGGTCTCGGCTGTATGCCGATGAGCTGGGGGTACACCGAGTCGCAGCGCAACGGGGAGGGGTCCTTGCGGGCCGTGCACACCGCGCTGGACCGTGGCTGCAGCCTGCTGGACACCGCCGACATGTACGGGCCGTTCACCAACGAGCTGTTGGTGGGACGGGCGTTGAAGGAGCGCCGCCAGGACGCGTTCGTCTCGACCAAGGTCGGGCTGCTGGTCGGCGAGCAGCACATCGTCGCCAACGGGCGGCCCGGTTACGTCAAACGGGCCTGTGACGCCTCGCTGCGCCGGCTGCAGACGGACCGGATCGACCTCTACCAGCTGCACCGGGCCGACCCCGAGGTACCCGTCGAGGAGACCTGGGGGGCGATGGCGGAGCTGGTGGCGGCCGGGAAGGTGCGGTCGCTGGGGCTGTGCGCGGTGGGCGCCCGGGCGGTGCGGCAGCCCCGCACGGCGCGGGCGGAGCGGCGGCCGGCCGGGGCCCGGTCGCGGTCCCGGACGCACGACGGCACGCTGGCCCAACTGGAGCGCATCCAGCAGGTGTTCCCGGTCAGCAGCGTGCAGGCCGAGCTGTCGGTGTGGTCGCGCCAGGCGCTGGAGGCGCTGCTGCCGTGGTGCGAGTCGCGCGGGGTGGGCTTCCTGGCGGCGATGCCGCTGGGCAACGGCTATCTGACCGGCACGCTCACCCCGGGGCAGGGCTTCGAACGGGAGGACCTGCGGGCCCGCCATCCGCGCTTCACGGCGGAGATGATGGCGGCGAACCAGCCGCTGGTGGCCGGGCTGCGGCGGGTCGGCGCCCGGTACGGCGCGACGCCGGGGCAGGTGGCGCTGGCGTGGGTGCTGGCCCAGGGCCGGCATGTCGTCCCCGTACCCGGTACGAAGAAGGAGCGCTGGGCCGCGCAGAACGCCAAGGCGGCCGATCTGGTGCTCAGCGGCGAGGACCTGGCGGAGATCGCCGCGCTGCCGCCGGCCCGGCAGTCCTGGTAGCCCGCCGGCAGGTCCGGTCCGCCGGGCGTGCGGGCCGGTCCGCCGGGCGTGCGGGCCGGTTCGCCGCGTCCGGCGGCCCGATGTGGTGTTCTTGTGCTCGCCCGGACGACGAGAGGACCCCTGCCGTGCAACGCCGTTCCCAGACCGCCGTGTTGGCCGCCGCTTCGCTGCTCCTGGCAGCGGGCTGCTCGAACGGTGGCGCGCAGCCCCCCGGCGGGGGTGGCTCCGCCACGGCGAAGAGCCCCGGTGCCTCGGCCGGTGCCGCCTCGCCGGGCGCCACCCCGTCACCCGCCGCGCCGCCCGCCAAGGGCTCGGTGAAGGTGACGAAGACGCTGGCCACCGGGCTGAAATCGCCGTGGGGCGTGGCGGTGCTGCCGGGCGGGGACCTGCTCGTCGGCTCGCGGGACACCGGCAAGATCGTCCGGATCGCCGCGGACAGCGGGAAGACCACCGAGCTGGGCTCGGTGCCGGGCGTGGCCCCGGGCGGCGAGGGCGGCCTGCTCGGCCTCGCGGTCTCCTCGGACTTCGGCACCGACCACCAGGTGTACGCGTACTTCACCACCGCGTCCGACAACCGCATCGCCCGCATGATCTACGACGACAAGCGCCCGCCGGGCGACCAGTTGGGCGCGCCCGACACCATCCTGCGGGGGATCCCCAAGGGCGAGATCCACAACGGCGGGCGGATCGCGTTCGGCCCGGACAAGATGCTCTACGCCGGCACCGGCGAGACCGGCGACACCGGGCTGGCGCAGGACAAGAGCTCGCTGGGCGGCAAGGTCCTGCGGATGACGCCGGACGGCGAGCCGGCGCACGGCAACCCCTCGGCCGATTCGGTGGTGTACGACTACGGCCACCGCAATGTGCAGGGACTGGCCTGGGATTCCGACCACCGGCTGTGGGCCTCGGAGTTCGGGCAGCACACCTGGGACGAGCTCAATCTCATCGAGCCGGGGAAGAACTACGGCTGGCCGGAGATCGAGGGCAAGGCCAAGTCCGGTCAGGGCGGCCCGGATTACGTCGATCCGGTCGAGGTGTGGAAGACCGACGACGCCTCGCCCAGCGGCATCGCGTACGCCAAGGGCTCCATCTGGATGGCGTCGCTGCGCGGTGAGCGGCTGTGGCGCATCCCGCTGAACGGGACGAAGCCGGTGGCCGCCCCGCAGGCGTTCCTCAAGGGCACCTACGGGCGGCTGCGGACGGTCGTGGCGGCCGGTGACGGCACGTTGTGGCTGGTCACCAGCAACACCGACGGCCGCGGCACGCCCCGTAAGGGAGATGACCGGATTCTCCGCCTCAAGGTGAGCTGATCCTTCTGGTCCCCTTTTCGTGTGTCCTGCCTAGACTCGGGTGGCAGGGGACGGGTGCGCGTCACGCCGAAGAGGGGGCAGGCACCGTGTTCAACATCGTGGAAGAACTGTTCGCGCCGGGCCGCAAGCACACCGACGAGGAGCGGCAGAAGATGTCGCTGGTCGTCGACGACATCGGTGACGGCGACCCGGGGAAGGGCCCGATAGACCTCTCCTCGGGGACCGTCGTCATCCGGGCGGGAGGGGCCGGCGGCCGCGCTACGTAAGGGGGCTGGCCGCGGCGCCGATCCGCGCCGCGGCGATGTCCCGGCTGCGGGCTGCGGCGACCGCACCGACCACCGGCATGGCGAGCAGGGCCACGAATATCGGCCCGTAGCCGCCGTCGGTCGCCTCGGCCATCACCACGACCTCTCCGGAGGACAGCGTGCCGCCGAGCGCGAAGCACACCAGCGCCCGCAGCGGCCCGGAGGCGACCAGACGGAGCGGGGCGTAGGCGAGTACGAGGCCGATGGCCGCGCCGATCAGGACGCCCACGGCAAGCGAACCCAGCACGGCGACCGCGGCCAGTGCCGGATCCTCCAGCGTGCTGTCACCCGGGTCGTAGAGGTACCACGTCACCATGGTGACCGCCCACAGCACCGCGCAGACGCCCGCCGGGATGGCCCCGGCCCGCAGCCCGAACCACAGCCCCCGCCGCAGCACGGCGCGTGACGTCCCCATACCGTCCCCGTATCCCGAACGCGCCGCCGCCTGCCGGCATCCGCACCCGGAGCATCCCAGCGGGTCACCGGGCCCGCGACGAGGGGCCGGGCAGGGCTGCCGGCCGGGTCAGGACGCCGCCGGTTCGCCGAACAGGCGCAGCCGGTGGGCCACCGCGCCGGCCTCGCCGCGGCCGGAGACGCCCAGTTTGGCGAGGATGTTGGAGACGTGGACGCTGGCTGTCTTGGGCGAGATGAACAGGGCGTCGGCTATCTGGCGGTTGCTGCGGCCGTCGGCGACCAGGCGCAGGACGTCGCGCTCGCGCGGGGTCAGCCCGAGGGAGGCGGCGGGGGTTTCGGCGTGCTGGGTCTCCCCGGTGGTGCCGCCGTCCCTGCCGGCGCCGGCGGCCGCTGCGCCCGCTGCGTCCGCGGTGGCCGGTATCAGTCCGGGCAGCGGGATGCGGGCGCGCTGGGCGAGCAGGGCGAGTTCCTCGGCGAGCGGGCGGGCGCCCATGGCCGTGGCGGCGGTGTGCGCCTGGCCGAGCAGCAGGACGGCGGCCTCGCGCGGGGTGCGGCCGTCCAGCCCGGCGGTGGCCCGCTCGGTGCCGTGCAGCAGTGACTCCGCCCAGCGGTAGCAGGCCCGGGCGAGCTCGTACGGGCGCTCCAGCGGCTTGAAGGCGGCGACCGCCGCCGCCCAGTGGTCCGGGGTCTCACGGCCCTCGGCGCGGCGGAGCTCGGCCTCGACGGCGACCGCGTACGCCTCCCATATCGGGCAGGCCCGGGCCAGCTTCTTGGCGGCGTCGCGGATGCGGGCGAGGACGGCGGCCCGGCCGGGCCCGGCGGCCGGCAGCCCGCGGGCGTCCGACTCGGCGGCGGTGGCCCACCACAGCAACGGCCAGGCGTAGCGCTGGATACCGGGCGGCAGTCCGGCGTCCAGGGTTTCCCCGAGGATGGTCCGGGCGTCCAGGATGCGGCCCTGGTGGGCGGCGATCCGCAGGGCGTGCTGGGCCAGCGGGATGGCGTGCTGCGGCTGGGGGTCGTGGGTGCCGTAGTGCTCGCGGGCGACGGCCAGTTCGCGCTCGGCGGCGTCGAAGTCGCCCATTCCGAGGGCGAGGTCCGTGCGGCGGTTGGCGGCCAGGGCGATCGAGCGGGCGCTCTGGGCGAGCCGGCGGGAGTCGGCCGCGGCCTGGAGCGCCTCCTCCCAGCGGCCCAGCGACTGGAGCGATTCGGCGCGGTTGGCCATCACCCAGCAGGTCTTGTCCTTGAGGCCGTAGCGGGTGGTGAGTTCGATGCCCTGCTCGGTGACCTCGACGGCCTCCCGGGAGCGGCCGACGCCCTCCAGGAAGGACGGGAGGTTGACATGGCCGCGGCCGATGGCGGTGAAGTAGCCGCGCTCGACGGCGCGGTCGAGGGCGGCCCGGAGGTCGGCGAGGCCCTCGTCGACCTCGCCGGAGTCGGTCCGCAGCCCGGCCAGGGTGAGCCGGGAGTTCAGCTCGGCCTCTTCGTCGCCGACCAACTGGGCGAGTTCCACGGCGCGTTCGGCGGTGGCGAAGGTGCCCGGGCCCGGTTCGTGCAGCACCGCCCAGCTGGCGACGGCGGCCGTCACCTCGGCGTGCACGGATGACGGCGGCAGGCCGCGCATCAGCTCCTGGGCCCTGCCGAGGTCCTCCCAGCCGTTGCCGCGGCCGGTGCCCTGGCAGAGCCGGGAGCGCTGCACCAGGAACCAGGCAGTGCGAAGGGGATCGTTCTCGTCGCGGAGGGAGCGCAGGGCGCGCTTGGTGATCGTGAAGGCGCGCTCGCTGTCGCCGGACAGCCGGGCGGCCACCGCGATCTCGGCGAGCAGGTCCAGGAAGCGGAGGGAATCGTCGTCGCAGCCACAGGCCGGGTACGCCTCGGTGTAGTCGACCGGGCGCACTCCCTGGCGGACCTCGGGCGGGGCGTCGTCCCACAGCTCCAGGGCCCGGTCCAGCAGCCGCAGTTGCTCGGCGTAGGCATGGCGGCGCCGGGCCTGCACGGAGGCGGCGAGGACGGCGGGCAGCGCCTTGGCCGCGTCATGGGCCTTGTACCAATAGCTGGCCAGCCGGGTCGCGCAGGCATCGGCGCGGACCAGGGAGGGGTTGGCCTCCAGCGCCTGGGCGTAGCGGCGGTTGAGGCGGGTGCGCTCGCCGGGCAGCAGGTCGTCGACGACGGCCTCGCGGACCAGGGCGTGCCGGAAGCGGTAGCCCGTGCCGTCGCCGGTGGGGACGAGGGTGTTGCTGCCGACGGCGGCCCGCAGCGCCTCGATGAGGTCGTCCTCGGGCATCTGGCAGACGGCGGAGAGGAGTTCGTGTTCGACCGTGGAGCCGCCCTCGGCGGCCGTACGGACCACCCGCTGGGTGTCCTCGGGCAGCGCCTCGACGCGCACCAGCAGCAGATCGCGCAGCGGGTCGCTGAGGCCGTGCAGACAGCCGTCGGCGAGGCTGCGGGCCAGCTCCTCGACGAAGAAGGCGTTGCCCTCGGAACGCCGGAAGACCCGGTCGAGGGTGCCCTCCTCCGGTGCGCTGCCGTTGATGCCGGCGAGCTGGGAGCGGACCTCCTCGCGGTTGAAGCGGTCCAGCTCGACCCGCCGGACCGTGCGCATCCGGTCGATCTCGGCGAGGAACGGGCGCAGCGGGTGGCGGCGGTGGATGTCGTCGGAGCGGTACGTCGCCACCAGCAGGACGCCGGCGTCGTGCAGGGCCCGCAGGAGGTAGGCGAGGAGTTCGCGGGTGGAGCGGTCGGCCCAGTGGAGGTCCTCGATGACGATGACGAGCGTGCGCTCCGCGGCGAGGCGCTCCAGGAGGCGGGCGGTCAGCTCGAAGAGCCGGGCCCGGCCGATCTCCTCCCCGTGATTCTCGCCGGGCGTTTCCCCCAATTCCGGCAGGATGCGGGAGAGTTCGCCCTCCTGACCGGCGACCGCGGCGGCGAGCTCGTCCCGCAGATGCCAGTTGAGGGTGCGCAGGATCGCGGAGAACGGCGCGAAGGGCAGCCCCTCCGAGCCGATCTCGATACAGCCGCCGAGCGCGACCAGCGCGCCCCGGGCCCGCGCTGCCTCGCCGAACTCCTCGATCAGCCGGGTCTTTCCGACCCCGGCCTCGCCCCCGATCAGCAGGGCCTGCGGCTCGCCGGACGCCGCGACGCGGGCGAGCGCGTCATCGAGCGCGGCGAGCTCGGGCGCTCGACCGACGAACACGGGACTGACGGACCTGGTCTCCACGCGCTTGAGCATCGCACAGGGGTCCGACATTCCGGCAGGGGGCTTGATACCGGGGGCTTCATCACGGGGTTTCGTCCACGGGGTTTCCTCCACGGCTTCCCTCCACCGCTTCCCTCCACGGCTTCCCTCGTGCGGGACCGGCCGGGCCCGGTCAGGCGGTGGCACGGCGTACCCGCCACCGCCGGGCCCGTCCGGTACTCACCCGCCCCTCGGGTTCGTCGCTGCCGGAGCGGGCGGCGGCCTGGCGCACGGCGCGCCGGCCGTCGATCGCCTCGCGCGCCAGACGCTGCCGGGCGGCCTCGCGGCGCAGCTCGTCCTGCCGGACCCGGAGCTCCAGTTCGAACTGGTACATCTCGTTCTCCCTTGTGGCGTGGGCGGGTTGACGCCCACCGGTGCGGGCTCGTCGACGCCCGGTGGTGCGGACTTGTCGACGTGCTGTGACGTGCTCAAGCCTCGCGTCCCAGGGGGTCCGCCACATCGGGAGAGTGCCCGATCTTCGGGTGCGGGGGTGCTTAGGAAATACGGGCGGCGCCCGGGAAAGGCCGTACGGGCGGCGCGCGCGGCACCGCCCGTACGTATCCCGGACACGAATGAGTTCCTACGGGGACCCCGATGAGGCCCCGCTGCCTTAGGCGCCGGGCCGGGTGCCCTTAGGGATGGTGGGCATGCTCCCGAACAGGTCGAGGTACATGCCCGCGGAGATCAGCAGCCCGAGCACGCCGAGGGCAAGCCCGCCCCAGGCGACGGCCCGCACCCAGGTGGCTCGCGGCCGGGTGAGAACCACCGCGGCGACCAGCGCCGCCAATACGGCGAAGACCCCGTTGACGAGGGCCGTGGTGTGCCAGGGCGTCCCGTACATGGCGGAGATCTGGTCGGTGGCCTTACCGGCCTGGAGGTTGATCTGCCCCATCAGCGTCTGCCGCTCGGCCATCAGCGTGCCGAGCCAGGTCCCGGTGACGGAGGCGAGCCCGAGCCCGGCGGCGACAACGGCACCGGCACCGGCGGCCACGCCGGCGGTGCCGGGCGGTGCGGGCGCGTCCTGGTCCAGCTCCTGACCCTGGTCAGCGCCCTCGATGTCCTCGGCGTCCTCGGGGACCGCCGCGGCATCCGTCTCCTTCTCCGTGGCGACGGCCTGCGCCGGCACGGTCTCATCGTCGGTCCGCTTCTCGGTGGTGGCGGTGCTGTCGGTCGTGTCGGTCGTCCTGGTCGTACCCATGGGCGCGACCGTAGGGGCCGTGTCTGAGAGTGAGATGAGAACGGCGGGGAGCGGGCTCGACCGGGGGCCCTGTGAGCGCTTTCTACGCCCCCACCAGCGGTCGCTCGCCGTCCCTGGGCCCGGGCGGCCCCGCCGTATCGGACCGCTCCGGCGCCCCGCCCACCTTCTCCGGCGGCGGTTCGATGCCGATCCGGGGCAGCCACCGCTCCAGCCAGGAGGGCAGCCACCAGTTCGCGCCGCCCAGCATGTGCATCAGCGCCGGGACCAGCAGCGTACGCAGCACGAACGCGTCCAGGGCGACCGCGGAGGCCAGCCCGATGCCGAACATCGCGATGGTGCGGTCGCCGCTCAGGATGAAGGCCGCGAAGACCGCGATCATGATGACCGCCGCCGAGTTGATCACCCGGCTGGTCTCGGCCAGGCCGACCCGCACCGCCCGGCGGTTGTCCCCGGTCAGCTGCCACTCCTCGTACATCCGCGACACCAGGAACACCTGGTAGTCCATGGACAGCCCGAAGAGCACCGACACCATGATCACCGGGAGGAACGGTTCGATCGGCCCGGCGCTGCCCAGCCCCAGCTGCTCGCTCCCCCAGCCCCACTGGAAGATCGCGACCACGACCCCGAACGAGGCGGCGACGGCCGCGACGTTCATCAGCGCCGCCTTGAGCGGCACCGCGAGCGACCGGAAGGCCAGCAGCAACAGCACCGACCCGAGCCCGATGACCACGCCGACGAACAGCGGCAGCTTGCCGACGATGACCGACGCGAAGTCGTCATAACTCGCGGTGACCCCGCCGACCGCCACCCGCATGGTGGTGCCGCGCTCGGCCTTCGGCAGGACGTCGGCGCGCAGCCTGGCGACCAGATCGGAAGTCTGCCGGGATTGCGGTGAACTGTCCGGGATGACGGTCAGCACCCCGGTGCTACGACCCCCGTCGAATTCCGGCCCACTGACCGTGGCCACCCCGGGGGTGGTCCGCAATTGGCGCGGCAGCTTGTCGAAGGCGATCCGGTCCTTGGCGCCGTCCAACGTGCCGACCAGCGTCAACGGCCCGTTCGCCCCGGGCCCGAAGCCGCCGCCCCGCCCGTCGCCGGGCCCGCCCCGCGCCATCAGGTCGTACGCCTTACGGGTCGTCGAGGTGGCCGGATCGTTGCCCTGGTCGGAGGTCCCGAGGTGGAGCCCGAACGTGGGCAGCGCGAGGGTGAGCATGACGGCGGCCGCGAGGACGCCCAGCAGCTTGGGGCGCCGCTCGACGAAGTCGGACCAGCGCGCGGCGATCCCGGCGCGCCGCTCCTCCCGCGGCCCGTCCGCGGCGAGCCTCCGCCGCTCCCGCAGCCCGAGCGCCCGCATCCCGATCAGGCCGAGCAGCGCCGGCAACAGGGTCACGGACGCGGCGACGGTCAGCACGACCGTGAGCGAAGCGGCCAGCGCCACCCCGTTGAGGAAGCTGAGACGCAGGATGAACATGCCCAGCAACGCGATACACACGGTCGCCCCGGCGAACACGACCGCCCGCCCGGACACCGCCACCGCCCGCTCGGCGGCCTCTTCGACACCGAGCCCCGCCCTCAGCCCCTTCCGATGCCTGGTCACGATGAACAACGCGTAATCGATCCCCACCCCGAGCCCGATCAGGCTCCCGAGCATCGGCGCGAAGTCGGCGACGGTCATGGCATGACTGAGCAGCGCGATCCCGGCCGAGGCGGTGCCGACGGCCGCGACCGCGGTGACGATCGGCAGCAAGGTCGCGGCCAGCGACCCGAACGCGAGGAACAGCACCACGGCCGCCGCCCCCAGCCCGATGACCTCCGGCAACTGCGCCCGCGGCGCCTCGGTCACCGCGATCCCGGCCCCACCCAACTCGACCTGCAGCCCGTCCCCACCAGCGGACCGCGCGACCTCGACGACCTTCCGGACCTGGGTCGCATCCAGCTCATCGGTCGGCCGCGCGAACTGGAGCGAGGCGTAGGCGGTCCGCCCGTCCTGACTGATCTGCCGCGCGTCGGAGGATTCGTGCGCTCCCCGGGCGGGCTTGGGGCCGTACGGACCGTGCACCTCGGCAACCCCGGGCAGCCCGTCAACCCTCTCCAGGGTCTGCCGCATGGTCTTCTCCACCGCACCGGCCCGCACCGTCCCGTGATCGGTATGCCACACGATGGTGTCGCTGTCCCCGGTCTCCCCCGGAAACGCCTTCTCCATCAACGCGGTCGCCCGCCCGGACTCGGTCCCCGGCACCTCGTAGTCAGTGGAGTACGCGGCCCCACTCACCCCCGCGGCCACACCCACGCCCACAAACACGGCAAGCCAAAGAACGATCACCACGATGCGGCGCCTGAGACACCACCGAGCAAGAGCGGTCACGACGTCGATCGCTTCCCGGGTTGTGCGTCGAGAACTCCCGGGTACGGGTGGTGCCGAGCGCTATGAACAGGGACATAGGGCCCCGCGCCTGTTTGGCACGCCGCCGGGGCCCCATCGGAGCAGGGTGACACCCGGAAAAGATCCTTTGACCTTTTTGTGGGGTTCCCCACAAAGGCGTGGGGTGGGGAACCCATGACCCGTCTGGAGAGAGCCAGGCGGGTCATCACCGATCAGGCCCTCAGCAATGTCACCAGCGCTTGAACGACCGTGCGCCCTGAGACCTTTCCCGGCACACGCATTTCATTGAGGAATGGAGTCAAATACCTCAATTCCTGCATTTTTCATCTCAGTCACGACAGCAGCGTACAAATCATTATCCTCGATGAGCAATACCCGCCGACTGGAACGGTTATAGATGACAGGCGCTATCGCTCTAGGCGTCTTGACGAGTACCCAATCCGCACGTTCCGTGGTCCAAAGGTAGTCGTACGATTTCATATCAGTGCTCATTTGGCAGATCTCCGTAGAATGGTCCACTTCCGTATGATATCGCCTTGCCTCCCCCAACTGGAATCACCTTCGAGATGCGCTGAGGCGAGCCCATGTCTTCGAGAAGCCCCATCAGGGCTTTATCTGCCGTGCTGGGACGCGGCGTCCCCCCGGGATGCGTGTGATAGATGAACATGCGGTCCGCCTCAAGAGGAATTTGAACGGACGCCTCCACACCCGAGTACAGGTGGTATTGTCCACCTCTACCACTTACCCCGGGACCATATTTGTAGGTCACGGCAAACTCAACACCGTGTTTCACGGAAAGATTCTCCATCTCTTGAATTGTCGGGCGCCGAGGGATCGCGATCCCCTCGCTTCCTGGCAGTCCTTCCCCAGGTCGCCCTCCATACAGAAGACGGTTCATTTCGCACGGTGACAGACCCAGGACATCTGCCCAAGTGTGCGGATTGTGGACATAGATGGTGGGGTTGGGGCCAGGCGTTAGACCGAGGGGATCCGCTGAGAGGTATCGAGCGTTGACGGCGTCGTATATTCGATGGAAGTTGTAGTGAAGTCCCGTTTCGACGTCGAAGTACTGGCCTGGGAACCTTAGGGGCATGTAGACCGCAGCATCGCGGTTCCAGGTGGTAGTTCCCCAGAGAGTGGTGCGAGCGCGCCAGGCGATGGAGCCGCACGTGTCAAAAAGTTCGGCGGGGCTGCCGACCAAGTCGGTGGCAATGACAAAGAAGCGCTGATCTATTTCCTGTTGAGGCGCGTCTATCAGGGCGATCATTTTACGTTCGGTCTGCGTGAGGGGGGCATGATCGCGGTGGTCCCAGGTAACGGATACAACTTCCTGACCGTGTGACGTGCGGGTGGCTTGTTCCGTGAGCGTGGGGCCGTCCCAGGTGAAATCTACTTGCTCGACGACTGTGATCGCGTTATTTGCGAGCCGTTGTTTGGCTATTCGACGTCCGGAGGGATCGTAGAGGTAACGCCACGTCGCGCCTTCCGGAGTGACCACGGATGTGAGGCGGTCTTCGGCATTCCAGGTGTAGCGCCAGGTGTCCGGCTTACGCGAGACGCGAGTTTTTTGGCGGAGGGTGACGCGACCCAGCTCATCGTGTTCATAACGGATGCGGCCGGCGTGGGTGATGTTGGTGCCCTCGTAGGTCCTTTCGCCTCGGGCTGAGGGGTTGGGGTGGCGGTCGGGCCAGGTGGCGTGGGTTTGGTTGCCGGCGGCGTCGTAGGCGTAGGTCTCGGTCCAGTCGGTGGCGTGGACGGCGGTGACGCGGCCGGCGCGGTCGAGGTCGAAGGTGCGGCGGCCGGTGTGGGAGTCGTCGATCGCGGTGAGGTGGCCGTCGGGGCGGTAGGTGTAGGAGCGGGAGAGGACCTGGTCTATCTCTGCGGCGGCGGTGTGGGGGGCTTGGGCGGTGCCGGTTCCGAGGGTGGTGAGGGACTGGGAGGTGAGGCGGCCGGTGGGGTCCCAGGTGTGGGAGAGGGTGAGGTTCTCGCCGATGGTGCGGGTGAGTTCTTGGCCGGCGGCGTCGTGGTCGAAGGTGAGGACGTGGCCGGCGATGTCCATGGCGGTGCGGTTGCCGGCGGCGTCGTAGGTGTAGGTGGTGGTGTGGCCGGTGGGGGTGGTGCGGCTGGTGCGGCGGCCCAGGGCGTCGTAGGTGAACGTCATGGTGCGGCCGTTGACTGTTTCGGCGGTGATGCGGCCGAGGATGTCGCGGGTGTAGGTGACTGTCGCGTCGGGGTTGGCGGCCTGGTGGAGGTTGCCGGAGGCGTCGTGGAGGTAGGTCGTCAGCAGACCCGCGGCGTCCTTGTGCGTGATGCGGCCGAGGGTGTCGCGGGTGTAGGTGGTGACCTCGCCGAGGGCGTTGGTGCGGGTGGTGAGCTGGCCGGCGGGGTCGTGGGTGTAGGTGAGGGTGCGGTCGTCGAAGTCCGTTTCGGAGGCGAGGCGACCGGCGGGGTCATACGCGTAATTCCAGGTCAGGCCCTGGGGATTGGTGACCTGCGTGAGGCGTAGTTCGGTGTCGTGGAGGAAGTTGTAGCGGACGCCGTCGGGGTCGGTGCGGGCCGTGAGGAGGTCGAAGTGGCCGTATTCGAAGTGGGTCGTCTGGCCGATGGCGTCGGTGTGGGAAGTGCGGTTGCCTTCGCCGTCGTAGGTCCATTCCTCGGTGGCGCCGGTGGGGTCTATCCGGGCCAGCAACTTTCCTTCGACGGACCACAACATGTGGGTGGTTTCGCCCAGCGGGTCCGTGATGGAGGTGGTGCGGCCGAAGGCGTCGCGGCGGTAGTGGGTCACCGCGCCGAGGGGGTCGGTGACGGAGAGCGGGAGGCCGGCAGCGTTGCAGTAGAGGTGGGTGGTGTTACCAAGGGCATCGGTAATGGAAGCCACGTGGCCGCGGGCGTCGTGGGTGTAGGTGGTCGTGGCGCCGGTGGGGTCCGTGGACGCTATTCGGTTGCCGGTGGCGTCGTAGGTGTGGGTCCAGGTGGCGCCGTCGGGACCGGTGATCGTCAGCGGATTGCCGTTGGCGTCGTACGTGGTGGTGGACGTGGAGCCGTCGGGGAGGGTGACGGTCACCGGGCGGCCGGCGGCGTCGTAGTCGATGGTGGTGGTGCGGCCCAGCGGGTCGGTGGTGGACAGGATTCGGTGCCCGGCATCCCGCACCGTCCGGGTGGTGGCGCCCGTCGGGTCGGTGGTGGCGACGATGTGGTGGTGCTCGTTGACCTGGTAAGTCGTGACCTGGCCGAGGGAGTTGCGGTGGTAATTGGTGCGCAGGCCGGTTTTCGGGTCGGGGTCGCCCCAGGTGAAGTCGCCGCGGAGGTGGCCTTCGATGCCGCCCTGGGTGATGCAGCGGTCCTGGTCGTCGTAGACGTAGTGGTAGCTGCTGCTGTTGGTGTCGGTCCAGGAGGTGATGCGGCCGGCGTCGTCGTAGGTGAAGCGGAGGGGGAGGTTGGAGGAGTTGGTGACGGTGGTGAGGTTGCCGAGTTCGTCGTAGCCGTAGGTGACCAGGAGTTGGTCGCTGCCGTCGGGGGCGGCGCCGGCCAGGTGGAGGGCGGTGATGCGGCGCTCCTCCGTGGTGAGGAGGAGGCGGTAGCCGGCGCTGTGGGTGATGGCGAGCGGTGTGCCGTCTTCGGTGTAGTCGAAGGTGTGGTGGTTGCCGTGGCGGTCGGCGATCTCGTCGAGGACGGCGAGGTGGTCGGTGTAGGTGGTGAAGTAGCGGCGTAGGCCCGTCACCGGGTCGGTCAGGACGTAGTCGCCGTCGGGGGTGAGTTCCAGGGGGGCGCCGTCGCCCTCTATCGGGCGGCTGGGGACGCCGACGGCCGGGTGCGGGTAGAGGAGGAAGTTGCCCTCTTCGCCGATGAGGATGACGCCCTCGGAGTCGATCTCCAGGCGCTGATCGACCGTGGACATCCAGGTCGGGCCGAACCAGCGGCCGGTGCGGTAGGACGACTCGAAGGTGCGGGTGAAGGTGAGGGGGAGGCTGCCGGGGAGGGTGATGTCCGTTTGCGGCAGGTGCATGCGGCCGGTGGCCATGTCGATGGGGTCGCTGCCGAAGATCTTGCAGGCGGCGATCCGGGCCCGGTCGCGAACGGTGATCTTGCCGCCGTTGCGGGCAGCATGCCGCGCCCAGCTCTCGGCGATGTCCTTGGCACCGGCCCGAGCCGCTCCCTTGGCCAGGCCGCCCCCGCCCTTCCCTCCCAGGATGTTCACCCACATGGAACCCCAAGCGTCGCCCGGATCGCTGCCCCAGCCCGACCCCAGCATCCCCTTGGCCGTCTCCACCGGGTGGAGCGGTGCCTGGGCCAGGCCCATGAGGGTCATGGCGGTGTTGTCGGCGAACTGGAAGGGGTGCGTGACGTTGTACGGGTCCAGCGGATTGATCTTGCGGCCCAGCTTGAGGGTGTCGGCACCGGCCTTCAGGGCACCGCCGGCTATGTGCAGGTGCTCGAGGACGACCGCCTGGCTGCCGTCCTTGAGGGCAGCGCCCGCGAGTTGGGTGAGGGCGGGCTTCTCGGGCGCGTGCGCCAAGGCGGCCTTGATGGCGTTGCGGGCGTGTTCGGCGGCCTCGTTGCGCTGGCTGCGGGCCTCCTTGAGCAGGTCCTGGGCCGCCTCGCGGCCCTCGGCGCCCGGGTCGACCTCGACGGTCGGCTCCTGCGGCATGGGACCGGGGTCCTGGCCCTGCTCGACGGCGGCGTTGTAGGCGTCGGCCTGGGAGTTGTACCTGTCGACCTTCGCCTTGTACGCCTCGAAGGAACGGCGGGTGGCTTCCTGGGCGTTGTGGTACTTCTCGATCGCCTCGGCGGCCTTGTGCTGGGCCCAGATCACCGTCTCCACGTACGACGTCAGTGCCTTGGAGGCGTCGTCGCAAGCGTCGGCGGCGTGCATCCACTGCTTGGGATGCATGTCGAAGGCCTCGCGGAAGGCATCGGCCGCCTTGCCGCTCCAGTGCTGGCCCGAACCCAGCTTGCGCATGCCGTTCGCCACCCGGTCGAACGCGGCGGAGAAGTCCTTGAGGTGGGACGCGGTCTCGGCGATCTTGCCCGGGTCGCCGTGGATGAGTTCCTTGGGATCCTCGGTCTCGCCGAGCTCGCGTTCGTCGACGTGTGCCCCGAGGGCGCCGGCCACCTTCGCGCCGCCACTACGGACCGCATGCGCCGCGCCGTCCAGGCCGACCGTCTCCAGCGCGTCACCGGTCAGCTCAGCGCCCTTCTCGACCACCTCCCCCGCCCCGCGCTCAATGGCACCCGTGATCTTGCTCGCGCCCTCGCCGACCGCGTCGATGGCATCACCGAAGATGCTCACTTGCCGTTCCCCCCGTGTCCCTGCTGGCCCTGCGGCTTCTCCGCCTCGTGGAAGTCCGTCGTGACCTCCACGTCCTCCCCGCCGTACTTGATGCGGTCCGGGACCGACTGCGCGTCCTGAAGCAACCGGTCGCCCGCTTCCAGCATCTGTTCGCGCGAGTCCCGCGACGCCTTGGAGTTCGGGTCGAAGTCGGCGTTGGCCACCTGGGAGATCGGGTTGTCCCCGATGACCTTGTCCCAGGACCTCTTGTGCAGCTGCTCCGCGGTCAGGTTCGGATCGCCCATCGCGGCGTTCACGGTCTGCTTCAGGGCGTCCGAGAAGTACTGCTCCTGCTCGTAGTAAAGACCAGCCGTGATACCCAGCTTCTTGGAGAATTCGTTGGCGTCCTGCATCAGGGTGCGTACGCCCCAGCCCCAGCGGTCGCAGAAGGAGTCCAGGGCCGCAGCCAGGCCGTCATCGCCGCATTCCATGTTGTCCAGGGACAATCGGTCGAAACCGCGGCCCAGTTGGGCCTCCACGTCGAAGCCGAGTTCTTTGAGCTCGGCTGTTGCGGCCCTGATGCCCTTGGTGAGTTGCTCGAATGCCTCGGGCTCCAGCTGATAGCCATCTCCGCTCATCAGGCCCATTTACGCTCCCCCTCGCGCGAAACGTCCGATATACCGTCAGATATGCCGTCAGGTATGTCGCTATCCGATGTGGCCGGGATATCGATGGCTGCCTGGTCGGGCACGATTCCGGCCACCGGCGGGAAGAGCGCACCCTGCTCGCTGCCCGCGTCCAGGGCCACCCCCGTAGGGCCCTCGATGGCGGGAATCAGCACGTCAAGGACGCGAGCGCCGGACACGGTCAGGTACCGCCACTCCGTGCCGGGCTCCGTGCCGCGACCCAGCGCGAAGCGGCACAGCGCCTCCTCGTCGGTGAAGGCGTACAGCCAGCGGATGCCGTCCAACTCAGTGGAGAGAAGCGTGTCATTGACCGTCGGAATCAAGACATGCGTGCGCCGGAATTCGCCCACGAGCGCGGCCGGATCTGGTTGACCGGCATGAATCGCTGCCACCTCATCGATCAAAGACATAACGGACCGAGCCCCTCCCCCGATTCCCTGCTCAACTGCCGAACATACTTTGGCATACGGCACTGACAACGGGGTGTTGGACACGGGGGCGGCAGGGCGAGTGAAAGGCCGGGCCGAGGAAACCGGACCGCGGTTCTTTTCAGCTTCAATTACCTGGCCGTTTGGGCGGGGAGGGGATTCGACCCGCATAACTGGCGGCCGCCTCGCACTCCACTCCGCCCCCTCCGCGCCGGCTGTGGCTGCGCCGCGCGGGCCCGTTCGTCCGTGCCACACCCCTTGACCGGCGCATTGGTCTGAACCATTCTGGGCGAGGGCCGGGAACGGCCCCTCGTCAGCGGTGGCCACCGTCTCGTGCAGTCCTCGGGTTTCCCCCTTCGGCACAGGAGACAGGTATGCCCCGCATCGCAGCACGCGCCCGCACCAGACCCTCCCGCCACAGACGCCCGATCGCGTCCGTACTGACGGTCTTCGCCACCGCGGCAGCCGCCCTGACCGCCACTGCCCCCGCTTCCGCCGCCGACGTCAACGTCGCCAAGAACGCCGGCTACGAGTCCGGGCTGAGCAATTGGAGTTGCTCGGCGGGGAGCGGGGTCTCCGTCAGCTCGCCCGTGCACGGCGGCGGCGCGGCGCTCAAGGCGACCCCCACCGCCTCGGACAACGCGACCTGCTCCCAGACCGTGGCCGTCAAGCCCAACGCGACGTACCGGCTGAGCGCGTACGTCCAGGGTTCGTACGTCTACCTGGGCGCGTCCGGCACCGGAACGACGGACGTCTCCACCTGGACACCGTCGGCCACCGGGTGGCAGCAGCTCGCGACCAGCTTCACCACGGGGCCCAGTACCACCTCCGTCACCGTGTACACCCATGGGTGGTACGGGCAACCGGCCTACTACGCCGATGACTTCAGCGTGCTGGGGCCGGACGGCGGGGGCGGTACCGATCCCGGGCCCCAGGTTCCGGCGGCGCCCGGTGGTCTGACGGCAGGCTCCGTGACGTCCTCCTCGGTCACGCTCTCCTGGAACCCGGTCTCCGGTGCCACGGGCTACACCGTTTATCGCGACGGAGTGAAGTCGACGACTACAGGCGGCAGTTCGGCGACGGTGACCGGCCTCTCCCCCTCCACCACCTACCGGTTCCAGGTCACGGCCACCAACGCCGCCGGTGAGTCGCCCCGTTCGGCCGAGGTCACCGCCACGACCTCCCCCTCCGGTGGCGGCACCGACCCGTCCGTCCCCAAGCACGCGGTCACCGGCTACTGGCAGAACTTCAACAACGGCGCGACGGTCCAGAAGATCAGCGATGTGCCGAACCAGTACGACATCATCGCGGTCGCCTTCGCCGACGCGACGACCACGCCCGGCGCGGTCACCTTCAACCTGGACTCGGCGGGCCTCGGCGGCTACACCGTCGACCAGTTCAAGGCCGACATCAAGGCCAAGCAGGCGGCCGGCAAGTCCGTCATCATCTCCGTCGGCGGCGAGAAGGGGACGGTCTCCGTCAGCGACTCCGCCTCGGCGGCCAACTTCGCCAACAGCGTGTACGCGCTGATGCAGCAGTACGGCTTCAACGGCGTCGACATCGACCTCGAAAACGGCCTCAATCCGACGTACATGACGCAGGCGTTGCGCTCGCTCTCCCAGAAGGCGGGCGGGAAACTGGTGCTCACCATGGCGCCGCAGACCATCGACATGCAGTCGACGTCCGGCGGCTACTTCCAGACGGCGCTGAACGTGAAGGACATCCTCACCGTCGTCAACATGCAGTACTACAACAGCGGTTCGATGCTGGGATGCGACGGGAAGGTCTACTCCCAGGGCAGCGTCGATTTCCTCACCGCGCTGGCCTGCATCCAGCTCGAAGGCGGCCTCGACCCGTCCCAGGTGGGCCTGGGCCTGCCCGCCTCCACCCGGGGCGCGGGCAGCGGTTACGTCGCCCCGAGCGTCGTGAACGCCGCCCTCGACTGCCTCGCCAAGGGGACGAGCTGCGGATCGTTCAGGCCGTCCCGGACGTATCCGGGCGTACGGGGCGCCATGACCTGGTCCACGAACTGGGACGCGGCGAGCGGTAATGCGTGGTCGAACGCGGTCGGGCCGCACGTTCACGGCCTGCCGTAGCGCGGGATCCGGCACTCACCCTCGCCCTCGCCCTCGCCACGGAACTCGCACCACACGCCCTTCCCGGGTACGCGCTCGCCGGCGCCCCACGCGTCGTCGAGCGCGGCCACGAGCGGCAGCCCACCACCGGCCTCGGCCCCGCCATCGCACCCATCGCCGGCCCGGGCACCAAGCGCCCGGGCCGGTGGGCCGGGTACGTGGCAGCCCACCCGCCACCGCCGTGCGTGACGTGCACCGGCTATCGTCTACAGTCCTGTAGACGATAGACCGCTGGGCAGCGACCACCGACCGCGCGTGGTTCGCTGAACAGCGCCCGAAATGCAGTTGGTTGCCGAGGCGCGACGTACCGCGCCGGGAGGGCGGACGGACGATGGCGCAGTCGACCGGTGGGGCAACGACCCTGCCCACCACGGGGGGAGGGCGGGGTCATGAGCCCCTGCCCCACACGGGAGAGAGCCCCGGCTGGAGCAAGGTGCCGCAGGTCACGGCCCTGTTCTGGGGAGTGAAGGTCCTCACCACCGGCATGGGCGAGACGGCTTCGGACTACCTCGGCCGGACGCTCGGGCCGATACCGGCGGGCTGCCTCGGACTGGCCGGTTTCCTGCTGTTCCTGGTTCTCCAGTTCCGGGCCACCCGCTACCGGCCGTGGACGTACTGGTCCGCGATCGTCATGGTCAGCGTGTTCGGCACGATGGCCGCCGACGTCGTGCACGTCGTGGCCGGCATCCCCTACACGGTCTCGGCGGTCGCCTTCACCGTCGCGCTGGCGGCCCTCCTCGCGGCCTGGTACCGGGCCGAGGGGACGCTCTCGATCCACAGCGTCCGCACCCGCCGCCGTGAAACGTTCTACTGGGCGACGGTGCTCGCCACCTTCGCGCTCGGTACCGCGGTGGGCGACCTCACCGCGGGCACCTTCCACCTGGGATACCTCCCCTCCGGCGTGCTGTTCGCCGCGCTCATCGCGGGGCCCGCGCTGTCCGGGCGGTTCCTCGGGCTGAACGCCGTCGCCGCCTTCTGGGGGGCGTATGTGCTGACCCGCCCGCTCGGGGCCTCCTTCGCCGACTGGATGGGCGTCTCCACCGCTCGCGGTGGCCTCGGCTGGGGCACGGGGCCGGCCACGCTCGCGCTCACGGTGCCGATCGTGCTGCTCGTGGGCTACCTGGCGATCAGCCACAAGGACACGCCGCCCGAGCAGAGCGGCGCACGCCACGCCGTCTGACGGGGGGTACGAGCCGCGTCCGGCCCCTGCCCCTGGCCCTGCCCCTGCCCTGGCGCGACGGGTGCCGACCGCCCTCCCGTGCTCAGTCCTCGATCAACGCCGGGGCCAGTTCCCGGAGTTGGTCCGGGCCCGGGCCGCGGTTGGCGGCGCCGGGCTGGACGGCGACGTGGTCGGCGCCCGCGGCGAGGTGGTCCCGGCCCCGGCGCCGTACGGCGTCCTCGTCGCCCCGGGCCACGATCGCGTCGACCAGGCGGTCGCTGCCGCCGTCCGCGAAGTCGTCGCCGTCGAAGCCGAACCGGCGGAAATCCGCACGTAGTTGGGGAGTTCCAGGTAGCAGCGGGTGTGGTGCTGCTCGCGGGCCGGGGCGCGAGCCTTGGCCGGGTCGGTTTCCCGCAGGACGGCCTGTTCGGGGGCGAGCAGCGGGCCATCGCCGAGGATCTCGCGGGCCGGGGCGCGGGCGGTGTGCTCCGTGGGCGCGAAGTACGGGTGGCGACGGTGAGGCGGTCGGTGGCGGCAAGGAGCCGTCCGGCGTGGCTGAACGCTTCCTTGGCCCGCACGCCCCGGTGGTAGGTACGCGAAGCGGCCGCCCCTCCGTAGAAGGACGGCCGCTGAAGCAGGCAACCACGGAGAGCGGGATCAGCCCTCGACGCCCAGCTTCTCCAGGATCAGCTCGCGCACGCGCGCCGCGTCGGCCTGGCCGCGGGTGGCCTTCATGACCGCGCCGACCAGGGCGCCCGCCGCGGCCACCTTGCCGCCGCGGATCTTGTCGGCGATGGCGGCGTTGGCGGCGATCGCCTCGTCGACGGCGGTGCCCAGGGCGCCCTCGTCGGAGACGACCTTCAGGCCGCGCTTCTCGACGACGGTGTCCGGGTCACCCTCGCCCGCGAGCACGCCCTCGATGACCTGACGGGCCAGCTTGTCGTTCAGGTCTCCCTTGGCGACCAGCTCGGCGACCCGGGCGACCTGCACGGGAGTGATCGGCAGGGCCGCGAGCTCCACGCCGTCCTCGTTGGCGCGGCGGGCCAGTTCGCCCATCCACCACTTACGGGCCGCGGCGGCGTCCGCACCCGCCTCGACGGTGGCGACGATCAGGTCGACCGCACCCGCGTTGAGGATCGACTGCATGTCGTGCTCGCTGACGCCCCACTCCTCGCGCAGGCGGTTGCGGCGCACGCGCGGCAGCTCGGGCAGGGTCGCGCGCAGTTCCTCGACCCACTCGCGGGAGGGGGCCACCGGGACCAGGTCCGGCTCGGGGAAGTAGCGGTAGTCCTCCGCCTCCTCCTTGATCCGGCCGGGCGTCGTGGAGCCGTCCTCCTCGTGGAAGTGACGGGTCTCCTGGACGATCTTGCCGCCGGAGGAGAGCACCGCGGCGTGCCGCTGGATCTCGAAGCGGGCCGCCCGCTCCACGGAGCGCAGGGAGTTGACGTTCTTGGTCTCCGAACGCGTGCCGAACTTCTCGGTGCCGTTGGGGCGCAGCGAGAGGTTCACGTCGCAGCGCATCTGGCCCTGCTCCATGCGGGCCTCGGAGACGCCGAGCGCCTTGATGAGCTCGCGGAGTTCGGCGACGTACGCCTTGGCGACCTCGGGGGCCCGCTCGCCCGCGCCCTCGATGGGCTTGGTGACGATCTCAATGAGCGGGATGCCGGCGCGGTTGTAGTCCAGGAGGGAGTGCCGGGCGCCGTGGATGCGGCCGGTGGCACCGCCGACGTGCGTCGACTTGCCGGTGTCCTCCTCCATGTGGGCGCGCTCGATGTGCACCCGGAAGACCTCGCCGTCCTCCAGCTGTACGTCGAGGTAGCCGTCGAAGGCGATCGGCTCGTCGTACTGGGAGGTCTGGAAGTTCTTCGGCATGTCCGGATAGAAGTAGTTCTTCCGGGCGAAGCGGCACCAGTCCGCGATCGTGCAGTTGAGCGCCAGGCCGATCTTGATGGCCGACTCGACGCCGGTCGCGTTGACGACCGGGAGCGAGCCGGGCAGGCCGAGGCAGGTGGGGCAGGTCTGCGCGTTGGCGTCGGCGCCGAGGGCGGTGGAACACCCGCAGAACATCTTGGTCTTGGTGCCGAGTTCGACGTGGACCTCGAGCCCCATGACGGGGTCGTAGGCGGCCAGCGCGTCCTCGTACGACACCAGGTCGGTGACAGTCACGGTGAAACTAACCTCTCAGGGTCCGGCGCCGGTCAGTCCGCGAGGACGTCGTCGTCGCCCAGACGGCGCAGTTCGCGGATGAGCAGGGCGACGCCGGTGACGATGGCGGCGGCGGAGACGACGGCGTCGACCAGCTGGAGCGTGTCCTGCTCCACCCGCGCCTTCTTCGCCTGCTTGACGACGCTCACCGCGCCGAACAGCGTGGTGCCGATGGACAGGTACGTACCGGGCTTGGACTTCTTGAAGCCCTTGGCCTTGGCGAGCTTTCCACTCACAGTGACGGTGCCTCCTCAAGCAGCGGGTGACCCCACTTGGCGGTGAACGCGGCCTCGACCGCGGCGCCGACCTTGTAGAGCCGGTCGTCCTTCATGGCGGGGGCGACGATCTGCAGGCCCACCGGCAGCCCGTCCTCGGGCGCCAGACCACAGGGCAGCGACATGGCTGCGTTGCCTGCCAGGTTGACGGGGAGCGTGCACACGTCGGCGAGGTACATCGCCATCGGGTCGTCGGCACGCTCGCCGATCGGGAAGGCGGTGGTCGGCGTCGTCGGCGAGACGATCACGTCGACCTGCTCGAAGGCCTTCTCGAAGTCGCGGGTGATCAGCGTCCGCACCTTCTGGGCGGAGCCGTAGTACGCGTCGTAGTAGCCGGAGCTCAGCGCGTAGGTGCCGAGCATGATCCGGCGCTTGACCTCGGGGCCGAAGCCGGCCTCGCGGGTCAGGGCGGTGACGTCCTCGGCGGACTTCGTGCCGTCGTCGCCGACCCGCAGGCCGTAGCGCATGGCGTCGAAGCGGGCCAGGTTGGAGGAGCACTCGGACGGCGCGATCAGGTAGTACGCGGCGAGCGCGAGGTCGAAGGACGGGCAGTCCAGCTCGACGATCTCGGCGCCCAGCTCCTTCATCAGCGCGACCGACTCGTCGAACCGCTGCAGCACGCCGGCCTGGTAGCCCTCGCCGCGGAACTGCTTGACGACGCCGACCCGCATGCCCTCGACGCTGCCGTTGCGGGCCGCCTCGACGACCGGCGGGACGGGGGCGTCGATGGAGGTGGAGTCCATCGGGTCGTGCCCGGCGATCACCTCGTGCAGCAGCGCGGCGTCCAGGACCGTACGGGCGCAGGGCCCGCCCTGGTCGAGGGAGGAGGAGAAGGCGACCATGCCGTAGCGGGAGACGCCGCCGTAGGTGGGCTTGACGCCGACCGTGCCGGTGACGGCGGCGGGCTGGCGGATGGAGCCGCCGGTGTCCGTGCCGATGGCGAGCGGGGCCTCGAAGGAGGCGAGGGCGGCGGAGGAGCCGCCACCGGAGCCGCCGGGGATCTTGGTCAGGTCCCAGGGGTTGCCGGTCGGGCCGTAGGCGCTGTTCTCGGTGGAGGACCCCATGGCGAACTCGTCCATGTTGGTCTTGCCGAGGATGACGACGTCGGCGGCCTTGAGCTTCTTGGTGACCGTGGCGTCGTACGGCGGGATCCAGCCTTCGAGGATCTTGGAACCGACCGTGGTCGGGACGCCCTCGGTGGTGAAGATGTCCTTGAGCGCGAGCGGGACGCCGGCCAGCGGGCCGAGCTCCTCGCCGCGGGCGCGCTTCTCGTCGACGGCGCGGGCCTGCGCGAGCGCGCCCTCGCGGTCGATGTGGAGGAAGGCGTGCACCTTCTCGTCGACGGCCTCGATGCGGGCCAGGTGGGCCTCGGTCACCTCGACGGCGGTGAGCTCGCCGGAGGCGATCTTGTCCGCGATCTCGGCGGCGGTGAGCTTGATCAGGTCGGCCATGTCGGTCACTCCTCCCCCAGGATCTGCGGCACCTTGAAACGCTGCTGCTCCTGGGCCGGGGCGCCGGAGAGCGCCTGCTCGGGGGTCAGCGACGGACGGACCTCGTCCGGCCGCATGACGTTGGTCAGGGGCAGCGGGTGGGAGGTCGGCGGAACGTCTTGGTCGGCGACCTCGGAGACGCGGGCGACCGCGCCGATGATGTCGTCGAGCTGGGTGGCGAAGTGGTCGAGCTCTTCGTCCTTCAGCTCCAGACGTGCCAGCCGGGCGAGGTGGGCGACCTCCTCGCGCGTGATGCCAGGCATGCAGAGATCCTCTGGTGTTCTTGGCGGAGTGTTCTGGGCGGAGTGTTCCAGGTGGAGTGATCTCGACGAGCACTCCGGTGAACTTTTCCGGCCCAATCCTATGGCGTACGGGTCAGCGGCCGCGAAACCGTTTCGCCGGGGCGCGGCCCGTGCGGGCGGGCGCGCCCCGGTCAGCGGGGCCCGGGGGCCTGATCGGGCCCGTCGGACGGGTCGCCGTCGGCTTCCGGTGCGCCGCTTTCCGCGGGTCCGGGCGCGCCGTCGGCTTCCGGTGTGCTCGCGTTCTCGGCTGCGCTGTCGGCTTCGGGTTCGGCTTCGGCTTCGGCTTCGCTGTCAGGGTCGGCTTCGGGTTCGGCTTCGCTGTCAGGGCCGGCTTCGGCTTGGCTGTCGGCTTCGGCTTGGCCGTCGGCTTCGCCGGCGTTCTCGGCTTCGGCTTCGTTCTCGGCTTCGCTGGGTTCGGAGCGGGGACATGGGACGGCCGGTGGCCGGGTCAGTTCAGGACCTGTCCCGAAGGGCGCTCGGCGGCCTTCTCCGCCGCCAGGGCGGCCGTCTCCGATTCGCGGTGCCAGCCGTGCTCACCGCGAGCCCTCAGCCAGGCCGTGGTCTCGTCGGGCGGCATCGCGGCCGCCACCAGCCAGCCCTGGACGGCGTCGCAGCCGAGGTCGCGCAGCCGTTCCCAGGTCTCGTCGTCCTCCACGCCCTCGGCGACGACCAGCAGGCCGAGCGAATGGGCCAGGTCGAGGGTGCAGCGGACGATCTCGGCGTCCTCCGTGTCGACGGCCAGCCGGGCCACGAACGAGCGGTCGATCTTCAGCTCGCTGACCGGGAGGCGGCGGAGGTGGACGAGGGAGGAGTAGCCGGTGCCGAAGTCGTCCAGCGACATCTTCACGCCGTGGGCGGTCAGCCCGGCGAGCGTGTCGGCGGCCCGCTGTGGATCCTCCAGCAGGACGTGCTCGGTTATCTCCAGCTGGAGGGCGCCCGGTGGGACGCGATGTCGGGCGAGCCGGGCCGCGACGGCGCCGGCGAAGCCCGGGGAGTGCACGTCGCGGGGGGAGACATTGACCGCGACCGGGACCTCCAGGCCCATCGCGCGCCAGCGCGCCACCTGGGCGAGCGCGGTCTCGAGGACGTATTCGGTGAGCCGGGGCATCAGGCCGGAGGACTCGGCGATCGCGATGAATTCGTCGGGCGGCACCCGGCCGCGGTCGGGGTGCACCCAGCGGACCAGCGCCTCCAGCCCTGCGACATGTCCGTCGAATCCCACCTTGGGCTGGTAGTGCAGCTCGACGTCGCCGGCGTCCAGGGCGCGCCGCAGATCGCCCAGCAGGCCGAGCCGGTCGGGGGTGTTGCCGTCGCGCTTGGCCTCGTAGAGCTCGACGCCGCTGCGGTCCCGCTTGGCCTGGTACATCGCCACATCGGCGCGGCGCAGCAGCCCTTCGGCGTCCAGGGCGTGGTCGGGAAAGACGGCGACCCCCGCGCTGGCTTCGAGCACGAGGGTCAGTCCGTCGAGGTCGAGCGGCGAACTGAGGGCGGCGACGAGATTGCGGGCCACTCGCTGGGAGCTGGTGAGGGAGTCGGTGGTGGGCAGCAGGACGGCGAACTCGTCGCCGCCGAGCCGGGCCGCCTCGGCGCCGCGCGGGAGGGCGTGCCGCAGCCGGTCGGCGATCTGCAGCAGCAGGCGGTCGCCGGCGAGGTGGCCGAGGGTGTCGTTGACGGAGCGGAAGCGGTCCAGGTCGATGAGGACCAGGGCCGAGCGGGCGCCGATCCGCTCGGCCTCGTCCAGCGCGGTCCAGGTGCGCTCCAGCAGCCACTGGCGGTTGGGCAGGCCGGTGAGCGGGTCGCGCAGCTGCTCCTCGGCGCGGGCCCGGGCTATCCAGAGGGTGGAGTCCAGCGCGATCAGCGGGACCGCGAACAGCGGCAGCAGCAGCGGGGCGTTGACCGCGCAGACGGCGATCAGCGGGGCGATGCCGAGCAGCGCGATGCCGACCAGGGCCTGGCGGACGACCGCGGTGCGCGGGATGGCGGGGAGCTGGCCGCTGCGCGGGGTGAGGCTGAGCCACAGCAGGCCGCGGCTGACGAAGAGGTAGCCGCCCGCGGTGACGACGACTTCGGGGAGGACGGAGAGGTCCCAGGCGAGCGGGGTCCACGGCTGGCGGACGGTGGAGACCACGCCGAACGCGGCGAGGCCGAGCGCCGCGGCGCCGATGCCGAGGACGTCGACGGCGCCGTGCACCACGGCCTGCCGCCAGCGGTTCCGGCGGGCGGCGCCGACCAGCACGACGACGGAGAGGCTGACGAGGGTGGCCGGGACCCAGCCGTACAGCAGCAGGACGGCGAGGGCGAGCGCCGCGCCGGAGCCCGTGCCGCCCCACCAGCGGTCGCGGCCGAGGGCGACGAGGTGGCCGACGATGACGCCGGTCAGGATCGCCAGCGACCATCCCACCGAGCCTCCGGGGAACAGCGCGTCACCTACGCCCAGAGTCCGGAACACGCCCGTGGCGAGCGCGAGGCTCGCCACGGTGACGATGGCCGCGGGCAACGCGGGCACGACGAGCTGCCGGAGCCGCGACGCCGGAGCGGCGCTGTCGGTCGGTTTCATTCCGATCCCTCTCACAGCCGGCTGTGCCCGCGCCACGGCAGGCGCACTCCTCAACAGTAGGCCGCGGAAGGCCGCCGCGGGCAGCGATCGGCGACGGTTGCCCGAATGCGACCCGGCATCCTGGATCAATCTGGTATGCGCCGATGGGGTGACACCTCACTCCTCCTCAGGCGGAGTGACGGCTACCGCTCGTGCCGCCTCGGGACCCTGTTCCAGCAGCACCGCGAAGCCGTCATCGTCCAGGACCGGGACCTTCAACTGCATCGCCTTGTCGTACTTCGAACCGGGGTTGTCGCCCACCACCACGAAACCGGTCTTCTTCGAAACGGAACCGGTCACCTTCGCTCCGAGGTTCTGGAGGGCCTCTTTCGCGCCATCTCTTGTGTGTGACTGAAGTGTGCCCGTTACGACGACGGTGACGCCTTCGAGGGGGCGTGGGCCCTCGTCACCCGTTTGCTCCTCCTCCATTCGGACGCCGGCGGCCCGCCACTTCTCGATGATCTCGCGGTGCCAGTCCTCGGCGAACCACTGCTTCAACGACGCGGCGATGGTGGGTCCGACGCCGTCCACGGCGGCCAGTTCGGCCTCTTCCGCGTCCCGGATGCGGTCGATCGAGCGGAACTCCCGCGCCAGCGCCTCGGCCGCCACCGGGCCCACGTGCCGGATCGACAGACCGGTCAGGATGCGGGCCAGCGGGCGCTCCTTGGCGGCCTGGATGTTCTCCAGCATCGCGAGGGTGTTCTTCTTCGGCTCGCCCTTCTGGTTGGCGAAGAACGTGACGATCTTCTCCTCGCCGGTCTTCGGGTCCCGCTTGGGCAGCCCGGAATCGGGGTCGAGGACGTACGACTTGATGGGCAGCAGCTGCTCGACGGAGAGGCCGAACAGATCGCCCTCGTCCTTCAGCGGCGCCTCGGCGGGCTCCAGCGGCTGGCTCAGGGCCGTGGCCGCGACATATCCGAAATTCTCGATGTCCAGGCATTTGCGCCCGGCGAGATAGAACAGCCGCTCACGGATCTGCGCGGGGCAGGAGCGGGTGTTGGGGCAGCGGAGGTCGATGTCGCCTTCCTTGGCGGGCTGCAGGGCCGTGCCGCACTCGGGGCACTCGGCCGGCATCACGAACTCCCGCTCGCCGCCGTCCCGCAGATCGACCACCGGGCCGAGGATCTCGGGGATGACGTCGCCGGCCTTGCGGATCACGACGGTGTCCCCGATCAGCACCCCCTTGGCCTTGACCACGTCCTGGTTGTGCAGGGTCGCGAACTCCACCTCGGACCCGGCGACCGTGACCGGCTCGACGACCGCGTACGGCGTGACCCGGCCGGTGCGGCCGACGCCGACCCGGATGTCCACCAGCTTGGTGTTGACCTCCTCCGGGGGGTACTTCCAGGCGATCGCCCAGCGCGGGGCGCGCGAGGTCGAGCCCAGCCGCCCCTGGAGCCGGATCTCGTCCAGCTTGACGACCACGCCGTCGATCTCGTGCTCCACGGCCGTGCGGCGGGTCTCGGGGTCGCCGTAGTGGGCGATGAACTCCCGCACCGCGTCGAGGGAGTCGACGACCCTGTTGTGCGTGGCCGTCGGCAGGCCCCACTCCTTGAGCAGGTCGTACGCCTCCGAGAGCCGGTCGATCTCCAGGCCGTCGCGGGCGCCGAGGCCGTGGACGACCATGTGGAGCGGGCGGCTGGCCGTGATCTTGGGGTCCTTCTGGCGCAGCGAACCGGCCGCGGCGTTGCGGGGGTTGGCGAACGGCGGCTTGCCGTCGGCCACCAGGCGCTCGTTGAGCTGGAGGAACTTCTCCATGGGGAAGTAGACCTCGCCGCGCACCTCGACCAGGGCCGGAATCCGGTCACCCGTCAGGCGGTTGGGAATGTCGGCGATCGTCCGGACATTGGGGGTGATGTCCTCGCCCGTGCGGCCGTCGCCACGGGTGGCGGCGCGGGTCAGCCGGCCGTGCTCGTAGGTGAGGTTGACGGCGAGGCCGTCGACCTTGAGCTCGCACAGGAAGTGGTAGCCCGCGCCCTGGGGGGCGCCGCCCAGCTCGCCGGCGAGCCGCTCCGCCCAGGCCGCCAACTCCTCCTGGTCGAAGGCGTTGTCCAGCGAGAGCATCCGCTCGCGGTGCTCGACCTCGGTGAATTCCGTCGCGTACGCACCGGCGACCTTCTGGGTCGGGGAATCCGGGGTGCGCAGCTCGGGGTGATCGTTCTCCAGGGCCTCCAGGGAGCGCAGCAGCCGGTCGAACTCGGCGTCGCTGATGACCGGAGCGTCCTTCACGTAGTAGCGGAAGCGGTGCTCCTCGATCTGCTCAGCGAGCTGCGCGTGCTCCTCCCGCGCCGCTGCGGGCACCTTGGATTGCGCTGCGTGCTGTTCGCCAGCCACCGTCTTGTCCTCCCGTGGTCCTTGAGTGCGGTCACTCAGGGTTGTCTGCGAGCGACCTCGCCGCCCGGACGCAATGGGCGAGCGCCGAACGGGCATAAGCGGGCGAAGCACCCGCGAGCCCGCACGACGGGGTGACGACCACGGACCCGCTGAGAGTCCCCGGTGCCAGCCCCAGCCTGCGCCAGAGCGTCCTGACACCCATGACGCTACCGGCAGGGTCTGACAATCGGCCGTCCACGCCCGGCACCACGCCCGCGAACAGCGCCGTACCGCCCTCGACCGCCTCTCCGATCGCCTCCTCCTCACGCTCGGTGAGCAGTGCGAAATCGAACGAGATGCCCGTGACGCCGGCCCGCCGCAGCAGTCCGAACGGCACCCCGGGCGCGCACGAGTGGACGACCACCGGTCCGCCCTGCGCCACCGCCACGAGATCGCGCAGCGCGCCCTCGACCACGGCCCGGTCCACGGCCCGGTGCGTCCGGTACCCGCTCGCCGTCTTCACCCGCCCCTGGAGCACCGCGGTCAGCGACGGCTCGTCGAGCTGGAGGACGACCTCGGCGCCCGGGACCCGGCGCCGGACGTCCGCGAGATGCCCGCGCAGCCCCTCCGCCAGCGACGCCGCGAGGTCCCGGCAGGCGCCGGGGTCGCTGAGGGCGGCCTCGCCGTTGCGCAGCTCCAGGGCGGTGGCGAGCGTCCAGGGCCCGACCGCGGAGACCTTCAGCGGGCCTTCGTAGCCCTGGGTGAACTCCTCCAGGGCGTCGAGATCCTCGCCGAGCCAGGAGTGCGCCCGCCGGGTGTCCCGGCCGGGCCGGTCGCTGATCCGCCAGCCACTGGGCTCCACATGGCCGTAGACCTCGACGAGCATCCCCAGGGTGCGTCCGATCATGTCGGCGCCGGGGCCCCGCGCCGGGAGCTCCGGCAGATACGGGAAGGTCTCCAGCGACCCGGTGACGGTCTTGGCCGCCTCCCGCGCGTCCCCGCCGGGCATCGACCCGATCCCGGTCGCCGCGCCCGCTGCCCACTCGTACGTGCTGTTCTCGCTCACCCCGGAAGGGTATGCGGCGGCGGGCCCGGGGTGCGTACCCCGGGCCCGCCGCACCCGCCCGCGGAACCTGCGGCCCGTCACCGCCGGCCGCGCACGCCCAGCCAGCCGGTCACCGCGGCCACCGCCAGCGCCCCGGCCGTGAGGGCGAAGACGGCCCGCGCGCCCGGGTAGCCGCCGCCGGCCGCGGTGAGCACCGCGCCCATCCCGGCGATGCCGACCAACGAGCCGATCTGGCGGTTGGCGTTGAGGGTGGCGCTGCCGATGTCGGCGTGCTCGCGGCCGGCGGCCTCCATCAGGACGCCGGTCAGCGCCGGGGAGCTGATCCCGCTGCCGATGTTGGTGGCGGCGAGCACCACCGCGAGGACCCAGTACGGCAGTCCGGGATGGACGATCAGGAAGAGCACGACATATCCGGCAGCCGAGAGGGTCAGCGAGGCGGTGAGCGCGGTCCGGTTGCCGAGGCGGTGCCCGATCCGGGCGTAGAGCATGTTGCCGAACGGGAGGATCAGCACGGCCGGGAGCATCTGCAGGCCGGCGGTCACCGCGCTCGCGCCGCGGGCCGTCTGGAGGAACAGCCCGAGGACGAACAGGGCGCCGTAGAAGGCGAAGTTGAAGAGGAAGCCGACCACGTTGGCCGCGGAGAACCGGCTGTCCGAGAAGAGCGCGACCGGCAGGACCGGCGTGCGGGCGGTCCGCTCCCGGACGACGAACCCGGCCACCGCGGCCACGGTGACCGCGAAGGCGCCCAGCACGAGCGGCGCGGACCAGCCCTTGTCCGGCCCTTCGATCAGGGCGTAGCTGAGCGATCCCAGGGCGAGCAGCCCGAGGACGTGACCGGTGCCGCCGAGCGCCGAACCGCGGGCCGGGGTCGCCGCGATCACCCGGCGGGTGAGCAGCAGCCCCGCGGCGCCGATGGGGAGGTTGACCAGGAAGATGGAGCGCCAGCCCAGGGTGCCGACCAGGAGGCCGCCGATGGTCGGGGCGAGCCCCACGGAGGTGGAGACGATCGCCGACCAGATGCCGAGGATCCTGGCCCGGCGGGCCGGTTCGGGGAACGCGTTCATCAGCAGCGACAGCGAGCTGGGCATGAACAGCGCGGCGCCGACACCCTGGGCGAAGCGGGCCGCCACCAGGACGGTGCCGTCCGGTGCCACGGCGCCGAGCAGGGAGGCGGCGGTGAACGCGGCGAGCCCGACGAGGTAGATCCGGCGGGCGCCGAACCGCTTGGCCAGCGAGCCGGCGAGCAGCAGCAGCGCGGCGAAGGCGAGGACGTAGCCGTCGACGACCCAGGTGAGGCCGGCCATGGTCAGGCCGAGGCGGGCCCGCAGGTCGTGCGCCGCGACGTTCATGATGCCGGTGTCCAGGCTGGCCATCACGAACCCGAGCGCCAGGACGAGGAGTTGGAGCCCGCCACGGGCCGCCGGTGCCGCGGACATCTCGCGCGCCGAGCCGCGCGCCGTCGCCTTCTCAGTGATCATGCAATGAAGTTAAAGCTGTAACCGTCGCCCAGGCAATGATTACAGCTATAACTTTACGAAAGGCATACGGAACCGCCGACGCCGGACGGCGCAGGTGTCAGTCGCCCCGCCCCAGGGCCTTCAGCAGGTCGTCGCGCAACGCGGCCCGCTCCTCGTGCGTGAGGTGGTCCAGCGGCGACTCCGTGCCCATCCGGCGCAGCAGATCGAGCCGCAACTCCCGCCCCGCCTCGGTCAGTACGAGCTGCTTGGCCCGGCCGTCCAGCGGATGCGGCTCCCGCACCACCATGCCCTGTTTCTCCAGCTTGGAGATGACATAGGTGACATTGGGCGGTTCGCAGCACAGCACCCCGGCCAGCTCCCGCGCGGTCTTCGGCTCGCCGAGCTCCTCCAGCGCCTTGGCCTGCGTCGGGGTCAGGTCCAGCTCGGCGATCCGGCTGCGCTGATGGGCGTCCAGCCGGCGGCTCAGTTCGGTCACGAGCCCCCGGATCTCCCGGAACCCGCACCCCGCCGCCGCGGTCGACTTCGCTTCAGTGGTCACTCTTGCAGCGTACGTCGCCGCGGCGGTCCTCCGGGTGGCCCGTGGGCCACGGTCCTCAGCGCCCCGGGCGCACCGTGACGTCGTTGATCTCCGCGTCCCGCGGCAGGTCGATGGCGGCGAGGACCGTCGCGGCCACCGACTCCGGGTCGATCCACCGGGACGGGTCGTACGCCTTGCCCTCCTGCTGGTGGGTGCTCTCCTGCATCGGCGTGGCCGTGCGCCCCGGGTAGACCGAGGTCACCCGCACACCGTTGCCGTGCTCCTCCGCCCGCAGGGAGTCGGCCAGCGCCTTCAGGCCGTGCTTGCTCGCCGCGTACGCGCTCCAGTTGGCGTGCGCGTTCAGCCCGGCACCGGAGTTGACGAAGACCACATGGCCCTTGGCGAGCCGCACCAGCGGCAGCAGCAGCCGGGTCAGCTCGGCCGGCGCCACCAGGTTGGCGGCGAGCTGCCGCTGCCACGCCTTGGCCGGCAGGTCGCCGACCGCGCCCAGCTCGATGACGCCCGCGATGTGCTGGAGGGAGTCGATCCGGTCCGGCAGCGGCTGCTGGCCGAGCGCGAAGGACAGCTTCTCCGGGTTGGCCAGGTCGCCCACGATCACATGGGCCGTGGGGAACCGCGCGGCCAGCTCCTTCGCGCGGACCGCGTTGCGCGCCAGCAGCCACAGCTCCTCGCCGCGCTCCGCCAGCCGCCGTGCGACCGCCGCTCCGATGCCCGACCCTGCGCCCGTGATCAAGTGCGTACCCATGGGCCCGATCCTAACGAGCCGTTCCTACGGGACGGCGGCGCGGCGGCTCAGCCCCTGAAGCCCGCCTTCTCCTCCAGGTAGGCCAGCGCGCCGACCCCGTCCGCCGCGAAGAACACCAGGTCGGTGAGGGGAAGCGGCAGGAAACCCTCGTCCTCCATGCGCCGGAACTGCTGGTGCAAGCCGTCGTAGAAACCGGCGGTGTTCAGCAGCACGACGGGCTTGCTGTGCAGCCCGTGCTTGCGCAGCTCCAGGATCTCGGTGGCCTCGTCGAGGGTGCCCGTGCCGCCGACCATGATGACGATGGCGTCGGCGCGGGCCAGCATCTCCGCCTTGCGTTCGGCGAGGTCCTTGGTGACGACCATCTCGTCGGCGCCCGCGCGCGCCTTGTGCGCCAGGAACTCCACGGAGATCCCGATCAGCTTCCCGCCGGCCTCCTGCACCCCGTCGGCCATGACCTTCATCAGCCCGGTGTCCGAACCGCCCCACACCAGCGCGTGCCCGCCCTTGCCGATCAGTTCGGCGAACCGGCGGGCCGGGGTGACGTAGCGGTCGTCGAGGTCGGCGGCGGAGCAGAAGACGCAGATGTTCATGCCGGCCACCTTACGAGCCGGGGGCGGCGGGGCGGCCGCCGCACCGGCGCCCGCCCCGCCGCCCGCGGTCAGATCAGGCCCTGGTCGAGCATCGCGTCCGCGACCCGCTCGAAACCCGCGATGTTGGCGCCCGCGACGTAGTCGCCGGGCCGCCCGAACCGTTCGGCGGTCTCGTAGCAGGTGCGGTGGATGCCGCGCATGATCGCCGCCAGCTCGCCCTCGGCCCGCTCGAAGGACCAGGTGTCCCGCGCGGAGTTCTGCCGCATCTCCAGCGCGCTGGTCGCCACGCCGCCCGCGTTGGCGGCCTTGCCGGGGCCGAAGGCCACCCCGGCCTCCTTGAAGAGCGCCACCGCGTCCGGAGTGGTCGGCATGTTCGCGCCCTCGGACACCGCCTTGACGCCGTTGCGGACCAGGATCCGGGCCGCCTCGGCGTCCAGCTCGTTCTGGGTCGCCGAGGGCAGCGCGACGTCGCAGGCGACGTCCCACACCCGGCCGCCGGGCACGTACCGGGCGGACACCCCGCGCCGCTCGGCGTACGCGCTGATCCGGCCGCGCTCGACCTCCTTGATCTGCCGCAGCAGCGCCAGGTCGATGCCCTTCTCGTCGACGATGTAGCCGCCGGAGTCCGAGGCGGTCACCACGTTGGCGCCCAGCGCCTGCGCCTTCTCGATGGTGTACACCGCGACGTTGCCGGAACCGGACACCACGACCTGCTGGCCGTCCAGCTCCTCCCCGCGCTGCTTGAGCATCTCCTGGGTGAACAGCACGTTGCCGTAACCGGTGGCCTCCGTACGGGCCTTGGAGCCGCCCCAGGACAGGCCCTTGCCGGTGAGCACCCCGGCCTCCCAGCGGTTGGTGATCCGCCGGTACTGGCCGAAGAGGTAACCGATCTCCCGGCCGCCGACGCCGATGTCACCGGCCGGTACGTCGGTGTGCTCGCCGAGGTGGCGGTGCAGTTCGGTCATGAACGACTGGCAGAACCGCATCACCTCGGCGTCCGACCTCCCGTGCGGGTCGAAGTCGCTGCCGCCCTTGCCACCGCCGATGTTCAGGCCGGTCAGGGCGTTCTTGAAGATCTGCTCGAAGCCGAGGAACTTCACGATCCCGAGGTTCACCGACGCGTGGAAGCGCAGCCCGCCCTTGTAGGGGCCGAGGGCGCTGTTGAACTCCACCCGGAAGCCGCGGTTGACGTGGACCGTGCCGGCGTCGTCCTGCCAGGGCACCCGGAACATGATCTGCCGCTCGGGCTCGCAGATCCGCTCCAGGATCTTCGCCTCGGCGAATTCCGGCCGGGCGTCCAGTACGGGCGCCAGCGTCTCCAGCACCTCCAGGGCCGCCTGGTGGAACTCGGCCTCACCCGGGTTCCGCCGCACCAGCTCGGCGTACAGGGATGCCGGCCCGGCCTGCGCGCCGGACCTGACCCCAGACTGAACAGTCGACATATGGACTTCCGTTCCGTTCGTGGCCGCGAAGGCCCCACCTCTGACGCCCCGTGCTGGCCGACCCTACTCGGCGCGCACGACGTCCCGGGGCGGTCACCGCCCGGTCCGGGCCGTGATGTCACGCACGCCACACCGCGCACGCTTCCCGGACCGGTCCCACGGCCACCCCCAGGGGGCGGCCGCCGGTTGACACCACCGCCCCGGCCACCTCGGCGGACGGGTCAGGTGCTCGCCAGACCGTCGAGGAAGCCCCGGACGTTGCGGCGGGTCTCGGCCACGCTGTCGCCCCCGAATTTCTCCACTATTGCGTCGGCGAGGACGAGGGCGACCATGGCCTCGGCGACGATCCCGGCGGCCGGCACCGCGCAGACGTCGGAGCGCTGGTGGTGGGCCCGGGCCGCCTCGCCGGTGCGCAGGTCCACCGTCGCCAGCGCCCGCGGCACGGTCGCGATCGGCTTCATCGCCGCCCGCACCCGCAGCAGTTCACCAGTGGTCAGGCCGCCCTCGGTACCGCCGGCACGGCCGGAGACGCGCCGGATGCCCTCGGGCGTGTTGACGATCTCGTCGTGCGCCGTTGAGCCCGGCACCCGCGCCAGGTCGAAGCCGTCACCGACCTCCACGCCCTTGATCGCCTGGATACCCATGAGCGCGGCGGCGAGCCGGGCGTCCAGACGGCGGTCCCAGTGGACGTGCGAGCCCAGGCCCACCGGCACCCCGTAGGCCAGCACCTCGACCACACCGCCCAGGGTGTCGCCGTCCTTGTGGGCCTGGTCGATCTCCGCGACCATCGCCTTCGAGGCGTCCGCGTCCAGGCAGCGCACCGGGTCCGCGTCCAGCTTCCCGGCGTCGGAGGGCTTGGGGTGGACGCCGTGGGGCGCCATGGCCGCCGCCAGCTCGACGACGTGCGAGACGATCTCGATCCCGGCGGTCTCCGTCAGGAAGGAACGCGCCACCGCGCCCAGCGCCACCCGGGCCGCGGTCTCCCGGGCCGAGGCGCGCTCCAGGATCGGGCGGGCCTCGTCGAAGCCGTACTTCTGCATGCCGGCCAGGTCGGCGTGACCGGGGCGGGGACGGGTCAGCGGGGCGTTGCGGGCCAGGGACGCGAGCTCCGCCTCGTCCACCGGGTCGGCCGCCATCACCCGCTCCCACTTGGGCCACTCGGTGTTGCCGACCATGATCGCCACCGGCGAGCCCAGCGAGCGGCCGTGCCACACGCCGCCCAGGAACGTGACCTCGTCCCGCTCGAAGGCCATGCGCGCGCCGCGGCCGTAGCCCAGCCGGCGGCGCGCCAGGGCGTCCGCCACGACGTCGGTGGTGATCGGGACGCCGGCCGGAAGGCCCTCCAGCGTCGCCACCAGCGCGGGGCCGTGCGACTCCCCCGCCGTCAGCCAGCGCAGCCTGCTCAACGGTCCGCTCCGGCGCCGAAGTCCCGTTCGCCGTGCAGCCATTGGACGGTGTCGTACAGGTCGTCCACGGTCATCGCGGCGAGCATGGCGTTGCGCTCGCGGGCCGCCTCGCCGGCCGGGTGGTAGAGCTGCCGGCCCATCTCCCGGGCCACCAGCTGGGTCCTGGCGGTGCGTTCGTGCCGGACCGCGTGGTACTTCTCCAGGCGCTGGACGACGTCGGCGGCCGGGCCGTCGAGGAGTGCGCCGAGCACCACCGCGTCCTCCAGGGCCTGGCAGGCGCCCTGGGCGGCGTACTGGAGCATCGGGTGCGCGGCGTCGCCGAGGAGGGCCACCCGGCCGTCGGTCCAGCGGTCGGCCGGGTCGCGGTCGCACAGCACCCAGGCCTTCCAGTTCTCGCCCAGCTCCAGCAGCCGGCGGGCGGTGGTGCCGAGGTCCGGGAATTCGGCGAGCACCCGGTCGCGGTCGGCGGGCACACCGGCCACCGCCTCGGTCGCGCCGTCGTCGCGGGTCGCGGCGAGGTTGAGGAACTCACCGCCGCCGACGGGATAGTGGACGAAGTGCCACTTGGGTCCGGCCCACAGCGTGACGGTGTTCCAGCGCAGGTCCTCGGGGACCCTGGCCATGGGGATGACGGAGCGGTAGATGGTGTGGCCGGAGACCCGGGGGTCGCCGTCGCCGAGGAGCTGGCCGCGGACGGTGGAGCGGATGCCGTCGGCGCCGATGAGCGCGTCCCCGGTGAGCCGTTCGCCGCCGGCGAGCACGGCGGTGACCGAGCCGGCGTCCTGCTCGTAGCGGACGACCGGGCTGTCGGTGCGCAGTTCGATGCCCTCGGTGGCCCGGCAGGCGGCCAGCAGCGGCTCGTACAGGCAGGTGCGGTGGACCACGGCGTAGGGGTTGCGGAAGCGGGTGCGGTAGGCGCCGGTGAGCGGCATCGACTGGACCTGGCGGTCGGTGGTGCCGTCCATGAAGCGCAACTCGTCGATGAAGACGGCCCGTTCGCGGACCGCGTCGCCGACGCCGAGCCGGTCCAGGGCGTGGAAGGCGTTGGGGCCGAGCTGGATGCCGGCGCCGAGTTCGGTGAAGGAGTCCCGGCGTTCCAGGACGGTCACCCGGTGTCCGTGCCGGGCGGTGGCCAGTGCCGCCGCGAGGCCGCCCACGCCGCCGCCGGCGATGAGTATCTTCGCCATGTCATGCCTTTCGTTGCGTAGTTGTGCGCGCGTTGCAGAGCCGCGGCGGTGGTCACACGGCGGGTGCGTGCGCCGCGTGCGCCGGGAAGCAGCGCCGCAGTGCGGTGTGGAAGCCGGGGAAGGTCTTGCTGACGCAGCCGGGGTCGTCGAGCGTGATGCCGGGGGCGCGCAGGGCCAGCACGGAGAAGGCCATGGCGATCCGGTGGTCGCGGTGGCAGGCGACGGTGGCCGGGCGCGGGGTGCCGGGGTGCACGGTGATCCGGTCCGGGCCGGTCTCGACGGTGATGCCGAGCGCCCGGAGGTTGCCGGCGACCGCGTCGATGCGGTCGGACTCCTTGAGCCGGGCGTGGCCGATGCCGTGCAGGGTGAGCGGGGCGTCGGCGAGCGGGGCGATCGCGGCCAGCGTCATGAACGTGTCGGAGATGTCGCCCATGTCGAGGGCGAAGCCGCCGCGCAGCGGGCCGGTGCCGGTGACCGTGGTGGCGTGCTCGCCGATCTCGACCGCCGCGCCGGTGCGGCGCAGCGCCGTGACGAACCGCAGGTCGCCCTGGAGGCTGTGCCGGCCGAGGCCGGGGACGGTGATCCGGCTGCCGGTGACGGCGGCCGCCGCGAAGAAGTACGAGGCGGTGGAGGCGTCCGGTTCGATGTGCAGGCCGGTGGCGCGGTAGCGGCCGGGGCGTACGGTCAGCGCGCCGTCCGGGCCGGTCTCGGCGGGGACGCCGAAGTGCCGCATCAGGGCCAGCGTCAGGTCGAGGTAGGGGCGGCTGACCAGCCCGGCCGTGCGCAGCGTCAGCGGGGTGCGCAGCAGCGGCGCGGCGAGCAGCAGGCCGCTGAGGTACTGGCTGCTGAGCGAGCCGTCCAGGGTCAGTTCGCCGCCGTCCAGGCCGGCGGCGTCCACGGTCAGCGGGAGGCCGCCGCCGGGCGCGGTGGTGATCCGGGCGCCGAGCGCGCGCAGTGCGTCGGTCAGCGGGCGCAGCGGGCGGGCCCGCAGCCGGTCGCTGCCGTCGAAGGCGTAACTGCCGGTGCCGGTGGCGGCGAACGGCGGCAGGAAGCGGGCGGCGGTGCCGGCGTCGGCGCACCGGACGCGGTGGCCGCCGGCCGGGCCGCGGCCGGTGCCGGTGACCTCCCAGGCAGCGTCGCCGGGCCCGGCCGTGATCGTGGTGCCGAGGCCGGTCAGCGCGTCGCGGAAGGCCACCGTGTCGTCGCTGACCAGCGGGGCGTGCAGGGTGGAGCGGCCGTCGGCGGCCGCGGCCAGCAGCAGGGCCCGGTTGGTGATGCTCTTGGAGCCGGGGACGGTGACCTTCATCGGGTGTGCTCCCGGTGGCGGTCGCGGACCCGGGCGAGCGAGGCGCGGGCGGCCGCGGCGACCCGGGTGGCGGTCAGTCCGTACTGCTCGTACAGCGCCTGGTAGGGCGCCGACGCACCGAACCGGTCCAGGCCCAGGGCGGCTCCGGCGTCGCCGACCAGGGCGTGCCAGCCGAGGACCGAGCCGGCCTCGACGGAGATCCGGGCCGGGACGTCCGGCGGCAGCACCTGGTCGCGGTACTCCTGGCTCTGCGCGCGGAACCACTCCAGGCAGGGCAGGGAGACCACACGGGCGGCGATTCCCTCGTCGTGCAGCAGGCGCTGGGCCTCCAGGGCGATGTGCACCTCGCTGCCGGTGCCGAGGAGGACGACGTCCGGGGTGGTGGGGGTGCCCTCGGGGCTGCGGGCCTCGGCGAGGACGTAGCCGCCCCGGGCCACGCCGTCGGCCGGGGCCAGGCCGGTGCCGGGCGAGCGGTCGAGGACGGGCAGGTTCTGCCGGGTCAGGCAGAGGCCGGCGGGCCGGTCGGTGTGCGTGAGGACGGTACGCCAGGCGATCGCGGTCTCGTTGGCGTCGGCGGGGCGGACGACGTCGAGGCCGGGGATGCCGCGCAGCGACCAGAGGTGTTCCACGGGCTGGTGGGTGGGCCCGTCCTCGCCGAGCCCGATGGAGTCGTGGGTCCAGACGTAGGTGACGGGCAGCCGCATCATGGCGGCGAGCCGGACGGCGGGGCGCATGTAGTCGGAGAACACCAGGAAGGTGCCGCCGTAGGGGCGGGTGCCGCCGTGCAGGGCGATGCCGTTGAGGACCGCGCCCATGGCGTGTTCGCGGATGCCGAAGTGCAGGGTGCGGCCGTAGCGGTGGCCGGGGAACGCGTCGGTGGCGAACTCCTCGGGCACGAAGGAGGGTTGGCCGGGCATGGTGGTGTTGTTGGACTCGGCGAGGTCGGCCGAGCCGCCCCACAGCTCCGGCAGGGTGTCGGCGAGCGCGGCGAGCACCGCGCCGGACGCCTTGCGGGTGGCCATCTCCTGACCGGGGGCGAACTCCGGGAGCGCCGCCCGCCAGTCGTCGGGCAGGGTGCGGGCGGCGATCCGGTCGTGAGCGGCGGCCCGCCGGGGGAATGCGGACCGCCAGTCCTGGTGGCGCCGTTCCCACTCCGCGCGCAGGGCCCGGCCGCGGACGCCGGCCTGGCGGGTCCGTTCGAGCACCTCGGCGGGGACGTGGAAGGAGCGCGCGGGGTCGAGCCCCATGGCGGCCTTGGTGGCGGCCGCCTCGTCGGCGCCGAGCGCGGCGCCGTGGATTTTGCCGGTGTTCTGCTTGCCCGGTGAGGGCCAGCCGATGAGGGTGCGCAGCGCGACGAGCGAGGGGCGGCCGGTCTCCGCGCGGGCGGCGACGAGCGCCCGGTGGAGGGCGGGCACGTCCTCGTAGTAGCCGTCGCCGCTGGTCCAGTCGACGTGCTGGACGTGCCAGCCGTAGGCGGCGAACCGGGCGAGGGCGTCCTCGGACTGGGCGATGCGGGTGTCGTCCTCGATGGAGATGCGGTTGTCGTCGTAGAGGACGACGAGGTTGCCGAGGCGCTGGTGGCCGGCGAGCGAGCCGGCCTCGTGGCTGAGGCCCTCGGCGAGGTCACCGTCGGAGACGAACGCCCAGATGGTGTGGTCGAAGGGGCTGGTGCCCTCGGGGGCGTCGGGGTCGAACAGGCCGCGTTCGCGGCGGGCGGCCATGGCCATGCCGACGGCGTTGCCCAGGCCCTGGCCGAGCGGGCCGGTGGTGGTCTCCACGCCCGGGGTGTGACCGAATTCGGGGTGGGCGGGGGTCAGACTGCCGGCGGTGCGCAGGGACTTGAGGTCGTCCAGCGTCAGCCCGTAGCCGGAGAGGTAGAGCTGGATGTAGAGGGTGAGGCTGGCGTGGCCGCAGGAGAGGACGAAGCGGTCCCGGCCGGCCCACCGCGGGTCGGCGGGGTCGTGCCGCAGCAGCCGCTGGAAGAGCAGGTGGGCGGCCGGGGCCAGGCTCATGGCGGTGCCGGGGTGGCCGTGGCCGGCGCGTTCGACGGCGTCGACGGCGAGCGCGCGGGCGGTGTCCACGGCGCGGCGGTCGAGGGCGGTCCACTCCAGGGGGGCGGTGGTGCCGGCGGGCGCGGGGGCGGGGGCGGTGGGTGCGGTGGTCATCAGGCGGCTCGCTTCCGGTCGAGGACGAGGTCGTGGCCGACGACGTACGAGGACTCGTCCGAGCAGAGCCAGACCACGGAGTCGGCGATCTCGTCGGCGGTGGCGTGGCCGGGGCCGGCCGGGCGGGGCCCGGCGGCGGGTCCGTCGACCGGGCCGGGGCTGATGGCGTTGATGCGGATGCCCTCGGAGATGTACTCGCCGGCGGCCGCGCGGGTCAGGGTGGTCAGGGCGGCCTTGGAGGCGGCGTAGGCGCCGAGGCCGGGGCGGAGGCCGTTGCTGAGGAGGTTGCAGGCGGTGTTGACGATGACCCCGCCGCGGTGCTCCTTCATGTAGGCGATCTCGTGCTTCATGGACGTCCACACGCCGGTGAGGTTGTGGGCGAGCAGTTCGGTCCAGACGGTCTCGCAGGTCTCGGCGACCGGGCGGGCCGGGCCGGTGACGGTGACGTTGTTGAAGGCGATGTCGAGTCCGCCGCAGCGCTCCACCGCGACCGCGACCATCCGCTCGGCGGCCTCGGGGCCGCCGCGGGTCACATCGGCCACCACCCGCTCGGCGCGGCCGCCGGCCCGGCGGATGGTGGCGACGGTGGCGTCCAGGGTCCGGGCGTCCGGTCCGGCGACCACGACGGTCGCGCCCTGGCGGGCGAAGGCGAGCGCGCCGGCCCGGCCGATGGCGTCGTCGCCACCGGCGACGAGCGCGACCTTGCCGTCGAATCGTGCGGGCATTGTGCTTCTCCTGTTTCCGCTGGGCCGGCGGCAGCCGGCGGGATGCCGTGGCATGAACTCTGGTTGCCGGCCGCCTTTTCGGACAACGGTGGCAACGGCACTCCGTCAAAAGCCCGGTACTCCGTCAGATGCCGCGGGTGGCCGGGCCGGAAAGGCCGCGGCGCGCAGCCCGGAAGGGTTTCTTCCGGCCCGGCGCCGCGGCGGTTTTCCGGGATCGCTGATATTCCGTGGGTGCTGGATTCGGGGCGTTCCGGTTTCCGGCGGTACCCGGCCGGTCACCGTGCGAAGGCGAGTCCCAGCCCGGTCAGGTCGGGGATGGTGTGCTCCCCCTCGGTGGCCGCCTCGACGTGGAAGCGGTGCACCACGGTGGGTGGGTAGCCGATGAGTTCGGCGGCCCGGGTGGGCAGCGGCCGGCTCGCGGCCGCCTCCGATTCCCACAGGAAGACCGCGCCCCAGCCGCCGCCCCCGGCGTCCGAGATCCAGAATTTCATCCGGAGCCCGGGCCACCGGGAAAAGCGTTCGACCGCCTCGTCCCGCAGGAATTCCCTCAGCGTTCGCGGGGTCTGGTCGGATTCCGCGAGGTCCCACCAGGCGATGACCGCTTTCACCGGGCGATCGCCTCCTTCTGCGCCAGGATTTCGGCGAGCAGTCCGCTGACGATGCGGACGCCGTCCTCGGTCAGCACGGATTCCGAATGGAACTGCATCGACGCGAATCCGGGTCCGCGCAGCGCGTGCACCTCGCCGGATTCCGGGTCCCGGCTGATCTCGACCACCCCGGCCGGGGTCTCCGCCTTGTCCTCGGTGCTGTGCGCGGCGAAGGTGTTGTAGAACCCGACCCGCACCCGGTCGCCGAAGAGGTCGACGGTCCGCTGGACGCCCTGGTTGGGGACCGCGCGGCGGACCAGGTCGAGGCCGAGCAGGGTGCTGAGCACCTGGTGGCTGAGGCAGACCGCGAGGAACGGCCGCCGCTCGTCGAGGAGTTGGCTGATCGCGGTCCGCAGGTGGGCGATCTTGGGGTGGCCGGTCTCCCGCGGATCGCCCGGGCCGGGCCCCATCACCACCAGGTCGTACCCGTCGAAGGAGTACGGCTCGTCGAAGCGGCGTACGGTCACCGTGAGGCCCATGGAGCGCAGCTGGTGGTCGATCATCGAGGTGAAGGTGTCCTCGGCGTCGACGACCAGCACCCGCCGGCCGCTGAGCCCGGCGACGGCCCGGCCGGTCCGGTCCTCCTCGGCGGCGAGCCAGAACCCGGCGATGGTGGCGTTGCGTTCGGCCAGCGCCGCCTGCACGGTGGCGTGTCCGCCGAACCGCCCGCGTCCCGGTTCCGCCAGTGCGGACAGCAGCCCGGCGGCCTTGGCGCGGGTCTCGGCGACCTCGGAGAGCGGGTCGGAGTGGCGTACGAGGGTGGCGCCGACGCCGATCCGGACCCGGCCGCGCGGGTCGAGCTCCGCGGTCCGGATGAGGATCGCCGAGTCGAGCGTGCGGCCGCCGGCCGCGTCCCGTCCGATCAGGGCGGCGACGCCGCTGTAGTAGCCGCGGCCGGCCGGCTCGTAGCGGGCCACCACCCGGGCCGCGCTCTCCAGGGGGCTGCCGGTGACGGTGGGCGCGAACAGCGTCTCGTGCAGGATCTCCCGCACGTCGCGGGTGGTGTGGCCCTCGATGAAGTACTCGGTGTGCGCGAGCCGGGCCATCTCCCGCAGGTACGGCCCGACGACCCGGCCGCCGGACTCGCAGATGCGGGCCATCATCTTCAGCTCTTCGTCGACGACCATGTACAGCTCGTCGGCCTCCTTGCGGTCGGCGAGGAAGTCCATGACCTCGGGCAGGGTGGGCCCGGCGGGCGGGTAGCGGTAGGTGCCGCTGATCGGGTTCATCACGGCCTTGCCGCCGTGCACGCTGATGTGCCGCTCCGGCGAGGCGCCGACGAACGTCCGCCCGCCGGTGTGCACCAGGAACGTCCAGTACGCCCCGGCCTCGCGCTCCAGCAGCCGCCGGAAGAAGGTCAGCGCGCTGTGCGGCCCGTAGTCGGTGATGTCGGTGACGAAGGACCGCTTGATGACGAAGTTGGCGCCCTCGCCGGTGCCGATCTCCTCGGCGATGATCCGGCGCACGGTGGCCGCGTAGGCGTCGTCGTCGACGTCGAACGCCCCGTCGGACAGCGTGATCGGGACGTCGGGGATGCGGGCCAGCGCCTCGGCGACCGGCACCGTGTCCTGTTCCTCGACGGTGAGGGTGATCAGTGGTGCGCCGTCGTCGGGGGCGTCGAAGCCGCGCTCGGCGAGCTGGCGGTAGGGGATGAGGGCGAGCACCTCGTGCCGGGCGCCGGCGTCGTCCCGGCCGCCGGCCGCGGGCCCGTCCGGCAGCGGGATGCCGGCGAGGGTGTCCACGGTGGACGCGGTGCCGCGGATCACCTCCAGCAGGCCGCGGCCGGTCGCCTCGGGGCGGTGCAGCAGCGCGAACGCCGGTGGTGGCGAGGCCAGTACGCGTGCCAGCAGGTCGTCGGTCATCGGTGCCCCCCGTCGAGGTGGGTGAGGAGTTCCTTGGTGGTGGCGACGGCGGCGCAGCGCCGGGCCGCGTAGTCCAGGGCCATCCGGTGGTCGGCGGCCGAGAAGTCGGCGACCGCGTCGGCGGCGAGGAACGGCTGGATGTCGTGGGTGAACGCCTCGACGGCGCTCATCAGGACTCCGACGTGCGCGTACACCCCGCAGATCAGGAGCTGGTCGCGACCCGTCTCCCGGATCCGGGCGAGCAGGTCGGACTGGTGGAAGGCGCTGTAGCGCCACTTGGTGAACACCCAGTCGCCGGGCCGGGGTTCGAGCGGGGCGACCACGGTGCGGTCCTCGGGCCCGGGGGTCATGCCCGGGCCCCAGAAGTCCTTGAGCAGGCCGCGCTGTTCCTCGGTCATCCCGCCGGGCTGGGCGGTGTAGGCGACCGGTATGCCCAGTTCGGCGGCGCGGTCGCGGAGCAGCGCGGCGTTGCTCACCAGCGCGTCGCGTACGGTCGCGGGCAGCGGCCGCAGGAAGTAGCGCTGCATGTCGTGGACGAGCAGCACGGCCCGGTCCGGGTCGGCGGTCCAGTCGACGGTGTTGCCGGGCAGGTCGCCCGGGCCGGGCATCGGGTAGGGCTCGATCGGGGGGATCCCCGCCATGGTTCCTCCAGGGGCTCTGGGGCCCACGGTCAGACGCCGAGCGTGGCGCCGCCGTCGACCGTGAGGTCGTGCATGGTGATGTGGGCGGCCTGGTCGGAGAGCAGGAAGGCCACCGCGTCCGCCACGTCCTCGGGGCGGGCGATCTTGCCCAGCGGGATGCCGACCCGGTAGGCGTCGGGGTGGCCGTCGATGGTGCCGCGCGGCCCGGACTCGTCGTGCCACATCGAGCTGAGCATCGGGGTCTCGGTGGAGCCGGGGGCGACCAGGTTGCAGCGGATGCCCTCCTTGGCCACCTCCAGCCCCAGGCACTTGGTGAACATGGTGGCGGCGGCCTTGGAGGCGGCGTAGGCGGCCATCTCCACCCGCGCGGTGCCGGCCGCGTTGGACGCGACGGTGACCAGGGCGCCGCCGCCACCGCGGCCGATCATGCGGTTGACCACGGCGCGGGAGACGAAGAAGACGCCGGTGGTGTTGACCGCGAAGGTGACCGCCCAGTCCTCGTCGGTGAGCGCGCGGGCCTCCGAGAGCCGCAGCACACCGGCGGCGTTGACGAGGAAGTCCAGCGGGCCGAGGGTGTATTCGACGCGGTCCACCACCGCCTCGACCTCGGCGCTGGAGGTGACGTCCGCGGGGAACGCCGCCGCCTGAAGGCCGTCGGCCCGGAGCTTGTCGACCACGTCGGCCAGCCGCTCCGCGTCGCGGTCGACGGCGGCCACCGCCGCGCCGCGCTCGCCGAGGGACCGTACGACCGCCGCGCCTATCCCGCCGGCCGCCCCCGTGACGAGGGCGACCTTGCCTTCCATACCTGACATGTTCTCGCTACCTCCATTGCGTGCTGCGACGCGAAATTCCGGGGCCGGTCAGCCACGCCAGGCAGCGGCCACCGCGACCGCCTGGGACGGATTGAGCCGGGGGTCGCAAAGCGTCGTGTACTTCTCCCCTATTCCGGGGAACCCGTCCGCCCCGACACCGCATTCGGTGACCTGGTCCGGGGTGGTTTCCAGATGCAGTCCGCCGTCCACTCCGCCCGCTTCGGACACCGCGCTCTGGAATTCCGTCACCTCGCGGATGACGGTTTCCACGCAGCGGGTCTTCAGCCCGACCGGGCCGGTGACGGTATTGCCGTGCATCGGGTCGGTCAGCCAGATCACCGGGTGTCCGGCCGCGCGTACCGCGCGGACCAGCCCGGGCAGTTCGGCGCGGACCGCGTCGGCGCCCATCCGGGCGATCAGGGTGAGCCGGCCCGGCTCGCGGTGCGGGTCGAGGCGCTCGCACAGCTGACGGATCCCGTCCGGCGTCATGCTCGGGCCGACCTTGCAGGCCACCGGGTTCTCGACGGCGGCGAGCAGTGCGACGTGGGCGCCGTCCACCTGGCGGGTGCGCTCACCGATCCACGGCCAGTGCGCCGAGGTCAGCAGCAGTCCGCCGTCCTCCTGCGCGCGGACCATGGCCAGTTCGTAGTCGAGCAGCAGCGCCTCGTGGCTGGTCCACACCGGTGCCTCGACGCCGCGCCGGCGGGCCGCGCCGGTCCAGCCGAGCTGCTCGGTGACCTGCCGGGCGGCGCTCAGCCCGGAGAGCATCCGGCCCGGGTCCGGGCGGCGCAGCTCCGGGTCGGGCTCGGGGCTGTTGACCATGTGGCCGCGGTAGACGGGCAGTTCGACGCCGCCGACGACCTCGGTGGGCCGGGAGCGGGGCTTGCCGTACTGCCCGGCGATCCGGCCGACCCGGATGACCGGCTTGTCGGTGTTGAGCTTCATGGTGCCGGCGAGCATGTCCAGCAGCGCGGTCTTGCGCGCGACGTCGCCGGGGGTGCTCTCGGCCGGGTCCTCGGCACAGTCGCCGGTCTGTATCACCTGGAGTTCACCGGCCGCGGCCCGGGCGAGCAGCCCGCGCAGTTCGCGCACGTCCGCGGCGCGCACCAGCGGTTCGGCCCGCGCGAGTTCCTCGCGCACGGTCTCCAGCGCTCCGGTGTCCGGCCAATCCGGCTGTTGTTCCGCCGGCAACGAATGCAGGCGTTCCAGACTACGCACTTCATTCCTCCCGATTAATCAGCGGCAGCAGATAGCCACGCACCGGGAAGTCTGTGGCGCGTAATAGTCGAACACCAATGCAGATTCCGGGACTCAGTCAAGTGAGTCCTGCCGCACAGCGTCCGTTTCCGGTCCGGGTAATGACAAAGTGTCGGCCAGTTGACAAAGTAATACGCCGCAAATTGACGCTCATTCAGCGGCCTCGCCATCGTTGACCGGGAAATCACCGCACGTTCTTCTCACCCGACGAAGGATGCGAGATGACATTGGCAACGACAGCGCACGGCCGCCCGCCCGGCGGGCAGTCGCCGGTCGGCGTGCTGGGCACCGGCTCGTATCTCCCGGGCCATGTGGTCGGCAACGACGAGGCCGGCGAGCCCGCGGGCGTGGACGACGCCTGGATCGTGCGCAAGACCGGTATCCGCGCCCGGCGCTGGGCCAAGCCCGACGAGGCGACCAGCGACCTGGCCGCGGCGGCCGGCCGGGCCGCGCTCAAGAACGCCGGCATCAGCGCCCGCGATCTGTCGCTGGTCGTCGTGGCGACCTCCACCCCCGACACCCCCCAGCCGCCGACCGCCGCCGTCGTCGCCGATCTGATCGGGGCGACCCCGGCCACCGCCGCCTTCGACCTCAACGCCGTGTGCAGCGGTTTCGTCTTCGCGCTGTCCGTGGTGCAGCGCACCCTGCTGGCCTCCGGCGGCCATGCGCTGGTGATCGGCGCGGACGTCTACTCGCGGATCCTGGACCGCACCGACCGCCGGACGACGGTGCTGTTCGGCGACGGGGCGGGCGCCGCGGTGCTGGGACCCACCGACGCCGGCCGCGGCGTGCTCGCCACCCACCTCGCCACCTTCCCCGCCTACCGGGACCTGATCGAGGTGGCCGCCGGCGGCAGCCGCCGCCCGGCCTCGGAGGAGACCCTCGCCGACGGCTCCCACTACTTCCGGATGAACGGGCGTGCGGTGCGCGAGTTCGTCGCCGAGCACGTCCCGCCGGCCGTGCACGAGATGCTGCGCCGGGCCGGCGTCCGGCCGGACGAGATCGACCACCTCGTACCCCACCAGGCCAACGCGATCATGCTCGACGAGCTGACGGACGCCCTCGGGCTGCCCAACGCCCGCCTGCACACGACCGTGGCCGACTACGGCAACACCGGTGCCGCCTCCGTCCCCGTCACCCTCGACGCCGCCGTCGCCTCCGGCGCGGTACGCCCCGGCGACCTGGCGCTGCTGGCCGGCTTCGGCGGCGGCATGGCGGCGGGGCTGGCCCTGGTCCGCTGCTGATCGCTGCCGATCCGCCCGACCCGGCCGGTCACCCCGGACCGCCGGCCGCCCCACCCCTCCCTTCGCGATCCCGAGGAGCCCCGTCATGCTGACCCCCGAGGCGGTCGACGCCTATCTGCACCGCATGGGCACCAAGCGGCCCGAGCGCCCGACCGTCGCCGCCCTGCGCGAACTGCACGAGCGGCACGTCCTCTCCATCCCCTTCGAGAACATCGACTTCAACCTCCGGCTGCCCATCAACATGGGCGCGGACGCCCTACCCAAGATCACCGAACAGCGGCGCGGCGGCGGCTGCTACGAGCTCAACGGCGCGTTCTCCGAGGTCCTGCGCGCCCTCGGCTACGACGTCACCGTCATGGCCGGCCGCGTCCTGGAGGACGGCGAACTCGGCCCGCTCATGGGCCACTTGATACTCAGGGTGATCGCCGAGGACTCCCCCGAGCCGTGGCTGGTCGACGTCGGCTACGGCCGCGGCTTCCGCCACCCGCTCCGCCTCGACTCCCGTGCGCCGCAGGAGGACCCGCAGGGCACCTTCGAGCTCCGCGAGGCCGCCGACGGCGACCTCGACGTCTACCGCAACGGCTCCCACCAGTACCGGTTCGAGACCCGCTCGCGCACGGTGGACGACTTCCGGCCCACCCTGTGGTGGTTCCGCAGCGCCGACGACTCCCCGTTCCTCACCCAGCTGTTCTGCACCCGCCCCACGTCGCGGGGCCGGGTCACCCTCAGCGGCCGCAAGCTCGTCCAGGTCGTCGACGGCACCCGCACCAAGGAGGAACTCGCCGACGACGAGGCGGTGTTCGCCGCCTACCGCACGCACTTCGGCTTCGACCTCGACGCCCTGCCCACCCCGCCGGTCCCCGCCGGCTGACCGCCCCCCGCTCTCCTTCCTCACGGGCCCCGCCCAGAGAGAGAACCCTGATGTTCCTGAAGTTCTTCGCCCTCACCATGTCGCTCTTCGTCATCGGCACCGGCGAGCTGCTGCCCGGCGGGGTGATCGAAGACCTCTCCGCCGGGCTGGGCGTGTCCATCCCGACCGCGGGTCTGGTCATCACGGCCTATGCCGCGACGGTGGTCTTCGGTGGCCCCCTGGTCACCGGCCTGACCACCCGGATGTCCCGCCGCAGCCTGCTGCTCGCCCTGATGGTCACCGCCACGGTCGGCAACGTGATCGCGGCCTTCGCCCCGAACTACGCCGTGCTGGTGGTCGGCCGGATCGTCGCCGCCCTCTCGCACGGCACGTTCGCGGCCGCGAGCTTCGTCGTCGCGGCCAGCCTGGTGCCGCCGGAGAAGGCCGGTTCGGCCGTCTCCAAGGTGCTGCTCGGCTTCAACCTCGCCTCGGTCCTCGGCGTCCCGCTGGGCACCCTGATCGGCCAGCAGTTCGGCTGGCAGGCCCCGTTCCGTACGACCGCGGCGCTGTCCCTGGTCTGCGTCGTGCTGCTCGCGGTGCTCATCCCCGGCGGCGCGGAGGGCACCCCCACCTCCGTCCGCGACGAACTGCGGGTCTTCACCAAGAAGGAGATCCGCATCGGCATCCTGACCACCGCGCTGGCCACCGGCGGCTTCTTCACCGTGGTGACGTACATGGTGCCGCTGGCCACCCAGGTCGGCGGATTCCCGGCGGCCTCCGTCCCGGTGATGCTGGTCGTCTACGGCATCGGCTCGATCCTCGGCAACTGGATCGGCGGCCGGCTGGCCGACCGGGCGCTGCTGCCGACGCTCGCCGGCACCCTCGCCGCGCTCACGGTGACCAGCGCGCTGTTCTGGGTCGTCGCCCCCGTGACGGCCCTCGCCTGGGCGTTCTTCTTCCTCTTCGCCGTCGCCACCTTCGCGATCCTGCCGGCCCTCCAGGGCCGCGTCCTGAGCGCCGCCGCCGAGGCGCCCACGCTGGCGGTCACGGTGAACGTCTCCGCCCTCCAGGTCGGCGCCACGCTGGGCTCCTGGTACGGCGGCCGGGTCATCGACACCTTCGACGTCCGCGCCGTCACCCTCGCCTGCGCCGTCCTGGTCCTCCTGGCCACGGCCCTGGGCACCCGCAGCTGGCTCCGGTCCCGCACCCCGGCACCGGCCGCGGCCGCGGCACCGACCCCGGCTCCCAACGAGCCGGTGGAGGCGGGCACGGCGTAGGGACGAACGCCGGGCCCGTCACGACGCAGGCCCCGCGGACAGCGGTCCGCGGGGCCTGCGTCTCCGTTCCGTCCGTTACGCGCGCTCGGCCCCCTCCGGCCAGACGACATCCACGGGCAGCCCGAGCGCCCGCGCCTGCTCCACGGTGTCCGCGGTGCCGCCCCCCTTGCCGCTGGGCGGCGTACCGTCCCACACCGCCACCAGCCGCTCGGCCCGCTTCAGCAACTCCGCGTTGGCCGCCTCGTACGCCTGCCGGTCGGCCACGTCGTACGGCATGGTCACCACCTCCGCGGCCGCCGCCAGCCGATCGAACGCGGCCGCGTGATCGGCCGTGACCTTCGCCTCCCGATAGTCCAGCGAAGGAACGACGGCCACCAGCCGCCCCCCGGCCTCGACGACCGCCTCGGCGAACACCGTGTCGGCCCCCCGCGCAAGACAGGAAACCCCGACCAGCTCCCCACGAGCGTGCTCCCGCAGCAGCCCCCGGATGGCTTCCCGCACTTGCGGCACGGTGCCCTCGCTGAGGTCCATGTGCCCGGTGACGGCGATGGTGGTCATGTGCTCAACTCCCCTTTCCGCACACGGGAGATGAATGCGGCCCAGGCGGCCGTCCCGAACATCAGCGACGGACCGTCCGGGGTCTTGCTGTCCCGGACAGGGACGCCACCCTGAGCCCTGGCATACCCCGGCGACCACTCCAGACAGTCACCGCCGTCTTGGCTGCTGTAGCTGGACTTGACCCATGGGTGTCGCCCGGGCAGGGTCACGATGCCTCCATTAGCTCGCGGATCAGGTCGGCGGACGCGTCACGGGAGAGCGCTGACGCCCTGAGCACATCGTAGGCCCGCGACAACTGCCGTACTGTGGCCGCTTCTTCGATGATGGCTCCCGACCTGATGCCCTCCGTGTAGAGGACAGTTCCGCCGTCCGGCATCGTCAGTATCGACAGGGAGCCATCCATCAGGCCATGCGTCTCGGCGCTGAAGGGAAGGACCTGCAGGACCGTGGTCGGCTGACTGCCGTCCAGCAGCAAAGCGGCGAGCTGATTGCGCATGATCTCCGGACCTCCGACGTTGCGACGGAGCACCGACTCGCAGATGACGACGGAGAAGTCCGGTGGGGAACTGCCGCGCAGGATGTCCTGGCGTGCCAGCCGGGCCCCCACCTTGTGCACCAGCTCTCGTTCGCCGGCACGGGGATCACCGGCTCTGAACAGCGCCCGCGCATAGGCTCCCGTCTGCAGCAATCCGGGGACCACCGTCGGCGACCAGGCTGAAATCGCTACAGCTCTCGGCTCCAGCACCATCCGCCGCCGTGAGTGGGCCGGGAACGATCCCGCGGCGATCTGCTCGTAGAGCCGCTTGAACAGGCCGTCCGTCGAGAAGACCTGGTCCAGCAGCGGTGGCAGATCCGGCGGGATCGGGCCCTCGCAGATCTCCACCCGGCTGATCGTGGACTTGGACACCCGGACCATGCGGGCCAACTCCGTCTGGTTCAGGCGCCGTTCCGGAAACAGATCACGGGCACTGCGGCACTCCTCCGCGAAGCGCTGCCGGGGGTCTTGCTCGTCATCCACGAGTCCCCCTGACCGCGGGCCTGGTCATGGCCCGCTCATCGGCCTTCACACAGCTCACTAACGCGCACATATCCCTCCCTGACCAACACCCAGGTTGGGCGCTGAAATCCCTTCCACGGTACCCACCTTCACCCCATCCTGGTGACCGAACGGCAACACAGAGTGAGGATTCGGATGGCGGAGTACACAGTCCCCACCCCCGTGGCCCCGGCAGGGCCCGAGCTCGAACCCGTACCCGTGGCGGCCTGCGATGTGTGCCGGGCGCTCGCGCAGGAACGGGAGAAGGCCCGTGCGGACGGGCACCGCCTGGCCGTCCGGAGCTGCAACGCGGTCATCGCCGGGCATCCGCACGGAAGGGCGGACCGTACGTGACCGCGCCGCAGACCGGACCGGCCGCCGGCTGTGCCACCTGCGCCGAGCTGCTCCGCGCGGCGGCAGCGGCGGAACGGGCGGGCGACTTCTCCAAGGCGGTCGACTGCCGCGTACTGCTCCGGCGTCATCGGCCGCAACACGGCGGCGAGCCGTCGAGCGCCTCAGGGAGGCGGTCGTGAACACCCGCAGCGCGCCGGGGCGCGCCCCGTTGTATTCGGCCGCGTTCAGCGAGGTTGGAAGAATGCGAGCATTTTCCGGGCGGCGTCCGGTGACGTCAGCAATGCGTGTATGTCCGCGGACATCCGGGCGGCGGCACCGGTGCGCTCGAACATCTCGCGTTCGTATTCTTTGACGGCGGCGGGAAAGTCGTCCGGGTGCGCGGCCAGCGCGAGACCGAGCAGGGCCCCGTCGAGCAGCGCCATATTGGCGCCCTCTCCCACCGGCGGCATCAGGTGCGCGGCGTCGCCGAGCAGTGTGACGTCCGGCGCCGACGGCCAGGTCAGGCCGACCGGCAGAGTGGTGATCGACCGCGGTACGACCGTGTCGTCACAGGCGGCGATCAGCGCGGTGAACCGTGCGTCCCAGCCGGGGAGCAGTTCGATCAGCCGCGCCCGGGCGGCGGCCGGGTCGTCGAACGGGATCCCGCTGGTGGCGAACCAGTCCTCGGCGGTGTGGTGGAAGCTGATGCCGATGCGGACGCGGCCGTCGCCGTTGCGCTGCGCCGCCAGGGATATCCCGTCGCCGAGCACCCAGTAGGTCCCGCGCCCGACCATCGCCGCGAGGTCGGGGTGCGTGCGGTCGATGTCGGGGATGCCGACCTCGACGACGTTCTGGCCGATGTGCGCCGGACGGGCGTCGGTGAGCAGCGGGCGGACCCGGGAGTTCGCGCCGTCCGCGCCGACCAGCAGGTCATACGTGGCACTGCCGCCGTCGGCGAAGTGCAGCCGGCCGTCGCCGGCGGAGGTGAACGCGTGCCCCCAGCGCACCACGCCTTCGGGCAGGGAATCCAGCAGCAGGTCGCGCAGATCGGCGCGGTCGACCTCGGGTCGGTCGAGCGGGGCATCGTCGGGCGTGTCCTCCTGGAGCAGCAGGGTGCCGTCCGGCTCCAGGAGGCGCATGTCCTGGCCTTCACCACGGGCGATCGCGTGGAACTGGTCGATCAGGCCGGCCTCGCGCAGCGCCCGCTGGCCGGAGTGGATGTCGAGCATGCCGCCCTGGCCGCGCGCGCCGCGTGACGATTCACGTTCGTACACGACGGAATCCATGCCGTTCACGTGCAGCACACGGGCGAGAGCCAGGCCGCCGAGGCCGGCTCCGACGATGGCGATGGTCATGGTCGCCTCCCCTTCGATACACCGTATTGACCGATACACTGTATCGGTCAATACAATGTATGGTGAGCGGCATGTTGGTGTGGGAGAGGCCGGAGCCACCGAATCGCCCCGTGCCGGCCCCGCTGAACCGGGAGCGGATCGTGCGAGCCGCGATCCAGTTGGCCGACGCGGACGGCCTGGAGGCGGTGTCGCTGCGCAAGGTCGCCACCGTGCTGGGCGTCGGGCCGATGCGGCTGTACAACTACATCGCCGGCAAGGAGGAGTTGCTCGACCTGATGGTCGACGCGGTGCACGCCGAGATCCGGCCGGTCGGAGACGACTGGCGGGAGGTGCTGCGGTCTCTCGCCGAAACCACCCGGCAGGCCGCTCACGAGCACGAATGGCTCGCCGATCTGCTCGGTGGGCGACCGCAGCTCGGGCCGCACGCGCTGGCCAGGGGGGAGGCCGTGGTGGCCGCGCTGGGCGGCGTCGAGGTGGACGACGTCATGCCGGTGGTCACCGCGGTCGACGCGTACGTGATCGGCGCGGTGCGTCGGGAGATCGCCGAGCGGCGTGCCGAGCGGGCCACCGGCATGGACGAGAAGCGTTGGCAGGCCTCACTCGGGCCCTATCTGGAGCGGACCTTCGCCACCGGCCGCTTCCCCGCGCTGGCCACGGTGGTGCGCGATGCCGCCCACCTGGACGCCGACCACACCTTCCGGATCGGCCTCGACTTCCTGCTCGACGGCATCGAGGCCCGCATCTCCAGGTGACGCGCGGCCGAAGGGCCGGAGCCCGAAGGGGGAGGGAACGCCGTGGCGTCCCCTCCCCCGCAACGGATGCGTCAGGCCGTCGCCGGCACCTCGCGCCGCAGCCGCAGCCGGACCGTCAACAGCGTGCCCGCCACCGCGAGTCCGGCGGCCACCCACAGGGCCGTGGCGTAGCCGGAGGTGAGGGCGGCGGCGCCGGTGGGGGACGCCAGGGACGCGGTGTGCTCGGCGGCGACCGCGGTGAGCACCGCGGCGCCGATCGCGTTGCCGGCCGCCATCGTCGTCTGCACCCAGCCCGACGCGCTGCCCGCGACGTCCTCGGTGAGGCCGCCGGTGCACACCACGTACAGGGACGGCAGGGCCGCGCCGAGCGCCGCGCACCACACCATGGAGGGCAGGACGAACGCGGTCAGGAGCGGGGCGTGGGCGTCCAGGGCCAGTGCCCACCAGGCGGCCGCGGCGGCCTGCACCAGCAGGGTCACCAGCAGGGTGGTGACCGCGCCGATCCGGGTGATCAGCCGGCCGGACAGCTGGGAGGCGACCAGCGCGGCGACGTTCGGCGGGACGAGCAGGGCCGCGGCCGGTACGGGGCCGAGGCCGCGCGCCTGCTGGAGGTAGAGGCTGGCCACGGTGAAGCCGCCGAGCAGGATCGCGCCGGCGAGCAGGTTGGCGGCGTTGCCCAGGACGACGTTCGGCATCCGGAACAGCACGCGCGGGACGAGGGGGGTGCGGGCGGTGCGCTGGCGTAGCGCGAACGCGGCGAACAGGACGACGGCGCCGCCGAGTTCGAGGAGGGTGGTGGGCGCCAGCCAGCCCTGGGCGCCGCCGCGGACCGCCGCGTAGATGACCAGGGTCAGGCCGCCGGTGCAGGCCAGCGCGCCGGTCAGGTCGATGCCGCCGGTGGCGGTGGGGCGGCCCTTGGGGAGCTTGCGCAGCGCCAGGAGGAGGACGATCGCGCCGACCGGGATGTTGATCAGGAAGGCGAGCTGCCAGGCGACGGCGGAGAAGAGACCGCCGAGCAGCACACCGGCCGCGCCGCCGACGCCGTTCATGCCGCCCCACAGCACCATGGCCCGGTTGCGTACCGGGCCCTCCTCGAAGAGGTCGGTGACCAGTGCGAACGCCGCCGGTGAGACCAGCGCGGCGCCCAGGCCCTGGGCGACCCGGGCGGCGATCAGCTGCCAGGAGTCGGCGGACAGTGCGCAGGCGAGCGAGGCGACGGTGAAGAGCACCAGTCCGGCGCAGAACAGCCGGCGGCGTCCGAAGCTGTCCGCGGCCTTGCCGCCGACCAGCAGGAAGCCGCCGTACGCCAGCATGTAGGCGTCCAGCACCCAGGCGATGGAGGACGGCGAGAAGTCCAGGTCGCGCTGGATGGACGGAATGGCCGAGACGACCATGCTGCCGTCCAGGATGACCATGAACTGGATGACGGCGAGCAGGAAGAAGACCGCCCAGGGGGGCCGGGCGGCGGGTCCTTCCCGGCCGCCGGCCCCGGGACGTGCCCGGAGGTGGGTGTCGGCGATGTCGGTCATGCGGAACTCCCGGTCAGGCAGGGGACGTTGCGGAACCCGCTCGTGCGCGAGGGGTGGACTGCAGGCCAGCGTCCCGCCGGGCGGGGGCGCTCCGCATCACGTGTTCCGGGGATGTCCGGCGGGCGGAAACCGGCCAGTGTCGGGGTGCCGGTCCGGCCCCGTGGCCGGACCGGACCATCCAAGTCGGGCCGGGGACGCATCAGTTGCGGCACCGACCCGCATGACGACGTGAGGAGTTCCCCATGGCAGCGCGTTTCGCCGGGAAGGTCGCCCTGGTCACCGGTGGCGGTTCGGGCATCGGCCGCAACACGGCGCTGGCCTTCGCCCGGGAGGGGGCCACGGTGGTGGTCACCGGGCGGACGGCCGCGACGATCGAGCACACCGTGAAGCTGATCGAGAGCGCGGGCGGTACCGCGTCGGCGGTGGTGGCGGACGTGTCCGTGCCGGCCGACGTGGCGCGGGTCGTGGCGACCACGGCCGAGCGGCACGGCGCGCTGGACATCGCCTTCAACAACGCCGGCACCTTCACGGCGGGCCCGCTCGCGGACGTCCCGGACGAGGAGTTCGCGCGGATCCTGGCCACCAACCTCACCAGTGTCTTCCTGTCGATGAAGCACGAAATCGGCTTCATGAAGGAGCACGGCGGCGGGGTCATCGTCAACAACGCCTCCAACCTGGGGCATGTGACGCTGCCGGGGCTCGGCGCCTACTCGGCGACCAAGGCCGCGGTCTCCCAGCTGACCCGCACCGCGGCGAAGGAGTACATCGCCGACGGCATCCGGATCAACGCGGTCAGCCCTGGCCCGATCGACACCCCGCTGTGGCCGCTGCTGCCCGGCGAGACCGAGGCGCAGCGGGCCGAGCGGATGGCGAACGGGCTGCCGCTGGGCCGCGCCGGGACGCTGGACGAGTGCAGCTCCGCGGTGCTGTGGCTGGCCGCGGCGGAGTCCGGGTTCGCGGTCGGACACGACCTGGTCCTCGACGGCGGCGTCAGCGCCTAGGCACCCCACGGGAACGGACACCCCTCACCGGGAAGGGCATCATGAGCTTTTCGCATCCGCGGGCGCCGCGGGCCATCTACGTACCGCCGGGCGCGGGTCTGAGCCGCTGGGTCTTCGGCGACCGCTACACCATCAAGGCCGATGTGCACACCACGAACGGGGCGCTGGGCCTGATGGAGGGCATCGTGCCGCCCGGTGGCGGGCCGCCGCCGCACATCCACCACAAGGAGGACGAGGCGTTCTACCTCCTCGAAGGGGAGCTGGAGCTGCTCAACGGCGACCGGAAACTGACCGCCGAGGCGGGGTCGTTCGTCTTCGTGCCGCACGGCACCGTGCACGGCTTCAAGAACGTCTCCGACCAGCCCTGCAAGATGCTGATCATGTTCCTCCCGGGCGGGGTCGAGCAGTTCTTCGCCGAGGTCGGGACCCCGGCGGACGAGGACACCCCGCCGCCCCCGCCGGAGCAGTACGAGAACGACGTGGCGAACGCGATGCGGATCGTCGAGAAGTACGGCGCGACATACGTCTGACGCCGTGGCCCGCACACCGTAAGCGAGAGGAACCGCACATGAACCGCCTGCCGCCGCTGATCGACGTCCACCACCACGCGATTCCGCCGGCCTACGCGCAAGCACTGGGGAACCGGGTGGCGATTCCGGGGGTCGACTATCCGACCTGGACGCCGGAGGAAAGCCTCGCGGTGATGGACCGCAACGGGATCGCCACCGCGGTGCTGTCGATCACCGCACCCGGCGTGACCTTCCTCGACGGCGACGAGGACCCGTCCGCGGCCCGCCGGATGGCCCGTACGGTCAACGAGTACTTCGCCGGGCTGATCGAGGCGCACCCGGACCGGTTCGCGGCCTTCGCGGTGCTGCCGCTGTCCGACCCGGCCGCCGCCAAGGACGAACTCGCCTACGCGGTGGACGAGTTGAAGCTGGACGGCGCCGGGGTGCTGACCAGCTACCAGGGGCGCTACCTGGGCGACCCGGCGTTCGAGCCGGTACTGGCCGAGCTGGCCGAGCGCGGGGTGCCGGTGCACGTGCACCCCGGGACCCCGCCCACCCGGGACCTGGCGACCTTCGATCTGCCGCCGTCGCTCTACGAGTTCACCTTCGAGACCACGCGCACGGTGGCCAGCCTGCTGTTCAACGGGGTGCTGGACCGGCTGCCGGAGCTGAAGATGATCGTGTCGCATGCGGGCGGCACCCTGCCGTTCCTCGCGCAGCGGCTGACGTACGGGCCGACCATCGGCCGGTACCTCACCGAGCGGGCGCCCGCGGACGTCATCGGCACCCTGCGCCGGCTCTATTACGACATCGCGATGTCCGCCAATGAATTCGCCCTGCCGGCGCTGCAGAAGCTGGCCGATCCGGAGCGGATCCTCTACGGCAGCGATTTCCCGTTCATGCCGGCCGCGCACACCGCGGAGAACACCGCCGGTTTCGCGGAATACGACGGCTGGGGCGAGGAAGAGCGGGCGGCCGTCGGACGCACCAACGCCCTCGCCCTCTTCCCGCGGCTGGCGGCACTCTCCGGCTGACCTCGCAGGAACGCCCGGACAACCGCGGAGTTGACCTAGTCGCGCCCACTTGACGGAGTGGGCGCGCCCGCGTTGTCGCACCTTCCCGTCCGCGCCGAGACTCGGCGGTGGATCAGTCGTTCTCACGCCCCGGTGAATTCCCGGCAATCGATCTACCTCACCCCTGAATTCACCGGGCCGCCGCATTCACGGACGGGATTTCCTCGATGTCCACTCAGTCGTTTTCCAGCACCTGGCGCACGGGCACCCGCGCCTTCGGGTGGGACAGCCTCACCCGGGCCGAGCTGCGGGTCGCCCGGCTGGTCGCGGAGGGGCTCACCAACCGCGCGGTCGCCCGGCGGCTGGGCATCTCGCCGCACACCGTCGACACCCACTTACGGCACACCTTCACCAAGCTGGACATCGGCTCCCGGGTGGAGCTGACCCGGTACGTGGTGCTCCATGACGTCCCCGGCGCCGGCGAGGGCCGTGAGGCCGCGTAGTGTCCACCACCACGCAGCTCTCCCCGCAGGCCGCGCCCGCCGCCGCGCGGCCCGCACCCGGGACCGCGCCCGCCGGCCGTACGGCTGCCGGGCTGCCGTCCCTCCATCTCGCGGCCGCCGTCGGCAACGCCGACTGGCACCTCACCGCGCCCCTGCTCGGGGTGCTCGCCGCCGCGCTGCACACGGACCTGGCCACCGTCACGGCCGCGATCGGCGCCTACTCCCTCGGCCAGGGCCTGGCGCTGCCGCTCTGGGGCCGACTCTCCGACCGGTTCGGCCCGCGCCGGGCGCTGCGCTGGGGGCTGGCGGTGGCCGCGCTGTCCGCCGCGGTGGCCGCGGTGGCCGGCGATCCGCGGCTGTGGGTCGCCGCCCGGGCCGCCTGCGGCGCCGGCTTCGCCGCGGTCGCGCCCTGCGCCGGGCTCTACCACGACGCCCTGGGCGCCTTCGCCGACCGCCGGCGCGCCTATGCCCGGATGATGACCCTGACCTCCGCGGTCGCCGTCGGCGCCCCGCTGCTGGCCGGTCTCGCGGCCCGATTCACCAGCTGGCGGGCGGTGTTCGCGGTGGTCGCCCTGCTCGCCGCGGTGCTGGCCCGGCACACCCGCGCGCTGCCGCCGATGGCCGCCCCCGCTCCCGTACGGGCCCGCGGCCCACGGCTGCGGTCGCTGCGTCTGCTGCGGACCCGCGGGCTGTGGACACTGGCCGGGCTCGGCGTGGCCGAGGGGCTGGTGCTGCTCGGGGTGCCCGCGCTGCTCGCCCCCACGCTGACCGCGGTCGGCGCCGGCGACCGGGCCGGGCTGCTGGTCACGGTGGTGTACGGCGCGAGCGTCTGCGCCGGTTCGGTCGCGGTGCGGCACCTGCCCGGGCGCGGCCGACCGCGGGTGCTGCTCGCGGCGGGCGGCGCCTCGGGGCTGCTGGCGACGGTGCTGCTGGCGGTGCGCCCGGCCGTGCCGGTGGTGTTCGCCGCGGCCGTCCTGCTGGGCCTGGCCTGGGGCCCGCTGCACACCACCCTGCAGACCTGGGCGCCCCGGCTGCTGGCGCCCGGCGCCCGCGGTACCGCCGCATCGGTGCTGGCCATGTCCGGTGTGCTGGCCTGCGCCGCGGGCGTGGCGCTGGCCGCCCCGCTGGTCGAACGGGGCGCGCTCACCGCGCTGTTCGGGATGCTGGCCGGGTTCGCCGCGGTACTGACGGCGCTGCTCGCCGGCGCCGCACGGCACCTGACGAAGTAGCCGTTCGTCCGCTGCCGGGCCGCTCACCTGCGCCCTATCGTCGAAGCAGACCGGTGGCGGTACCCGTTGCCGTCCTCCCCCCGGTCCCTGCCGTGCACCGCCGTTCCCCCCGACCCCGCCTCTCCCTCCCGCCCCTCCCCCGCCGCTCCTTCGTCCGTCCCCCGTCCCCGATCCCCCGGAACGCCCGGCCGCCTGCCCTCGTGCGTTGCCGTGAAGGGAGAGCCGAGCCCCATGACGATGCGACAGCACACCCGCGACGGTCTTCAACGCCTGTGCGGTGAGGGAGTTTCGCTCTGGCTCGACGGCCTGGAACGGGACCTGCTGGCGTCGGGCGAACTGGCCAGGATGGCGTCGAAACGGCCGCTGTCCGGGCTGACCACGTCGGGCCACGACCTCCTCGACGCGGTGTCCGGGCCGGCCTACCGGGCCCAGCTCGACGACTTCACCGAGCGCGGCAGCCGCCCCGACGAGGCGGCCCGCCGGCTGCTGGCCGTCGACGCCCGCTGGGGCTGCGACGTCTTCCTGCGCCGCTACCGGGCGAGCGGCGGCCGGTCCGGGCTGGTGTCCGCCGACCCGGTGCCGGTCGTCGAGCGCGCCCTGGCCGCGGAGGCCCGGGCCGCGTGGTGGGCGGTGGACCGGCCCAATCTGCTGCTGAAGCTGCCGGCCACCGACGAGTCGCTGGGCGCGATCGGCGAGCTGGTCGGCGAGGGCATCGGCGTGGACGTCACCCCGGTCTTCTCCGTGCACCGCTACGAACAGGTCCAGGAGGCCCTGTTCACCGGTCTGGAGCGGGCCCGCCGGGCCGGGCTGCGGCTCGACGGCGTCCACACGGCCGTCTCGCTGCCGGTCGCCCCGCTGGACGCCGCGGTCGACGCCCGGCTCGCCGCGGCCGGCGCGCCGGCCGGCCGCCCGCCCATGGGCCGTACCGCGCTCGCCCACGCCCGGCTGGTCTACCACGCGTACGAGCGCGGGCTGGCCCAGGACCGCTGGCGCGCGCTGGCCGCGGCGGGTGCCCGGCCGCCGCGGCTGGTGTGGACCGCCACCGAGGCGCACGGTCCGGCCGGCCCGGACACCCGCTACGCCGACGGCCTGGTGGCCTGGGGCGTGACCAGCGCGCTGACCCGGCGGACGTTGGAGGCGGTGTCCCGGCGGGCCCTGCTGAGCGGTGACACGCTCTCCGGCCGGCACGTCTCGGCCCGCCTCGACCTCGCCGTGCTCACCGAGTTCGGGATCTGCCTGCGGCAGTTGGCGGGCGAGTTGGAGCGGGCCTGGCTGGCCGACCGCCGGGCCGCCTGGGAGGAACTGCGCGAACGCATCGGCAAGCTCCTGGGCGGCCCGGTCGGCTGACCGGTGGCGTGGTCAGGCGGGCTGCGGGGCCGGCCGGCGGCCGGGGAAGTCCGTGCCGGTCAGGGCCAGCAGGGGCGCCGACTTGACCGCGGTCTCCTCGAACTCCGCCTCGGGGCAGGACAGCGCGACGATCGCGCCGCCGGTGCCGTAGCGGACCCGGCCCGGGGTGAGCACGACGGTGCGGATGACGATGCTCAGGTCCGCCGCGCCGGAGAGCGAGAAGTAGCCGATCGCCCCGGAGTAGACGCCGCGCGGTCCGCCCTCCAGCCGGTCGATGATCCGCATCGTGCGGATCTTGGGCGCACCGGTCATCGAGCCACCGGGGAAGGCGGCCCGGACGCAGTCCACCGCCGAGCGTTCCGGGCGGAGCCGGGCGCGGACGGTGCTGACGAGCTGGTGCACGGTCTCGTAGCTCTCCACGCGGAAGATGTCGTCGGCCCGGACGCTGCCCGGTTCGGCGCAGCGGCCCAGGTCGTTGCGGACCAGGTCGACGATCATCAGGTTCTCCGAGCGGTCCTTCTCGTCGGCCCGCAACTGGTCGCGGAGCGCGGCGTCCTCGGCGGGGGTGGCGCCGCGCGGCCGGGTGCCCTTGATGGGCCGGGATTCGGCGATCCGGTCCGCGCCGACGCGGAGGAACCGTTCCGGCGAGGTGCTCAGTACGGCCGTCCCGCCGAAGGCGAGCAGCGCCCCGAACGGCGCCGGGCTGACCCGCCGCAGCGTCCGGTAGGCGTCCCAGGCGTCGAGGTCCCCGTCCGCCTCGGCCATGTTGGTCAGGCACACCTCGTAGGTCTCGCCGGCGGCGATCTCCTCCTGGCACTCCTCGATCAGCCGGAGGTACCGCGCCCGGTCGTGCCGCAGCCGCAGGTCACGCAGCGGCTGCGGGGCGGCCGGCGGGGCGGGGGTGCGGCCGGCCAGTGCGGTGATCCGCCGGGCGGTGTCCGCGAGCCAGGTGCGGGCGGCGTCCGCGTGCCCGTCCTCGGCGAGGGCGAGCAGATAGGTGGTGCCGTGCAGATGGTCGAGGACGACGGCGCGGTCGGCGAAGACCATGGTGGCGTCCGGTTCCGTCGAGCGGTGCGCCCGCTCGCCGCCGCACTGCGCCTTGAGCTCGTAGCCGAGGTAGCCGACCCAGCCGAGCGCGAAGTCACAGGGCAGCTCGGGCCGTTGGACGTCCAGGCCGCGCAGGTCGCGGTCCAGCCACTCCAGGAACGGCTGGTGGCTGACCGTGGTGGTGCCCGCGCCGGTGACGGTGACCGTGGTGGTGGTGACGTCGGCGTGCGCGACCCGGGCGAGCGGGCCGGCGGCGTTCCCCATGACGGAGAACCGTCCGCGGCCGGCGTCCTGGCGGGAGGCGTCCAGCCAGTAGGCGTACGGCCCGCCGCGGAAGAGCGCGTCGAAGACCACCTCGTCGGCCGCGCGGGTGGGCACGGTCTCGACCAGGACCTCCAGGCGGCGCGGCGGGCGGGCGTCGTCCGCGGCCGGCGGGGCCGCGGGGGTGAGCGACGCCCGTGGCCGGGCCGGCCGGTGGGCGCGGGCCAGCTCGACGAAGTTGCGGATCAGCCGGTGGCCGTCCGCGGTGCAGATGGACTCGGGGTGGAACTGGACGCCCCACAGGGGGCGGTGGCGGTGGCGCAGCGCCATCAGCACCCCGTCCGGGGTCCAGGCGGTCGCCTCCAGTTCGGCGGGCAGGTCCGTGACGGTCAGCGAGTGGTAGCGCACGACCTCGGTGGGCGAGGGGATGCCGGCGAACAGTCCGGTGCCGTCGTGGAGTACGGGGGAGGTGCGGCCGTGCCGGGGCTCGGGGGCGCGGCGGACGGTGCCGCCGTACCAGTGGGCCAGGCCTTGGTGGCCCAAACAGATGCCCAGCAGCGGCAGTTCGCAGGTCTGCACGATCTCGCGGCAGATGCCGAAGTCGGCGGCGCGTTCCGAGGTTCCGGGCCCGGGCGAGAGCACGACGGCGTCGAAGTCGTCGAGCATCTCGGGGCGCCAGTCCGGGTCGTCGTTGCGGATCACCACCGGCTGCTCGCCGGTGACGTCGGCCATCTGGTGGACGAGGTTGTAGGTGAAGGAGTCGTAGTTGTCGACCAGGAGGATGCGCATCAGGCGGCCACCACCTGGAGGAGCAGGTGCTCGACGGTGTCCGGGCCGTCCTGGATCTCCCGTCGGCGCCGGGTGAGCAGTTTCCGGCCGGTCTCCTCGGCCAGGCCGTACAGCACGTCCAGGTCCCCGCGGCTGCTGAAGTGGAGGTAGGCGCTGCCGCCCGGTGTGGTCCACCGGGGTGCCTCGGCGAGGTACCGGCGGTGGGCCTCGTAGCCGGGGTCGACGTAGGCGCATTCCTGGGCGGTGCGGTAGCGGTAATCGGCCGGTGCGAGCACGTAGTTGGAGTGCCAGAAGACCAGGTCGAAGCGCTCGTGCGGGGGCAGGGCCGCGAAGAGGTCGCTGTAGACGGCGCGCAGCCGGTCGTCGACGCCGTGCCGGCGGGCGTTGCGGGCGGTGTTGCGCACGGCCTGCGGGTTGATGTCGGAGGCCACCACCCGGTCGCAGCCCATCAGCGCCGCCATCACCGCGACGACGCCGGTGCCCGACCCGATTTCCAGCAGGGAGCCGCGGCGGGGCAGCTGCACCTCCTCGAAGCAGCCGAGGAATTCCAGCGAAACACCGCTGGAGGGCGCGTAGTTGGGGGCGAAGACCTCGTCGAGGAGGTCCCATTCGCGGCCCCGGAGGGTGAAGACGCTCGGCCGGTCCGCGCGGGTGCGGGCGCGCTCACTGCGTTCGAGCGAGCGGGTGTAGTCCTGTACTGCTGCACGCATCATGGTCCCCCGTGCCGTTGACATTGTGGCCGGTACGGCTCTCTTGCCGCACCGGGTGCCCACTCTGTCCCACGCAGACCTTTGGCCAGAAGGTCACCGGACAACACACTCCGGGGCCCCGGCCGGTGTCCTGAACACCCTCGACCGGACGGATTTGTTCCAGGTCCGCTGGGTAAACGTCTTCCTTCGAGCCATTGGCTCAGTCCAACGTTGACTGCCCCGGCCCGACCCTCTACGTTCGGTCCAGGCGCGAAGGGGGATTCGCCATGCGGGGGGGTTGTTTGTGATTTCGCGTCCTGAGACGGCTGCCGAAGTGGTCGCCGTCCTCGAACTGCTCGCGCAGGAAGCCCCGCCCAGCGCCTTCGACGCCCTCGTCCATGAGGCCCGGACCGCCGGCGCCCCGGCCGAACACCTCGCCCAGCTCTCCCGCGCCCGTGATCTCGGGTTACGCGTCCAGGCCCTCTTCCAGCACCGCGAACAGCGCGAGGCCGGCCTCAACGCCCTGGTCGAGACGGCCCGCGACCTCACCCTCCCGTACACGCTCCACGCGCTGCTGAAGGTGATCACCCGGCGGGCCCGGCTGCTGCTGCACGTGGACATGTCCTACATCAGCTTCCCGGCCGAGACGGACGGCGACCCGGGCGGCGACTTCTACGTCCACACCGCGGACGGCCAGACCACCGCGCTGACCGAGGGCATGCCGGTGCCCGGCGCGTCCGGGCTGACCTCGGACGTCCAGGGCGGGTCGGCCCCGTTCTGGAGCCCGGACTACCTCTCCGACGAGCGCATCGCGCACTCCGAACTCATCGACGGGGTGGTGCGCGCCGAGGGGCTGCGCGCGGTCCTGGCGGTCCCGCTGCGGCACGCCGACTCGTTCCTCGGGGTGCTGTACTGCGCCGACCGCAAGGTCCGGCACTTCACCCCGGACGAGATCGCGCTGATGACCTCGCTCGCCGACCTGGCGGCGGTGGCGATCGAGAAGTCCCGCACCCTCAACACCGTCCAGGCCGAGATCGCCGAGCTCGAACTCGCCGTGTCCGCGGCCAAGTCCGGCCTGGCCGAGGCGTTACGCGGCCAGGACGCGCAGGCCCGGCTGACCGGACTGCTGCTGGAGGGCGGCGATCTGCACGCCCTGGCCCAGCTGGCCGGTGAGGAGCTGGAGGCCGCGGTGCTGGTCGTCGGGCCGGACGGGGCCACCCTCGCCCCGGCCGGCGAACGGCCCGGCCCGGAGCCCGAGGTGCTGGCCCGGGCCGCCCTCGACGCGCACCACCACCACCGGCCGGCCCGGCTGCCGGACGGCACCTGGGTCGCCCCGGTCGCGGCCGGCGCCGAGGACCTGGGCACGCTCGTGGTCCGGCCGTCCGGCACCGCCGAGGTCGATCAGCGGCTGCTGGAGCAGACCGCCCGCACCGCCGCCGTCATGCAGCTGATGCTGCGCAGCACGACCATCGCCGAGAGCCAGATCCGCGACGCCTTCTTCGACGATCTGCTCACCGTCCCGCACGGGCAGACCGAGCAACTCCAGGAGCGGGCCCGCCGGCTCTCCATCGACCTGGGCCGGCCGCACGTCGTGGTGGTGGCCCGGCCCGAGGGCGGCGCCCAGGGCCGGGCGCTGATCTGGGCCTCGTCGTACACCTACCGGATGGGCGGGCTGCGCAGCATCCGGGACGGGGTGATCTCGCTGCTGCTGCCGGGCGAGGACGCGGGCGCCGCCGCCAAGGCGGTCTCCGACGCGCTCACGCCGCTGCTCGACCACCCCGTCACGGTCGGCGCCGCGGGCCCGTTCACCGGCCTGGAGCCGGTGCGCCCGGCGTTCCAGGAGGCGATGCGATGTCTGGACGCGCTGGCCGCGCTGGACTGCCACGGCACCACCGCCTCCGCCCGCGACCTGGGCTTCCTGGGCGTACTGCTGGGTGACGTACGGGACGTCTCCGGCTTCATCGAGGACGCCATCGGCCCGGTGCTGGCCTACGACGCCCAGCGGTTCACCCAGCTCGTGCAGACCCTGGAGGCGTACTTCGACGCCGGCGGCAGCCCGACGTACGCGGCCGAGGTGCTGCACGTCCACCCCAACACCGTCTCCCGGCGCCTGGAGCGGATCACCGAACTCCTCGGCCCGGACTGGCAGAAGCCCGCCCAGACCCTGGAGATCCAGCTCGCCCTGCGCCTCCAGCGGGTGCGCGGCGCGCTCCGCCCGTACGACGACGGGCCCGCGGCACCGCCGCCGGTCCACCGCCCGCTGCCCTGAGGCCCGGCCGGGACCGGATCGCCGCTCACCCGGCCCGCTGCACGCTCTCCACACCACCCAGGATGCGGACCGCGTGCGCGGCCGAGGCCAGCGTGGTGTGCCGGTGCCAGCCCTCGTACGACCGGCCCTCGAAGTCCATCAGGCCCACCTGCGAGGAGACTTCGACGACGTCCCGGTCCACCCGCAGCGCCAGTTTGCCCAGTCGCAGCACCCGGCCGGGGGTGGCCCCGCGCAGATCGCTCAGCCAGTAGTGGCCGGGCCAGCCGCGCGCCGCGTCCCACTCGCCGGCCAGCAGGAACGGCCGGTTCCCCGGCACCCCGGCGAGCTGCACCCGGACGCCGGCGACCTGGGTGCGGCGCACCGCCCCGGCCAGCGGGTCGTACCAGTCGACCGGCCGGCGCAGGGTGCGGACCATGTGCAGCAGCTGCTGGGCGGAGAACTCCCGGCCGCCCAGGCCCGGCAGCGCCGGATCGGCCGGCACGACCCGGGTGGTCCCGGAGGCGACGGCCACCAGCGGCAGCCCGGTCTCCGCGAACCGCTGGACAGCCTCGGGGAGTTCGGCGCCGGGCAGGTCCAGGACGACCGGCCGGGCACTGACGCCCCATCCGCCGCCGATCCCGGTGACCGTTGCCGCGGCGGCTCCCACCGGGGTCGCCGCGAGCCGCTCGTCCGGTGCGCCGCCGTCCTGGTCACCGGACCCGAGCAACTGCCAGTCGACCGGGACGGCGGCGTGCGCGGTGGCGGCCCAGGCCCCCAGCGCCTGCTGGCCGTTGACGACCTGGCCGAGCCAGGGGATGTAGCGCCGCTCGACGCCGACGGAGTGGTGCCCGGCCTTGGGGATGACGATCGGCCGCACCACCCAGGCCTCCGGGCGCAGCACCTGCTCGACGTAGCGGGCCAGCGCCGCGCGCATCGGCCGCCAGTGCCAGGTGGACGAGCTGATGAAGTGGTGCAGGCTCTGCTCGGCGGTGCGGCCGCCGACGAAGGAGGCGATGTTGCGGATCGACTTGCGGCCCTGCGCGGACAGCAGGCCGCGCAGGTACTGTTCGCCCTTGCGCCGCTGGTCACTTCGGGCCAGCGAGGCGAAGAGCATCCCGCCCAGCTCGTCGACCAGCGCGTCCGACGCCCGCTCGGGCGGTGCGTAGACGGAACGGGCCGCCCGTCGCGCACGGCCGCGGCCGAACGCGACGGCGTCGACCACGGCGGCGACGGCCGCTGCCGGCTCCGCCGGGCCGGCGGTACGGGTGATACGGGTCTCGGGTGCGGACGCCTCGACGGCGCGCGTGGACGTCTGGCTCGCGTACGTGGTGGCTTCGGGCGCCTCGCCCGCTCGGGCAAGGACGGTGGACCGGGCTCCCATCGGACTCCCCCTTCATCCGGTTCGTGGAGTCCACCCTGCGGTCCCGCTTCCCCCGGCGCCCAGGTGTGCCCGGCACACACCTTCGCCCTCCTCGTGCCTACCGGACCACCGACAACGTCGCTGGCCAGCGCGTTTTCCACAGAAGAAGGGTGGTGACCGCGTCACCACCCTTCCCCCGCGTCGCCCGGAACGTCAGCCTCCGGCCCCCACCGGCTCCGCCCCCGCGGCGACCGCGCCCGGCCCGGACCCGTCCCCCGGTCGGTCCCCCTCCGCCGTGCGCGCGACCTCGGCCGCGACCATCTTCTCCATCGGGTCGGCACAGCTGCCGCCGGCCAGGAACATCGCCACCAGGATGGCCACGACCGTCATGACGGTGCCCAGCCAGACCATCGTCTCCACAGGCAGGGTGTACGCCCCGATCACCTTCAGGACGCACTCGGTCAGCAGCGTGGCCCCCCAGATCACCGAGAACCGCCGCTCGGCCCGCCGGAACGCCGCGGATTCCGCCAGCAGCCGGTCCCAGGCGGCATCCCCGGCCGCGCTGCCCTTCGTCACGAAGGGCTTGAGACCGGCCGTCATCAGCGGCCGCTTCGTCCGCACGGACAGCAGGATCACGATCCCGATGGTGCTGCTCACCGCGCTGTCCTTGGCCATCATCAGCCGCGCGTCACCGGCCACCGCGGTCATCGCCAGCCCGACCACGTTCACCACGAGGATCAGCAGCGCCAGGCCGTTGACCCGGCGGCTGGCGACCAGGTCCCACACGGTCCGCAGCGCCGGCACCACACTGCTCCAGCCCAGCGCCGCCACCGTGCTGAGCCCGAAGCCGTCCTTGAGGACGTAGTACGAGGCGATCGGGATCCCCGCGTCCACGATCAGCGGAACGAAGCTCCGCAGCACGTCCTTCCCCGACATCTCCCGCTTGCCCGGCTCCCCCGACGTGCCCGGTTCCCCCGGCTTGCCCTCGGCGACGTACTGCTTCGAACTCACGGCTTTCTCCCCCAAGTTGTGACGGTGACCAACTGACGGCGGCCCCCGGTGCCGACCTCGGCGTCACCGTCCTCCGCGACGCCCTCAGCTTCCCGCACGGCCCCACCCGGCCGACAGCCCCGTCTGTCCCGCCTTCACCGTGACATTTGTCAGTGCGGGAAGGCCCACCCCGCCGGACCGGCCTCGGTTGACGTCCACGTCGAGGCCCGGCGCCGTACCCGGAGCGTGCCGCGGTCAGTTGCGGGCGACGCGCAGCGCATCGCCCAGCGCCTCGGCAAGCCGCCGCGAAAGATAACGGAACTCACGGTCCGGCACCTTCGGATCGGCATGCATCGCCCGCGCATGGCGCAGCAGCTCCTCGCCGATGTCCAGCTGCATCTCCTCGATGCTGTCGGCGAGGTCGGACACCGGTCCGCCCGCACCGTCGGTGATCAGGAAACAGGACCGGTCGTCCGGCGTGGTCCAGGGCAGCAGCCTCATCCGTGGGCCGTCGCCCTCGGCAGCATCGGACAGACCCGAACGCTCGGAAAGTTCGGATCCTGGTGGTTCGTTCATCATGCGGACAAGCATCTGCGCGCGCATCTAGCCTGGCCACAGGAACGGCGCGACTGTGCGTCACCACGCGGCAACTGTGCGAGGTGTGCGATGCCCCACAACGACGAACCCCCCGTCACCCTCAGGATCTTCGGGAAGCAGTCCCGCTTCCTGCGGGAACAACGCGAGATGACACGCCGTGAGCTGGCCGGCCTCATCCCGTACTCCGAGTCCCTCATCGCGATGGTCGAACGCGGCGAGCGACCACCGAAGCCGGGTTACGTCGACGCGGTGGACCAGGCGCTCGGCGCGAACGGCGTGCTGCGCGTACTGATCCCCGACGTCGCGGAAAAGCATCACCCGGCGTGGGCGGAGGAGTACGTGAACCTCCAGGCGGAGGCGCTGGCGCTGCATGTCTACTCGACGCACTTCCTGCACGGACTGTTGCAGACGGAGGATTATGCGCGGGCGGTGTTCCGGAGCGTACGCCCGAGCATGGAGGACGAGGAGATCGAGCGGTCCGTACAGGCTCGCCTGGCAACGCAGTCCCTGCTGACCCGTAAGCCGGCCTGCCGTATGACGTTCGTCCTGGAGGAGCCGGTGCTCCAGCGAAAGATCGGCGGACCGGCCGTCTGGGAAGGAGAGTTGAGGAACCTCCTCAAGCTGTCCGAGCTGCACAACATTCAACTCCAGGTCATGCCGCTCGCCCGGGAGACCCACGCGGGGATGGATGGTCCGATGACGCTGCTGGAAACACCGGACCATCACACGATCGGTTACGTCGAAGGTCACCGCGGTAGCTACTTCCTTACGGAGCCGGACGATGTCAGCGTAATGAGTCATGTGTACGGCACACTCCGTTCTCAGGCCCTCGATGCCGAGGCGTCGCGAGACCTCATTCACCGTCTGCTGACAGGAGACGCACGAGCATGAACACCGAACTGGCTTGGTTCAAGAGCAGCTACAGCGGTGGCACCGGCGAAGCCTGCATCGAAGTCGCCGTCGCCTGGCGGAAGTCGAGTCACAGCGGCGGACAGGGCGAAGCCTGCATAGAGGTCGCCACCTGCCCCCACACCATCCACATCCGCGACTCCAAGGACACCGCGCTCCCCCACCTCACCGTCACCCCCGCCGCCTGGGCGTCCTTCCTCGCGTACGCGCAGGTCGCACCGGAAGCCGTCTGAGCGGACACCGGTGGGGCGGCACCAGGCTCCGCCCCACCGGCCGCCGGTGACCCGGCCGACTACCAAAGAACCCGGGGAGAGAACCCCACCCACCCACCGCCGCCCTCGCCGCCCAACTCCTCACCCCATTGGGTGACTTGAGCGCGAAGGCGTCCGGAATGCGGTTACGCTCGCCGCACAACCCCACAACTCCACATGGAAACGGCCCTCGGCGGGACGGCAATCCCAACCCGAGGGCCTGATCACAAGGAAGAAACGGCTTCCCGATGACTTCAGCGCAGTCTAACGCGCCCACACCCGCGCCCTCATGCCCTTCCAGCGGCGTCATCCACATCCGTACGCGCCAGACGTCCCACTTCACCGTCCTCGCCAACCGCCTTGCGCAGCGCGCCGGTAGCGCGGTCACGGTCGGCGTCGCCGCGTACATCTTGTCCCTCCCCGATGGCGCGCCCATCACCATCGCCGCCCTCTGTACGCACTTCGCCGAGGGCAAGAAAGCCATCGCCGACGCATTACGCGAGCTGGAGGACGAGGGCTGGCTGGAGCGCCGTATCGAGCGCGGGCCGGGCGGCCGGATCATCACGCGGACCTTCACGTACGACCTGCCGGGCGCGGCGCCGGAGGAGCCGACGAACGACCAGGAGACGGAGGGCGGGCCGCACCCCGTACCGGAGCCCGCCGAGCCCCCGCAGCCGATGCCGGAAGCCGCCCCCGAGGCCACCGACCTCCTCACTCGCCTCCCCCACCGCGACCGCCGCCTCCTCCTCTCCGAGCGGGAGATCACGGCGCTCGCCCCGGCCGTCACGGACTGGCTCGATCGCGGGGCGGCCCCACAGGAGATCACCGAAGCCCTGACCAGCGGCCTCCCCGCACGCCTCAACCGCCGCCCGGCCCGTCTCCTCGCCCACCGGCTCGCCGCCCTGCGGCCACCGGCCCGTACGGGCCCACCCCCACACCCCGACCGGTCACGCCCACCGGTCGTCCCCCTCCAGAACTGCGACGGCTGCGACCACGCCTTCCGCGCCGACCGGCCCGGGCGCTGCCGCGGCTGCCGTGCCCCGGCCGAGGCGCGACAAGCCGCCTGAACGGGCCACCCGCCGACCATCACCAACCCACATGAGCGGCCAAGGCCGTAGCCTGAAAGGACAAGGACAGGATGAGTTCCGCACTTGCGAAGAGGGAGGCGCCCATGACGTCTTCACCCCCCGAGGACGAGCAGCACTCCACCGCTGCCCGCAAGCCCACACATCCGCTGCGCACCATTCGCGAGATCCGGGATTCGCTGCCCGAGGATCAGCTGCGTCACTTCGACGCCGAACTCGCCGAGACCGACATTGACGACCTCCCCTCGATGCTCACCCGCTGGGCGAAGCTGGGGAACGACGGATTCTTGGACTTCCTGCTCTCGACTCCATTCGAGGGGCTGGAATTCGGCGAGCGATCCTACGACGAGCAGGATGACAGCAAGTGATCTACCTCCTCGACACCAACGTCATCTCCGAAATCTCCGTCAGGCCCAGGCCTGCCCCTGAGGTTGTTTCGTGGGCGAAGTCCCTCCCGTCCGGCAACATGTACCTCAGCGTCATCACCATCGGCGAGATCGAGGCAGGTATTGCCGCCGCGCCCGACAGCAAGCGCCGCGCACACTACGCCCAAGCATTGGATGATTTGCGTCAGGAGTACCAGGACCGCATTGCCCCGATCGACGAGCCGGGGGCGATCGCTTACGTCAAGCTGCACCGCCGGCTCAAGGCGGCCGGCACGAACATTGATCCAGCCGACGCCCTGATCGCTGCGACGGCAATCGCCAACGACTGGGTCGTGGCCCCCCGGAACGCCAAGCACTTCGAGCGCACCGGAGCCACCGTGGTCAATCCTTGGGAGCAGGCCGCATAGGCCGCATAGGCCGCTCAGCCCCCCGGTTACGCCCCCGCCCGCGCCCGCCGCTCCGTGGTCGCGATCGTGGCCGAGCCGACGACCCGGGTGCCGTCGTAGAGGACGATGGCCTGGCCGGGGGCGACGCCGCGGACCGGCTCGGTGAAGGTCACCCGCAGCTCGGTGCCGTCGACCAGCTCCGCGGTGACCTCGGTCTCGCCGCCGTGGGCGCGCAGCTGCGCGGTGTACGTGGCGGGGCCGGCCGTCGGCGGGCGGCCGCACCAGCGGGGGCGGATCGCGGTGAGACCGGTGACGTCGAGGGACTCGACGGGGCCGACCGTGACGGTGTTGTCGACCGGGGAGATGTCGAGGACGTAGCGCGGCTTGCCGTCCGGGGCCGGGTGGCCGATCCGCAGGCCCTTGCGCTGGCCGATCGTGAAGCCGTACGCGCCCTCGTGGCTGCCGAGGCGGTTGCCGGCCTCGTCGACGATGTCGCCGGGGGCCGTGCCGAGGCGCTTGGCGAGGAAGCCCTGGGTGTCGCCGTCGGCGATGAAGCAGATGTCGTGGCTGTCCGGCTTCTTGGCGACGAACAGTCCGCGCCGGGCGGCCTCCTCGCGGATCTCCGCCTTGGTCGTCTCGGTGTCGCCGAGCGGGAACAGGGCGTGCGCCAGCTGGCGGTCGTCGAGGACGCCGAGGACGTAGGACTGGTCCTTGGCCATGTCGGAGGCGCGGTGCAGCTCACGGCTGCCGTCCGGCCGCACCACGACCGTGGCGTAGTGGCCGGTGCACACCGCGTCGAAGCCGAGGGCCAGCGCCTTGTCCAGCAGCGCGGCGAACTTGATCTTCTCGTTGCAGCGCAGGCAGGGGTTCGGGGTCCGTCCGGCCTCGTACTCCGCGATGAAGTCGTCGACGACGTCCTCGCGGAACCGCTCGGCGAGGTCCCAGACGTAGAAGGGGATGCCGATGACGTCGGCGGCGCGGCGGGCGTCGTGCGAGTCCTCGATCGTGCAGCACCCGCGGGCGCCGGTGCGGAAGGACTTCGGGTTCTCGGAGAGGGCGAGATGCACACCGGTCACGTCGTGGCCGGCCTCGGCGGCGCGGGCGGCGGCGACGGCGGAGTCGACACCGCCGGACATGGCGGCGAGTACGCGGAGGCGGCGGGGGGCGTCATCAGTCATAGCCAGTCCAGAGTAGACGGAACCGCTGACAGTCCGGAAAGCGTTAAGCAGCGCATGGGGAAGAGCAGGGTCGGGGAGCCGGCCGCGGAGCAGCGGGACGAGGCTGCAGGAGAGCAGGACGAGGCCGCAGAACGGCTGGACGGGGCGCAGACGGGGCCACAGGCCGGGCGGCGGGGCGGCGCGGCGGGGGTCACCCGGCGGCGGGCGCTGTGGCTGGCGGGCGGCGGGGCGGTGGCCGCCGGGGCCGTGGTGGCGACCGGGTGGGACGAGCTGCGGCACTGGTGGTGGCAGCTGCCGGGGAACGACCTGCCGCGGCGGGCCGGTGAGGTCGACCACCGGGGCGCCCAGTGGGTGGCGGCGTCCGGGGCGAACTACCGTCGGGCGGACCGGCCCGCCGACTACCCCGTCGACCGGGTGGTCATCCACGTCGTCCAGGGCAGCTACGCCACCGCGCTGCGGGTGTTCCGCAACGCCGACCACGAGGCGGCGGCCCACTACGTCGTCCGCAAGGACGGGCACATCGCCCAGATGGTGCGGGAGCTGGACGTGGCGTTCCACGCCGGGAACCGCGGCTTCAACGAGCGGAGCATCGGCATCGAGCACGAGGGCTTCGTCGACCGCCCGGAGGGCTTCACCGACGCCATGTACGAGTCCTCGGCCCGGCTGACCGCCGACATCTGCCGCCGCTACGGCTTCCCGGCCGACCGTGAGCACATCGTCGGCCATGTGGAGGTGCCGGGCACGGACCACACCGACCCCGGCCCGCACTGGGACTGGGACCGCTATCTACGCCTCGTCCGGGCGGCCGGGCCGAGGCCGGAACCCGCCCGGACGGGACACCCTTAGCTCAGCCCCGCGCTCCGGGCGCGTTCGACCACCGGGCCGATGGCCTGTGCCAGCGCCGCCACGTCCTCCGCGGTGGAGGTGTGTCCCAGGGAGAAGCGCAGCGTGCCGCGCGCCAGGTCGGGGGACATGCCCGTGGCCAGCAGGACGTGGCTGGGCTGGGCGACGCCGGCGGTGCAGGCGGAGCCCGTGGAGCAGGCGATGCCCTGGGCGTCCAGGAGGAGCAGCAGGGAGTCGCCCTCGCAGCCGGGGAAGGAGAAGTGCGCGTTGGCCGGCAGCCGGCCGGCCGGGTCCGGGTCGCCGCCGAGGACGGCGTCCGGGGCGGCCGCCCGCACCGCCTTGACCAGGTCGTCGCGCAGCGCGCCGATGTCCCGGGCGAAGTCCGCGCGGTGCGCCACGGCGTGCCGGGCGGCGGCGGCGAAGGCCGCGATGGCGGGGGTGTCGAGGGTGCCGGAGCGCACGTGCCGCTCCTGGCCGCCGCCGTGCAGCACCGGCACCGGGGCGTACTCGCGGCCCAGCAGCAGCGCGCCGATGCCGTACGGGCCGCCGATCTTGTGCCCGGAGACCGTCATCGCGGCCAGTCCGGAGGCGGCGAAGTCGACCTCCAGCTGGCCCACCGCCTGCACCGCGTCGGCGTGCAGCGGGATCTCGAACTCCCTTGCCACCTCGGCGAGTTCACGGACCGGCTGGATGGTGCCGATCTCGTTGTTGGCCCACATGACGGTGGCCAGCGCGACATCGGCGGGGTTGCGGACGATCGCCTCGCGCAGCGCCTCGGCGTGCACCCGGCCGTATGTGTCGACCGGCAGCCACTCGACGCGGGCGCCCTCCTGCTCGGCGAGCCACTCCACGGCATCGAGGACGGCGTGGTGCTCCACGGGGCTGGCGAGCACCCGGTCGCGGGCCGGGTCGGCCGCCCGGCGGGACCAGTACAGGCCCTTGACCGCGAGGTTGTCGGCCTCGGTGCCGCCCGCCGTGAAGACGATCTCACTCGGACGTGCGCCGAGCGAGGAGGCGAGGGATTCCCGCGCCTCCTCAACGGTGCGGCGGGCCCGCCGGCCGTCGGCGTGCAGCGAGGACGCGTTCCCCGTGACGGTCAGCTGGGCGGTCATCGCCTGCACCGCCTCCGGGAGCATCGGGGTGGTGGCGGCGTGGTCGAGGTAAACCATGGTGCCCCGATTCTACGAGGCGCCCCCGGGGCGCACGCCCGGCGCTGGGGTGCATGCCCCGCCACCGGGCTCGCCCCTCCCCTCGACACTCCCGTAAGGAGTAAATACCCTTACGGTCATGACACACTGGCTGCTGGATCGTACGTTCCGCACGGCGTCGGGGGACGAGGTGCGCTGGGCCGCCCTCGGGGAGCGGTCAGCCGGCGCGCCGCCGGTGGTGCTGCTGCACGGCACGCCGTTCTCGTCGTACGTCTGGCGCGGCATCGCGCGGGCGCTCGCCGCGCACCACCGGGTGTTCGTCTGGGACATGCCCGGCTACGGCGCCTCCACGCAGCGGGACGGCCAGGACGTCTCGCTCGCCGCGCAGGCCCGGGTGTTCGGCGAGCTGCTGGCGCACTGGGAGCTGGACCGGGAGGCGTCCCGGCCGGCCGTGGTCGCCCATGACTTCGGCGGCTGCGTCGCGCTGCGGGCCCATCTGCTGCACGGTGCGCGGTACGCCCGGCTGGCGCTCGTCGACCCCGTGGCACTGGCTCCCTGGGGCTCCCCCACCTACCGCCTGCTGGGCGCCCACCCCGGCGTCTTCGGACAGCTGCCGTCGGAGCTGCACCGGGCGCTGGTGCGGGCGTACGTCTCCTCCGCGAGCCGTCCGGGCCTGCGTCCGGAGGTCCTCGACCGGCTGGTGGAGCCGTGGTGCACGGACGCCGGGCAGCCGGCGTTCTACCGGCAGATCCAGCAGAACGACCAGCGGTTCACCGACGAGATCCAGGACCGTTACGGCGAACTCGACCTGCCGACGCTGATCTGCTGGGGCGCCGAGGACACCTGGATCCCGGCCGCGAAGGGACAGGAGCTGGCGGCCCGCATCCCCGGCGCGCGGCTGCACCTCATCGAGGGCGCGGGCCATCTCGTCCAGGAGGACGCGCCCGCGGAACTCACCGCGGCGCTGGCGGACTTCCTGCGTCCGGGCGGCCCGGCTACGGCGCGAGACGGCGGCTGAGGTCGCGGACCACGCCGGCCGCGTCGGCCGCGCCGGCACCCCGCTCCCCCGGTGCCGCGGCGGACATCGCCGACTCCAGCTCGGCGCGCAGCCGGCTGAGCTCGGCCCGCCGCACCCGGCTCGTCCGTTCGAAGTCGGCGATATGACCCGCGAGTTCCGCTTCCAGCGCTTCAAGCGATGCGAGCGCTTCGAGGCCCCGGCCCCCGGAGGAACCGGCCGGATCGCCGTGGCCCGGCTCCGCCCGGCCACCGTCGGCGACCTGGAGCCGGAGCTGGTCGCGGAGGGTGCGGACGGCCGCGGTCAGCTCGCGCAGGGCCGTGCCGGTGCTCGCGGCGTCCGCGGTGCGCGACACGGCCGCGGCACGCGCCCCGCCCGCCCCCGGCCGCACCGCCACGGACGCCCTCTCCCCCACCAAGGCGCGCACCTCGGCGGCCTCCGGGGCGCCGAACTCCTCGTAGACGGCGAGCGCTTCGCGCCAGTGCCCCTGGGCGCTCCGCCTGCGGCCCAGCGCGGTCTCGGCCTGCCCCAGCACGGTCAGCGCGTCGGCGCGCCAGCGCTCACCGCCCGGCACCAGCAGCCGCCCGGCGGCGTCCTGCGCCGCGGCCACCGCGTCGCCGGGCCGGATCAGCGCGACCATCTCCGCGGCCATCCGGCCACGGGTGCGGCCCGCCCACAGGCGCTGGCGGCCCTCCTCGAAAAGCGGCAGCGCCTGGAAGAGTTCGCGCAGCGCATCGGCGTGCCGGCCGGCCGCCGACAGCGCCTCGGCCAGGGCGTACCGGGCGTGCGCGAGGCCCGGGGAGCCGTCGCCGGAGGTGCGGTGCAGGCCCACGCCGCGCTCGGCGAACAGGACGGCGTCGCTGCTGCCGGTCGCCGCCCAGACCCGGGCGAGCGCGCCGAGCACGCTGGCCTCGCCCAGCCGGTCGCCCCGGCCGCGGCAGCGCTCCCAGGCCGCGGTGAGGTGCCGCTCGGCGTCGTCGTGCCGGCGTTGGTGGAGGGCGATCATCCCGGCCGCCAGCGGGGCGCGGAACAGCGCGAGGGGGTCGTTCGCCGCCCGGGCGAGGCGTACCGCCTCCCGGGCCTCCCGTTCGGCGCGGGCGAACCGCCCGACGGCGGCCGCGCACTCGGCGAGCGCGACCCGGGCCCGGGCCTCGGCGCGGGCGTCGCCGCCCATGGCCGCCCGGGCCGCCACCGCGGCCGCGGCCGGTTCGAACGCGGCGGCGTGTGCCCCGCAATCCGCCGTCACCTGCGCGAGCAGCAGCAGATCGGCGGCGCTCCGGACCAGCTTCGGGGCGTCCGCCACGGCCTGCCGGACGAGCGCGAGCGCCGGCGGTGTCTCCTCGGTCCACACCTCCAGGGCGCGGGCGGCGTCCGGGAGGTCCGGCAGACCGGCCGCCGAGGCACGGACGAGGTCCTGCGGCATCCGCTCGCCGGGGTGGCAAAGAGCGTGCACCTGCCGCCCCAGGGCCACGTACCAGGTCAGCAGCCGGGAGAGCGCCCGGGTACGCTCCTCCTCGGACAGCTCCGACCTCAACTCGCGTACGAGTGGGCGTAGTTGGCCCGCGTGACCGTAACGGCCGGGGGCCGTCTCCCTCAGCGCGCCGGCCGTCAGCAGCTCCTCCCGCAGCTCCCGGCCGCGTTCCTCCGGGGCGTCGAGCAGGGCCGCCGCGGCACCGGCCGAGAGGTCCGGTCCCTCCGGTACGGCGAGCAGCCGCAGGGCCCGGCGCGCGTCCGGGGTGAGCCGGTCGTCGAGCATCCGGAGCGCGGGCTGCCCCGGCGACGTCCCGGAAGGAGTCCCGGCCACGGGCGCGGCCGCCTCCGGGGGGTACGTCTCCGCCAGGAGCTCGCTCCACCACCGCGCGAGCCGGACCCGCTGGGCCGCCGCGTACGGCCCGGGCACCCCGGCGAGCGGTTCGCCGTCCCACAACTCCAGTGCGGCGTCGCGCAGTCGGCGGGCCTCCTCCGGGTCCCGGGCGGCGCGCGCCCGCGCGATCAGCCGCTCGGCCTCGTCGAGGTCGAGGGCGGGCGGGCCGCCGTCGGGGCCGCGCAGCGCATAGCCATCGCGCTCGCCGACGAGGAGCTCTCCGTCCTCGCCGAGCGCCCGGCGCAGCCGCGCGGCGTACGTGCGCAGCGCGGCCCGCGCGGCGGACGGGGGCTCGTCCCCCCAGAGGTCGGTGACGAGTTCGGACGCGGTGGCCCGGCGTCCCCGGCGGAGCAGCAGCGCGGCGAGCAGGGCGCGCTGCTGCGGGGAACCGAGCGCGAGGGGGGTCTCCCCGCGCCGGGCCCGTACCGGTCCCAGGACCGTGAAGCGCAGTTCCGCGGGCGGCGGGGCGGGCAGCACCGCGCGGAGCGGCTCCGGGCGGCGGCCGGTGCGCGGGCCCGGCACCGCGCCGCCCATCCGCTCCAGCACCGGGCTGGCGAGGACGGCGAACGCGCGCGCCGAGGCGTCCAGTCGCAGCTCGCCCTCGTCGTCGCCCATCAGCACGGGGAAGTCCGGCAGCCGTCCCATGTACGGCTCCAGGGAGCGGCCGACGGCCTCGACGACCTCCACGGCCTGTTCGGTGCCGAGCCCGCTGAACAGCAGCTCGCGCACGCCCGGCCGGAAGTCGTAGACCGGCTGGGCCGGCCGGCCCGGCGGGGGCGCGCCCAGGGCCCGGTCCAGGGCCCGGACGGCGGTCGCGTCCGCGGTCCGGTCCGTGCGCTCCAGCAGGCCGCCGAGCAGGATCTCCGCGACATGGGTGGGGCTCGCGTCGCGCATCGTGGCCGCCCGCACCAGCTGCATCAGCGGCGTGGTCAGCGGACGGATCGCGGAGAGGCGGACGGCGAGGCGGTAGGCCTCCGGGGAGAACGCGCCGCGGAAGTGGGTGAGCAGGTCCTCGGCGCTGCCGTGAGGCGGGGCCGGCGGGGCGGGCTGCGGCGTCCCGGCCAGCAGGGCGGTGTCGATCAGGTGCGGCACCCCGGGGCGGGTGAGCAGTCCGACCCACTGCTCCAGTGCGGACGCGGTGGGGTGCAGCACGGGCAGCGCGAACAGCCCCGCCGCCTCCGGGTCGCGCTCACCGCTGAGCGGGTCGCACACCACCAGCCGTCCGGGCGGATCGAACTCGCCCGGCGCCGAGAGGAGTTGGGGGCGGGCGTCGAGGGCCGTACCGCGCCACAGCCGGCGCGGGAGGGGGTTGATCACGGCCACCGGTCCGCCCCGTCCGCACGCGGTCAGGGCCGGTACGGCCTGCGGTCCGCGCCAGCCCGGGTCCGTACCGTCGGTGAGGACGAAGGTGACCGTCGTGCCCCCGGAGCGGCGGCAGGGCAGCGGGCCGCGGGGGTCGATCGCCCGTACCCGAACGGAACGGAACACCGCGCTCCGGACGAGCAGCGTCCGCAGCTCGGCGGCGAGCGAGCCCCACACCTGCATGGCCGCGGAGGTGTCCACCCACAGCTCGGCCGACCAGTGCCGTTCCCGGTCGGGCCGGGAGACGACGTCGAGGAAGCCGGTCTCGGCGGTGAGCCGGACGGTCGCCTCCACGTCGGGGACCGTCCGGTGCGGGTGCGCACGGGTCCGCCGCAACGGGCGCAGCGCACCGCCCAGTTGGCGGGCGTCGGGCAGCGCCCGCCCGCCGGGCACCCGCGCGGGCCGGGCCCGCCCGCCGTCCGGCCCGCCGCCCTGGCTGCCCATGGCGTAGAGGGCGCGGCGGGGCGGATCGGAGGGGGCGAGCGGGTCGGCGTGCTCGGCAGGGCCGTCAGGGTCCGCGGGCCCGGCGGGCCGCTCCGGGGCGGTGGTACCCGCCGCGGTCCGGGCGCCGCCGGCCGCTTCGTCGGCCTCGTCACCCCCGGCGGCCTCGCCGGCATCCTCGTCAACGGCCCCCGGCTCCCCGGCCGCCCGCTCCGGATCCCCCGGCTCGCCCCGCTGCGGCCCGTTCGCCGCACGCCCCTCCCCCTCCATCGCCCGTGCCAGCCACAGCACGTCGAGGAGTTCGGTGGCCGCGAGGTCGTACCCGGCGGCCGCCAGCGCCCGGCGCAGTCGGTCCATCATGGCGACAGCGGTTCGTCGAGGCGGTGCAGGACGGCGGCGAGCAGCTCTTCCTTGCCGAGGTCGGCGCCGCTGATCCGCAGATGGACCGCGGCCAGCAGCTGGTCGGTGGCCAGGGTCTGGGTCTTCGCGCGCTGGTGGAAGACCTCGATGAGGTCCTCGGCGGCGGCGACGGCCTCCTCGCCCAGGTTGTGTTCGATGATCTTCCGCAGCCGGTCGCCGGTCGGTTCGGGCAGGTCGAGCCGTACGCAGCGGCGCATGAAGGCCGGCGGGAAGTCCCGTTCGCCGTTGCTGGTCATGATGACGATCGGGAAGTGGGCGCAGCGCACCACCCCGCGCCGGACCGTCACCCGCTCCCGGCTCCCGCTCAGGCGGACCTGCACCTCCTGCTGGTGCTCGGGCAGCCGGGCCAGCTCCGGGATCTCGAACTCGCCCTCCTCCAGCACCACCAGCAGGTCGTTGGGCAGGTCGAGGTCGGCCTTGTCGAGCTCGTCGACGAGCAGGACCCGGGGGCGGTCGGCGGCGAGCGCGCTGCCCAGCGGGCCCAGGCGCAGGTACTGGCCGATGTCGCCGGCGCCGGTGGCGCGGCGGGACCGGGGGCGGCGCGCGGAGCCGCGGGCCGCCTCGCGCTCGCGGCGCAGCGACGCCTCGCGGAGCCGGCCCACCGCGTCGTAGCGGTAGAGGGCGTCCTGGAGGGTGGAGCGGCTGTTGACCGACCAGCGGAGCACCTCGCCGAGGCCCAGTTCCTCGGCGACCGCGCGGGCCAGCGAGCTCTTGCCGGCGCCGGGGCGGCCGGTGACCAGCAGCGGGCGGTGCAGGTGCAGGGCGGCGTTGACGACGGAGATCTCGTTGCGCTCCAGGAGGTAGGGCGCGCGGGGTGTCGTGCCGCGGGTGGCGGTCAGGTGCCGCCAGGGCGGTGGGGCGGGCAGCTCCGCGGGGCCGCGGAAGACCCACCAGTCCTCCGGCCGCTCCGCGGGGTTGTCGTACCCGTCTGTCGTGCTCTGTCCGGTCACCGCGCGTTCTCCTCGTTCCTTGCTGCGTCCGCGCCCCGGCTCTCCCGCCCCGCGGGGTGTGCCTGCCGTTCCGGGGTGCTCATGGCTGGGTCAGTACCCAGGCGTCGGGGGCGAGTTGCGGGGGCCGGTGGTCCGGGGCGTCGTAGAGCAGGGACAGTTTGCGGCCGTGGTGGGTGGAGCTCTCGGGTTCGGCCATCGCCTTGGCCCGTTCGAGCCGGACGATCTCGGGGACCTCGGTGTGGTCCGCGCCGTCCACCAGGGCCAGCAGGTCCTGGGCGAGGTGCTCGCCGTGGTCGGCGCGGTGCCACAGGACGGTGTGCACGCCCGCCTGGACGCACTGGCGCAGCAGCGTGCCGTGGTGGCTCGGCGGGCAGCAGACGATCACCGTGCCGGCGTCGCGGTGGACCTCCAGCTGGGCGCGGGCGACCTTGCGGTCGGTGTGCCGGTGGTCGAGGACCAGCCGCTTGGCGTGCGGCAGGGCGGCGGTGCGCTGCTTCCAGCCGGCGTAGCTCTCCCGTGAGCGCTCGGTGGTGCGGACCACGACGCGGCGGGTGATGCCCGGGGCGAACGGCCCGTCCTCGTCGCTGTCCGGTGATTCCCAGGCGTCGACGTCGAGGCCCAGCCAGGCGCACGGGAGGAAGTACTCCACCAGGGCGGTCTCCGGGTCCTCCCGCACCTCGGTGCGCAGTACCCGGCGGATGTCGTCGACCACCTGCTCGCTGCCCGCCTCGGTGTCCCGGACCAGCGCGAGCCGGTGCGGCCGGCCGTCGGCGAAGGTCCAGATCTGGTACGTGAAGCGGCGGCCGGTGGGGGCCGGCAGCAGCTCCACCTGGACGCGCGGGGCGAGGGCAGGCCCGCGGACGGCGGTGGCCGCCGGCCCGGGCGCGGTCACCGGCGCGGGGGCCGCGGCGGCCGTCACATCGGCACGGAACTGGCTGATCGCGGCCTCGTCGACGCCGGACCGGGCGGCCACCCGCTCCACCCAGGCGTCCAGGTCGTCGGCCGGATACGGGCCGGCCGCCCGCTCCTCGACGCTGATCCGCACCACCCCCTGGAGCAGCGGGGGCACCGGGGCGCCGGTGGTGGAGCCGAAGCCCTCCAGGGCGTCGACGGCGTCGGCGAGGCCGGTGACGGCGGGGAGTTCGGGGGCGTGCGGCAGCACCCGGGCGAGGAGGGCGCGGGGGTCGGTGCGGGTGCAGTGCGCCAGCAGGCCGGCCAGGTCCCGGCGCTGACGGGTGGTCAGGTATTCGCCGGGGCGGACCGTACGGGCCGCGCGGCGCAGCCGCTCCCAGTCCTCGCGGGCGCCGTAGGGGCCGGGGCGGTGATGGAGGTCGTACGGGTCGGGTGGCGCGAGGGGCTCCTGGTCGCGGACCACGTCGAGGAGTTCGGGGAGGCCGCGGCGGACGCTCACCGCGAGACCGACCAGCCGCTCCAGATCGGCGGCCGGGCCCGCCGAGGCCCGGCCGAGCCGGGCGGCGAGCCGCCGCTCGCAGTCCACCGCCTCACGGCCCTTGAGGACCCGTTCCAGCGCGGTGAGCAGCTGCTGGACGCCGCGGCGGGCGGTGGGCACCGCGGAGTTCGGGGTCACCCTCGGCTCGGATCTGCGCCTCGGGGTCTTCACCGGCAAC